>CAYPFO010000006.1:3473-89949 GCA_964410065.1 uncultured Pseudomonas sp.
GCACGCACCGAAGCGGCGTTGCACATGGTCGGCCTGGATCATGCCCTGCACAAATACCCCAGCGAGATCTCCGGCGGCATGAAACAGCGCGTCGGCATCGCCCGCGCACTGGCCATGGAACCCAAGGTGCTGCTTATGGATGAGCCGTTCGGCGCGTTGGACGCCCTGACCCGCGCCCACCTGCAGGATGAGCTGCTGCGCATCGTTACCGCCACCCGCAGCACGGTGGTGATGGTGACCCATGACGTTGACGAGGCAGTGCTGCTCTCCGACCGTATCGTGATGATGAGCAACGGCCCGGCCGCCACAATCGGCGACATCGTCACGGTCGAGCTGGCGCGACCGCGGAACCGTCTGGCACTGGCCAACGATACCCAGTACCACCGCTACCGCAGCGCGGTGCTGGAATTCCTCTATCAGCGCCAGCAGCGACCGGCAGCGTGATTGCCACGCTGTTCTGGGCCTGCTGAAAACAGGCCCGTTTTCCTCTCAAGAAAACGCTTCCCCCGCCGATTTATCCCTCCACGCAGACAGGAAACAGTGCACCTGTGTCAAGCAAGCCGTGCGAGTTTCTGACCTGCCACCTCAGCGCAATCAGCATTCGATCACAGAGCCTCGCTCCTGCCTGCCTTTGAATGCCGTAAAAAGCGCTCTTGCCAACTTGTCGGGAGCATGGCTCTCGAGACACAGGAATTCTCATGCATCGCCCCATCCCCTATCGTCTGCGTGCCGATACCCTGTTTTGGGTGCTGAGCTGGTTAGCGCTGGCAGTACACCTGACTACTTTTTTCGAAGCCTCGTCCACGCCTGGCTTGATGTTTTATCAGTGCGTACTGATCGGCACCTACGCACTGATGTTCCTTGCCCCCTCGTGGTTGCTGGGCCGCCTGAGCCGCTGGTTGCCCCGCGGCGGGCAATTCACAGTGCAGATCCTGATGACAACGTTGGTACAGCTGTTGGTCTATACCGATGGCCTGCTATGGACCCTGTACGGCTTCCATCTAAACGGCTTCGTCTGGAACATCATTACCACGCCAGGTGGTATCGCCGCGCTGGGCTCTTCGGAGTCCAGCTATTTCGGCTTCGCCATGATTGGCTTCGGCTTTCTCCTCAGCCAGACAGTATTGCGCCTGCTGGCCAGCGCCGTGCTCCGTTTCGCTCCCCGCCTGCGCCTGCCGCGCATGACCTGGGTGTTGTCGCTGTTCTTCATCATGACCTTGGGTGATCGATTCAGTTATGCCGTGAGCCAGTTCTATGGCTACACCCCGTTGCTGGAAACGGCACAACGCGTACCCTTCTATCAGCCGCTGACCATGAGCCGATTCCTGGATGAAACGCTGGGGCTGGACCGCCCACAAAGCCTCGAAGTCGAAAACGCCACCCTCAAGGGCCAGTTGGCCTACCCGCAGGCACCTCTGCACATCCAGCCGCCGGAAAAACCACTGAACCTGGTCTGGCTGGTGTCCGAGTCCTGGCGTGCCGACACCCTCAATGCCCATGTCATGCCCCAAACGACGGCCTTCTCCGAACACGCGCTGCGCTATCAGAACCACTTTTCCGGCGGCAACGGCACACGCATGGGGCTGTTCAGTCAGTTCTACGGTCTGCCGGCCAACCTCTGGTTCCCGGTGCTCAATGCGCGCATTGGTAGCCCGGTGATCGATGTGCTGCAGCAACAGGACTATCAGATCCGTCTGTTCACCAGCGCCAAGTTCACCTATCCGGAATTCGACAAGACCCTGTTTGTCCGCGTCCCACCGGAGCAGATGCAAGCGTTCGACAGCGCCCCCACCTGGCAGCGCGATCGCAAGAACATTGGCGACCTGTTGGACTTCATCGACCAGCGCGACCCGAACAAACCGTTCATGACGTTCATGTTCTTCGAGTCGCCCCACGCCAATTACAATTTCCCGCCGGAGTCCGTGATCGAACCGGATTACCTGCCGGACTTCAGCTACGCCAGCATGGACCTTGAGCGTGATATCGAAGGCATCCGCAAGCGCTACCTGAACGCCGTGCATCACTTGGACGGCCAGATCGCCCGGGTACTCGACCACCTGAAGGCCAAGGACCTGATGAACGACACGCTGATCGTGATCACCGGCGACCATGGCGAAGAATTCATGGAGCACGGCCGCTGGGGCCACAATTCCACCTTCTCCGATGAGCAGATCCGCGTACCGATGGTGCTCTGGGTCCCCGGTCGGGAAGCCCGTGAAGAAAGCCTGCGCACCAGCCATGTCGACCTGTTGCCGACCCTGCTGCCACTGCTCGGCGTGCAGAATCCGGGTCGCGATTACAGCATCGGCCACAGCCTGTTCGAACCCAAGGCCAACCGTACGCTGATTGCCGGTGACTGGGATCGTCTGGCCTTCATCGATGAACACCACAAGGTCGTGGTGCCCTTCGCCAATGGCAACTTCACCGCGCTGCAGGCCAGCCAGGCCGACGACAATGTGTTACCCAATCCGATGCAGGTCGTGCAGCAGCTCTTGCCGGTGATCCGCACCGAACTGCAAGGCTTCCGCCGCTTCATGGCGCACTGAGCCTGCCGGGCAGCGCCGCGTAGGATGCGTTGAGCGGAGCGATACCCATTGAGCTATTCGATAGCGATGGGTATCGGCACGCTTCCGGCAAGTAAGTCCCAACGGCCTGCTCGCGCCTCAAACCCTCTACGGCATCTATCCTGCGATTGGCGTGCTAGAGCATTCCCCCGTTTTACCTGAGCGCACCAACTGCGAGCAGTCCGCACCATCACTGCACAGCTCAAGCGCCCTGCCGAACCCCGTACGTGCCTCAAAGCCCCGGTATCTCGGCCGCTTGGCCACTTGGCACAACACCTGCTTTATCCGCACTGAACAGACATCGCGCTCGGCCCTCAATGACGACAGCCAGCGCTTCCCGATGAAGCGGGAACAGGACAAAGGCGTCCTCGCCGGGTAACCGGCGGGACGCCTTTTTTGTTTTTGGCTTTGGCCTCCGTGACGGAGAAGCAGGATGAAGAAACTCAAGCTGGTCTTGGTGGGCAACGGCATGGCCGGAGTACGCACCCTGGAAGAGCTGATCAGGCTCGCCCCTGATCTGTACGACATCACCGTATTCGGCGCCGAGCCGCACCCCAACTACAACCGCATCCTGCTATCGCCGGTCTTGGCAGGCGAACAGACCTTCGAGGAAATCGTCCTCAACGACCTCGACTGGTATGCACAGCACAACATCCGCCTGCTGCTCGGCCGCACGGCGGTGAAAATTGATCGCCACCGGCGCACGGTGATTGCCGACGACGGCAGCGAGGCTGATTACGATCGCCTGCTGCTGGCCACCGGCTCCAACCCGTTCATCCTGCCGGTGCCGGGACACACCTTGAACGGGGTGATCGGCTACCGCGACATCGCCGACACCCGCACGATGATGGACACCGCCAAGACCCACCGTCACGCCTTGGTAATTGGCGGCGGCCTGCTCGGCCTGGAAGCCGCCAACGGCCTCAAGCAACGGGGCATGGACGTTACCGTGGTGCACTTGGCCGACTGGTTGCTGGAGCGTCAGCTTGACCGTACGGCGGGCAAGTTGTTGCAGAGCGCCTTGGAAGCTCGTGGCATCCGCTTTCGCTTGAACACCGTCACCGACGAGCTGGAAGACAACGGCAACGGCCGCGTCTGCGCCGTGCGCTTCAAGGACGGCAATGTGGTACCTGCCGATCTCGTCGTTATGGCTGCGGGCATTCGCCCCAATACCACACTGGCGGAAAGCGCCGGCCTGCCCTGTAACCGCGGCATCTTGGTCAGCGACACGCTGCAGACCTACGACCCGCGTATTTACGCGGTCGGCGAGTGCGCCAACCACCGTGGCACCGCCTACGGGCTGGTGGCCCCGCTGTTCGAGCAAGCCAAGGTCTGCGCCAACCACCTGGCCCAGTTCGGCATCGGCCTGTACAAGGGCTCGGTCACGTCAACCAAGCTCAAGGTTACCGGCATCGACCTATTTTCGGCCGGCGACTTCATGGGCGGTGAAGGCACCGAAACCATCACCCTCTCCGACCCTCTCGGCGGCGTGTACAAAAAACTGGTGATCAAGGACGACGTCCTGGTCGGCGCCTGCCTGTATGGCGACACGGCAGACGGCGGCTGGTATTTCCGCCAGATGCGCGAGCGGAGCTCTATCGGCCAGATCCGCGACCACCTGATGTTCGGCGAGAGCAGTCTGGGCGATGTGGGTCACCAAGGCCAGAACAGTGCCGCAAGCCTGCCCGATTCGGCCGAAGTGTGCGGCTGCAACGGGGTGTGCAAAGGTGCCATCGTCAAGGCGATCCAGGAGAACGGTCTGTTCTCGGTGGACGAGGTGAAGAAGCACACCAAGGCCGCCAGTTCCTGCGGATCGTGCGTCGGTCTTGTGGAACAGATCCTGATCAGCACCGTGGGCGGCGCCGCCGATGTGAAGCCCAAGAGCGAAAAAGCCATCTGCGGTTGCAGCGAGCTCAACCACGGACAGATCCGCAAGGCGATCCGCGAACACCACCTGACCCGCCTGGCCGACGCCATGGCTTTCATGGAATGGAGCACGCCCAACGGCTGCGCCACCTGCCGCCCGGCACTGAATTACTACCTGATCTCGACTTGGCCAGGGGAGGCCAAGGATGACCCGCAGTCACGCCTGATCAATGAGCGCGCCCACGCCAATATCCAGAAAGACGGCACCTACTCCGTGGTGCCGCGCATGTGGGGCGGTGTCACCAGTCCGGCCGAGCTGCGCCGTATAGCCGACGTGGCAGACAAATACCAGGTACCGATGGTCAAGGTCACCGGCGGCCAACGCATCGATTTGCTGGGCGTGAAGAAGGACGATTTGCCGAAGATCTGGGAGGAGCTGGACATGCCCTCCGGCCACGCCTACGGCAAATCCATCCGCACGGTGAAGACCTGTGTCGGCAGCGAGTTCTGCCGCTTCGGCACGCAGAACTCCACGCAACTGGGCATCGACCTGGAGCACGACCTGTTCAACATGTGGTCGCCGCACAAGGTCAAGCTGGCGGTCTCCGGCTGCCCACGCAACTGCTCCGAGGCCGGCATCAAGGACGTCGGCATTATCGGCGTCGACTCCGGTTGGGAGCTGTACATCGGCGGCAATGGCGGCATCAAGACCGAGGTTGCTCAGTTTTTCGTCAAGCTCAAGACCGCCGAGGAAGTACGCGAGTACAACGCCGCGTTCTTGCAGCTGTACCGCGAAGAAGCCTTCTACCTGGAGCGCACTGTGCACTACCTGCAGCGGGTCGGCATGGCCCACATCAAACAGGCGGTGCTCGAGGATGCCGAGAACCGCAAGGCCCTGGCCGCGCGCCTCGCCTTTGCCCTGTCCTTCGAAGAAGACCCGTGGCGCCAGCGCATCGCCACACCGGCACTGCGCAAGGAGTTTGAAACCATTCCCGTTACCCACCTTGGGGAGGTCAGCCCATGAGCTGGCTGGATATCTGCGCATTGGACGACATCAACCGCCTTGGCTCGCGCATCGTGGCCGGCCCCAAGGGCGACATCGCCCTCTTCCGCACCGCCCACGATGAGGTTTTCGCCCTCGACGATCGCTGCCCACACAAGGGTGGCCCGTTGTCCCAGGGGCTGGTATTCGGCAAGCGCGTGTCCTGCCCGCTGCACAACTGGCAGATCGAGCTGGACAGCGGCGAGGCCGTGGCCCCGGATGTGGGCTGCGCCCATCGGCATGCGGCCAAGGTGGAGAACGGACGAGTATGGCTGTCCTTGAACACCGCAACCGGGTGCACAAAAAAATCCCTGTAGGCGTCAGCTTGCTGGCGATACTTTTTTTTATTCGCGGCTCGGGGCTGTAACGGCGGGCCGCCCACCAAGGAGCCGAACGCATGCACCAAATCACTGCTTCGACCTGTTGCTACTGCGGTGTCGGCTGCGGCGTGCTTATCGAACACGACGACGAGCATATCTTCGGCGTACAGGGCGACCCCGCCCATCCAGCCAATTTCGGCCGGCTGTGCAGCAAGGGAGCGACCCTGCACCTGACCGGCGATATCGAGGCCCGCGCGCTGTATCCCGAACTGCGTCTGGGCAAAGCGCTGGCGCGCAGCCGCACGGACTGGGACACCGCACTGGAACACGCCGCCACGGTGTTCGCCGATACCCTCGCCGCGCATGGCCCGGACAGCGTGGCCTTCTACATTTCCGGCCAGTTGCTGACCGAGGACTACTACGCCTTCAACAAACTGGCCCGCGCCCTGGTGCACACCAACAACATCGACAGCAATTCGCGACTGTGCATGTCCAGCGCAGTGGTGGGCTACAAGCGCAGCCTGGGTGCCGACGCCCCGCCCTGCTCCTACGAGGACATCGAACAAAGCGACTGCCTGCTGATCGTCGGCAGCAACATGGCCTACGCCCACCCGGTATTGTTCCGCCGCCTGGAAGCCGCCAAAGCGGCACGCCCACACATGCGCATCATCGTGGTCGACCCGCGACGCACCGACACCTGCGAACTGGCCGACCTGCACCTGGCCATCCTGCCCGGTACCGATGTCGCATTGTTCCACGGGCTGCTGCACCTCTTGCTGTGGGAAGGCTGGATCGACCGAGCCTACATCGATGCGCACACCCAGGGCTTCGATGAGCTCAAGCAACTGGTGCGTGACTATTCGCCAGCCCGCGTCGCCGGGCTATGCGGCATCAGCCTCGAAGAGCTGCAACACTGCGCTCGCCTGATTAGCAGTGCACCCACGTTCCTGAGCCTTTGGTGCATGGGCCTGAACCAATCCAGCGCCGGCAGTGCCAAGAACAGCGCGCTGATCAACCTGCACCTGGCCACCGGCCAGATCGGCAAGCCAGGCGCCGGCCCCTTTTCCCTGACCGGTCAGCCAAACGCCATGGGCGGCCGTGAAACCGGCAGCCTGAGCAACCTGCTGCCCGGTCATCGCGAAGCGAGCAACGCTGAACACCGCGCCGAAGTCGCGGCCTATTGGGGCGTGGAGCAATTGCCGGCGAACAGCGGTCTTTCCGCTGTGGAGTTGTTCGACGCAGTACACGACGGGCGTATCAAGGCCGTGTGGATCGCCTGTACCAACCCGGCGCAGTCATTGCCGGATCAGCAAAAAATCCACGAGGCGCTGAGTCGTTGTCCCTTCGTGGTGGTGCAGGACGCCTTCGCCACGACCGAAACCTGTCGCTACGCCGATCTGCTTTTACCCGCCGCCAGCTGGGGTGAAAAAGACGGCACCGTGAGCAACTCGGAACGGCGCATCAGTCGGGTACGCCGCGCCGTTGCAGCACCCGGCGAAGCGCGCGCGGACTGGGCCATCGCTTGCGACTTCGCCCGTCGCCTGGAGCAGCGCTTAAGTCCCGGCCAGCCGAGCCTGTTCGACTTTACCAGCGCCGAAGCGCTGTTCGAGGAATACAAGGGCCTGACTGCAGGGCGCGACTTGGACTATTCCGGCCTCGATCATGCCATGTTGGAACAGCTGGGCCCGCAGCAATGGCCATTTCCGTCTGGCGCCCATCAGGGCACTCCGCGTCTGTACCTCGACGGACGTTTTCCCACCGCTGATGGTCGCGCGCGCTTTATCGCCGAGCCTTACCGTGCTCCTAAAGAACAACGCGACGCCCACTATCCGCTGCTCCTCAATACGGGTCGCCTGCGTGATCAGTGGCACGGCATGAGCCGTACCGGCACCGCCGCCCGGCTGTTTGGCCACGCACCGGAGGCGGTACTCGGCTTGCATCCTGATGATTTGCGTCGCCGACGCCTCCAAGGCGGCGATCTGGTGCGGCTGCGCAGTCGGCGCGGCAGTCTGATCCTGCCGGTACACGCCGACGAAGCACTGCGCCCTGGTCAGGCGTGGCTGCCGATGCATTGGGGTGATCGCTTTCTCAAAGGCCTGGGAAGCAATGTGCTGACCCAGCCGGCATTCGACCCGCTGTCCAAACAGCCGGAGCTGAAAATCAGTGCCGTGGACGTAGAAAAAGTGGAGCTGCCCTGGCAGTTGTTCGTCTTGGTCGAAGGCAATGCGCAACGCCGTATCGACCAGCTACGCCCGCTGCTCGAGGATTTCGCCTATGCCAACCTGAGCCTGGCCGGTCGTGAACGCACAGCCTTGTTGGTCAAGGCCGCTCGCCCCCAGGCGCCGGATGCCGACTGGCTGGCGCGGCTCGACATTCTGCTTGGTCTGGATAAAGAAGCAGTACTGGCCTACGACGACTCCCAGCGGACGGTGGGCAAGCGTCTGCATATTGAGAACGGGCGCATCGTTGCCCTGCGCCTGGCGGGCGAAACCCTTGCCCGCGACTGGCTGCAAAACCTCTGGAATGTAGGCCGGATTGACACCGAGCTGCGTCGCTGGCTGCTGGCCCCGCTCTCAGCGCAACCCGGCGGCGACACCAAACCCAGCAAGATCCTGTGCAATTGCCTGAATGTCAGCGAGAACACGGTTTGCGCCGGTATTGCCAGGGGGCTCGATCTAAACGGCCTGCAACATGAGCTTAAATGCGGCACCAGCTGCGGCTCCTGCGTGCCCGAGATCCGGCGCTTGCTGGCAAGCCGGCAACTGGCGGTTTGAACTCAGATATACGCCCCAAGGAGAGATCATGAATGCAAAAGTCTGGCTGGTAGGCGCGGGTCCCGGCGATCCGGAATTGCTGACGCTCAAGGCGGTGAAAGCGTTGCGGCAAGCTGAGATCGTGTTGATCGATGATCTGGTCAACCCGGCGGTCCTGGAACATTGTCCCAGTGCCCGGGTGATCCCGGCGGGCAAGCGCGGCGGTTGCCGCTCCACGCCGCAGGCGTTCATCCATCGACTGATGCTGCGCTACGCCCGGCAGGGCAAGTGCGTGGTGCGCCTGAAGGGCGGCGATCCGTGCATCTTCGGTCGTGGCAGCGAGGAGGCCGACTGGCTGACCGCTCGCGGTATCCCAGTTGAGATCGTCAATGGCATTACCGCCGGCTTGTCCGGGGCCACGGCGTGCGGTATTCCATTGACCCTACGCGGTGTCGCCCGCGGCGTGACCTTGGTGACGGCCCACACTCAAGATGACAGCACACTGAACTGGGCTGCACTGGCGAAAGGCGGCACCACACTGGTGGTATACATGGGCGTGGCCAAGCTGACAGAAGTACGTGACGGCCTGCTGGCCGGCGGCATGCGCAGCAACATGCCAGTGGCCCTGATCGAAAACGCTTCCCTGCCGCATCAGCGCCACTGCCGCAGCACTCTATCGACCATGCAACAAGCAGCTACGGACTTTCAATTGAAAAGCCCATCGATCCTGGTCATTGGCGAAGTAGCAGCGCTGGCCGCCGTGTTGGATCTGTCGCAGTCCGCCTAAACGAAAAAACCGGCCGAAGCCGGTTTTTTCTTGGTCATCATGAAGCAGCTTATTGAGCTTCAGCTTCTACGTGCGCTTCCACTCGACGGTTGATCGCACGACCTTCCTCGGTCGCGTTGTCGGCCACCGGTCGGGTTTCGCCGTAGCCGACGGAGTCCACGCGGTTGCTGCCGACACCGTAATCATCAACCAATACCTTGCGCACAGAGTTGGCGCGCCGCTCGGACAGGTCGAGGTTATAGGCATCGGTGCCCACAGAGTCGGTATGGCCTTCAACCGTGGTCCGGGTATCCGGGAACTGGCTCATGAAATCCGCAAGGTTCTGAATATCGGCGTAACTGTCAGGCCTTACGACGTCCTTATCGAAGTCGAACTTGACGTCCAGCTCGACACTTACCACGTCAGGTACTGGCTCTTCCTGTGGCATCGGCTCTGGCATCGGCTCCGGTGCCGCCGCTACCTCACGCTGGGTTCCGCCAAAGTTCAGACCGACACCGACACCGGCCATCCACTCGCTGTCGCCACGGTCGATGTTATGCATGCCATCGACACCAGCGCGGGCGAAGAACATCTCGGTGAAATAATATTTCACCCCTGCGCCGACATTGGCAAAGGTGCTGCTGTCGCGTCCACTGCGGTCAGCCTGGCCGATGCTCTGGTGCGCCACCCCGGCGGACAGGTACGGGCGCAGCCCTACCCCTGGCTCACCGAAGTGATAGACGGCATCGAGAGACGCCAAGCTACCTTTGATGTTTTTGTGCCCGTCATCGGCGGCGACGGGATCGTCTGAGGAAAGATCATGATATTCGCCATAGGACAAGCCCAGAGAAACATCATCGGTGAGAAAGGTGCTGATACCTGCGCCGTAGAGCTCACCTGAGCTTTCAATATCACGTCGGCTATCCGGGTAATATTGTTTACCGAAAGCTTCCACCTCAACAGCACCTTGACCTTGGGCCAGCGTCTGCAAAGAAGTCGCGGCAAGCAGGGAGCCAATGGCAACACCTAAGGTGTTCTTGAGCTTCATCCTTATATCCCCATCTGATGTGGTATGTACGCTCCTGATAATGAACTTGTGATTTAAAAGTTCGAGGAGCCTGAACCATAGAGGGGGGTTGCCGCTACAAAGTTTCCAGCGCGCCGGAAAATTTTTCCCGCATTCGGTCCAAGGCGCGCTTGTAGCGCATCTTGGTGGCACTCAAGCCCATGTGCATGATGTCGGCAATTTCCTGAAATTCGAGTTCGGCGACAAAGCGCAGCACCAGTATTTCTCGGTCGATCGGATTGACGTGCACCAGCCAGCGATCCAGTCCCCCGGTATCTTGAACCGTGGCGGTTTTCTCTTCCGCGGCTTCTTCCTGAGGATCCAGACTCAGAGCGTCGAGCAGCCTGCGCTTGCGACGTTCCTTGCGATACTGGGTAATGCATTCGTTGTAGGTAATGCTGTACAGCCAAGTTTTGAACTTCGACTTGCCTTCGAAGTTCTTCAAGCCATACAAAACCTTGAGCATGACTTCCTGGCACACATCATCCGCATCCCTGTCATTACCCAGGTAACGGGCACAGACATTGAACAGGGTGCGCTGATAACGGCGCATCAACTCCTCGTACGCCCGCGTTACGTGGAACAACTCCAAATGGGCGCGCGCGACCAACTCCTCATCGGAAAGATCGCGAGGATTGTAGCGCTGGCTGGGGGGATGGGCTTTATTCAAAACAAGTCTGTCGGGAGGTCGGGTCGAATCCGCATCAGCCCTTAGGGTCGGGCAAATCGGTGCATACAGTAACAGGATTGCAGCCTTAGCGGCTGCTGACCCGATGCTCAAGCATCATTCGATTGGCAATCGACACCAACTCACCCTCGTCGGTAAGCAAAACGGTTTTCACCGTGCCGATTTCTTCGATTTGCCCCTTGACCTCGGCAACCACGACATCCTGCCCGACCTCATACAGTTCCCGTACGTAGATCCCGGCAATGATCTGCCCGGCGATGTCCCGACTGCCCAAGCCCAGCGCCAGCGCCACCGCAAGCCCGACCGTGATCAGCACGATGGCGATGATGTTGTTGAGCAGATCGGTCTTGACCTCCAGTTGGCCAATGGCCACGGAGATACTGATGATGATCACCATGGCCTGCGCCACACGGCCCAGGGTGTTGGCATATTCCAGGCCGACACCTTCCGCGGCGCCACGCACCAGGCTGCTGGCCAGTTGGGCAAGCAACACCCCGGCGAGCAAAACCAGCGCGGCGCCAAACACCTTGGGCAGATACAGGGCGAACACGTCGAGGGTCGCGGACACCCGCTGCAGCCCCAGCGACTCGGCTGCCGAGACCAGGAACACCAGCAACACGAACCAATAGACGATCTTGCCAATCAACGTCGACACCGGAACCCGGATGCCTACGCGGGACATCATCTTGTTCATGCCGGTGCCGGCCATCAACCGGTCGAGGCCGATCTTGGCCAGCAGTTTCGACAAGAGCGTATCAAGCAGCTTGGCCACTACGAAACCAAGCAGGACCACGACCAGTGCGCCGAACATCCGCGGGATGAACGCAGCCACGGAGCCCCACATGGTGCTCATGGCGTTGACGAGGCTTTGGGTCCAGGGATCGAATTCCATTATTCAGTCAGCCTTTTTTTCAGCAAAACGAGCGGATGCAGAATGTTTTCTAGAGGTTGGCTTGAGATGCCCCGAACCGTTGTTCAGAGCAATCATGAACGCCTCGAACCAGTTTCCCACCAGAGAAAAAAGATCACCGGCTCCGACCTGGCGATTGGCGGTTTTCAAAACGCGCCCCAGGGTCACCCCATCATCGTGGGATGCCGACGCCGATTTGAGCATGTTGCGCAGGGATTCTTCAAACGGATCTTGCATGGGGACCTCGGGTTGCCTGTCGGCTAGACGTGGCGAAAAATGGGCAAGTCACATCACAACCAGCGCAAGCGTCGGAACCACCACCATTCAGCGGCCAGCACCAGCGCCATCAACAGGCACACCAGCAGAAATCCATAAGGGCTATCGGTACCCGGCATACCACCGACATTGACGCCCAGCAAGCCGGCCAAAAAACTCAGCGGCAGGAACAAGCCGGTCACGATGGCCAGGCGGTAGAGGGTTCTCCCCACATGCTCGCTGCGACGTTGCTGTTCCGCTTCCAGCAGCAAGGCCACTCGTTCGCGGATCGATTCGAGCTCTTCCAGATACCGGATCAGACGATTGTTGAGCTCATTCCAGTAATCGGTATCGTCTGCCACGAACCAGGACAGGCGACTGCGCGACAGGGTGGCGAACAGGTCGCGCTGGGGGGTCAAAAACCGGCGCAAGGCAGCGGCCCTGCGACGAATCTGCAAGAGTGCTCCATGCTCAGGTAGATGGCGCTCATCGGCCTCGGCACGCTCTTCCAGTTCGTCGAGCTGCTCGGCCAGTTGAATCAGCGGCGCCTCAAGCTTCTCGGTCATGTTTTCAGCCAAGTACAGCAAGGCTTCGGACGGCGTTTTCGGTCCCTCGTGGCGTGCCCAGGCAGCAATCATCTCATCGGTTGCATGCAAGGGGCGCAGGCGCAGCGAAACGAGCCGGCGACCATCGGCAAAAAAACGCGCCGACACCATATCCTCCGGTTCTGCACCGGGGTTGAAATTGACGCCGCGCAGAAACAACAGCAATTGCTCGTTGTCCAGCGTCAGCACGCGGGGGCGGGTTGCTTCTTCAAGCAACAGATCGCAACTGAAGGCGGAAAGCCCGCTGGCTGTGCGCAACCACCGTTGCGCCTGAACATGGCCGCGATCCCAATGTAACCAGAGGCTTTCCCCATCTTTTAGGCAAAGCCCTTCAAGATTCCGGGGCGCCAGACCTCGCGCACCGCCTCGTCCATCCATCACGAAGGCATGCAGCAGCCCACTCTCAACCACGTTGGTTACCTGCATCAGCGCAACAGATTGTATTAACCCGGCATGCTCAACGGCTGCGGAGAAACAATGATGCCGTTATTGTCGGCATACACATAATGTCCGGGGTGGAAGGTCACACCAGCAAATGTCACCACCACATTGAGGTCACCAATCCCGCGCTTGTCGGTTTTCATCGGATGACTGGCCAACGCCTGCACGCCCAGATCGATTTGCGCAAGAATGTCCACATCACGCACACAGCCATACACCACGATACCTTCCCAGCCATTTTTGGCGGCCTTCTCGGCCAGCATGTCACCGAGCAGTGCCCGACGCAGCGAACCACCGCCATCGACTACCAGCACCTTGCCCTCGCCTGGCTGATCAACCTGCTCCTTGACCCGCGAGTTGTCCTCGTGGCACTTGATGGTGACGATCTGGCCACCAAAGGAATCGCGCCCGCCGAAGTTGGCGAACATCGGCTCGACGGCCTGCACCAGGTCCGGGTAGGCATCGCACAGATCAGGGGTGATGTATTGCATGTGAGGTAGCTCCTTCTGGATTGTTTTGGATGAGCGAAACCGCCGTCAGACGTGCCATCTTATCTGCAGCAATGCCTTTAGCACAGGGCTTCGCCCGTAACCGAGGGTGCCGTCTGCGGCGCCACCAGCTGCTGCTCTTGCAGCCAGCCGAGCAGCAACGGCCAAACTTCACGCTGCGCCGACTTGCTGACCAGCATCTCGATATGCCCGAAGGGATTACTGAATCCGCTCTTGGGTCCCAGGCACAGGAACTCCCGCTGCGCCGAGCCAAACTGCTGGAGGAGCTTTTGGCAGGCTTTGGGTGAATCCTGCCGATCCCCTTCCGCAGCAACCGCCAGGACCGGAATCTGGACGTCAGCCAGCCCAGCCCACCAGTTGCTTTGCGCGTTCCCAAAACGCCCAAACAATCCATGCCAGCGCAGGGTTTCCCTGACTACAGCAACGGGCTCATCTTCCGGCCCGCGCTTCAGGCGATGGCCCGACAGATGCTTGAAGCAACTGAGTAACGCATGCGCGGCCAGTTCCAGCGGCGGAAATTTCAGCGGCCAGTAGACCTGGCTGACCTGACTGCCAAACAGCGCAATCGACGCCGCTTCACGATCGGTCAGGTAGTGACCGCCAAACGCGGCTGCCAGTACCACGCCCCCAAGCGAATGCCCCATCCAGTGAGGCGCCTGACCACACTGCTCATGAATGAACGCCGCAATGGCCGGCAGGTCGTAACGGGCATAGTCCGCCACCCGGTTACGTGAGTAACCCCGATTGCGCGGTGACAGGCCATGTCCGCGCATTTCGGGTATCCACACATCGAACCCGGCACGCGCCAGGAAGGCACCAAAGCCGATTCCTCGCGGCGAAAACCAGAAGCGTCGGTTGGAGAAGCTGCCGTGCAACAAGACAACCGGAACGCCCCGCCTACCCGGCTCGTGCGCCCGGCCCAGCCGAGTCACGGCCAATTCGACCGTTTCGTCGGGACTGTTGCGGGGTTTTAGCAAATAAACATCTTCACTCAGATCGCCGCAAAGCTCGGCGCTGAGCAGGACAACAGGAAAAAGCCGGCTGCTACTTTGCATGTTTGATTTTCTTGAACATAAAAAAAGGCGGGTAGAAACACCCGCCTTGCCAGTATGGTCGATAGACTCAGACTTGACCTTCCGCCAGGAAGAACCAGGTATCGAGGACCGAATCGGGATTCAGCGACACGCTTTCGATGCCTTGTTCCATCAGCCACTTGGCCAGATCCGGATGATCCGAGGGGCCCTGGCCGCAAATACCGATGTACTTGCCGGCCTTGTTGCAGGCCTGAATGGCGCTGGACAGCAGCTTCTTGACCGCCGGGTTACGCTCGTCGAACAGGTGGGCAATGATGCCCGAGTCACGGTCCAGGCCCAGGGCTAGCTGGGTCATGTCATTGGAGCCGATGGAGAAACCGTCGAAGAACTCCAGGAACTCGTCAGCCAACAGGGCGTTGGAAGGCAGCTCGCACATCATGATCACGCGCAGGCCGTTCTCGCCGCGCTTGAGCCCGTACTGGGCAAGCAAATCAACCACCTGGGAGGCTTCGCCCAAGGTACGCACGAACGGCACCATCAGCTCGACGTTGGTCAGACCCATGACGTCGCGCACCTTTTTCATGGCGCGGCATTCCAGCTCGAAGCAATCGCGGAAGGACTCGCTGATGTAACGCGACGCACCGCGGAAACCGAGCATCGGGTTTTCTTCTTCCGGCTCGTAGAGCTTGCCGCCGATCAGGTTTGCGTACTCGTTGGACTTGAAGTCCGACAGGCGCACGATGACTTTCTTCGGCCAGAACGCGGCAGCCAGGGTGCTGACGCCCTCGACCAGCTTCTCGACGTAGAAATTGACTGGATCGTCATAACCCGCGATGCGTTTCTGCACGCTGTCCTTGATTTCCGGCGGCAGGCTGGCGTAGTTCAGCAGCGCCTTGGGGTGCACACCGATCATGCGGTTGATGATGAACTCCAGGCGCGCCAGGCCGACACCGGCATTGGGCAGCTGGGCAAAGTCGAAGGCACGGTCCGGGTTGCCGACGTTCATCATGATCTTGAACGGCAGGTCGGGCATGGCATCGACGGAGTTCTTGCGGATATCGAAGCCCAGTTCACCTTCAAAGATGAACCCGGTATCGCCTTCGGCGCAGGATACGGTTACACCCTGGCCATCCTTGAGTACCTGGGTGGCATTGCCGCAACCGACCACAGCCGGAATACCCAGCTCGCGCGCGATGATCGCCGCGTGGCAGGTCCGCCCGCCACGGTTGGTGACAATGGCGCTCGCGCGCTTCATGACCGGCTCCCAGTCCGGATCGGTCATGTCGGAGACCAGGACGTCGCCGGGCTGAACCTTGTCCATTTCGGAGACGTCGTTGATGATCCTGACCGGGCCGGCGCCAATGCGCTGGCCAATGGCACGACCTTCAACCAGTACGGTGCCCTTCTCTTTCAGCAGGTAACGTTCCATTACGTTGCCGCTGGTGCGGCTCTTCACGGTTTCCGGGCGCGCCTGCACGATGTACAGCTGGCCGTCGTCACCGTCCTTGGCCCACTCGATGTCCATCGGACGGCCATAGTGTTTCTCGATGATCAGCGCCTGCTTGGCGAGGTTGGTTACTTCTGCGTCGGTCAGTGCGAAACGGGCGCGATCGGCACGTTCGACCTCTACGGTTTTCACCGACTTGCCGGCCTTGGCCTCTTCGCCATAGACCATCTTGATTGCTTTGCTGCCCAGGTTGCGACGCAGGATGGCCGGACGGCCCGCTTCCAGGGTCTGCTTGTGGACATAGAATTCGTCGGGGTTGACCGCGCCTTGTACGACGGTTTCGCCCAGGCCGTAGGCTCCGGTGATAAACACCACGTCGCGGAAACCGGATTCGGTGTCCAAGGTGAACATGACGCCAGCGGTGGCGGTTTCCGAGCGGACCATGCGCTGCACACCAGCGGACAGGGCGACCAGTTTGTGGTCGAAGCCTTGGTGCACGCGATAAGCAATGGCGCGGTCGTTGAACAGGGAGGCGAAGACTTCCTTGGCGGCACGGATCACGTTTTCCACGCCACGGATGTTGAGGAAGGTTTCCTGCTGGCCGGCGAACGAGGCATCCGGCAGGTCTTCAGCAGTGGCCGAGGAGCGCACGGCGACGGCCATGTTCGGGTTGCCCTGGGACATTTCGGCGAAGGCAGTGCGGATGTCGGCGTTCAGCTGTTCCGGGAACTCCGCCTCCATCACCCATTGGCGAATCTGCGCACCGGCTTTGGCCAGGGCATTCACGTCATCGACATCGAGCACATCGAGCAGCGCGTGGATCTGATCGTTCAGGCCGCTCTGCTCGAGGAAGTCGCGATAGGCCTGGGCGGTGGTCGCAAAACCACCAGGTACGGAAACGCCGGCACCTGCGAGGTTGCTGATCATCTCGCCCAGGGAGGCGTTCTTGCCCCCTACGCGCTCGACGTCGTGATTGCCGAGCTTATCGAGGGAAACTACGTACTCAACCAAGGTATTCTCTCCACGCTGTATGGGAAAAGCTCATGCGGATCTGCTCCGCTCGATGGTGGCCTGCCCCGGGGAAATAAGTGACAATGCCCACCGACCCGGCGTGGACAGAGCCCGGGTATGATAGCCAAGAATCGTTCCTACCTTAAGGCCTTCGGCGCAAATGAAACGAACTGCTTTCTTCATCTCGGATGGAACCGGCATCACCGCCGAAACGCTTGGGCAAAGCCTGCTCGCGCAATTTGAAAATATCACCTTTCAAAAACTGACCCGGCCTTATATCGACAGTGCCGAAAAAGCGCGGGCCATGGTACAGCAAATCAATACCGCCGCTGAAAAAGACGGGATGCGCCCGATTATCTTTGACACCATCGTGAACCAGAGCATCCGCGACATATTGGCGCAGTCCGACGGTTTCATGATCGACATCTTCTCCTGCTTCCTGTCGCCGCTAGAGCAGGAACTCAACGCCAGCTCATCCTATTCGGTGGGCAAGTCGCACTCCATTGGCCACTCCGCCAATTACATGGAGCGCATCGAGGCGGTGAACTTTGCCCTGGACAATGACGACGGTGCGCGCACGCATTACTACGACAAGGCCGATCTGATTCTGGTCGGCGTATCGCGTTGCGGCAAGACGCCGACTTGCCTTTATATGGCCATGCAATACGGCATCCGCGCCGCCAATTACCCGCTGACTGAAGAAGACATGGAGCGCCTGCAACTGCCGACGGCCCTGAAACAGTACAAAAGCAAACTGTTCGGCCTGACCATCGATCCGGACCGACTGACCGCCATTCGCAACGAGCGCAAACCCAACAGCCGTTACGCCAGCTTCGCCCAATGCGAGTTCGAAGTACGTGAGGTGGAAAACCTGTTCCGCCGCGAAAACATCCCCCACATCAACTCCACGCATTTCTCGGTGGAAGAGATTTCCGCCAAGATTCTGGTCGAGATCGGCGTCGAGCGTCGACTCAAGTAAGCCGTATCCATTGCACAGCGGGAGTGGCCCAGGCGTCACGCCACTCCGGTTTGTTCAGCTTACGAATAAATCCATGAACCGGTTAACCGGCATCGCTTCAAGCCGCGCTTGATCCGAGCACAGCTCAACGATTTGCGCGCAGCGCTGAGGGACGAAACGTGTGGCCAGGCTGGTCTTGAATTTCTCTTCCAGCAAAGGGATGCCCTCGGTACGGCGCCGCCGGTGACCGAGCGGATACTCCACTTCTACGCTTTCGGTACACGAACCATCCTGGAAGAACACCTGCACGGCATTGGCAATGGAGCGCTTGTCGGGGTCCAGGTAGTCACGGCTGTATCGCGGCTGCTCGATCACACTCATCTTTGCACGCAGCTCATCGATGATCGGATTCGCAGCATGAAATGCATCTTCGTAATGCTCGGCAACCAGGCGACCAAAAACCAGCGGCACAGCGGTCATGTATTGCAGGCAATGGTCGCGGTCGGCGGGATTGGTCAGTGGGCCGACCTTAGAAATGATGCGGATCGCCGACTCCTGGGTGGTGATAATGATTCGATGGATCTCATGCAGCCTTCCCCGCACCTGCGGATGCAGTATCACCGCCGCCTCGCATGCGGTCTGTGCATGGAACTCGGCGGGAAAGCTGATCTTGAACAGCACGTTCTCCATGACGTAACTGCCGTAGCCACGGGAAAACCTGAACTCACGTTCGCTCTGCGCCTTGGCCTGCAGATCCTGGCTCGTGTGGCTGAACGACACGTCATAGAAGCCCCATTGGCGCGTGGTCAGCACGCCGGGAATGCCCATTTCGCCACGCAGGGCGATATCGGCCAAACGCACGCCGCGACTGGACGCATCGCCCGCCGCCCAGGATTTTCGCGAACCGGCGTTGGGCGCGTGGCGATAGGTGCGCAGCGCCTGGCCATCCACAAAGGTATGGGACAGCGCGGATAACACCTGCTCGCGACTCGCACCCATCAGCTTGGCACTCACTGCGGTGGAGGCGACCTTGACCAGCAGCACGTGATCAAGACCGACACGATTGAAGGCGTTTTCCAGGGCCAGCACACCCTGGATCTCATGGGCCATGATCATCGACTCGAGCACGACACGCAGCGGCAGTGGCGTATCGCCTTGGGAGACCGCAAGCTGCGAGAGATGATCGGCTACGGCAAGGATCGCGCCCAGATTGTCGGAGGGGTGTCCCCATTCCACCGCCAGCCAGGTGTCGTTGTAATCCAGCCAGCGAATCAGGCAGCCAATATCCCAGGCGGCCTTGACCGGGTCCAGGCAAAAACGGGTCCCCGGCACACGCGCGCCCTTAGGCACTACGGTGCCTTCGACCACGGGGCCCAAGAGCTTGGTGCATTCGGGAAAACGCAGCGCCAGCACCGCACAACCCAGGCTGTCCATCAGGCAGTGACGTGCGGTGTTCAGGGCTTCATGCGACTCAACCCGGTAGCCCAGAACATAGTCGGCGATGTCCTGCAGAGCCTGGTCGTATTGGGGACGATCATTCAGATCAACGTTGGCACTCATGACACTGACCCTCGGTAATGAGGATCAGTGTAGGAAACCGGCCGTGGCAGACCGGCTAGAACGTATCGTCGGGCACGCGCACCCAACCTTCCATCAACACCCGGGCGCTGCGACTCATGATGGCCTTGGTCACTGTCCACTGACCGTCGATCTGCTTTGCCTCAGCGCCGACGCGCAAGGTGCCGGAGGGATGTCCGAAGCGTACCGCCTCACGCTCACTGCCACCGGCCGCCAGATTGACCAGCGTGCCCGGCACTGCCGCCGCCGTGCCGATGGCCACCGCACAGGTGCCCATCATGGCGTGGTGCAGTTTGCCCATCGACAGCGCACGGACCAGTAGGTCCACTTCGCCGGCCTCGATGGTCTTGCCGCTGGAAGCCGCGTAG
Organism: uncultured Pseudomonas sp.; assembly: GCA_964410065.1. Taxonomy (GTDB): domain Bacteria; phylum Pseudomonadota; class Gammaproteobacteria; order Pseudomonadales; family Pseudomonadaceae; genus Serpens. The sequence goes on from CAYPFO010000006.1 coordinate 23,655, forward strand.
GTCTTCGGCTTGGCAACGAAGGCAACTTTCGGCGTGTGCTGGCGGGTCAGCGCCTCTTCTGCCGTCTTGATCAGCCCCATGCGCAACGCACCGGCGACGCGGATAGCCTCAAGACGCGCCAGCGCTTCGGGGTTGCCGTTAATGTCCTCGCGCAACTCTGTGCCCTGGTAACCGATGTCTTCGGCATTGACAAACACGGTGGGGATACCGGCGCTGATCATGGTCGCCTTGAGAGTGCCGCCTTCTACAACATCAGCCGGCACCTCCAGATCGTCGACCAGATTGCCGGTGGGGAACATCGAGCCGCCCTCCTCGCCGTCATCGGACGGGTCGAGGAATTCCAGCACGATTTCCGCTGCGGGAAAGGTCACGCCGTCCAGTTCGAAATCCCCGGTTTCCTGCACTTGGCCATTGCTGACCGGCACGTGAGCGATGATGGTCTTGTGGATATTGGCCTGCCAGATACGCACCACGCAGGTGCCGTTCTCGGGAATCCGTGCGGAATCGACCAGCCCGGCGTGAATGGCGAAGGCGCCTGCGCCGGTGGAAAGATTGCCGCAGTTGCCGCTCCAGTCGACGAAGGCCTTGTCGATGGAGACCTGGCCATAGAGGTAATCCACGTCATGGTCGGGCTGGCTGCTCTTCGACAGGATCACGCATTTGCTGGTGCTGGAGGTAGCACCGCCCATGCCATCAATGTGGGCGGCATAGGGGTCCGGGCCGCCAATCACGCGCAGGAACAGCTTGTCGCGGGCCTCACCTGGAACCTGGCAGCGTTCGGGGAGGTCCTGCAGGCGGAAAAACACGCCCTTGCTGGTGCCGCCACGCATATAGGTAGCGGGAATTTTGATCTGGGGTGCATGAGCCATAAACACGGGTCCTCATGAAGCGTTGCCACCAGACGGCGGCAACGGGAATGGAATGCAGGCGTAGGGTGGATCACGCTTTATCGATCCACCGGGTGGCGATCCACCGGGTGGCGGACCACCGAGCAGTGGCGCGGTGGATGTAAGAAGCGACATCCACCCTACGGTGTGTTCAGGCCTGGCCGAGGAAATCTTTGGCGAAGCGCTGCAGCACACCGCCCGCATCGTAGACGGAGACTTCGTCAGCAGTGTCCAGACGGCAGGTCACCGGTACTTCGACGGTTTCGCCATTGCGACGACGGATGACCAGCGTCAGCTCGGCACGCGGAGTGCGCTCACCCAGCACGTCGAAGGTTTCGGTGCCGTCAATGCCGAGGGTCTTGCGGTCGGTGCCTGGCTTGAACTCCAGCGGCAGCACGCCCATGCCCACCAGATTGGTGCGATGGATGCGCTCGAAGCCCTCGGCAACGATGACCTCAACACCGGCCAGGCGCACGCCCTTGGCCGCCCAGTCACGGGACGAGCCCTGCCCGTAATCGGCGCCAGCGATGATGATCAGCGGCTGCTTGCGGTTCATGTAGGTTTCGATGGCTTCCCACATGCGCATGACGACGCCTTCCGGCTCGACGCGGGTCAGAGAACCCTTCTTCACCTGTCCATCGACTACGGCCATTTCGTTGACCAGTTGCGGGTTGGCGAACGTGGCGCGCTGCGCCGTCAGGTGATCGCCCCGATGCGTTGCGTAAGAGTTGAAGTCCTCCTCCGGCAGGCCCATTTTTGCCAGGTATTCGCCAGCGGCACTGTCCAGCAGGATGGCGTTGGACGGCGACAGGTGGTCGGTGGTGATGTTGTCCGGCAGGATCGCCAGCGGGCGCATGCCCTTGAGAGTGCGCTCACCGGCCAGCGCACCTTCCCAGTACGGCGGACGGCGGATGTAGGTGGACATCGGACGCCAGTCGTACAGCGGGCTTTCGGCCTCCTGCACGGCGCCGAGGTCAAACATCGGGATATAGACCTGATGGAACTGCTCCGGCTTCACCGAGGCAGCGACGATGGTGTCGATTTCCTCGTCGCTCGGCCACAGGTCCTTCAGGGTGACGGGATTGCCCTGGGCGTCATGACCGAGCACGTCCTGCTCGATATCAAAGCGCACAGTGCCGGCAATGGCGTAGGCGACCACCAGCGGCGGCGAGGCAAGGAAGGCCTGCTTGGCATAGGGGTGAATGCGGCCATCGAAGTTGCGGTTGCCGGACAATACGGCCGTGGCGTACAGGTCACGGTCGATTATTTCCTGCTGGATCACCGGATCCAGCGCACCTGACATGCCGTTGCAGGTGGTGCAGGCGTAGCCGACGATGCCAAAGCCGAGCTTTTCCAGTTCTGACAGCAGACCCGCTTCTTCCAGATACAACTTGGCGACCTTGGAACCCGGAGCGAAGGACGTCTTGACCCAGGGCTTGCGCAGCAGACCCAGTTCGTTGGCCTTCTTCGCCACCAGACCGGCAGCGACCACGTTGCGCGGGTTGGAGGTGTTGGTGCAACTGGTAATGGCCGCAATGATCACAGCGCCATCGGGCATCAAGCCCTCGCTTTGTTCAACCTTGCCGGATGCCAGCTTGGCCTCGTCCGCAATGCCGCGCTCCTGCAGCGCACTGGTCGGCAAGCGACGGTGCGGGTTGCTCGGGCCGGCCATGTTACGCACGACGCTGGACAGGTCGAACGACAGCACGCGCTCGTACTCGGCGGTGTTCAGCGCATCGGCCCAGAGGCCGGTGGTCTTGGCGTAGTCAGCTTGAGGTAGTCGAGGGTCTGCTGATCGATGTAAAACATCGCCGCCGTCGCACCGTACTCAGGGCACATGTTGGAGATGGTGGCACGGTCGCCGATCGACAGACTATCGGCACCTTCGCCAAAGAACTCGACCCAGGCACCCACTACGCGCTCCTGGCGCAGGAACTCGGTCAGCGCCAGGACGATGTCGGTGGCAGTGATGCCCGGCTGACGTTTGCCGGTCAGCTTGACACCGACGATATCGGGCAGGCGCATCATCGAGGCGCGGCCGAGCATCACGGTTTCGGCCTCCAGGCCGCCGACGCCGATGGCAATCACGCCCAGGGCATCGACGTGGGGGGTGTGCGAGTCGGTGCCGACGCAGGTGTCGGGAAAGGCCACGCCGCCGCGCGCCTGGATCACCGGGCTCATTTTCTCGAGGTTGATCTGGTGCATGATTCCGTTGCCGGCCGGGATCACATCGACGTTTTTAAATGCAGTCTTGGTCCACTCGATGAAGTGGAAACGGTCCTCGTTGCGACGCTCTTCAACGGCGCGATTCTTCTCGAATGCATCCGGATCGAAGCCGGCATGCTCCACCGCCAGCGAATGATCGACGATCAACTGGGTCGGCACCACGGGGTTTACCTTGGACGGATCACCACCCTGTTCGGCAATCGCATCGCGCAGACCGGCAAGGTCCACCAGCGCGGTCTGGCCGAGGATGTCATGGCACACCACACGGGCCGGGTACCAGGGAAAGTCCAGGTCCTGCCGGCGCTCGATGAGCTGCTTCAGCGAATCGGTCAGCATGGCCGGATCGCAACGGCGCACCAGCTGTTCGGCCAATACGCGGGAGGTGTAGGGCAGTTTTTCGTAGGCGCCGGGCTGGATAGCTTCGACCGCCGCGCGGGTATCGAAATAGTCCAGCTGGGTGCCCGGCAGGGATTTACGGTATTCGGTGTTCATGCCTTGGACTCGACGGTGATGTTTCATAAAGCGGAATGAGCGAACCGGCACCCGGCCCGCTCGTGGCGAATCAGCGCTGATCGATCGGCACGACCTTGCGCAGCTCTACGCCGACGTACTCGGCGCTGGGTCGGATGATGCGGTTGTTGGCGCGCTGCTCGAAGACGTGACTGCACCAACCGGCCATGCGCGAGCAGACAAAGATTGGCGTGAACAGCGGGGTCGGAATGCCCATGAAGTGATAAGCCGAGGCGTGGTAGAAGTCCGCGTTGGGAAAGAGCTTCTTCTGCCCCCACATGGTTTCGTCGATGGCCACCGAGACCGGATAAAGCACGGTGTCGCCCACGGTGTCGGCCAGCTTTTTCGCCCACTGCTTGATCACTTCGTTACGCGGGTCGCTGTCTTTGTAGATCGCATGGCCGAAGCCCATGATCTTTTCCTTGCGCTCGATCAGCGCCAGGGTGCCGGCCCGGGCTTCTTCCGGCGTCTTGTAGCGGGCGATCATCTCCATCGCCGCCTCGTTGGCACCGCCGTGCAGCGGGCCACGCAGCGTGCCGATGGCGCCGGTGACGCAGGAATAGATGTCGGACAGGGTCGAGGCACACACCCGCGCGGCAAACGTGGAGGCGTTGAACTCATGCTCGGCATAGAGAATCAAGGAGACGTTCATCACCTTGACCTCCAGCTCGCTCGGCTTGCGGCCATGCAGTAGAGCCAGGAAATGCCCGCCAAGGCTTTCTTCGTCACTGGTGCAGTTGATGCGCACGCCGCCGTGGCTGAAGCGGTACCAGTAAGCCATGACCGAAGGTCCCATGGCCAACAGCCGGTCCGCCTTGTCCTGCTGCTGGGAAAAATCGGTTTCCGGCTCCAGCATGCCCAGCACCGAGCAGGCGGTGCGGATCACGTCCATGGGGTGCGCATTGGCCGGGGCGCGCTCGAGCACTTCCTTCAGCACATCGGGCAGGTCGCGCCACTGGTGCAGCCGCTCGCGATAGGCGGCCAACTGTGCAGCGGTCGGCAACTCGCCATGGAACAACAGGTACGCCACTTCCTCGAAACAGGCATGTTCGGCCAGGTCACGCACGTCATAACCGCGATAGGTCAGACCGGCGCCCTCCTTACCCACGGTGGACAGGGCGGTTTGCCCGGCGATTTGTCCGCGCAGTCCTGCGCCAGTGAGTACTTTTGCGTCAGCCATTGCTTTCTCCTTCTTGGATTTATTCTGGATAGTGCAAAATTGCCTTGCCGGCTCCTGGTTGGGAGCCTTGCTCGTTTTAACCCTTCTTCTGCACGAACAACGCATCGAGACTCTGCTCGAAGGCGTGATAGTTGATGCGCTCGTACAGCTCCATGCGCGTCTGCATGGTGTCGATCACATTCTTTTGCGTGCCGTCGCGACGGATCGCCGTGTACACATTCTCGGCCGCCTTGTTCATGGCCCGGAACGCCGACAGCGGATAGAGCACCAGGGACACGGCGGCACTGGCCAGCTCTTCGGTGGTGTACAACGGCGTGGCGCCAAATTCTGTGATGTTGGCCAGAATCGGCGCTTTTACACGCTCTGCGAATGTGCGGTACATGGCCAATTCGGTGATTGCCTCGGGAAACACCATGTCGGCACCCGCTTCCACGCAGGCTGCGGCGCGGTCCAGTGCGGCGTTCAAGCCTTCCACCGCCAGCGCATCGGTACGCGCCATGATCACGAAGCTGTCGTCGGTGCGGGCATCGACCGCCGCCTTGATGCGGTCGACCATTTCCTGCTGGGAAACGATTTCCTTGTTCGGACGGTGGCCGCAGCGCTTGGCACCCACCTGGTCTTCGATATGAATGGCCGCCGCGCCGAACTTGATCATCGACTTGACTGTGCGCGCCACGTTGAAGGCCGAGGCGCCAAACCCGGTGTCGACATCCACCAGTAGCGGCAAATCGCAGACATCAGTGATGCGCCGTACGTCGGTCAACACATCATCCAGCCCGGTAATGCCCAGATCCGGCAGCCCAAGAGAACCGGCCGCTACACCGCCGCCCGACAGATAGATCGCCTTGAAGCCGGCGCGCTTGGCCAGCAGCGCATGGTTGGCATTGATGGCACCGACCACCTGCAGCGGATGCTCGGCAGCCACCGCATCACGAAAACGCTGGCCCGGAGTACTTTGGCTCATGACTCACCTCTTTGCTGATTGTCCTGAAAGTATTGTTCGGCATTGCGACGCGAGGCGGCGATATGCCGGCGCATCAATAATTCGGCCAGCTCGCCGTCTCGCTCGGCGATGGCATCGAGAATACGGTGATGCTCGCTGAAGGCCTGGCGGGGCCGGTTCGGTGTACTGGAAAACTGAATGCGGTACATCCGTACCAGTTGATACAACTCGTCGCACAGCAGCTTGGCCAGCGTCTGATTGCCACTGCCCTGGATAATCCGGTAATGGAAATCAAAATCGCCCTCCTGCTGGTAATAGCCACGCCCGGCCTGGAACGCTTCGTCACGCTCGTGGGTTTCCAGAACCCGCCGCAACTCGTCGACGTCCGCTTGGGTCATGCGCTCTGCCGCCAAACGACAGGCCATGCCTTCCAGTGATTCACGAATCTCGTACAGCTCGATCAGCTCGTTTTGGCCCAAGGACACAACTCTTGCCCCCACATGGGGAACTCTTACCAAAAGCCGCTGTCCCTCAAGGCGGTGGATGGCTTCGCGGAGCGGCCCTCGGCTGATGCCATACACTCGCGCAAGCTCCGGCTCGGAAATCTTGCTCCCCGGAGCAATCTCTCCCCTGACAATTGCCGCCTGAATGCTGCGAAATACTTGTTCGGACAGGGTTTCCCCGTCCTCACCCTTGGCCTGTGCAGCGTACTCAATATCCAACATTGTCGACACCTTGAATCTGTTGCGCGCAATGCTAGCCCAAATCAGGGCAGATCACGCGCTCGATGAGACAATATTGTCGACACCAGCGAGAAAAGCCATGCTACCTTCGTCAACCTTTCAGGCTCGCGCTCACGCAACGGCGAGGCAATCGCAGTCACAAAATCTGCGTGTTAGAATCTTCCGCCCAAGCGCTAACCTGAGCGCCACGAATCAGCCCATCCTTCTGAACTCGCTGGCACCCATAGGCTTCCGCCACGCCGCCAGTCACCTTTGACCCCGCCGCCGACAGCAGTTACTGGACCTATGAGACGCACGTTTTCGATCGCCTTCTGCCTACTGTTTTGCTTTGCCAGCCAAAGCTTTGCCCTTGAAAAAACCATCTATGGTTTGAACGAGTACGCCCTGCTTGCCGACTTCAATGAACAATTGGCAGCCAAACTCGACACAGGGGCCAAAACGTCATCCCTCAGTGCCCATGACATTCAACGTTTCAGTCACGAGGGCGAAACCTGGGTTCGTTTCCGCCTGGGCCTCAAGGGCGCCAAGGATTCAGTCATCGAGCGGCCACTGTCGCGTATCAGCAAGATCAAGCGACGCGCTGGCGATATTGATCCCGAGGAAAACAAGTCCTACACCGCCCGCCCTGTCATTGAACTGCAACTCTGCCTGGGACAGGCACAACGCACGATCGAGGTAAACCTGACTGACCGCAGCGCCTTTCAATATCCGTTGCTGATAGGCTCCGAAGCCCTCAAACAGTTTGAAGCCCTGGTCGATCCCAGCCTTAAATACGCAGCCGGCAAACCCAGCTGCGCACCTGACGCACCCTCTGGCGAGTAAACAGCCCCATGCGCTCTCTTACCCTGCATCTGAAAATCCTGATCACCACCCTGGTGGCCCTGGGCGTTCTGATTACGGCCTATCAAATCTTCATACTGGGCATTCCGGTCACTGAAGACGAAACCGATGACCTGTGGAATATCGATGCCAAAGTCGAGTTTCAAGCCAACCCCCGGGAGCCGGTCAAGGTCCAGATGTTCGTCCCGCCGCTGAATCAGGACTATGTTAGCCTCAATGAAAGCTTCATCTCCAACAACTACGGGGTGAGCATCAACCGCATTGACGGCAATCGTAAGGTCACCTGGTCGGCCCGCAGGGCCAACGGCAACCAGACGCTGTATTACCGCCTGGTCCTGACCAAACGCTACGGTGTGGAAAAGCCCGAAGAAAAAGGGCCAATCTTCCGTGACAGCATTCCCATCGAAGGGCCGGAAAAAATTGCCGCCGAGGCGCTGCTGGCGCCCATTCGCCAACATTCGGCGGATGTCGAGACGTTCATCAGCGAAACCATCAAGCGGGTCAACAATGCCACTGACGACAATGTCGGGCTGTTGCTGGGGGGGGACCGATCGATCCCCAACAAGGCCAAGGTCATCGATCTGCTGCTGTCCGTCGCCCATGTCCCGATGGAACGTGTCAATGCCATTCGCCTGACTGCCGATATCACCCAGTCGCCGGAGCTGTGGCTGCGCAGCTACAACGGCAGCCAGTGGTTGTACTTCAACCCGGTCACGGGCGAACAAGGCCTGCCAAGCGATCGGTTGATCTGGTGGGTCGGCGACGATCCGCTGGTCAATGTCGAAGGCGGTAAACAACCGCATGTGACCTTCACCCTCAACAACAGTGAGATCAACGCCATCCGCCTGGCCAAGCTCACGGATGAGCAGACCGACGCCGGCTTCCTCGAATACTCGCTGTATGGGCTGCCGCTGCAAACCCAGCAAACCTATCAGATCATGATCATGATCCCCATCGGCGTACTGGTGATCCTGATTCTGCGCAACCTGGGCGGCCTGCAGACCCTAGGCACCTTCACCCCGGTGCTGATCGCCCTGGCCTTCCGCGAAACCCAACTGGGCTTCGGTATTGTTCTGTTCACCCTGATTACCGCGCTGGGCTTGTCGCTACGCTCTTATCTTGAACATCTCAAGCTACAGATGCTTCCACGCCTCTCCGTGGTGCTGACCTTCGTCGTGGTGCTGATTGCAATCATCAGCTTGCTCAGCCACAAGCTGGGCCTTGAGCGTGGTTTGTCCATCGCCTTGTTCCCCATGGTGATCCTGACCATGACCATCGAACGCCTGTCGATTACCTGGGAAGAGCGCGGCGGCACCCATGCCTTCAAGGTGGCGATAGGTACGCTGGTTGCAGCCACACTGGCGTTCATGCTGATGAGCATCCCGGAGCTGACCTATTTCATCTTCACCTTCCCGGCGGTGTTGCTGATCATGGTGGGCTTCATGCTGGCCATGGGGCGCTACCGTGGCTATCGCCTGACCGAACTGTTCCGCTTCAAAGCCTTTCTGAAGGACTGAGCCATGTTAGGTCTATGGAGAACCTGGAAGGGCCTGAGCGACAAAGGCATCATGGGCATCAATCGGCGCAATGCGGACTACGTGCTGAAGTACAACAAGCGCAGTCTCTACCCGATTGTCGATGACAAGATCATCACCAAGGAACGGGCTATCGAGGCCGGTATTCACGTCCCGGAGATGTACGGGATCATCGAAACGGAAAAGCAGATCGAGAAGCTCGAGACGATCATTGGCGGTCGCCAGGATTTTGTCATCAAACCTGCACAAGGCGCCGGGGGCGACGGCATTCTGGTGATCGCCGACCGTTTCGAAGGGCGTTACCGAACGGTGTCCGGCCGAATCATCAGCCTTGAGGAAATAGAGCAGCAGATCTCCAACATTCTCTCGGGCCTGTACTCGCTGGGCGGCCACCGTGACCGGGCGCTGATCGAATATCGCGTCACGCCCGATCCGATCTTCAAGAGCATCAGCTACGAAGGCGTACCGGACATCCGCATCATCGTACTGATGGGCTACCCGGTGATGGCTATGCTGCGCCTGCCCACCCGCCAATCCAATGGCAAGGCCAACCTGCATCAGGGGGCCATCGGCGTGGGCGTGGATCTGGCCACAGGCGTTACCCTGCAAGGCACCTGGCTGAACAACAAGATCAGTAAGCACCCAGACACCACCAATGCCGTGGATGGCGTGCAATTGCCCAACTGGGACGGTTTCATGAAGCTCGCCGCAGGCTGCTACGAGCTGTGCGGACTGGGTTACATCGGCGTTGATATGGTCCTCGACCAGGACAAGGGGCCGTTGATTCTCGAACTCAATGCCCGCCCCGGTCTCAACATTCAGATTGCCAACGATTGCGGCCTGACACACCGGGCCCACGCCGTCGAGGCGCACTTGGCAAACCTGAAGAAGAAGGGCGACAAGGAAACGCCTGAACAGCGTGTGAAATTTGCCCAAGAGTTGTTCGGGCACGTGCCGACAAAGGTTTGAGCCGATTCACGCCGTATAAATGAAAGCCCGACCATGTGTCGGGTTTTTATTTATATGGACTCAACGAATGATAGCCAGCTCGAACTCGCCGTAATCCACATGGCGATGCGTCTGCAAGCCAGTCGAGTCAATCGCTGCGCGCTGCAAGGGACGGTTGAAGGGCTTGTTATCCAGGGTCCGCAACGCCCGGTCTTCATCGGTCGTCAGCAACAGCACATAACGCTCACCCTGACCGGCGTGCACGGGAACAGTGCCTTCAATGAAGGCATAGCGATACCAGGTTTCCGGATGCAGTTGGTACACCGCGTCACTGACCAGGCGGGTGGGACGCTTGGCCTCATCCAGAAACAACAGCGAAGGGTAAACAAGCTGCTTGTTGGCGAAACTGCGCACTCGCAAACCGTACGTATGCTGCGAGCGCGGCAAGCTGAGGGCCGCGTAATAGCTGCGTCCCATGGGGAACTGCAAGCTAGGCGAGAAGCGGCTCAGTTCCTGGTAGCGAGGCTCCTCTACGGCAAGCTCGGTAAATGCACTGTCCGACAATTGCGTGCAACAACGTTCGAGCAACGCCTGGTACGGACCGCCATCGCGCGCCTGGCTCCTTTTCAGTAATGCCTGCAGCGCCGGGCTGGGCTGGCCATCCAAGCCAGGCAATATCGACGTGGCGCGAGCGAACTCGACTTGCCGTCCCTCAGTGAACGTAATCGGAGCAGGCGCTGTTGTTCGTTCCGCACCCTCGGGCATCGGTGAGTTGTGCATACGCCCCTGATCATCGATCCAGGTGTAGTAAGCCGTGCCGTGCTCGCTGCGCACAAAGCTGCGCCCTTCCAGGACATCGGCGTCGATGTAATCCGTGGGCGCCTCTCCACTGCGCAGCCGTTTGTTATCTTGCCCTGCTTCCTCTGCGCCGGAGTACACACTGTTGTGCAAATTGCCGCTGGCATCGACCCAGGTGAAATAGCGACGTTTGCTTTCCGCCACTGCACCTGATGTCCATCCCCTGCCCCGCTTTTGCTCGCCGGCCTCGATACGCCGCTCGGCCTGCCGCTGCTGTACTGCATAGTGCTCATCGACGAACGTGTTATGCACGCGGCCTTGGTCATCAATCCAAGTCAGATAACGTCCATTACCTGCCTGGGCGCAGGACATGAAGACCAACAATACAAACAGCTTAATACGCATAGCAGTACTCAAAAGCGGGTTCGATACGTCAGGGCAAACACATAGGCCTTTACAGTGGTTTTTATATCCAGATCAGCATAGGGGTTATAAACCATGTCCAGCAGACCCGAACAGTTAACGTTACAACTGCTGCCTCCCGGAATGGTTTGTTTGCTGACCATGTAATTGAAACCGACATCAACCTCGGTCTCCTGATCCCACCGATAGCCCGCCCCCAAGCCATAAAGATCGGCATCTCCCAATGGTGCGAGCGCATCCGCCTTGTTGCCAGGTATCGCCGATTTACGCGGCTCATATCCCATGCGCAAGCTCAAGCGATCATTGACATCGTATTGCAGCCCGAAGGCCATACTCCAAACGGACTCATAATCACGAGAAAGGATGATTGAATTGCGCGTGGCGTTATTAGGTGAAAACACACTGGCCACTTTCAGGAAATCCAGAGGTCGATCAAACTTTAGCTCAAAGTTTTCCCAAGCCGAATAGTCAGTCCATTTCACGTCCATATTGAACTGCCACTGGCGATGCGGCTTTAGTTTGATACCAGTCGAGAAGTGTGCCGGATAGGTCAAATCCATCGACACGTTGCCTTGCTCATAGGCATAAAGGCCATCGGCTGACATGACACTTAACGGTGGCAAGATACCGAATACAGAACTTTTCAATCCCTGCCATAAACCTTGCCAGTTTTGCGTGTAATCGATGCGATAAGTCCCTTGCATATGCATTTTGGCTTCGCTTTGATACACAGCACCCAAGGCGAACCAGTCTCTTGGTTCCCACAAAATGCCAAGGTTCCAAGTAGGCGAAAGGGTTTGTTCTAAATCGACTTCCAATTCGGCGAGGTCAGTAAAAGGGCCCAGCTCTCCCCCACACAGGTTGAGAATAATATCCAGCGGGTTGCTGCCCACTACACACATTGCTTCCTGCACAGCAGCGATCAGGCCAGTGAACATGCCTGGGGCTCGAAGGTCCTGTTTTAGTGCCAGCGCCTGGTGGGAAAAGCCAATCGACAAGCCAACCGACAGTTCATCGTTCACCTGATAACCCACCGAGGGTGAGAAATACGTGACGCGCTGCATAACGACTTCCTTGCCCTGATAACGGCCCGGATCATCGTTATCCCGGGTATAACCTACGGCTTGAGGCGTATAGATATTGGTGGCGAAGGTAAACTTGGATCCGGGTGGATTAATGGACAGGCCTGCAAGCGGCGCCACCAGCACAGGAATTTCAGTCGCCCCACCCAATCCAGGCAAATACATGGCCGAACTGGTGGTTCTGCTCCGACTTCCGGCAATGGGATCCTGGTTATAGCCGAAAAAATTGCTTCCATAATTGGCTGGTGCATCGAACTCAGCGCGAATATCCATACCGCCGGCAATGATCTTTACAGCCGTTTGCCGACCTTTGAGCTTGGTAAGAGCAGCAGGATTGTAATGCACGGCATCGATGCCGCTGGAATCGGCGGTGATGGCATTGCCTAAGGCCATGGCCTTCGGGTTGCCTATTGTCAGGTTCTGAGAAAATTGGGCCTGACTTTGCATTGTCCAGAGCAGAGTCACCCCGGCAATCGCCCGCGCGAGCGGCGAAATTCGCTTACTCATGAATAGTCCGCCTGCGGGTTATTGGGCCTTCAGGCCCTTGATATCCAAGGGCATGGAGATACCCAGCAGGACATCGGGTGAATCCTCGGTCATGCCAAACCCGGCGTTGACATTGACGATGCGGTCTGGAGAGGTGCGCAGACCCAGCGAGAAGTTCATAACCGCACTGGTTTGTTCAGTGCCCTTGCTGCTGCTGTCAATAAATTCGTATTCAGGCTTCAGGTTATGAGCCATCTGATAGGAAGCAGCCAGCGACACATCGTAGGACAGGGCATAGGCAAACCCCATACTCAAGGAGAAGGTCGATCCGGGTCTAACTTCTTGCAGCAACCTGCTGCCAAATACTTGATCAACATCTTTTACCGGCAAGTTGTAGGTATAACCCAAAGAGCCGAACAGAACGACCGGGTCAATCACATAGGACATGTTCGCCCCAAGACCCAGACTGTAATAACCATTACCTGTCGATAAGTCTTCACCGAGGTTGATGTCGTAGGGGCTTTCGCCGGTAGGGAGACCAACGTTGGCATACAAGGTAGTGACCGGCCGCCCGCGATGAGAATTCCAGGGTTGCCAGCGCAGACTCGTGGAGATATCACCCAAGCTATAGACATCCAGATCGCGCTCGGTGTCGTATTTGGCTATCAACGGCAGACGCACGCTAAAGGTCAGGTTATCCCAGACGCCATAGTCGAACGTAAATGAGTTGGTAAAGGTGTGCTGAGCCTCGCTTTGACCAATTACGCTATAAACCGGATTATTTACATCATTATTGGCACGAATGGTTTGAATCATCGTATCGCGGGTCAGGGAGTAATCGAAACCGTACGTCAGCGTACGCTCCCCTTTTTTCAACAGGGTGTAACTTTTCTCCGCCGCTTGGAAAACCTCTTCCAACGCTTTGCCACTATCCGCGTCATCCTCTTTTTTGCTTAAGGCTTCACGTGCCTCATCAACATCCTGCTCGGCCGCCCACACTGGACCAGCACTGGCTACTATAAAAAAAGCCAGCCACGCAACTCCCCTAACTCCCATGGCGCTACCCCTATTATTTTTAGATGCCGACACATCCTGTGCAGCGGGTGCTTATTGCGGTGGATAATTACTTGCGGCGTATATATTGAATGTCACCGCTCGAGCCAAGCTCGACAGCTTGGTTCTGACTAAATTTCGCCAGCTGTGGAAACTCACGGAACGCTAGGAGGCTGGTGGTTCGATCATCCACTAGACGCAAATCCCGCTCATCCAATGCCAGCGCATTGATAGACGGCCTATCCCCCGGGTAGACAATAAACAATACGTTCTGATCCCATACGGCTTCGAAACGTGCCCGGGTAAAACTGATATTGCCCAAGGCGGGGTCGGCCACAAACACATGGTCATCACGCACATCTCTCACTACGACGAAATGTTTGAAGCCAGCATATTCAATGGGCACGATGGCAGGATGCTCCAGTCCTTCCAAGTCGTCGAATTCAGCTCGGAAACCGCCGCTGTCATAGCCCAGTGCTGCCACGAAACGTTTCATATCCAGCAAGGAAAAACCACGGCGCTCGGCAATTTTTTCTGCCTCACCGTAGTGCAGCAAACCTTCCATGACCTGGCGCTCTTCCAAGTTGCGCCCCAGGTAATAATCCAGAAGCGTCGTCAGGGCGGCCGAGCCGCAGCTGTAGTCATAGGCCTGACGAATCACATTGCGAAACTGCAATTGATTCATTGGCTCCAGCACCACGCTTTCGCGCAATTGCCCTGCAGGCGTAAGTCCGTAGGTCAGATTGACCGTACCCTCGCGGACCGGCTTGGTATCCACTGTCTCGGTAAAACCGACAACGGCCAGCAAGCTGCCCAATAAAATCTCGATCATCTTTGCTGTGCACTCCCTTACCTGAGGAAGCGATCTACCAGCCAGAGCCGGTAGATCACCTTAAGCCTCAAGCCAACTGGTGCTTAGTGACCCCAGATCTTGATGGTGGTACCGGCCATGTTCTGGTCGATGATTGCCAGGGAGCCAATGCTGGCTGCAGTGGTGTCACCGACCTTGATGGCGGCAATTTCGATCTGACCGGTCATTTCCGGCAGGGAGATTTGCAGCTGCTGAGTATCGGTACCGGCGATATCAGTGGTAACCACGTCGATCATCAGCGGGTTGGCATCGGAAATGTTGAAGCCAGTGAAGGTGATACCTTCCAGGCGCAGGCTGCCGCCGTTGGTATCGTTATCGGTGTACACAATGGCGCCGATGCTGCCTTCGAAGTTACCGGACAGGCTGATACCGTCCTGACCGGTCACGCTTGCCAGGGCGTTGTCATCCATGGCCTTGAGGTCGGCCTGAGCCATGAACGGAGCGGCCAGAAACGCTGCAGCCAGAGCCAGTTGGTTCAATTTCATTCTTGTTATCTCCACAGTTCACAGATGGGGTTATCCATAGACACTGCCGCGACACCTGCCTCGACAGTAGGACCCCTCACCGCCCCGTACTGCATCTTCCTTGGTGGGGCGGAAAGCGCTGAGCTCGTCCTGCGAACAAAACTAGTGGGGGTTGGGCTGGCTGCCAGCCCATCCAAGGGATGGCGGCCCTATTGATGAGTCTCAGGCTTCGCTGAGCAAGCCGAGGCTTTTGCCCTTTAGCACGGCCTGGGTGCGGCTGCGCACGCCGAACTTGGCAAACAAATTGTGCAGATGCCACTTGATGGTGGCTTCGGAGAGATGGATGGCCTGGGCGATGTCACGGTTCGACAATCCCGCCGCCACCAGCCGCAAGATTTCTCGTTCTCGATGGCTTACGTCTTGATTTTCATCGATTTTCAGCGGGTCAACGGCCAGCCGGCGACATTGCTCGCGCAGCATTTCACCCAGCATCTGCCAGGCCTCGGCGCGCGGCTCACGGGCTTGCCAGGCATTCCAGAGTGGCAACAGCCACAACGCATCGTCGAGGAATATTCTCCGGTAACCACGAGCCCAGGCGTCCTGAACGGTTTGGCGCAGCAATGAGAAAGCCTTATCGCTGTTACCTTTGCGCCAATACGCTACACAGAGTAACAACGACAAGCGCAAGCGCCGGTCACACAGGTGAGCAGCCGTTTGTATCGCCAGAATGCTTTCAAGGGCCATCTGCGCCTTGTCTGGGCGCTGTTCGGTCAATGCCAGACGAGCTTGCGCCATCGCCAGGGCCGCAACGGCATCCGGATATCGGTCGGGGTCGAGCTTGTCCAGTTGCCGCTCCAGCTGGAGACAGGCACGAGACGCCTCGTTGGGTCGGCGCATCCATAACAAAAATTGCACCTTGCAGCCCATCGCCAGGGCAAAGACTCGCTGGTAGCCGGGGCCATGCAGGCCCTCCAGCCATTCATCAAGATCGGCCAGCCCCTGCTCGGCTTCCCCTGCATAAAAACGCGCCTTGGCCATGACCAGGCGTGCGCGATTGACCAGCTCGACCGGGGTTGCCACATCACGCCAGGTGGTCGCCCGGGGAAGCTCGGCAAGAATGGCTGCATGCCGGTCTTGCTCATACAGCAAGTCGGAGTACGCCAACGCCAAAGGCCCCCCCACCCTACTGTGCCGCCCGAATACCTGATCCACGCGTGTTCGCGCGGCTTCGGCGAGCGAACGGCCACGCTCCAGCTCGCCGTTTTCCTTGCAAATCAAGGATTCGATCAGGCTGATCATGACGCTCAGGTATTCACTGTCTACGTCCTTGAGATGGGAACGTGCACCGGCAATGGATTTGGCCGCTTCTGCAAAGTCGCCCAGCAACGCATAAGCCGCTGCTTGCACGCAAAACAGGCTCGCACGGAAGAAAGGCTGGCCGTCTCGTACTACTCCCAACCAATGGCGCGCCACTTTCAGGGAGTTCTCCAGCTTGTCCTGATAGAGCAGGATCAGGGCTTTAAGCACCTGAGCCGCGCCAAGCAGTTCGGCGAGCCCGGCATGCATCGTCTTGCCCTGCCCCTGCAACAATCGACTACTCACGTCTTCGATCAGAGCCTCGGCTTCGGCAAATTTTTGCTCGAACGCCAACTGCCAGGCATAAAAAAGCTGGAATACTGTGTGCTCGCGGATTTGCTCGGCCGGCACGCGCTTGAGCATGGCCAAGACACTGTAAACCCGATTGCCCGTTACCAGGCGGATGCCCTGACGTTCCAGCAAGTCGGCTGCAAAGGTAAAATCCCGGGCACGCAGCGCGTAACCAATGGCACGGTCGGCATATCCTTGACTCTCACTCCAGCGAGCTGCCGCGAGCAGCAACGCCGTCGGCTCACCCTGCCTGACCAAACGCCCTTGAAGAAACTCGGTAAACAAATGGTGATAACGAAACCACTCCCCCTGGGCGTCAAGCGGAATCACGAATAATTGCTCGGCCTGCAATCGCTTGAGCATGGTGCGACCATTGTCGTGCCCAGTCAGGGTATTGCAGAGATCGGCGCAAAATTCATCGAGAATCGAGGTCTGTTCAAGAAACCAGCGCACATCCGCAGGCAATCCTTCCACTACATCTTCTGTCAGGTAGTCGGCGATATCACGCTCGGTACCCGAGAGTTCGACAAGGAACTGACGGCGGTCCGGATGACGGGCCAGCGCCAGGCTGGCCAGATGGAGCGCAGTGATCCAGCCTTCTGTGCGCTTGTGCAGCAGTGCCAGCTCTTCATCGCCCAACTCCTGCCGGCGGATGCGCCGAAAATAATCGGCGGTTTCCTGGCGGTTCAAACGCAGGTCTTCGGCTTTGAGCCAATAGACCCGTTGCGACAAGCCTGGCGCGTTCAGATATTGCGGGTTGAAGCGGGTGCTGCTGATCAGGTGGATCCGCTCAGGAAGATTACGTAGCAGATACGCCACCCCCTGACCGAAGCCCGGATGACGAATGCGATGTACGTCGTCCAGAATTAGATAAATAGGCGCTTCCACCCGGCGCAGATCGGTTATGAAAGCTTCCAGCAAGGCCTCCATCGGCCAGGTCAGACCATCGCGAAGCAACCCGGCGGTATTGGCCCCGAAGCCAGGTAATACCGATTCTACAGCGGTCAGCAAGTACTCCAGCAGGCGCTGCGGCTCGCTGTCGCCATCATCGCAGGACAGCCAGGCAACGTTGTGCCCGGTTGCCTGCAAGCGCTGGCGGAGTTGACTGAGCACGGTGCTTTTTCCATACCCCGCCGGCGCACTGAGCACCAGCAAGGGAAACTGTCGCGCCTGGAATAGACGATCAATCAGAACCTCGCGGGACAGCAGCGAGTGCCCTTCCAGTTCGACGGGAAACAACTTGGTGCGCAACAAGGGCAGGCGAAGTGACTGTGCAGAGATCGGGCTAGTCATGATTCGAGCATCTCCAGCTCGCGGGCACGGCGAATGGCCTGGGTGCGATTGCGTACCTTGAGCTTTGCGTAGATGTTATGCAGGTGCCATTTGACCGTGCCCAGGGCCAGCGACAGTTGCTGACCTATTTCTTCATTGGACATACCCCTGGCCGCAAGACACATCACATCGAGCTCCCGGGCGGTCAATCCCTCGCTGGGTGCTTCCTGAGCAACCGGCGCCTGACCGTCCGGCCAAAAGCCCAGCAAGTCGCGTAGAAAGCCTTGCAGCGCCGGGTGCCTTTCTGCAGATTCCAGCTGCAGCAGCATGCCCCGGACGGCGTGCCCTTCCTCGATGAATATACTGCGCAAGCCTTCGCGCTCAGCCGTCATCAACACTTGCACCAACAGGCTTTGCGCCCTCTCCTGATAGCCCAGACGCTGGTAACTGAGCGCAGCCAGTACATCCAGACGCAGATGCTGCAAGCCATGCCAGCCTTTCTGCAGCTGCCCTCGCAACTGGGCAACTTCATGCAGCGCTTCGCTGTATTTTCCCCGTTTCAGAAACAGGCGGATACGACTCAAACCCAGGCAAAAAGTCACCGGATTGAAGGTCCGTTGCGCATAACTGGCTGCCAACCGGCTCCAGTCGACGCTTTTCAATCGCTGTTCGGCCCGCTTGGTGGCGTCTTCTCCTGGCTCTTGCACGACCAAGGCAATCTCCTCTGCGACCGCCTGCGCATAGAAGCGCCAGGACTGGTTGCGCGAGGCCAGGTTCTGCATTGTGGCCAAACTGGCCTGTGCTTCCTTGGTGTGTCCCTGGGTGCGTTGCAATCGCGCCAGGCATAACAGCCCCTGGGCATACAGATCAATCGGATTGATCACGTCCACATGCTTCAGCGCCCAGTGCAACCGCTCTTCCAGGCCGTCGAAACGCCCCTGGTGATAGGCGATCAAACAGGCACTGATGACGGGCAGAACCATCGCCGGACTGGTCTCGCCAAACCCTGGGGCCATGCGCGCACGCAATTGTTCCGACAACTGCTGCGCCTGACGCAGCTGACCCTGCTCCAGGGCCAACAGCACCTCGACGTTGCCGAGTTGCATATCGAGATAGCGGCCTTCCAGGAAGTGGTTGCGCTGCTGGGCCAGCGCCAGTAACCGACGTGCCTGCTCGGGCTGGCCCAGCATCACCAGAGCCAGCGCACCGATCACCAGCATCGCCACTTCGAGGAAGGCGGCATGCTGGCCCAGCTGGGCTTCAATTTTTCGGGCCAGGCTGACGCAGACGTCCAGGTCATCCTTTTGCAGGGCCAGCATGGACTTGACCGCCAAGGCGGCCAGATAGCCTTCGCGCAGGGGAACATCCACCTCGCCGGACCAGCGTGACAACAATTCATCGAGCAAACGATTGGCTTCAGGCAAAGCCTGCTTGGCCGCCTTATCCCAGACATCGGCCAGTATCAACACCGGGTAACGCTGGGCAATCGCATCGGGAATCTGCAAACGCCAACGGTACAAACGGTTGAGCTGTCCCCGGTTGATCAGCTCCAGACCGTAGCCATCCACCAGCGCGGCCAGCATCTCCGGGTCCTCGGCCAGGCTGGCATGTTCAATCGCCAGGTTCTGCATACGATGGTTGGTGAACCAGAGGGATGCATTGAAATGCAGCTGCTTGAATCGTTCGGGGCTCTTCTTCCGCAGCCGGTTACGCAGAAAATCGGCGAACAGATGATGGAAGCGATACCACTGCCGTTCGCGGTCCAGCGGCACGAGGAACAACTGCCGCACCTCCAGGCTTTCCAACAATACCTGGCCATCGTCACGGCCGGTCAAGGCATTGGCCAGCTCACCGCTCAGTTGGCTGGTCACACTCAACGCCAGCAACACATCTTGCAGCTCGGTCGAGAGCTGTTCGAAGACCGAACACAGCAAGTAGTCGCCCACTGCGGTCTGGTCGCCGGCCGGGATGGTCTGTAGGCCGCTGCCCTGTGGTTGATGGCTCAGCCACAGGCTGGCCAACTGCACACCGATCATCCAGCCTTCGGTCTGTGCATACAGCGCTTCCACACCTGCCTCATCCAACCGCAGACCCCGATAGCGCAAGTAGTCGCGGGCCTCGTTCGGGTCGAGACGCAGTTCATCCGGGCCGATATCCAGCAATAGTCCCTTGGCTCTCAGCGTGGCCAGGCTCAGGGCCGGCTGTGTGCGTGCGCCGATTGCCAGCGTAAAGCCACGGGGCGCTAGCAAGATCAGGCGTCCCAATGCGGCGAGCAATTCCTTATCGCTCACCTGGAAATCATCCAGCACCACCAACAGGGGTTGGGTTAGCCGAGTCAGATCGACCAGCATGCTCTCCACCACCACCGTTACCGGGGTACTCATCGTGTTGCACAAGTAAGCCAGCGCGTCCTCGCCAAATCCGGGCAGTACGGTTCGCAACGCCTTGATCAGGCGCATGAGGAAACGCGCGGGATCATCATCCCCGGCGCCCAAAGCCAACCAGGCACAGCTGCTACCCGATCGCTGGGCCATGACCAACTCGCCCAACGCGGTGCTCTTGCCGAAGCCAGCCGGCGCGCACAGCAAAATCAGCCGCGCCCGGGGATTGGCGGCAAACAAAGCCTGAATACGCGGTCGCGGTAAATAACCGGCCGACGTAGGCGGGGGCAGCAGCGTGGGGCGCGCAAGGCCTCCTGCAACCGAGCCTGAGACAACATCCATGATAAAACCCCTTTATATTTATCGTTATGCCCGGATTCGAATCCGCAGGGTGTCCACATATTTACCAGCCCCGCCGGAAGGGGGCAAATCTGGCAGGACTCTAGGCTGAACCAGCCTTACGGAATACAATCGCCTTCACATAAACAGACGGTTTCCGATGTCAACCTGTAGCTGCCACCCCCTCCCCTATCACGCTGATCCGGCTCATTACTTCGCGATCGTGCGCAACGCTCCTGGTGCCGTGCTGCTTGATAGCGGCAGGCCCGCCGCCGAGCGAGGACGCTATGATCTGCTCTCCGCCTGGCCAATGGCACAGCTGACAGCAGCCGCTGGCGAAGCCGCCAACGCCTTTTTCCAGCGCCTGCGCAATGCGTTGAGTCTGCTGGGTCCGAGCGAAGCACCCGCCGAGAACCCTCTGCCTTTTGTCGGCGGCCTGATCGGCTATCTGTCCTATGATTTCGGCCGGCGCCTGGAGCAAGTACCGACCGCTGCCCTTGATGACCTGTTCCTGCCGGACGCCCAATTTGGCCTGTACGCCTGGGCGCTGATCAGCGATCACCAGCTCCAGCGTAGCCAGTTGGTGTTCCATCCGCGACTGGATGAGGCCGAGCGCCAGCGCCTGATCCGCCTGTTCAGCCAGCCGGCACTGGTACGCGAAGACATGCCCTTCCGGCTAGCCGCTCCGTTTCAAGCGGACATCAGCGCCGCTACCTACGAGGCGGCCATTCACCGTATCCAGGCCTATATCCAGGCCGGCGATTGCTATCAGGTCAACTTCGCCCAGCGTTTTCGTGCCGCCTGCAGCGGCGACGCCTGGCACGCCTATCAAGCATTGCGAGCGGCCTGCCCGACACCCTTTGCCGGTTTCCTGCAACTCCCTGGAGCGAGCATCCTCAGCCTGTCGCCCGAACGATTTCTACGCGTTCACGACAACCAGGTGGAAACCCGACCGATCAAAGGCACTCGCCCACGTGATGCTTCGCCGGAAGAAGATCGCCGTCAGGCCGAAGCCCTGCTGGCCAGCCCCAAGGACCGCGCAGAAAACCTGATGATTGTCGACCTGCTGCGCAATGACCTGGGCCGCAGCTGCCGCATCGGCTCGGTGCGCGTGCCCGAACTGTTTGCGCTGGAGAGTTACCCGAACGTGCATCATCTGGTCAGCAGCGTGACCGGCGAACTGGACGCTCACAAGGATGCATTGGATCTGCTGGCCGGCAGTTTTCCCGGCGGCTCGATCACCGGCGCCCCCAAGGTACGCGCCATGCAAATCATCGATGAGCTGGAACCGACCCGCCGCGCGCTCTATTGCGGCTCGCTGCTGTACCTGGATGTGCGGGGAGAAATGGACAGCTCGATCGCCATCCGCAGCCTGCTGGTCAAGGACGGCGGGATTGCCTGCTGGGGTGGTGGCGGCATCGTCATGGATTCCGACTGGCAAGCCGAATATCAGGAGTCCATCACCAAGGTGCGCGTCCTGATGGAAACCCTGCAAGCGCTGTAATCATGCCCTGGACTCGTTGGTGTGGGCCCGGGTTTTTCGCTGCCTCCGGAGGTTGTCTGGCACGATAGCGAGGGAGCTGAACGCCACTTGCCGGTATAAAACCGGCCCCACACATTCACCAACGGTCACGTCATTAGGTCGCAAATGTGATGGCTCTTGTCGAAAGCGGCTCGGCAGGGGCGCACTGCTTGCTTAAACTGCGCCCCTGCTTCGCTTTCACAAAGGACTCGCATGCCCAGCCTGAATCGCCTCATTCTGATCAACACCCACCTCAAGGGTGTCGTTGAGCTGGTCGTGGACGACCACACCAATATCTGCGGGACCAACGCCTCGGGTAAAACCACCCTGCAGCGCCTGGTGCCGGTGTTCTACGGCGAGTACCCCAGCCGCGTCGTACCCGCCACCCGCGACAGCTTCGAGCGCTGGTACCTGCCCACCGAGCAGAGCTTCATCATCTACGAATATGAGCGCATGGACGGCGAGCCCTGCCAGGCGATCCTCGCCACCAGCAGCGACGGCCGGGGCGTGGATTACCGTCTGGTACAGAAAGGCTTCGAATTGGAGGACTACACCCGCAGCCGCCAAGGTGACAGCATCGTCTGCCGCACCATGAACGAGCTGGGGCGCCACTTCCGCCAGCTCAACGTACCGGTCAGCAACCAGCTCAATACTCGCCAGTACCGGGCAATCATCCAGAACGACCGCACCCTGCTGTCCAGCGACAGTCAGCGCAGCGAACTGCGCCAACTGGCCCGCCAGTTTTCTCTGTGCAGCGGCGAACACAGCCTGCGCCACATCGAAAAGCTGGTGCGCGCCGTGCATTCGCGCGAAGGCAAGATGGAAACCATCAAGTCGATGGTCGCCGCCATCCTCGAAGAAGACGGCGTAGCACCGCCCACCACTCACCTCAGTTCGCAGAAAGTCGAGGACTGGATTCGCGACAGCCAACTGATCCAGGGCTTCGCCGACCTGCGCCCGGAATTCGCCCGCCTGGAGCGCGACTTCCAGGAACTGCAGACCTGCGAAGCGCGCCTCAGCGGCCTGCTGCAGGCTTTCCGCACTGACGAGCCCCTGCTCTTCGCCCGCCAGGAAACCCTGAAGAGCGAACTGGAACAGCTCGGCTTCGAGCTCAAGCGCCTGGAGGATGACTGGAAGGATCAGCGTGATGCCCTGAGCTTGGAACTGTCCCAGGTCCAGGCCCGGGTCAAAAGCGACGAAGAACAGCTCAACCATATCGAGGAGCAGTACCAGCAGTACCTGGATTCCGACATCGACCAGGCCAAGGCCGATCTGGAGAAGCTCGACGGTTGGAAGCTGGACCTGGACAACCTCAAGGAACGCCTGCGTCTGCTCACCGAACAGCACGCCGACGTGCAGAACGCCTACCTCGAACGCAAGCAGATCATCCAGGAGCGTCAGCAGGAAGCTCTGGATCGCCTGCATGAACAGGAGGGCAAGGTCCGCGACGAACTGGCCACGCGCAGCCAGCAGAAAAACGATGCCCTCAGCCAGCTGGACAAATCCTTTGCCAACCGCCGCCAGGAAAGCGAGGCCGCGTACCGCGAGCAGAAACACGCCCGCGAACTGGAGCGCAAGGATCACGAACAGCGCATCAACCAGTTCGGCTATAGCGAAGAAGAGAGCCGCAGCCTGGATGTCTTCGACCGCCGCCTGGAAGAAGCGGACGAGAAGCGCGACGCCGCCAGCCAGCACGTCGAGACCCTGACCCAGCAGGAGCGCCACTTGCTGCGCCAGCGCGAGGAGCTTGCCCAGCAGCACCAGCAGGCCGCCCGCATGGTGGCCGAACGCGAGCAGGAAAAGCTCGCCGCCGAACGGCTGCTCTACCCCGGCCAGCACACCCTGTTGGAATTCCTGCGCCGCGAACAGCCGGGCTGGGAACAGCGCCTGGGCAAGCTGATCGAGCCAGCTCTGCTGCAACGCACCGACCTCAAGCCCGCGCTCAGCGAGAACCCGTCCGACAGCTTCCACGGCCTGCGCCTGGACCTGGCCATGCTGCCCACCCCCGAGCACGCTTCGGACGAAGCCGCCCTGCGCGCCCGGGTGCAGCTGGTCGATGAAAACCTGCAGGCGGTCCGTAACCAGCAGGAAGCCCTTGAAAGCCAACTGGCTGAGCAGACGGCTTCTCTGGATGACCTCAATATCCGTTTGGTACAGGCGCGCACCGAACAGCAGCGCTGCAAGGACGACCACCAGCGCCTGCGCGCGGAGCGCACCGCCCTGAAAGAACGGCTGGATGGCGCCTTGGCCGAGCGCCGCCTGGACGCCCGTAAGCAACTGCGTGCGCTGGATGAGAGCCTGGCCCGCCTGACGGCGGAACATGATCAATTGCTGGCCGATCTGGGCGAACAGCACCAAGAGGCGCGCCTGGAAGCCTCCGCCCACTGGCAGCAGGTGATCCAGGATCTGGAACAGCGTCTGGCACTGCTGCGCGGTCAGATGGATGAGCAGCGCGCACAGGGCAAGACCGAGCTGGCCGCCTGCGAAAGCTGGTACCGGAACGAGCTGAAATCCCGTGGCGTCGACGAAACCCAGCTGATCGAGTTGAAGAACGGCATTCGCCAACGCGAACAGCGCATCCGCGAAACCGAAGCCCTGCGCTCGGACGTACACCGCTACGAAGAGTGGTACGCGGTCACCTGGCTCAAGCGCAAGCCGCAGTTGCAAGACGACCTGATGGCCCGCAAGGCCGAAGCTGGCGATCTCAAGCAACAGTTGGACGCGGCCACCCAGGCCTACAAGACCCAGCGCGATCACCTGGAGCAGCAACGCAAGCAGGGTCTGCAGCGCCAAGGCCAGATCAGCGAACAGCTGGACCTGCTCAAAGGCCTGCTGCGCCGCCTGGGCGACTGCAAGCTGCCCCGTGATGGGCAGACGCCGGAAGGTGAACTGGACGAGCGTCTGCGTCTTGGCCAGGAATTACTGCACAGCCGAGAATCGCTGATGACCACCATCAAGCAGCACGTGGACCGTTTCGACAGTTTGCTGGCCGGCAAGAGCGGCTCCAGCCTTACGGAAACCTGGGAGCGTGGCCGCGAGGAATGCACGCTGGTCAGCGAACGCGGCGTGCCGACCCTGGACTACCGTCGCCTGGTGCCCATCCTGGCCCAGTTGCTCAACGAACTGGTGCCACAGAGCATCAAAGGCCTCTTGGAACAGGGGCGTATCTTCGGCAAGGACCTGTTCGATTATTTCGACGTGCTCGCCGACATCGACAAGCGCATCGCCAGTCAGAGCGCACGCATCACCCGCGAAGTCAGCGACGAGCTGTTCCTCGATGGGGTGTCCAACTCCGCCGTCACTATTCGCTCGCGCATCACCGAGTTGGAATTCTGGCCGGAGCTGCGCAGCTTCGTAGGTGCCTACCGCGAGTGGCAGGACAGCGGCTTCGCCGAGCTGCCCGGCGAGGACTACACCGGCAGCATGCGCCGCGCCCTGGAAGTGCTCGGCCGCTCGGCGCTGACCAACGGCATCGCCGGCCTGCTGGAAATCGAGCTGCGCCTGCGCGAGGGCAACAGCGACCTGGTGATCCGCACCGACCGCCAGCTCAACGAATCCTCCAGCCACGGCATGGCCTACCTGATCCTCTGCAAGTTCCTGCTGGCCTTCACCCGCCTGCTGCGCGGCGACGCGCCGGCGATGATCCACTGGCCGATCGACGAGCTGGGCACCCTGCACCACAACAACGTGAAGAAGATCTTCGACGCCTGCACCAGCAACCGCATCCGCATCCTCGCCGCCTTCCCCAACCCGGATTCCGAGGTGCTGTCGCTGTTCAGCAACCGCTACATCGTCAACAAGCAGACCCGCCAGCTGCAGGTGGTCAAGCCGCGCCTGGACGTGATCGGCGAGCGCCTGAAGGCCCGCCAGACCGAGGAGACCGTCTGATGCTTTCCAATAAGGGACAGGTCATTGAATGCCTGCTGCAAGGCGCCTTTATCTGCCGCACCACCGACGAGGACGGCTGGCGCTTCCTGAAAAACCCGGCCAACCGTGAACAGGTCGACGACTACTTGAACACCCTCAACCGTGTGGTGGCCAGTGTGGGCAGCGGCGCCGAGGCGGAAGTTTTCTATTGCGCCTACCGTCAGTTGGGCGAGAACCAACGCAAAGTGGTGGGCCAGCAGTTCCGCGACGTCTGCAATGCCCTCACCCCGCTGGTTGAATGGCTGCTGCTGGTGCAGGAAGCCAGCTCGCAGGATGCACCGCTCACCGAAGGTAGCCCGATTCGCCTGAACGAGTTGCAGGGTATCGTCGAGGACACCCCGGCATTTCGCGAGCAACTGGCGCGCATCAGCCACTACCGCTTTTTCGGCTCCACCAGCAGCAGCGTCGACATGCAGATCAAGCAGGTGTTCAAGAAACTTTGCGAGCAGGGTTACCTGGTGCGCCCCAACCCGGAAAAACAGATCTACATCGGCACCGGCAAGCTGGATTACCTCTATGAGGTGATCCGCTTCATCGACGAGGCCGAAGGCCTGGCGCTGGAGGATCGCGCCGAGGCCGCCAGCCAGAGCAGCCTGCTATGAGCGGCAATCTGCACCAGGCCGGCGTGCGATTCCTGCGCCAACTGGGCCGGCACGCCGAGCCCATCATGGATGCTTATCTGGCTGGTTCCATCAGCGATGAAGCGCTGGAGCCGGGTGTGCAGGAACGGCTGGTCAAGGATGGTGTGCTTTACCGCCCAGAACCCGGTGCCGACCTGCACCTGCGGCGCACCGTGCGCGCCCTGCTGGAAGAGGCCCTCAAGGACGACCGCAACCGGCAGATCGACGCCAACACCGGCGCCACCCTGAGTACCTTCAAGACCCTGGCCGCTCACTACACCGAAGCCCGCCACCAGGGCGACTTCGCCGCCGCCGACGCCTACCTGGCCGATCTGCGCGAACACGTTTACAGCTTTTGCGAAAGCCTGACCCACAGCATCCGCATACTGTGGAGCCGCATCAACAACGAGTTCGGCTACGTGGGCAGCCTGGGCGCCAAGATCCGCGAGAACGAATTGGCGCAAACCCAGGTCAGCGAGCTGCTGGTCGGCCTGGAGCTGATCGACTTCCAGAACCTGGCCGACACCGCAGGCGACCTGCGCGAACTTCGCCGTCTACTGGTCACCAGCCTGCAGCGCAGCGTCAGCGACAGCTATCTGGAACTGGGCGTGGTGCAGGGCCGCCTGCTCGACTTGCTGGGCCGCTTTCGCAAGGTCCAGGGCCGTACCCGTCTGCTGCGCGGCTGGAGCCTGCACATGGAGCAGCAACCCGACTATCAGCCTGGCCAGCACACCGCCCTGCCGCAAATGCCCCAATTGCTCAACCGCGCCGAGTCCCTGCTCACAGCCGCCGCTGTGGACATTCATGACAGTGTCTTGGAAGCCGACCTGCTGGCCCTGGCGGCACAGGTACGCGCCCAACGCGAAGAGCGCCCGCTGGTAGCGTTGCCGGAAGCCGGCGAGCTGACCTTGGGTGCGGTGGAAAGCTTTGAGGTTGAGGCTAGCCCGATACAGGACGCGGTTCAGAATTACCTCTGCCAGGTCATCGAGAGCGGCCAGCCGATTTCGGCGCTGACTTGGCGTGCGGAACAGCGCCTGCCTTGGGACGAGGAAACCTGGCTGTATCAGGTCATCGGCGGCTACGAGGCCCTGCCCGATGAACAGAAGGACTACTTCGAACTGCTGGCCGATGGCGAGAATCACCCCGTGTTCAGCGGCAACTACATCGTGCGGGATCTATCGTTGTGTCTGTCCGCCTAGGCAGAAACCACGCCAAGGCGCTGCATCACCTGCTGCGCAACCGCCTGCCGGTGGTGCCTTACACCGTAACCTGGCAGGCCATACACCGAGCGTTCGAGCTGGGTCAGGTCGAGCGTCGGCGTCTGCATTTCAGCCCACAGGATCACGAGCAGCTGCGCGAGGAAGCCAGACGGCATTTCGGCTGGGACCTGATCGAGCCGCTGCCGGGCGAGGACCGCATCCAGGCGGCGGCCCATGCCATCGATGAAAAGCTTGCGCCGCAAAGGCCCGACGACGGCTTCGTCTTGGCCAAGGGCGTTCTCCCATCACCCCTGCCTGCTCTGCCGGCCGGATGCGCATTGCGTGTTTCGCTGGAGCAATTGGAGGTAGCGGCTATTCGCAGCGTGCTGGTGATCGAGAACCTGGACTGCTTTGATCAGATCCACCGTCTCGCGCTGCCCGACGAGCTCGACGCTTCGCTGGTGCTTTACCGCGGCCATGGTGCGGCCACACGAGGCACGCGGCAGTTGCTGCAAAGTCTGCCCGTTTCGGTTCTAGTTACTGTATTTCCGGATTTCGACCCAGCCGGGCTGGCAATCGCCGCAACCCTGGCGGGCGCCAGCCGGGTGCTGGTACCGCAGCTCACGCCCGACCTGCTGGCCAAGGGCAACCGCGATCATTTCCAGAAGCAGCACCTGCAGGCCAGGCATCTGGACAGTATCAATCTGGGTGACTGGCAAGCGGTGTGGAAGGAGATGAAACAAGCCGGCGTCAGTATCAAACAGCAGCATATGCTGGCGCAGAGCGTGCCGTTGCGTTGTATCGCACGCTGATAGGCGAGGCTTTTGTGGGGGCCGGGTTTATCCCGGCCAGCGGAGCTGATCGAAGCGAAGCGACCCTACCTACCCTGCCCCACCTGCGTCAGCCGGGATAAACCCGGCCCTACAGGTTGGTTTGCGGCCTCCATTTGCCGGTCGCCAGAACACCCGGCATGCCCTGAAACGACGTCCTGGCGACACAGTCAACACGAAAAAGGCGCCCAGTTGGGCCGCCTTTTTTTCACGCTGGCGCTTACAGGCTCAGCGGTCGGTTCGACGCCTTGAGGAATTGCTGTTTCAGGTCCTCAAAGGTATGCACCGCCGGGAATTGCGGGAACTCGCGGATCACGTTGTCCGGCGCATGGAACAGGATACCGGCGTGCGCTTCGGACAGCATGGTGGTGTCGTTATACGAATCACCGGCCGCGATCACGCGGTAGTACAGGCTCTTGAGAGCCACAACGGACTGGCGCTTCGGATCCTTCTGGCGCAGCTCATAACCCACCACGCGGTCGGTCTCGTCGACCACCAGTTTGTGACACAGCAGGGTCGGGAAACCCAACTGGCGCATCAGAGGTTGCGAAAACTCATAGAAGGTATCGGAGAGGATCACCACCTGGAAGCGCTCACGCAGCCAGTTGATGAACTCCACCGCGCCGTCCAGCGGCTTGAGCGTGGCGATCACTTCCTGAATATCACCGAGCTTCAGGCCGTGCTCGTCGAGGATGCGCAAACGCTGCTTCATCAGCACGTCGTAGTCGGGAATATCCCGCGTCGTGGCCTTGAGCGCATCGATACCAGTTTTTTCCGCGAAGGCAATCCAGATTTCTGGTACCAACACGCCTTCCAGGTCGAGACAGGCAATCTCCACGAGCTACTCCTAAGCGAGGTTTTGAAATGAAGGCGGCACTCTAGCTGCTCGCCCTACCCCGTGCAATGCCACCTCTTATAACCAGATGAGACAAATTCACGCTTCTTGGTTATTTATGGGCACCGCCAAGGGTTTGTTAGGATGCCGCCGCAGAGCGCGTCCAGCGCCATGATCATGAGGAAGCCGGATGAGTCACCCTTTCAATGTCGCCGAATTGGCGGCGCTGTATGCCGAACGTTCGCCCCAGGACATTCTCAAACTCGCCTTTGAGCATTTTGGCGACGACCTTTGGCTATCCTTCAGCGGCGCGGAGGATGTCGTGCTGGTGGACATGGCCTGGAAGCTCAACAAGAACGTCAAAGTCTTCAGCCTGGATACCGGACGCCTGCATGCGGAAACCTACCGGTTCATCGAACGGGTGCGCGAGCATTACGGCCTCCCTATCGAACTCCTTTCCCCCGACTCGCGCCTGCTGGAACCGCTGGTCAAGGAAAAAGGGCTGTTCAGCTTCTACAAGGACGGTCACGGTGAATGCTGTGGCATCCGCAAGATCGAACCGCTGCGCCGCAAACTGGCCACAGTGAATGCGTGGGCGACAGGCCAGCGTCGTGATCAAAGCCCGGGGACACGCAGCCAGTTAGCAGTGCTGGAGGTGGACAGCGCCTTCTCTACACCAGAACGGTCGTTGTATAAATTCAACCCGCTGGCGCAAATGAGCAGCGAAGAGGTCTGGGGTTATATCCGCATGCTGGAGGTTCCCTACAACCCCTTGCATGAGCGCGGTTTCATCAGCATTGGCTGCGAACCCTGCACCCGCCCTGTCCTGCCCAATCAACATGAGCGTGAAGGTCGTTGGTGGTGGGAAGAAGCCACCCACAAGGAATGCGGGCTGCATGCCGGAAATCTGATAGCCAGGGAGTCGTGAAGGGAACGCGAGCTGAATCGATTAGCCTGGCGCGACGCGGTGGAAAACCAATGCCTGGTTTTCCACCATTTCGACTGAAAAGCCTACAGACGACTCAATGGGTCGGCAGCTCGACCTTCTCGAACAGCTCATCCATTTCGGCCTTGTTACGGCACTGCACGGCCTTGGCCACCACATCGCGATTGAGGTGGGGCGCGAATTGCTCGACAAAATCGTACATGAAGCCGCGCATGAAGGTGCCCCGGCGAAAGCCTATCTTGGTAACGCTGGACTCGAACAGCTCACTGGCGTCGAGCACCACCAGATCCGGATCCAGCTGTTCATCCACAGCCATTTTCGCCACGATGCCCACCCCCAGCCCCAGGCGCACATAGGTCTTGATCACGTCAGCATCGGCTGCGGTAAACACGACCTTGGGATTCAGGCCGCGGCGGCTGAAGGCCTCATCCAGCTTCGAGCGTCCGGTAAAGCCGAACACATAGGTCACGATGGGATATTCGGCCAAGGCCTCAAGAGTCAGCTTCGGCACTTTGCACAGAGGATGCCCTTTGGGCACCACCACGCAGCGGTTCCAGCGATAGCAAGGCATCATGATCAGATCGCCGAACAATTCCAGACCTTCCGTGGCAATTGCGAAATCCACGGTGCCATCGGCTGCCATTTCCGCGATTTGAGTCGGCGAACCCTGATGCATGTGCAGTGCAACATCCGGGTATTGCTTGATAAACCCACTGATGACCGGCGGCAGCGCGTAACGGGCCTGGGTATGCGTAGTGGCCAGCGAGAGCACACCCTTCTTCTCGTTGGAGAATTCCTGAGCAATCTGCTTGATATTCTCAACCTTGCGCAGAATCTCCCCGGCGGTATGAATGATGCTTTCCCCCGCGGGCGTCACGCGCGTCAGGTGCTTGCCGCTACGGGCGAATACTTCCAGCCCCAACTCGTCTTCCAGTAGACGGATCTGCTTGCTGATTCCCGGCTGCGACGTATACAGACTCTTGGCGGTAGCCGACACGTTCAGATCATGGTGTGCCACCTCCCAGATGTAACGCAGTTGCTGAAGCTTCATGGCAGATCCTCAATGGTGCGGTGGCAATTCTTATAACCATATTAATCCAATCAGGCAAAAAACAAACAACAACAAGCATTAAAAACCAGCAAGACTTCTCATTGCCGACCGGGCAGCACGGCGCGAAACCAGCGGAGAAATCACAAGCGCTGCGCGCGCACCACTGACGACCTTGGATAACGGGTATGGAGTGCTGCGTGACGAGAAAATTGCGGTGCGCGGACAACGCGCGAGGCAACCGGGCAAGGAAGCCCGAGCGACATTGGTTCCGAACAGAGACGGCGGCCAAACACGGCTTTCACCAAGCCGCCCCATTGTCGAGCCCGCAGATAACGCGTTAAGGTTGCCCACCCCTCACCATGCCCTTCCTGCTGTGCACGCCGCAAGGGGATGCCTGACCCCCGACCTGACGAGTAACACCGATGGCAGATTTACCGATCAATGACCTGAACGTTGCCTCCAACGAAGCCCTGATCACGCCGGAGCAACTGAAGCACCAAATGCCCCTCACCGAAGCAGCCCGCCACACCGTGACACACGGTCGCCAGGTGATTCGGGACATTCTTGATGGCAAGGATCATCGCCTCTTCATCGTGATTGGTCCGTGCTCGATCCATGACCTTAAAGCAGCCCATGAATACGCCGAGCGCCTCAAGGTGCTAGCCGAACAGGTATCCGACACGCTGTTCCTGGTCATGCGCGTCTATTTTGAGAAGCCGCGGACCACGGTAGGCTGGAAGGGCCTGATCAACGACCCTTACCTGGATGATTCCTTCAAAATCCAGGACGGCCTCAGCATTGGTCGCCAATTGCTGCTCGACCTGGCCGACATGGGCCTGCCAGCCGCCACCGAAGCCCTGGATCCCATCTCGCCGCAATACCTGCAGGATTTGATCAGTTGGGCCGCCATCGGCGCGCGGACCACCGAATCCCAGACGCACCGGGAGATGGCTTCTGGTCTTTCTTCCTCCGTGGGTTTCAAGAACGGTACGGATGGCGGCCTGGCCGTGGCCATCAATGCTCTGCAATCCGTTTCCCGCCCGCATCGCTTCCTGGGTATCAACCAGCAAGGCGCCGTGTCCATCGTCACGACCAAGGGCAACACCTACGGCCACGTCGTGCTGCGTGGCGGTAACGGCAAACCCAACTATGACTCGGTGAGCGTCGCGGTCTGCGAACAAGAGCTGGCCAAAGCCGGCATCACGCCCAACATCATGGTCGACTGCAGTCACGCCAACTCCAACAAAGACCCTGGCCTGCAACCGCTGGTCATGGATAACGTTGCCAATCAGATTCTGGAGGGCAACACGTCCATCATCGGCTTGATGGTCGAAAGCCACCTTGGTTGGGGCAGCCAGTCAATTCCCAAGGATCTCGACCAACTCCAGTATGGCGTCTCGATCACCGACGCCTGTATCGATTGGCAGGCGACTGAAAAAGCCGTGCTTAGCATGCATGAGAAGCTGAAGGATATTCTGCCCGAGCGCCGCAAGCGCTGAGACTGCAAAACGAAAAAGCCGGGCATTGGCACTGCCCGGCTTTTTTATGCCTCACTGTTTGCCACGTTCTCGCCGCTCCATATAGCGTTCTACATAGGAGCATGAAGGGATCACCGAGTAGCCCATGCTCTCGGCATACTGCAAGGCATGCTCGGTCAGGGCTGCGGCAATGCCCTTGCCGCGCAAGGCATTGGGCACGTAGGTGCGGTAAATATCCAGCGTTTGCTGACCCAGGTCCATATACGCCAAATAGGCGTGGTGGCCTTCCACGGTCGCCTCGAATTGATGACCGGCCACGTCATGATGGATAGCTAGCTCGTTCATGTGATTCCTCGTCAGGCCGAATCGATTGCTGTGCAACACAAACCTACCTGCCAACTGCATAAAAATGTCCTGCCAGGCATTCCTGGCCTGCACACTTTACACCCCCTGACTCTGCAGCCAAAGCATACAACGCACACACTAGTTTACGCATAAGGGGCGAAGACAATAACCTCTTAAAAAAGTTCAACCAATTCAAAACTATTTAATTAGCTTTAATTCGTCACCCCATGGAACCTTCCAAAAAATAAAAGTTCAACATCAGCTTACCCATTAAGGGCGAATCCAAACTTTACGCTTAACTCTGTTAAATCCCCAGCAGAAGAATAAAAAAACCATCCAACTTGCACCCCATCCGTTTACTTACTAAAAGTTACAGGTACTATGTACGCCGCTGATTTCCCATCAACGGGAAATTGCACTAAAGAAAGTCCAAAGAAGGGGAACACGATGAACAACGTTCTGAAATTCTCTGCTCTGGCCATGGCCGCAGTTCTGGCTACCGGTTGCAGCAGCATGTCCCAGGAATCCGAAGCACGCCTGACCGCCAGCGAAGATGCCGCCGCTCGCGCTCAAGCTCGTGCCGATGAAGCCTACCGCTTGGCTGATGAAGCCATGGCCGCTGCGCAAAAAGCACAGCAGACTGCAGACGAGGCCAACGAACGCGCCCTGCGTATGCTGGAGCGCGCTAGCCGCAAGTAGTAGCCCGGCATCGGACTATCAAGCCGACCCTATCAGGGTCGGCTTTTTTATTAATGGCTTAGTTCAATACGTCGTAACAAGCGCACCCGGATCAGCGGGGAGCGACCTCGGCAGCCAGCACTTCATTCCTTGCCGCAATCTCGATCGGCAATCCATCTTCCGCCGCAATTATTTCGCGCAACATTTCCCAGTCCAACTGCAGATTCTGCAACTCGTCCCAGCGCAGCAAGGTATTGATCACCTTGGCATGTTTGTCCACGACGGATAGTTTTCCGTCTTTGCCTTCCAGTGGCGCATGCACTTCAAGGTAGTACTTATTACCGCTAACCCCCACCTTGTAAGGCTGATCGATAATGCGCACCGGAGTGCCGACCGAAGCCATCGCCGCCAACTCCAGAACATTGGGATTGAGCATGCGGAAGCAGCCATGACTGACTCGCATGCCAATGCCGAATTTCTTGTTCGAGCCATGAATCAGATAACCCGGTAACGCCAAGGTCATCTTGTAGGGCCCCAAGGGATTATCGGGACCCGCCGGGACAACGCTTGGCAGCGGATCACCTTCAGCGGCATGCTCGTCGCGTATCGACTTGGGCGGGTACCAGGCTGGATTGGGTATTTTGGCCGTGATGCGGGTTTCCGACACGGGTGACGACCAGCCCTCACGACCAATTCCGAGAGGATAGGTGTGCACGACAGCCTGCCCTTTCGGGTAGTAATAAAGACGGTATTCGGCCAGGTTGATCACAATCCCTTCACGCGGACCCGGCGGCAGGATGAAGCGGGTCGGTAGAATAATCTCGGCGCCCTCGCCAGGGAGCCAGGGATCCACCCCAGGATTGGCGGCAACCATTTCCAGGTAGCCTAAGTCGTTACTCTCGGCAATTGCGGCAAAGGTATCTTCGTAACGCGCCTTGATAACCTGAACCTGCCCTACCACGTCCTCATCGGGAGGCGGCAGAGGAAACTCCATGGCATGGACTGCGCCAGTGCTCACCAAAGCCATCAATGAAAGACTGCGAAAGACCCTGGAAGCACACGCGAACATCCGGACTGTATCCTTGAGTGACAAATTGAAGGCCGGTTTACAAGACCGGCTATGTCAGACCTCAAAACCGGAAAATCGTTCACCCCGTCGATGTGCTTCAAGCATAGCCTGACAAACTGGACACAGCCGCGAATCACGCAGCAATTCCCGGCTTAACGAACGCCAGCGCGGCTGGGCCGGCAGTAGACCGCCGCACAAGGTGCGATCCACATGCCCCGCCAATTCCAGCTGCCGCTTGATCAGGTGCAGGCGCACCTCGCGGCAGGCGAACAGATCCAACTGCTCGTCTGGCTCGATCAATTTATAGGCATACAGGGACCAGGCACGGCGTGGCATGTTGGGCTCCATGAGGGGGCAGCAACATTAGCCGAAAGCCGGGGCGCGGAAAAGCCTCTGGAGCCCCTTTAGAGCATCTGTTTGAGCACCGGCCAGAGATTGTCGAGCATGCGTTCCTGGGCTGCCGGAGCGGGATGAATGCCATCAGCCTGCATCATGCCTTCGACACCGCCAACTCCCTCCAGAAAAAACGGCACCAGAGGCACCCGGGTCTGCTCGGCCAAATCCGTATACACCTGCTCGAAGGCCCGGTTATAGCGCTGGCCGTAGTTGGGTGGCAGGCGCATACCGAGCACTATCACCTGAGCCCCGCTGCTCTGGCTGCGCTCGATCATGGCAAGAAGATTTTGCCGCATCTGCGCCGGTGACAATCCCCGCAGGCCATCATTGCCGCCCAGCTCTAGGATTACCCACTCTGGCTGATGCTCAGCGAGCAACCGGGGCAATCGAGTCAGCCCGCCGGCCGTCGTGTCGCCACTGATCGATGCATTGATCACCTGGTGATCCAGCCCCTGTTCCTCTAGGCGCTGCTCCAGCAAGGCGACCCAACCCTGGCGGGTATCCATGCCCAGAGCGGCGCTGATACTATCACCGACGACCAGCAGGGTGCCGGCCAAGGAATTTTGCGACCACAGCAGCACAGCCATGGCCCCCGCAACACACCAAGCCCGCATCGGATTCTCCATGAACACCAGCATTCTCAATGCCTGCAACCTTAGCAAAGTGGTCCCCAGCGCGGAAGGCGAACTGACCATCCTGCACAGCCTGTCGCTGGATCTGAGCGCAGGAGACAGCCTGGCCATTGTCGGCGCCTCTGGTTCGGGCAAATCGACCCTACTGGGACTTCTCGCCGGGCTGGATCGACCCAGCAGCGGCGAAGTCATGCTCGCCGGCCACGCGCTGGAGCAACTGGATGAAGATCAGCGTGCGCGGGTGCGCGCCGAACATGTCGGCTTTGTGTTTCAGTCCTTTCAGTTGCTGGACAGCCTCAATGCGCTGGAAAACGTCATGCTGCCCCTCGAGCTGGATGGGCGTCTTGATGCGCGCCGGCGGGCCAGCGAATTGCTGCAGCGGGTAGGTCTGGAACATCGCCTGCAACATTATCCCCGCCAGCTTTCCGGCGGCGAACAACAACGCGTGGCAATCGCCCGCGCCTTCGCGGCTGAACCGGACGTGCTGTTTGCCGACGAGCCCACCGGCAATCTCGACACCCAGACCGGCGAGCGCATCAGCGATTTGCTGTTCGCCCTCAACCAGGAGCGCGGCGCCACTCTGGTACTGGTCACCCACGACCAGCGTCTGGCCCACCGGTGCCGCCGACAAATCCGCCTTGAAGCAGGCCACCTCGTCACCCGGGACGAACCTTGATGGCCGGCCTGCCGTTACGCCGCCTGCTGGCGCTGGCGACGCGGCAACTGCTGCGTGATGCCCGCTCCGGGGAATTGCGCGTGTTGTTCGCGGCCATTCTGGTCGCAGTGGCCGCCAGCACGGCCATCGGCTATTTCAGCACCCGGCTGAACGATGCCATGTTGCTACGTGCCAGCGAATTCCTGGGTGCCGATCTGGTACTCAATGGCTCGACACCGGCCGTCCCGGAACAGGTACAAAGCGGCCTGCAGCTAGGTCTACAGCATGCCCGTGTGGTGGAATTCTCCAGCGTGATCGCCACCGACCAAGGCATTCAGCTGGCCAGCGTCAAAGCGGCAGACACTGAATACCCGCTACGCGGCGAACTGCGCAGCGCACCCGAGCCTTATGAAGCGGAGACTTCGGGTGCTGGACCGTCCCGCGGCGAAGCCTGGGCCGAGGCCCGCCTGTTCGCCACGCTGGATCTCAAGGTTGGCGACAGTATCGAGGTTGGAGAAAAGCAACTGCGCCTGAGCCGCGTCCTGACCTACGAGCCGGACCGCGCTGGCGACTTCTACAGCCTGACACCCCGCGTGCTGATGCACCTCGACGACCTGGACGCCACCGGCATCGTGCAACCGGGTAGCCGGGTCCGCTATCGGGAGCTATGGACCGGCGATCCCCAGCAATTGGCGGATTATCGCGCCGCCATCGCCGGCCAGCTGAGCCCACACCAGCGCCTGGAAGACACCCGTGACGGCAATCGACAAATCGGCAGTGCGCTGGGCCGCGCAGAACGCTACCTGAATCTCGCCAGCCTGGCAGCCGTCTTGCTTGCTGGCGTGGCCGTGGCGCTGTCGGCCAGCCGGTTCGCCATTCGCCGCTACGATGCCAGCGCGTTGCTGCGTTGCCTGGGCCTGTCACGCCATGAAGCATTGGGACTCTATGCCCTGCAGCTGGCCATGCTCGGCCTGTTGGCCAGCAGCCTGGGTGCCGCGCTCGGCTGGCTGGCACAGCATGGGCTGTTTCACCTGCTGCGGGATCTGCTGCCCGCCGACATCCCTCCCGGCGGCTTGCTCCCCGCCCTGGCGGGCATGGCCATTGGCTTGCTGGCGTTGGCGGGGTTTGCCCTACCGCCACTGGCGGCATTAGGGCGAGTGCCGCCGCTGCGCGTGCTGCGCAGCGATGTCTTGCCCTTGCCACCCAGCGCCTGGCTGGTTTACGGCTCCGCCCTTCTGGCGCTGGGCATCATCATGTGGCGCTTGAGCCTGGACCTTGCCCTCACCCTGGCCATGATCGGCGGCGGACTGGTGGCCGTCTTGCTGTTAGGCGGACTGTTGCTGTTCGGCCTCCAGAGCCTGCGCCGCCTGCTGAGCAATGCCAGCCTGCCTTGGCGCCTCGGCTTGGGCCAATTGCTGCGCCACCCGCTGGCCGCCGCCGGCCAGGCGTTGGCGTTCGGCCTGATTCTGCTGGCCATGGCGCTGATCGCCTTGCTACGCGGCGAACTGCTGGATACCTGGCAGGCACAATTGCCGGCCGATGCGCCCAACCATTTCGCCCTGAATATTCTGCCTGCCGACAAGGACGCCTTTACCGCACGACTGGCGACCTTGCAGGTGCGCGCCGCCCCGTTATATCCCGTGGTGCCGGGTCGCCTGATCGCCATCAACGACCAGCCGGTACGCCAACTCGTCAGCAAGGAGTCACAAGGTGAGCGGGCCATTCGCCGCGACCTCAGCCTGACCTGGGCCGCCGACCTACCTGCTGACAACCTGCTCAAGGCCGGCCACTGGTGGCGGCCGCACAACGCACCGGATGCACTGCCGGGTGTTTCGGTGGA
This sequence comes from uncultured Pseudomonas sp., assembly GCA_964410065.1. GTDB lineage: Bacteria > Pseudomonadota > Gammaproteobacteria > Pseudomonadales > Pseudomonadaceae > Serpens. The sequence goes on from CAYPFO010000006.1 coordinate 62,306, forward strand.
GAGCGAACTGGCCGAAAGCCTGGGACTGCAACTGGGTGACCGACTGCGCTTCAACGTGGGCGGCAGTGAGCGCGAGACACGGGTCACCAGCCTGCGCGAAGTGGACTGGAACAATTTCCAACCCAACTTCTACATGATCTTCGAACCGGGCACGCTGCAAGACCTGCCGGCCACCTACCTGACCAGCTTCTATTTGCCCGCCGGCCAGGAACGTCAGCTGGTCGAGCTGGCCCGCGCCTTCCCGACCGTTACCCTACTGCAAGTGGATGCCCTGCTGACGCAACTGCGCAGCATCCTCTCGCAGGTAACGCTGGCCATCGAATATGTCCTGTTGTTTGTACTGGCCGCCGGCCTGGCCGTGCTGTTTGCAGGCCTGCAGGCGACTCTGGATGAACGCATTCGCCAAGGCGCCCTGTTACGGGCGCTGGGCGCCCAGCGGCGCCTGCTGATCAAGGCCCGACGCAGCGAATTCGCCTTGCTTGGCGCCACCAGCGGCGTGCTTGCGGCACTGGGCTGCGAGTTGATCAGCGCCCTACTCTATCGTTTCGCCTTCGACCTCACCTGGCATCCGCATCCCTGGTTGTTGCTGCTGCCCGTGCTGGGTGCCTTGCTGATCGGCGGCGCCGGGATGCTCGGCACCCGTCGCGCACTTAACGCCAGCCCCCTGCAGGTGCTGCGCGAAGGTTGACTTTGTACACTTATCTTTCTGTCAGATTTGGAATGCCATGAGCCGTTATCGTCCGCCCCGCAGCGCCGGTACGCCGCTGATTACCCCGGAAGGGGAAGCGCGCCTGCGCGCCGAACTGCATGAACTGTGGAATGTGCGTCGACCCCAGGTGACCCAATCGGTGAGCGAAGCCGCCGCCCAGGGCGATCGCTCGGAGAACGCCGAGTACACCTACGGCAAGAAGATGCTGCGCGAGATCGATAGCCGCGTGCGCTTTCTGCGCAAGCGCCTGGAAAGTCTCAAGGTGGTCAGCGAACGGCCCAGTGATCCCGACAAGGTCTACTTTGGCGCCTGGGTCACGCTTGAGGATGATGAAGGCGAGACCACGCGCTACCGCATCGTCGGACCGGACGAACTGGATCTGAAGAACCACCTGATCAGCATCGATGCCCCGCTGGCGCGCGCCCTGGTCGGCAAGGCGCTGGACGCTGAAGTGCGCGTCGCCACGCCGACGGGCGAGAAAATCTGGTATGTAGTGGCGATCGATTACCCTTGAATCAGCCCCGTGCGGCGCGTGATCAATCCCTTGCGGGCAATGCGAGTCAGGTCATGAATATAGTGAGCCGCCTGCTCACCGCGCGGTGCTTCGATAACGGCCAAATCGAAACTGTCCGTTGCGTAAGCGGACAACGAATCACCTTCGGCACTGAACTGGATCAGTAGGGTTTTGGGCTTACCCCAGCGCTTCGGCACGCCATCCAGGTAGCGTAAAAGCGTGGGTTGATGACAACCGCCCAGGAGAATCTTGGGATCGCGGCAGATCAGCCCGGACGTGATCGGGGCCAGACGTAGCTTGCTGTGCTGTACATTCATTTGGAACTCTTCCGCCTCAAAGGGAACCGCTGGACAGCGGTGGGAGGCGACACCGGAACCAGCGCTTTAGCGGTATTTCGAAGTCATGGACTCCAGGCGCCCCGCAAGTAGCTGACTAAATCGGCGCAAGGCATGAATCCTATGGAAATCAGCCCGTTACTGTCAACCGGCGAGTGTTTATGAATCCCCCTCATTTGCGTCTGTTTTTCGCCTTGCCCTGCCCGCCACAGCCGGCCGCGCAAATAGTCTTTTGGCGAGACAGCCTGGGCATAAAAGGGCAGCCAGTGGCGCCTGCCGACCTGCATGTGACCCTGGCGTTTCTCGGTCAACAACCGCAGGACAGGCTGCCATTGCTTGAACAAATTGCAGCCAGGCTTCAGGCCATACGTTTTCAGGTGCAATTTGATCAACTGCAGCTGTGGCACTCCGGCCTGCTGGTACTTGCCTCCAGCCAACCGCCTGAAGCGCTGCTCCACCTGCAGCGTGAACTTCAACGCCACCTGCTCGACGCCGGCCTGCCGGTGGAGTCCCGGCCGTTCCGCCCGCACTTGACACTGCTGCGTCGAAGTCACGCCGTGGCTTGTCCCGCGCCGGCGCCTTTCACCTGGACGGCAGATGAATGGGGCTTGTTTGCTTCTGAATCCGGCTCCGTCAGCCCCCGTTACCGGTTGTTGAAAGGGTGGCCGTTGCTGCCGCAAAACGGCGCCTGATGGGTCATGGCGTAACAACGCCCCACGTCACCTTCTCTGTCAGGTGCTCGGAAACCCTTGGCCCAGAGCCGTTATGTGTAAAGCAGACAAAGCGGCATGCTTCCTGCTTGGTACTGTTTCCACGCGTGCGTCCATGGTTGCGCCGCTGTCCGTACCGAGTCCTGGTCATGAACAAGCCCCTGTTTGCCCTTTTACTGGTTCTCATCGTTGGCTTGTCCGGCCTCGGCCTGCTGTTGCCGCCCTCCCAGCCCCTGTTCGCCGGGACGCCCACTCCCGATGCTGACCTCGAGCCGAACCGTCCGCTGCCTCCTGACTGGGAACAGCGCATGCGGGCCTACCACAAGGCACAAGCACGCCTGCAGCTCAACCAGAGTCTGTCCCCCGAGGACAAGCGTGCGGCGCTGGAGCGTCTGCGCAACGAGCATTTCAATGGAGAGGAGCTTCGCTGGCTGGAGCGTTTCCCGACCCTCGAGACCGCTCCACTGACGCCCCCTGCGCCGCCACATTGAGTAAACTGGCCGCTTTGTCACGTTTGCAGCGAGCGCCATGCACCTCATCGATATCGGCCTGAACCTTACTCATCCCAGCCTTGCCCGTGACCTTGACGGCGTGCTCGAGCGCGCCGAAGCCGCCGGCGTCACGCAAATGATCCTTACCGGCACCAGCCTGCCGGAAAGCGAACAGGCATTACAGCTTTGCGAGCAGCATGATCCCGAGCAACGGCAACTGTTCAGTACCGCGGGCGTGCATCCCCACGCAGCCAGTCAGTGGACTGCCGCTGTAGCCGCTCAACTGGGTGAGTTGCTGCGCCACGAGCGGGTGCGCGCAGTAGGTGAATGCGGCCTCGACTTCAATCGTGATTTCTCGCCGCGCCCGCAGCAGGAAAAAGCGCTGGAAGAACAGCTTGAGCTCGCGGTCGAGTTGCAAATGCCGGTTTTCCTCCATGAGCGCGATGCGGACCAGCGCCTACTGGCCATCCTGCGCGACTCTCGCGACCGCTTGCCGGCCGCCGTGGTGCACTGTTTCACCGGCGAGCGGCAGGCCCTGTTCGGCTATCTGGATCTGGACCTGCATATCGGCATCACGGGCTGGATCTGCGATGAACGCCGCGGCACCCATCTGCATCCACTGGTTCGGGAGATCCCCGTTGGCCGACTGATGCTGGAAAGCGATGCACCCTATCTGCTGCCGCGCACGCTGCGTCCAAAACCGAAAAGCGGTCACAACGAACCGGCTTACCTGGGCGAAGTGTTGCGCTGCGTCGCGCTGCATCGCAACGAAAGCGTCGAAGCCGTAGCCGCACACACCAGCGCATGCGCCCGGCAGTTTTTTGCATTGCCGGATTAACGGGCTCAAGTCGAGGCAACCTCAGGCCGTTAATGGGTTCGAGCAAAGAGTTGATTACCATCAGCGGGCCGGGCATTCTGACCACCAATGATGGCAACAAGCCACCCAATAAATCCGACAATAGAAGCAGTCTAATGGCCCTCTGGATTCGCGATCTTTCTCTCAAATACAAGTTTTGGGCCCTTAATGCCGTCTCCTTCGCCACGACGCTGTTACTGGTGCTATTCGCCATGTTGCAAGAGCAGGATGGCCGAGCCAGCGAAGCCCGCCATCAGGCGCAACTCAAGGCACAACTGCTGGCCAACTGGCCAAGCCAGCAAGCGCTGCCACACGATCCGCTGCTGGTGTCCTTTGCCAAGGGTGAAAACCCTCAGTTGCAAGGTCAGCGCACTACTCGCCTGGCGACTGCTACGGGCTGGGTCGCGCTGGACCATGACGTACTCTTCGGTCAGCAACCCTTGATTGGCGCCCACGTCATCGACCTCGCCAATGACCAGCGTATGGCGGTACTGGCTCGCGCGCCCAGCCTGAGCCAAGTGTTCTTTGATCGCATGGGCCACTATGCCCTCGCCGTGCTGATTTTGATGCTGGTCCTGCTGGCCAGCTCGCAGTTGCTGATCCGGTTTCTGCTCGGCCACCTCGACACGCTCAGGAACGTGATGCTGCATGTTGAGAAATCCGGCGACCTCGCAGCCCGCGTGCCGTTTGCAAGCGGCGACGAGGTTGGCCAGATGGCCAGCGCCTTCAATGCCATGCAAAACGGCTATCAGCGCATTGTCAGCGTCGTGGCGCAAAGTGCCAGCCGTCTCGATAACGGGGCGTCACGCCTGGCGGCAGACATGAACGACGTGCAGCAGGGCATGCTCGGCCAGCAAAGTGAAACCGACCAGACAGCCACCGCAATCAACGAAATGTCGGCCACCGTCCACCACATCGCTCAGCATGCGGCCGATACGCGCGATCAATCCAAGTCAGCCGATGAATTGGCGGGCGCCGGACAATCGGTAGTGCACCGCGTCGAGGGCTCCATCGCCACGCTGTCCAAAGGGGTGCAGGAAACCGCCCAGATGATCGAGCGGCTGGCTGAAGACAGTCAAAAGATCAGCGGCGTGGTAAGCGTGATTCACGGCATCGCCGACCAGACCAACCTGCTCGCGCTGAACGCCGCCATTGAAGCCGCTCGCGCTGGCGAACAGGGTCGGGGGTTTGCCGTAGTTGCCGATGAAGTGCGTCACCTGGCCAAGCGCGTGCAAAATTCCACCGACGAAATCACCCAGATGGTCGCCGCCCTACAAGGCGGCACCCGCGACGCCGTGGAGTTCATGCAGGAAAGCTCCCTGCGGGCCGACGACTGCGTGCAACTGGCCCAGGAGGCCGGTACAGCGCTCACGGCAATCACCAATGCCGTGGCGCAAATGCGCGAGAGCAATACGCAAATTGCGGTTGCCGCGGAACAGCAGAGCCAAGTGGCGGAAGAAATGACCCGTTCGGTGGTGGGTATCCGTGACTTCTCCGAACTGACCGTGCGCAAAACCAGCACGTCCACCGCGACCAGCAACGAACTGGCTCATCTGGCCGCCGAGCTGAGCAAGGCGATTCGCCAACTCAAACTCTGAAGCCGGCAGGCGCAGGCCGCCTCAGTCGAAGACCACTACGGTTTGTCGGCTCAGCGCCACCAGCTCACCGGCCGACGTCCACAAGCTCGCTGCGATGTGCCCATAGCCATCGCGAGCATGCTCGATGCGCGCCTGGTACTGGCACCAATCGCGACTGCTCATCACCGGCCGCGGCTGAACGATCTCGATGGTCCAGGTCAATGAACTGCCCGGCGCAGGACTGCGCAGGTGGCTGAGCAGCGCCGGTGGCCAGGCATCCACCAGGGCGAGCAACAGGCTCTCATCCACCGCGACATCCGGCACCTCACCCCGCAGGCGCACCCAGCCGCCCATCTCTCGCGAAGGGTTGTTGCTGAACGGCAAACCGCCCTGCCCCCAACGCATGGCCAGATGGCGCGTGAACTCTGGCGTCACGCCGCGCAGATAAGGCAGCTCCTGACAGCTCTCCACCGCCTTGATCGGCGGAGCAGGCTCGGCCTCCACAGCCACGGTAGAACTGCGCCCCGAGCCGAAACTGCCCTGCACCAGCGTCACCACTTGGCCATCCTGCACGGCGCGCCCTAGCACCTGGCTGACGGCGCGCCCTTCGCGCAACATCTCGACCTCAAAATGCACCGCCTTGGCGCATTCCATCGGCGCCACAAAGGTGATAGCCAACGAACGCAACGGACGCTCGAGAGGTACCCGAGCGCGCATGGCCTGATAAACCAGCGCCACGGCCACCCCACCAAAAACGGCACGCCCTTGGCCCCATTGTTCCGGCACACTCATGGCAGCTTCGCCACGGCCGGCTCGCATCACGTCGAAAAAATCCATTGGCAACCTTCGGCACATACAGAGTTAAGGAATGCACAGGCACGCGCGGCGCCCCGTTCCGGCAACGCTAGCGAACTCGGTCGCGTCGACCAACGGGCACCTATGCCAAACAGGAGGGGGAATCAGCAATTACGCTTACCGAGGCAAAACCCGCTGCAAGCGCACCAACGCTCGCTCAGCCTGCTGCTCGGCAGTGGCGAGCGGCACCTGCCAGGCGGCGCAACAGAGACGCAGATCAGGCTCGACCTTCGCACGTTCCAGCCATTGCCAGCGATCATGCCATTCGCCCAGTGACGTTTGTGCGCGCTGCAGAGCCTTGGCCGCGTTGTTGGGGATGCCGGCATGCTTGGGGTAGGCCTGCGCGCCGTAGCGCACCCGTTTGATCAACAGGCGCAGGCGATGTGGATCGTGGTCAGGATCGCGCAGCGCTTCGGCCAGACGATGACGCTCCCGAACCAGCTGCTTGCGTGTACGAGGGCCGAGCGGTGGCAACAGCCGGTTACGCTCAGCGGTACGCCACAACGCGGGCCAGGCCACGAGAATGGTCTGCAATTGCTGTAACGGTGCACCGCGCAACACACGCTGGTAACCCTTATCCAGCTCCAGCCGGCGCCATCGGATCGCCTCGTCATGCTCCCAATGGTTCAGCTCGGCCAGCAACACCTCTCGATCGCGCAGCGGACCGCTCATCTCCCCCAGTGCCTTGGTGGCCTGTTCCAGCACCTCGACCCCGGGCAAGCCACGCAACGGGCGCAACAGGCTACGCAGCTTGCGCAAGGCGATGCGCAGGTCATGCAGTGCTTCGTCATCAGTGCGGGCCGTCAAGCGCGCTCGGCATGCCTGCAGTCGAACCTGCGTGCGCACCACTTCGGCCATCAGCTCATCGCTAAAGGACGCCATGATTTTTTCTCCGCCACTCGTAGCGAGGCAATCCAGCCCCAACATGCCAGGGCATGCTACGCCGTACCTGGCGCAGGGCCGCACGTAATTGACCGACCGCCAGCGGCTCACCGGCATACTGCTGGGCCTCGAACACCTCCATAAAGGCCAGAATCGCCTCCGCCTGCTCTGGCAGCATCGCTGCCACACGCTGAGCATAGGTGCGCACACCTTCCCCCGGCACTCTGTCCACACCCAATCGGGCAATCAGCCGCTCGAAGTGAGCAAGCATGCGCAACGGCACATCCGCTTGGCGCTGCCACGGCTTGAACAAGCCGAGCGCCAGCAGCCCCAGCAACACTGCGCCGCCGCCCAGCAACGGCCAACCGATCTGACGCAATTCGAAACCACCGAACCAGCGCTGCAACAGGCGCAACTGCAGCTCACCCTGGTAGCCCAGCACCCAGCGTTGCCAGCCATAGTTGGCCCGATCCCAGTTCAACCGCAGTCCATTGAGCCAGCCGACATCGCGGTAGCGCAGCAGGCTCAGCGGTGCGTCCTCCAGAAAACTCTGCTCCCCGGCTAACGCCTCTTCCAGCCCCTGCTCGATACGTTCCGGCGCGACCTGGAACGTTGGGTCGACACTCTGCCAGCCTTGCCCAGGCTGCCAGTATTCAACCCAGGCATGGGCATCGAATTGGCGGATGGCCAGGTAGTTGCCCGCCGCGTTGTACTCACCGCCCTGGTAACCGGCAACCATACGCGCAGGAATGCCGGCGGCGCGCAGTACGAATGTCATGGCCCCGGCAAAGTGCAGGCAAAAGCCCTGGCGGCTGGCGAACAGGAAATCATCGATGATGTGCACGCCCACCGGCGGCGGACGCAGCGTGTAGCCATAAGGCTCACGGTTGAAGTGCACCAGCAAGGCCTCAACCAGCGCCTCTGGGTTGGGATAATCGCGGCGCAATTGCTCGGCCCAGGCCCGCGTCTGCGGATTGCCTGACAGCGGCAATTGCAGGGTGCGTTGCTGCATGGCAGGCGACAGTGTCGGCTCTCGCAAGGCCGCAGGCCAGGACGTCACGTCATACAGCAACGCCTGCTCCACAGGACGATGGTGCTCGAGACGAAAATCCTCATACAGACGCACGCGCGGCAGAGGCGACTGCGGCACATCCAAGGCGAACAGCCAGGGCTTGCCGCTGGGTTGCATCACGATGCTGTACTGCAGGGCATCGCCACGCGTGCTCCAGGCCGGCTCAGCGGCCGAAAACCCCGAAGGCGTCTTGCTCCATTCACGACCATCGAACTGATCCAGGGTCAGCGCACGCCAGTACAGCTGGTCGCGCGCCGGCACCGCACCCTCGAAACGGGCACGAAATACCAGCGCATCGGAACGGCCGAGCTCGACGATATCCCCCGGCGCCATGCGGTCGGACAATCCGGTCACGCCTTGCTGGCTCGCTTGCGGCAGTGACCAGATCGGCCCCAGGCGAGGAAAGAACACAAACAGCAAGAGCATCAAAGGCAAAGCCTGTAGCAACAGACTGCCAGCCAGGCGCAGCGTGGCCCAAGGCCGCTCGCCCTCCCCTTGGTGCAAACCGATCAAGGCCGCCAACAGAGCAGTGACCGACAACAGGCTGTACAGCGCGGCGAACATGCTGCTCTGAAATAGATAACCGGTGACCACCGCGAAAAAACCAAGGTAAATAACGATCAGCGCATCACGCCGGCTGCGCATTTCCACCAGTTTGAGAATAAAAGCGGCAATCAGCAGCGCGCTGGCCACCTCCATACCGATACGGCCACCACTGGACAGGTAGACACCAACCGCTGCGCCCAGGAGCAGCACCAGTTTGATTCGCGTCGTAGGATAAGTGGCGCGCATGCGAAAAATCTGCACACGCCAGGCCGCACAGCCCAGCCACAGCACCGCCAGCCAGACCGGCAATTGCCCCAGAAAAGGCGCGATGACCAGCAGTTGCGCAACCAGCAGCCACACCAGGCTGATGCGCGGGATGCCTGCTCCGCTCATGGCATGCGCTCCCCGTGACCAAACAGCGCCAACGCCCGCAAACACGCCTCTCGATGCCCCTCGCCACTGTCCGGGCCCAGCGTCACGCCTGGCAATTGCAAACAGAAACGCAGTTCTTTTTCAGACAGCTCCAACACGCCCTGGCACAGGCGCGACAAACACTCTTCCAGCGGCCCGCTGAGCGATTGCAAATCCAGCAGCCACTCTTCCCCAGTTTCCTCGGCGAAAGCTTTTACCAGCAGGCCCTGGCCTCGGGAAAACGCTTTCCAATGCAAGCGCCGCTGGCCATCGCCGGGTTGATAGGTCCGCAATCCCTGGAAATCGTCGCAACCTTCGGCCTGCAGCTGGTTGCCTTGACTTCCCTCGCCAACGCCCCGCCTGCCCGGTAATTCGCCGGCCAGGGGTTGGGGATACACCAGCACCCGCTGCTGCAGATCGACCCAACTCCAGGCCACCAGCAAGCCCAGCGGGAAGCGGCTTTCCACCCGCATTCGCGGTGCGACCAGCCAGCCTCGGCGCGCCGCAGGCAAGCCCAGATCGCAGTCTGCCTGCCCGTGGGCGGAAACATGCCAGGTGCCTTGCATGTCGTGGCTCCAGCCCAGGCTCACTGCTCGATGGCTGCGCACTCCCGCCTGCAGCACGACCCGTATGCGTGCCTGTGCCCCGGCAAACACCGGTGCCGCGGGACCGGCGCTCAGCTGCAGGCCGGACAGGTTACGGTAGGTGTGCAGGATGGCCACGACAAACACTGAGGCGAGGAGAAACGTCAGCGCGTACGCCAGGCTGTGCTGATAATTGATCGCCAACAGCAGCATCAACAGCAGCACACCGGCAAAGGCCACGCCGGCGCGGCTTGGCAGGATGAAAATGCGCCGCTGATTCAGGCGCACCTGGCGGGCTGCTGGGATACGCCGCGCCAACCAGCGATCGCCGCGTAGGCGCAGCTGTGCTGCAAGGGTGGATTCGCCCGCCATCAGACGGCCGGGACGTGATCGAGCAGCCAGCGCACCAGCCCGCCACTGCCCTGTTCGCCCTGCTGCGCACGCTCGCGCAAACGATGCCCAGCCACGGCCGGCAACACCGTCTGCACATCTTCGGGAATCACATAATCACGCCCGGCCAGGTAGGCCCAGGCCCGTGCGGCGCCTAGCAAGGCCAGGCTGCCACGGGGCGACAGCCCGCAGGCGAACGGCGACTCGCGACGGGTCGCCTCGACCAGGCGCAACACATAGTCCACCAAGGCATCGCTGACCCGCACCTGAGCCACGCTTTCCTGTACGCGGACCAATTCGGCATGCTCAAGCAACGGTTGCAGACCCGACAGCAGATCGCGGCGCGCTGTGCCCAGCAGCAGGGCGCGCTCCGCGGAGCGGGCCGGATAGCCCAGTGACAAGCGCATCAGAAAACGGTCGAGCTGCGATTCAGGCAAGGCGAAGGTGCCACCCTGGTTTGCCGGGTTCTGCGTGGCGATGACGAAGAACGGCTGCGGCAAGGGACGGGTCGCCCCTTCAATGGTCACCTGGCCTTCTTCCATCGCTTCGAGTAGGGCACTCTGGCTTTTCGGCGTGGCGCGGTTGATTTCATCGGCGAGGATCAGCTCGGCGAAAATCGGCCCCGGATGAAAGACGAACCCTCCGCTGGCCTTGTCGAACACCGAAGTGCCGAGGATATCGCCGGGCAGCAGGTCGGAGGTGAACTGGATACGCTGAAACTCCAGCCCCAGAACCCGCGCCAGCGCGTGGCTGAGCGTGGTTTTGCCCATGCCGGGCAGATCCTCGATCAGCAGGTGCCCACGCGCAAGTATGCAGGCCATGGCCAGGCGCACTTGCGGCTCCTTGCCCAGTATCACTTCATTGATTGCCGCCAGGCAGCTTTCCAGTTGTGCGCGCATGCAGCCTCCTCAGTGAACGGCCGATGCTACTGGCCGTTGCAGGCCGCGCAAAGCGCCCCGGGCTGCTACCGGCCATTCCTGTGAACCAGGTTGCGCTTCGCCTTGCTAGCGCCCCTCGCGGGATTCCCGAATATAGAACCGGGCTTTTTCGGCTTTCTCGGCGCAGCCCTGAAAGGCTTCGAACTGCTGCTGGGTTTTCGCGGCCGTCAGCAAGGACACCGCCTTGGAATAGCTGACGCTGCCCGCGAAGCCTTCTACCTTGGCAATGTCCAGCTCCTTCCAGGCGGCGTCCAGATGATTGGCGCAACTGTCGCGATACGAGGTTTTCGCCGCGCAACCACTAAGCGCAACGGCGAACAGTGCCACACTGATCCAGGCTTTCATCGGTCATGTCTCCACGCTCAGGTATCACGCTAAAGTCTAGCGTCTGCTCCATACCTGCCAGTGCTCTGCTTGGCGCGACACGCTTGGACGCGTATCGTCTTTTTTCAGATAGGGAGATAAGCATGTCAAAACGAGTTGCCCTGGTCTTGGGTTCTGGCGGAGCACGGGGTTATGCACACATCGGCGTGATCGAGGAACTGGAGTCGCGGGGCTATGAAATTGGCTGCATTGCCGGGTGCTCGATGGGCGCAGTGGTCGGCGGCATCTATGCGGCCGGAAAATTGCCCGAATACCGGGCCTGGACCGAAAGCCTGGATTACCTTGACGTACTGCGTCTGATGGACGTGAGCTTTTCCCTGGGCGCCCTGCGTGGCGACAAGGTCTTCGGCAAGATCCACAGCATGCTCGGCGAAATCAATATCGAAGACCTGCCGATCCCTTATACAGCGGTGGCTACCGACCTCACCAACCAGCAAGAGCTGTGGTTTCAGGAGGGCAGTCTGCACCAGGCGATGCGCGCTTCGGCGGCCATTCCCAGCCTGTTCACCCCGGTGATGCAGGGCAATCGCATGCTGGTGGACGGTGGTCTGCTCAACCCGCTGCCCATCGTGCCGGTGGTCTCGAGCCATTGCGATCTGATCGTGGCCGTCAACCTCAACGCCTCAGGGCAAGCCCGCTACACCTTGCCGGTCATCGAACGTCCTCCCGCCATGACCAAGCGGATGGACGCCGTGCTCAGGCACTTGCCCTTCATGCGCGGCAATGGGCTCAACGGCAACGGCAATGGTCACGGCGCAGCAGATTCGTCCTCAGCGACATCCCCCGAAGACGCCCACCCCGAAGCCCAGCAGCCTGCCGCCGCGCCCGAGCGCGCCGGCGCACCCAAGTCGGCCAGTGGCTCGCGCATCGTCGATCCCGTGGGGCCGGCTTCTTTATTGGAGTTGATCAACCAGAGCTTCGAGGTCATGCAGACCTCCCTCGCCCAGTACAAAATCGCGGGTTACCCCCCCGATGTGCTGATCAATATTCCCAAGCGGGTGTGTCGCTTTTTCGAGTTCTACAAGGCCCAGGAGCTGATCGCACTGGGCCGGCAGATCGCCAGCGATACACTGGATCGCTACGAGGCGAGGAACTGAATCACGGCTGCGGGCTTTGAGATTCCGGCTCAGCCTTGCTCACCCAATCGTTGAGCAGGCTGTAGGCGACCGCCAGCAGGGTCGGGCCCAGGAAAAGCCCCATGAAGCCAAAGGCCAGGAGGCCCCCGAACACGCCGAGCAGCACCACTACCAGCGGTAGATTCCCGCCTCGGCTGATCAGATACGGCTTGAGCACGTTGTCTACACCACTGATCACAAAAGTGCCCCAGATGGCGAGGAAGAGTGCCATGCCATAGGCCTCCTGACTGACCAGCCAGGCGGCTGCCGGAATCCACACCAGTGGCGGTCCCATGGGAATCAAGCTGAACACGAAGGTGAGTACACCAAGGATCAGAACGCCCGGCACCCCGGCGATCCAGAAGCCGATCGCCGCCAGCGTACCCTGCGCCGCGGCCGTACCGATCACGCCATTGACCACGCGCTGCACGGTGCCGGCGACCAGGGCCAGGTAGTGGTCAGCCCGTGCACCAATCAGCCGTTCCAACATGCTGTGGATGAAGGCCGCCAGACGCGGCCCATCGCGATAGAAGAAGAACACCAACACCAGGCTCAGGGCCAGCTCCAGCACTCCGCCGGCGATCTGCGCGCTGCGCGCCAGCAGCCAGTTGCCGACTCGACCGACATAAGGCCGCACGGTATCGAACAACGCTGCGCCTTGGGCATCCAGGTCGAGCCAGGTTTCCGCCAGCCAGTCGCCAATCAGCGGCACATCCACCAGCCAGGTTGGCATGGTGGGTAAACCGGCACCCTTCAGGTCATTGATCAGGCCGGTAACATCGCGAATGTGGTCGGCCAGGTTGAACCCCAGCATGACCAGGGGGACTGCCACCAGCAACATCCAGCCGGCAGTCAGCAACCCGGCGGCAACGGTTTCCCGTCCCGGCAACCAGCGGGTCAGCAGCCGCATCAACGGCCAGCTGGCAAACGCCAGCACCGCGGCCCAGAACAGTGCCGACCAGAACGGCGCCAAAACCCAGATACAGGCGCTCAGCAACCCCAGGAGAAGAATTTGTACCAATAAGCGGTCGTTGTTCAGCATCGCATACGGGACCTACGCACGTGGGCGTCAACAGGCAACGGAGGAGAGTCGCAGGCGGCCCAGCATGGCCGCCCATAACAAGGTGCGCAGTCTACACACTGTGCTCGGCTATTTTCCGGGCCTCATGGCAGGCCGTTGGAAAAATATGCCAGAGCGGCTGCTCAGCCTTGGCAGGCCTGTTAGCCACTGAACCGCCGACGCTACTTCCATCAACGCAGCAGTTGGACGTGCAGGCCGTCGCCGGATGCTTCGCCCAGTTCCAATCGGGTGGTCAGCACACCCCGTGCCACCAGCGCATCGCGCCAGGCAGCCGAGTTTTCGCCCGACAATCGAACTCGCCCGGTGGTGTCCAGATTAAGCATCCGCACCAGCACGTCTACCCATGTCTGGTTCGGCTCTCCTTCGAGCAATCCCAGATCCAGCTCACCCACTTCACGCAACTGCAACTGCAAGGTAGCCGGTGTCGGCAACAACACGCCCAGTTCGGCCTGTGCGTCCAGTCGTTCGGCATGCAGGTAGGCGCGGCGGTTGCCACGGGTGATCGCGTAAAGCGCTACAAGGCTGTTTTCCTTGGGCTCGGCCATCCGCAACAGCGCGTAGGCTTGCTGTCCGTCCGGGCCATACAGGGTGGCATTGCCGAAGACCGAATTGGCCCACAGGCTGCTGGAGCCGCAGTCGCGCGCCTCGCACCAGTACAGCAGATGCGCGCCCTGCTCCATCAAGGCCAGACGGGCCGCCGTGAAGGCGTCCTTTGAAGCGCCCTCGGTGGGCAGGCGATAGGTGACTCTGGTCAGGTCGCCCTGCGCGGTGACGGCACGCTCGTAACGCAAGCGGCCGCTGATACGACTGATCGAGCTTTGCGGGTACACCCGCTCTTCGCTGGCCTGGTGGGTGAAATCGACGATTTCCGCGCGGGGATAACGCGGCAATTCATCCAGATCGTGACTGCCTGGCACATCGGCCAGCAGGGAAACGCTATACAGGGCCGAAGCCATCAATAGGAAAAGACGCATTCAGCCCTCAGCGCATCAACATGGTTTGGGCAGATTTCACCTGCGCTTCTTCGTTGCCGCGATCACTGCGCGGGGGTATTTCCAGGCCGCGCTGAACCGCCGGGCGAGTTGCCAGAGCGCTCATCCAGCGTTGCAGATGCTCGAGACCGTCGACCGACACACCGGCCCATTCATGCATGCTGACCCAGGGATAGGTGGCGATATCGGCAATGGTGTAGTCACCGGCCAGGTATTCGACCTGGGCCAGACGCCTATCCAGTACCTGGTACAAACGCCGCGTCTCGTGCTGGTAACGCTCGATGGCGCTCGGCAGTTTTTCCGGAAAGTAGCGGTAAAACACGTTGGCCTGGCCCTGCATGGGTCCGACGCCGCCCATTTGGAACATCAGCCACTGGATGACCGTCGAACGACCTTTCACATCGGCGGGCAATAGACGTCCGGTTTTTTCCGCCAGATAGAGCAGAATCGCGCCAGACTCAAAGACCGCAAAGTGGTCGTTGTCACGATCGACAATGGCCGGAATACGGCCATTGGGGTTGATCTTCAGGAATTCCGGCGCCTTTTGTTCCTGCTTGTCGAAACTCAATATATGGGTTTCATAGGCAAGCCCCAGTTCTTCCAGGGCAATGGAAACCTTGTGGCCATTGGGCGTGGCGGCGGTGTACAGATCGATCATTGGAGCTCTCCCGTGGCAATGTGCCCAGCCTCGCCACTTGCCACGGGCAAGTCAAGGCGCCTGGAAAGCGCGATTGAAACAGTCTGGTACCGATTGCGCGCCAGCCTCCTCATCCCGATGCCGATGATGCCCCCCGGCCAGGCGGTGCACGCTAAGGGGCAGATGCTCCAGCCAGGCAAGTAACAGCGGCTCGCCGCTCAGCATGCCCTGTTCGGCGAGGACGAGATCGACCGGACATTGCAGCGCTTCGACAAACGCCCGCGCGTGGGCACGGGTCAGCCGCAGCGGGCTGGGTAAAGTCAGTCGCGCATCGGTGCGCCAGGTATAACCGCCGGCGGTCGGCATCAATCCGCGACCCGCCAACAGCTCGGCGGCTTCGCGGCTTACGGCGCCGACACCCTGCATGCGCGCATCCACGGCACGTTCGATCTGGGCATAAACCGGTTTGCGCTTGGCGCGCAGGTCGAGCTGCGCTTGCAAGGCTTCGCCGAGCTTTTCAGGGGCGCGGTCCGCTTCGCCGACATAGGGCACCAGGCCATCGATCAACGCCAGGCGCTCGATGCGCTGGGGCATGGCGGCGGCCAGCAGAACGGACACGATGGCACCCATGGAATGTCCAAGCAGGGAAAAGCGCTGCCAGCCCAATTGTTCGGCGACCATCAGCACATCGAGTGCGTAATCCCAGAGCAGGTAGCTCGCGCCCGGCGCGCGGTGCCCGGAATGACCGTGGCCGGCAAAATCCAGCGCCACGATGCGCAGCCCCTCCAACTTCGGCGCCAAGCGATGGAAGGTGGCGGCATTATCCAGCCAGCCATGCAGAGCCAATACGGGTTTACCGTCTTCCGGGCCATACAGATGAGCCGCCAGTTCGATATGCGGCAGGTTTAAACGAATTTCCTCGACCTTGGCACTCATGGTGTTGCTCTCTCGTCAGTCCAGCGTTGGAACAGGCCACGAATCAGCTCGGCGGTTGCCTGCGGTTGCTCCAGGGGAAACATGTGTCCGCCCGGCAGTGACAGCGATTCGCCTTTGGGCATACGCCGCACCTGGCGTATCTGGTGCGGCATCACGGTACGGCTTTGGCGCCCGCAGACCATGGCCAGCGGCACAGCCAACTGCGGGGCTCGACCTGGGCTCAGATGGGGCACGCTACGGTAAATGTCAATTTCGGTGGCTGGATCAAATTTCAAGCGCACACCCTGCTCGCAGGGTGTCAGGCCATGACGCACATAGTCGTGCAGACACTCGGGATCGAAACGCTGGAACAAGCGCTTGCCGGCAAAATAGGCCTGCGCCTCGGCGTAATCGGCAAAAGCTTCGCGCCGACCCAGGGTACGCCCTGCCGGCGTCAGCCGGTCAATGAAGCCAAAGCGCTTGGCCGCCCGCACCAACCAGCGGTCAGGCAGGGTCAGCAAAGGCGAGTCAAGCAGCACCAGGCCGCGATAGAGTTCCGGGCGGCGCAACGCAGCGTGATAGTGCAGCACGCCACCCAGCGAATGGCCCACGCCCCACACCGGCTCATCCAAGGTTTCCAGGTGATAGAGCAGCTCGGCAACCAGGTTTTCCCAATTGTCATTCACCGGAAAGCGTGGATCGTGAGCGTGTTGCTCCAGATGATGGACGCGATATTGCGGTTCCAGCGCGGCGAACAGCTTGCTGTACGTGGCTGAAGGAAAACCGTTGGCGTGGGCAAAGAACAGGGTGTCAGGCATGAGAAATGGCCACTGGCAGTCGAAGGGGAATTGTCAGCAGTGACGCTCGACGCAGCAATGACCATAAGCGCCCATCAGCAGGGCTCTCCAGCCAAATGCGCCTGCAGGCCAACACCGGCGGTGGGTGTGCAACCCGGCATCAAGCCGCCGGGTTGCATTTGCACCGTCGCCGTTTACATCACGCCTTGGGCGGCGTCTCCCCGTGGGGAACCACAGCGACCGTCAGCCGCGAAATACAGCTGGGTTTGCCGTCCTCCCCACTCAGGCGAATATCCCACACATGGGTGGTCCGGCCCAGGTGCACCGCCCGCGCCACCGCTGTCACCCGCCCGCTCCGCACGCCGCGCAGGTGATTGGCGTTGACCTCCAGGCCAACGCAGTAATAGCGTTCGGGATCGATGCACAGGTAACTGGCCATCGAGCCCAGGGTTTCCGCCAGAACCACCGAGGCCCCGCCATGCAGCAGGCCGTAAGGCTGATGGGTACGCTTGTCCACCGCCATGCTGGCGGTGACGGTTTCGTCATCGAACGCCTCGAAACGAATATCCAGCACTTCACCTATGGTGTTTTTCAACGCCGCAGTGAGCTGCTCAAGATGGGGTGTTTGTCGCCAGATCGCCATGGCCATGCTCCTTTGCGTGTGACGTGGCAGATTCATCGTGCCAGTGAACCGGCGTGCCGTACTCCAGCCACTCTCCGAAACGAGGTCCGTAGACGCTCTCGATTACGGCTCGCTTGATTTTCAGGGTCGGGGTGAGAAAGCCGTTTTCCACCGCCCAGATGTCAGCAATCACGATCAGCGCACTCAATCGCTCATGCTTGTCTAGGCTCTCGTTGATCTGCTCCAGCACGCTCACCAAGCTGCCCTGCAATGCGCCTCGCAGCTCCCTGCGGCTGGCCTCGGACAGCACGCACAACGCGATCGGTTGCGGCAAGCCGTCACCCACCACACACACCTGTTCGATTTCAGAATGCGCCGCCAGGCGATTCTCGATGGGCGCCGGCGCGACGTACTTGCCTTTGCTGGTCTTGAAGATCTCCTTGATCCGCCCGGTCAAGCGCAGGTAACCCTCGCCGTCTTGCTCTCCCTTGTCGCCGGTGCACAGGAACCCGTCTTCGGTGATGGTTTCGGCGGTCAGTTGCGGCTGCTTGTAATAGCCCTGGGTGACGGCCCTGCTGCGCACCTGCACTTCACCCAGTTCACTGACGCGCACTTCCACGCCGGGATTGTTCTGGCCGATCCAGCCGGATTTACGGCTCCCCGGCCGACCTACGTGGGAATAACCGCAGTTTTCGGTCATGCCATAGACTTCGAGTATTTCCAGACCCAGCCGCTGATACCAGTCGACCAGCGCATCCGGTACCGGCGCGCCACCTGACATGGCGTAACGCACCGCATCCAGGCCCAGACCCGCGAGCACCTTGCGCGCCATCACGCGCCCCAGGAACGGGATTATCAGCAGGCGATCGAGCTTCTTGGGCGGCATCTTGCTGAATACGCCCATCTGGAACTTGCTCCAGATACGGGGGACCCCAAAGAATACCGTGGGTCGCGCCCGACGAATGTCATGCACGAAGGTGTCCAGGCTTTCGGCAAAGAAAATCGATTGCCCCGCGTAGATCGACACCATTTGCACGAATATGCGTTCGGCCACATGGCACAGCGGCAGGTAGGACAACACCCGGTCATCGGCCCCGACATCGAACAGCTCCACGGCCTGGCTGCCCGTGTAGCCGAAGTTGGCGAACGTGTGCATCACGCCTTTGGGCATACCGGTGGTGCCGGAGGTATAGATGATCGTGGCCAATTGATCGGCCGGCGGCTGGGGGTTGTCGGTGATGGGCTCACAGGCTTGCAGATCGCTCCACAGGCTGTCGAAACGACCCGTCGGACGCAACGGCAACCCTACCGTGGGCACGCCTTCCGGCACGCCCGCGGCCATGGCTGGCCAGTCGTCCAGCTTGCCGACAAAGGCCAGCACGCTTTCCGAATGCTCGAGTATCTGACGAACCGATTCGGCAGTAAGGTTGGGGTACAGCGGCACCGACACATGCCCTGCCATCCAGATCGCCAAGTCGGCAATGATCCAGTGTGCGCAGTTTTTTGAGATGATTGCGATGCGACTGCCCGGCTCCAGCTCCTGGGCACGTAACCAGGCTGCGGCCCGTCGCGCCTGGTTGCCGGCCTGCGCCCAGCTCAGCTCTTCGATCTGTCCGCCCTGTGGCTGGACCATGTAGCGTTTATGGGGATGAGTAGTTTCACGCTGATAAAACGCTTCGAGCGGCAATCGTTGCACCATAGCCACTGGGCTTCCTCCATTTTATTTTTATAAGCAACCAAGCACTTGCTTGGTTGAATATTCCACGCAGGAGGCGTTTGTGCAAGCGGCACGCAACAAGGCTGCTGCCGCAAATCACTGACCGGGGTGGTGCAAATGCTTGAGGACAAGCCCTCCCGCCAGGATCATTTCCCCTTCCAGCCCAGCCAGGCTGCCGGTTTGCATGGGCAATGGCTCTTGGCGGTGCCCATGTACCAGCAGACCGGCCAACGCGCCCACGAGTGGCTGATGGGTGACCAGCAAGAGATCGTCCTCCTGCCGCTCGGCCAGCCTGTCCAAAGCCTGCCTGACGTCGCTGTCGGGCGTCAGCCAGTCATGGATTTCAATAATGCCGCGATAATCCAGCGCCTGGCAGACCATCTCCGCCGTCTGCCGGGCGCGCACGAAAGGGCTGACCAGCATGGCCTGCAGGGGGCGACCCAACAGCTGGCCGGCACTGTCGAGCGCCTCCTGACGGCCATGCGCCGTGAGTGCGCGCAACGCGTCACGGGGCGCCTGCGGCACCGCCTGACCATGGCGCATCAACCAGAGCCTCATGGCTTTGGCTGTGCCTCGGTGGCCTGTGGGCTGGCCACGGCAGGCTCGGTTTCACACTGCGGTTCACGGGGTGCGGGCCAGTCGGCGAATGGCCACGGCTTGATCTCGCTGTGGAAGGTGCCGAAGCGGCCGATCTGCGCCAGGTAGTGGCTCAGGCTGTCACCAAAATCCATGACACTGCGCTTGGGCGCGCCTTTTACCAACCGGAACCCCAGCTGGACCAGCACCACACCAAGCAGTACCAGTTCAGCCAGCTGCCAGACAATCAGGAAAAACACCATCCAGAGGATGCGCAGCAGCAACGCCTCGCGCTGCAGTTCGGCTTTGGGATCTTGCATGGAAAAACTCCTAATAGATGACCGTCAGCACATCGCAAGCACTGGCAAGGCACTTTGTATGAACGACCCGCCAGGCTTCAACGGCCGGCTAAAAACCGCTGGCTGAAATGAAATCCACATCGGTTTTGGGTTCACCGCTCATGAGCGCCCCGATAACCTGCTCCAGTGTACGCCCCTCAAACAGAATGGCATGCAAGCCGGTCACCAGCGGCATGTACACCTGCAACTCATCGGCCTTGGCTTTGAGGACCTTGATGGTATTTACGCCTTCGGCCACTTCGCCGATACGCCCCACCGCTTCTTCCAGGCTCAGCCCCTCACCCAGCGCATGGCCCACCTGGTAGTTGCGGCTCTTGGGCGAGGAACAGGTGACAATCAGATCGCCCACACCGGCCAGCCCCAGGAACGTCATCGGGTTGGCGCCCAGGTGCACGGCGAAACGGGTCATCTCGGCCAGGGCACGGGTGATCAGCATGCTTTTGGTGTTCTCGCCCATGCCCAGCGCGGCGGCCATGCCGGACATGATCGCGTAGACGTTTTTCAATGCACCGCCCAGTTCGACGCCGAAGCGGTCGCGGCTGGCGTAAACACGGAACGTCCGCCCGTGCAGGGTTTCCTGCACCTTGCGGCACAGTGCTTCGTCTTCGCTGGCAATCACCGAGGCGGTCAGCGCGTGCTCGGCCACCTCACGTGCCAGGTTAGGACCGGACAACACGCCGATGCGCGCATCCGGGGCGATTTCCTCGAGGATCTGGCTCATCAGCTTGAAGCTCTGCGCCTCGATGCCCTTGGTGGTGCTCACCAGCATTTTTCCGCTCAACGCCGCGCAAACCGGCTGCAGGGCCTGGCGCAGGGCACTGGACGGCAGCGCCACAAAGACCAGTTCGCACGCCGCGAGCGTGGCCGGCAGGTCACAGGTCGGTTCGACGCCGTCGAGAATCTTCACCCCTTTCAAGTAACGCGGGTTCTCACGATTGCGACGAATTGCCTCAACCTGCTCCGGATCGCGCATCCACAGATGCACGGCCTGGCCGTTTTCCGCCAGCAGATTGGCAATGGCTGTACCAAAGCTACCGCCGCCGATCACTGCTATGGGTTGTTGTACTGTCATTCGTTTCCATCTCCAGCCACCGCGTGGCAATGCGGGGCATTATACGGTGACAACCTGCCACGACCAGCCACTGCCTTGACGGAAAAAGCCATCGGACTCGGTTAACATGCGCGCCTGTTTTTTTCGGCCTGAGCGCTTCCCTTGTCCAACCACGCATTCCGCCTCGTTTCCCTCTTGTTCGGCTTGGCTGGGAGCAACCTGGCCGGCGCCTATGAACCGTTTCTCGACAGCCCGCCGCTGCCCGAGGTTCTCACCGCCACACGCCTGCATCAGGCCCCTGCAGCAGTACCGGGCAGCATCAGCGTGATCGATCGGCAGTTGATTCAGGCCAGCGGCGCCCGTGAGCTGACAGAATTGCTGCGTCTGGTCCCGGGCATGCTTGTTATTCCTGAGGGCAGTGCCACCAACGTCAATTACCACGGCGGTCTGGGCGCCGGGGCGCGGCGCCTGCAGGTGCTGGTGGATGGTCGCTCGGTGTATCGCCCGGCGCTGGCGCAAGTCGACTGGGTGGACATTCCGCTGGCGCTGGAAGATATAGAGCGCATCGAGGTGTTTCGCGGTCCCAACACAGTCAGCTACGGCGCCAACGCCCTGCTGGGGGTGATCAACATCATCACCCGCCACCCGAACGACAGTCTGGGCACCCAGCTGAGCTATACCACCGGCAAGCGTGGCATCGAAGACTGGTACGCCAGGCAGGGCTTCGGCTGGGAAAGCGGCGCCATGCGCATCTCGCTTTCGGGATTCGATCACGATCGCTTCGACCTGGATCGCCGTGGCAATGACTTCCCCGACAGTCAGCACTTGTCGCGCTTCAACCTGCGCGCCAGTCATGAGTTGGACAACCAGCATTCTCTGGACTGGCAATTGGCGCTCAAGGACGGTACCAATCAAGACAAAAACTACGAATATTCCAATAATTATCCCGCCAACGAGCAGGACCAACGGGCGGACACACAAGCGCGTGATTACGCCGCCAGCCTGCGCTGGAATTTCGACCTCTCGCCCAATCACAGCCTTTCCGTGGAGACTTCGGCACAGCATTGGGAACGTATCCAGGAATGGCGCACCTGTGCGCCACAGATATTCTTCAGCCCCTCGCTACGGCAGCTCTACGCTCAATCGCCGCAGTATGTCGAAGCCCTGATCGCCCATATGTCGGGTAGCGGTGCGCAGCCCATGCCGGACACGCCAGAAATGATGGCGCTGACTCAACAGTTAGTGAGTGATTATATGTCCCTCGCTCCCGAGGCATACAGTTGCGGCCTGATCAACGCCAACAGCCGAGAAACCCGGTTAGACTTGGAAATTCAGGACTCGCTGAGTGTGAGCGACACGCTTCGACTGGTCAGTGGCGTCAGCTACCGGCACGATGCCGTCAGTTCCGAAACGTATTTCAATGGCTCACGCAACAAGGACATTGCCCGACTGTTCGGTCATATCGAATGGTACGTTGCCCCAGAGTGGCTGCTGCAAGGCGGAGCGATGTACGAGCACGACAGCATGATCGGTGATTCGCTGTCGCCACGTGTGGCGCTCAATTACCTCCCTCACCCGGCCCATGGCTTGAGGTTGGTCTACGCCAAGGCGGTACGTTCACCGGACATGTTCGAAGAAGCGGCCGACTGGCAAATGCGTGTACGTAATCTGCAACCCGCCGCATTCGGTCAAAGCGAGGCTTACGCCTTTCTGAGCAGTCAAGCGACCGGCAACCTCTCACAGGAACGAATCATCGCCCGGGAGCTGGGCTACAACGGTCACTTTCCAAGCTTGGGCCTGCACCTTGATTTACGTCTGTTCGACGAAGAGATCACCGACCTGATTACTCACTGGCCCGAAATCGGCAACTTCAACCCCACCAACGAAGACCGCCTGAGTTTCCACGGCTGGGAAACAGACGCAGACTGGCGCCTGGGCTTGCGCGACCGCCTGCGGCTGAGCTACGCCTACATCGAATTCGAGGCCACCCATTATTACGACAGCGAGCTGACCCCGCGACACAGCGGCTCGCTGAGCTGGCTGCGCGACTGGGGTCGAGGCTGGAATAGCGGCCTGACTTACCTAGGCGCCAACAGCCTCAATACCCTGCGCTTCGAGCGAGTCGACTTGCATGTCGCCAAGCGCCTGCAACTCGGTTCGACCCAAGCGACGCTAAGCGGCACCTGGCAACAACGCCTCGATGACAACCACCTCGGCGGAAGAAACACCAACTACCGGCAGCGACATGTCTTCTGGCTGTCAGCAAGCCTGGAAATCTAGTCGCCATGCCAACATTTTCACGGAAGAGAATGTCACAGCGACTGTTGCTGCTGTGGCTATTGGCATGGATGCCATCGACGCGGGCTCTGGATATCGTGGTTATTGCGGCCCAGCCCTATGCCTCCGTGCTGGAATTCGTCGATCAACTCACCACCGTACGCGCGGCAGATCAAGTCCGCTTCATGTCATCCAGCACCTTGCCGGATCTCAGCCAGTTAAATGGTGATACTCGACTGATCCTTATCGGCCCTCACCTCCTCGACTGGCGACAACGAAGCCTTGCCGGGCCGCCCAGCCTGGTCTTGCAAGTCAGCCGTGTGCAGGCTCGCCAGATCCTTGATAAGCGTCATCCGCCCAACATCACTCTCCTTTGGAGCGATCCCCCTGTTGCCCGACAACTCAATCTGATTCGTGAACTGGCACCCCAAGCACGGCGCATTGGCGTGCTGTATGGCATTCACAGTGGTTTTTTGGTCAATGAACTTCGCCAGGCCGCCGCTGATCATGAATTGCAGATCAGCGCCCAATTCTGGCCCAACAGTAACGACACCCGTACGTTGCACCGCGTGCTTGATCAAAGCGATGTGCTGTTCGGCCTGGATGACGCGCAACTGTACAATTCCTCGACCATCAAGACCCTGCTCTTGAGTAGTTATGGCCGGCGCATTCCCCTTATTGGCCCAACCGCCGCCTTTATTCGCGCGGGAAGCCTGGCTAGCACCTACAGCGATCAGGAAGACTGGCTGAAAAGCATTAATCAGTTGCTTGATCGCAATCCGCCAAGTTGGCCCGCCAGCCTATATCCCGAATCTTTTCAGGTCATGCGCAACCTACAGGTTGGCCGGTCGCTCGGTCTTTCATTCGGCAATAAACGAGCGCTAGCCAAACGCCTGCACCAATTGGAGAACACCCCATGAAAAGCTGGGGAAAGGGCTGGTATCACAGCAACATTCACACCCACACCTTATTGGTCAGCCTGGTCCCGGCCCTGCTGCTGGGCATGATGCTGACCCTGTACTTCACCTTTACCCGCTTGCATGAGCTGCGCATCGAGCTCAATGACACTGGCCAACTGATCGCCAACCAGTTGGCCCCGGCGGTCGAATACGGTGTCATCACAGGTAACGTGGCGGTACTCGACAGTCTTCTCAAGGCCACGCTAGGCACGCCCCATGTGCGCTATGTGGAAGTGCTCAACCGCCAGGAACAACTCTTGGCCCACGCCGGCACGCCCACCGAGGTCACCAGCCAACAATTGTTCTTCCAGGCACCCATTCGCCGGCAAAAAATTGTTCTGGACGACCCCTTTCTGTTCCAGCCTATCCATGACGTATCCACCCGTGACGATTACATGGGTTGGGTGAACGTCCACATGACCACCGAAACCGTTTCCCAGCGCCAGCAACACCTGCTGCTACGCGCCGGCCTCTTGGCCATCTTTGCCCTGGCCTGCACCTTGTGGCTGGCCCGACGCCTGGCCAGCAGCCTGTCCAAACCGATCAGTGCGCTGGGGCGGGCCGTACAGGCCATCGAAAAAGGCGACTATGCCACGCCCCTGGCCGAACCTCGCCAGCGAGAGCTCGGCGACCTGACCCGACATATCAACCAGTTGGCTTCCGCGCTTGAACAGGCCAGCCATGATCAGCGGCAGATCATTGGAGAATTGGTCCAGGCACGAGAAGAGGCGGAAGCAGCCAACCGCACCAAGTCCGAGTTTCTGGCCATGATGAGCCATGAGCTGCGCACACCAATGAATGGCGTGCTGGGCATGTTGCAGCTGCTGGAAACCACCGACATGAACCGCGAACAGGCCGAATACACAGCGTTGGCGAATCAGTCCACCGAGCACTTGCTCAGAGTCATCAACGACATCCTCGATTTTTCACGCCTCGAACGTGGTGCTTTGCGCTTTGAATCCATTCCTTTCAAGCTGGAAGCGCTGCTGCAGGATACGCTGCAGGCCTTCCGGCACGCCGCAGACAAACAGCAGCTGAGCCTGGAGCTGACGGTGCAACCGAGCTTGCAAGGCCTCGAAGTGTGCGGGGACCCAACGCGCATCCGGCAAATACTGGTCAATCTGCTGGGTAACGCGCTGAAGTTCACCGAGCGTGGCGGCGTACGACTGGACGTTCGCTGGCACGCGCAAAACACGCAACAGCTGCACCTTCATTGCGCAGTGCACGACACCGGCATTGGCATCTCCAAGGAACGCCTGGAAAACATGTTCGACCCCTTCCAGCAAGCGGACAATTCGATATCCCGACGTTATGGCGGGACCGGGCTGGGGCTGTCGATTGCCCGTACCTTGGCGGAGGGCATGGCAGGTCGGCTGAATGCGCAGAGTCAGCCTGGTCAGGGCTCGACATTCATCCTTGAGCTGGAGCTGGCATTTGTGCAATCAGCGCAGCCACCGCGCCCATCCAACCAACCGGTGCCTTTGGGGCATGGCCAGTCCGTACTGTTGGTGGAAGACAATCCGGTCAATCAGACCGTCATTGAGGCCATGCTGCGCAGCCTCGGTTACCAGGTAACGCTGGCAGCCGACGGCTCCCAAGCCCTGCATTTGGCTGAGCAGGCCAGCTTTGCGGCCATTCTGATGGACTGCCATCTACTCGATCTGGACGGCTATGCAACCACCCGCCGCATCCGCCAGATGAAAGAACATTTCACCACGCCGATCATCGCCCTGACCGCCAATGCCCAGCAGGATGGACGGGAACGCTGCTTGGCAGCCGGAATGAACGATTATCTGGCCAAACCCTTCAAACGGACCGATTTGCATAAAATATTGCTTTACTGGCTTCCTTGCCCAACCAAAGCCTTTAATGAGGAATGCTAAAGTAAGCCTTACATAAACTTGGTAATGCACAGTTAAAGTGAACAACTGTACTCTATTCGCTGTGACTTTCATCCCAAGCTGGATGTCTCTAAGGCTAAGCCGCCACAGGGACCGTACCGGCAGAACGCTTTACCCGGCATAGAAGATGTGCCTGGGGATTTTCTTGAGGAGCACGCATGACACAACAGAACGCATTCACCCGGGAAGAGTTGCTGCTTTGCAGCCGCGGTGAGCTGTTTGGCCCGGGTAATGCTCAACTGCCCGCTCCGAACATGCTGATGATCGACCGGATCACTCACATTACCGAGAACGGCGGCAAGTACGGCAAGGGTGAAATCGTTGCCGAGCTCGACATTCATCCAGACCTGTGGTTCTTCGGTTGCCATTTTGAGGGCGACCCGGTCATGCCAGGCTGCTTGGGCCTGGATGCCATGTGGCAACTGGTCGGATTCTTCCTCGGCTGGCAGGGCAATCCCGGGCGCGGCCGCGCGCTGGGCTCCGGCGAAGTAAAATTCTTCGGCCAGGTGCTGCCCACCGCCAAGAAAGTCACGTACAACCTGCACATCAAGCGCACCATCAATCGCTCGCTGATTCTCGCCATCGCCGATGGCACCGTTAGCGTAGATGGTCGCGAAATCTACAGCGCCGAAGGCCTGCGCGTCGGTCTGTTCACCTCCACTGACAATTTTTGAAGGGTATCCGCATGCGTCGCGTCGTGATTACCGGTCTGGGCATCGTTTCCTGCCTGGGCACTGACAAAGCCACTGTCTCCGCCAGCCTGCGCGAAAGTCGCCCGGGCATCCGCTTCAACCCGTCCTACGCCGAAATGGGCTTGCGCAGCCAGGTTTCCGGCTCGGTCGACCTGAATCTGGAAGAGCTGATCGACCGCAAGGTCTACCGGTTCATGGGCGACGCGGCGGCCTATGCCTACCTGTCCATGCAACAGGCGATCGCAGACGCGGGCCTGAGCGACGAGCAGGTGTCCAACCCGCGTACCGGCCTGATCGCCGGCTCCGGCGGTGCGTCCACCTTCAACCAGATGGAAGCCATGGACATCCTGCGCGAAAAAGGCGTCAAGCGCGTCGGTCCGTACCGCGTACCGCGCACCATGGGCAGCACCGTGTCCGCCTGCCTGGCGACGCCGTTCAAGATCAAGGGCGTGAACTATTCGATTTCTTCCGCCTGCGCCACCAGTGCCCATTGCATCGGTAACGCCGTGGAACAAATCCAGCTGGGCAAGCAGGACATCGTCTTTGCCGGCGGCGGTGAAGAAGAACACTGGAGCCAGAGCTTCCTGTTCGACGCCATGGGCGCCCTGTCCACCCAATACAACGACACGCCGGAAAAGGCCTCGCGCGCCTACGACGCCAAGCGTGACGGTTTCGTCATCGCCGGCGGCGGCGGCATGG
>CAYPFO010000007.1:0-87696 GCA_964410065.1 uncultured Pseudomonas sp.
CCTTCGTGATGAACACCCTGGCCGAACTGATCCGCCAGCGCCTGCGCGGCAAGTACGCGTCGCTGTAAGAGGAAGGTTTTGACGTGAAACAGAACAACCTGAAAACCTGGTTCAAAAGCGGCACACCCTGGGTGTGGATGAATGCCGGTGCGGTCGCCATCGCGGTGGTCATGACCCTGGGCCTGCTGCTGGTGATTGCGACTCGTGGCCTGGGACATTTCTGGCCGGCCGATGTGATCGAGGCGGATTACCACATGCCCGGTCAGGACAGCCGCGTGCTGGCGGGCGAAGTGGTGCAGCTGGAAGAAGTACCGCGCGCCCGCCTGGCCGCGTCGGGCCTGCCGGTGACCGCCGAGGGTGGCGAGTTCATGACCCGCGAGTTGCTCAAGGTGGGTAACCGCGACGTGTACGGCGCCGACTTCAGCTGGGTGGTCGGTGAATGGCTGGCCAACCTGCGCACCCCCGCCGAATTGACGGTGCTGGAGCGCCGCGAGTGGGGCAACTTCTACGGCTACCTGGTCAACGTCAAGGAAAGCGGCCAACTGGTCGCCGAGGGCGAAGCCGCCTGGGGCGAGTTGCAGCGACGCATTGACCGCGTCGATGCGTTGCACAAGGACATCGTGGCGCTCGAGAAGCAGGACATCGGCCGCATCAACCATGGCCTGGAGCGCCTGCGCCTGCAGGGCCGCAAGCTGGAGCTGCAGGGCCAGCTGGACGCCGTCGCCCAGGCCGAC
Source organism: uncultured Pseudomonas sp. (assembly GCA_964410065.1). Classification (GTDB taxonomy): domain Bacteria; phylum Pseudomonadota; class Gammaproteobacteria; order Pseudomonadales; family Pseudomonadaceae; genus Serpens. The sequence continues at coordinate 735 of CAYPFO010000007.1, forward strand.
CTGGATGCCGAGCGGGCGCAGTGGGATGCCGAGTACAAAGTGCTGGAAACCCGGCTGATCGAGCTGTACCAGGCGTTCAACCGTGACAGCGTGACGGTGCGTACGGTCGATGGCCAGGAGCAGGAAATCAGTCTCGGTAAGGTGGTGCGTGCCTTCCAGCCCAACGCCATGTCGTTCGGCGACAAGCTCGGCTTCTACTTCATCAAACTGTGGGAGTTCGTCAGCGACGAGCCGCGCGAGGCGAACACCGAAGGCGGTATCTTCCCGGCAATCTTCGGTACGGTGCTGATGACCCTGATCATGGCGGTGATCGTCACCCCGTTCGGCGTGATCGCGGCGGTGTACCTACGCGAATACGCCAAGCAGGGCCTGCTGACCCGGGTGATTCGCATTGCGGTGAACAACCTCGCCGGCGTGCCGTCCATCGTTTACGGCGTGTTCGGTCTGGGCTTCTTCGTCTACGTACTGGGTGGCTCCATCGACCGGCTGTTCTTCCCGGAAGCCGCGCCGGCGCCGACCTTCGGTACCCCGGGCCTGATGTGGGCCTCGCTGACCCTGGCGATCCTCACCCTGCCGGTGGTCATCGTGGCCACCGAGGAAGGCCTGGCGCGCATTCCGCGTGCGGTGCGTGAGGGCTCGCTGGCGCTCGGTGCGACCAAGGCCGAGACGCTGTGGAAGATCGTCCTGCCGATGGCCAGCCCAGCCATGATGACCGGCCTGATCCTCGCCGTGGCCCGCGCCGCCGGTGAAGTGGCGCCGTTGATGCTGGTGGGCGTGGTCAAGCTGGCGCCGAGCCTGCCGCTGGATGGCAACTATCCCTACCTGCACCTCGACCAGAAGATCATGCACTTGGGCTTCCACATCTACGACGTCGGCTTCCAGAGCCCCAACGTCGAAGCCGCACGCCCCTTGGTATACGCCACCGCGTTGCTGCTGGTGGTGGTAATCGCCACGTTGAACATGAGTGCGGTCTACATCCGCAACCACCTGCGCGAGAAGTACAAGGCGCTGGAACACTAACAGGCCGCCATAAGCTGCAAGCTTCAAGCGGTAAGCCTCACGCACAGCGAGGCACCGGATGAGGCTTTAGCATGTGGCTTGAAGCTAGCAGCTTGACGCTGCGAACGGAGTGAGCGAATGCAAGCACAAAACCATAGCCACGGCATCGATATCGGCGCCTTGGGTCGCAACAAGCAGAGCCTGTCGCTGGCCGACGAGAAGGTGGCGCTGGAAGTGCCCGGCCTGAACCTGTTCTACGGGCAGAAGCAGGCACTGCACAATGTCGCCCTGAACATTCCCAAGGAGCGCGTGACCGCCTTCATCGGTCCGTCCGGGTGCGGCAAGTCCACCTTGCTGCGCTGCTTCAACCGCATGAACGACCTGGTAGACGGTTGCCGCGTCGACGGCGAGATTCGTCTCGACGGCCACGACATCTACCGCAAGGGCGAGGACGTCGCCGAGCTGCGCCGCCGCGTCGGTATGGTGTTCCAGAAGCCCAACCCGTTCCCCAAGAGCATCTACGAGAACGTCGTCTACGGCCTGCGCATCCAGGGCATCAACAAGAAGCGCACCCTCGATGAAGCCGTGGAGTGGGCACTCAAGGGCGCGGCGCTGTGGGACGAGGTCAAGGACCGCCTGCACGAGTCGGCCCTGGGCCTGTCCGGCGGCCAGCAGCAGCGTCTGGTGATCGCGCGGACCATCGCCGTGTCGCCGGAAGTCCTGCTGCTCGACGAACCCTGCTCGGCACTCGACCCGATTTCCACCCTCAAGGTGGAAGAGCTGATCTACGAGCTGAAGTCCAAGTACACCATCGTCATCGTCACCCACAACATGCAACAGGCCGCGCGCGTCTCGGACTACACGGCCTTCATGTACATGGGCAAACTGATCGAGTACGGCGACACCGACACGCTGTTCACCAACCCGGCCCAGAAGCAGACCGAAGACTACATCACCGGGCGCTACGGCTAGCTGGCACGCAAGACGAGAAGAGCGCTGGAGGCTGGAGGCTGAACGAATGGCTTCCTCGTCCAGCCTTCAGCCTTCAACCTTCAGCGGCTTTTCGGAGTTTTGATATGAAAGACAATCACAGCCAACACATCTCCCAGCAGTTCAACGCCGAGCTGGAAGAGGTGCGCAGCCACCTGCTGGCCATGGGCGGCCTGGTAGAGAAGCAGGTCAACGACGCGGTCACCGCGCTGATCGAGGCCGATTCGGGCCTGGCCCAGCAGGTGCGCGAGCTCGACGAGCAGACCAACCAGATGGAGCGCGACATCGACGAGGCGTGCCTGCGCATCCTCGCGCGGCGCCAGCCGGCGGCCTCCGACCTGCGCCTGGTGATCAGCATTTCAAAATCGGTGATCGATCTGGAGCGCATCGGTGACGAGGCGTCGAAGATTGCTCGCCGCGCCATCCAGCTGTGCGAGGAAGGTTCGGCGCCGCGTGGTTATGTCGAAGTGCGGCATATCGGTGACCAGGTGCGCAAGATGGTGCAGGACGCGCTGGATGCCTTCGCACGCTTCGATGCCGAACTGGCCTTGGAAGTGGCGCAATACGACAAGACCGTCGACCGCGAATACAAGACCGCGTTGCGTGAGCTGGTCACCTACATGATGGAAGACCCGCGAGCGATTTCCCGCGTACTCAACGTGATCTGGGCGCTGCGCTCGCTGGAACGTATCGGCGATCATGCGCGCAACATCGCCGAGCTGGTGATTTACCTGGTGCGCGGCACCGATGTGCGGCATTTGGGCCTTAAGCGCATGCGCGAAGAAGTCCAGGGCGGCAAAGGCTCGCAGGGCTGACTTGCAGAGCTCATCCCTGGCCGCGAAAGGGTGTGTGTACCGTTCGCGGCCAACGTCCAAACGTCGAATCCCGTTTCGCCTGCCCGTCCGGCGGGACTCGCAGTAGGCCACCCGCTGATCGTTTTCAATGGCTTGCTAAAGCCAGGCCAGGGCCAGCCGATACCCAACAGAACAGGGCACTGCTAGGTGTCAACGTACGGGGAAGCCGGCACAGCGCCTCGGTTTTCCATCTGCAGTGGGCGAAAGGGGCGGGTTTTGGCTGAATCAGCGGAACGACTTCGGGCGGCATTAAGCTATTACAGCCGACTATGCTTGGACCTCTCTATGGGGAGGGGGCGATGAACAAAGTCAGCGTACTGATCGTGGACGACGCGGCATTCATTCGCGATCTGGTGAAGAAGGGCTTGCGTGTGCATTTTCCCGGCATTCACATCGAAGAAGCCGTCAACGGCCGCAAGGCCCAGCAATTCCTCAGCCGTAACGCGATCGATCTCATCCTTTGCGATTGGGAGATGCCGGAAATGTCCGGCCTCGACCTGCTTACCTGGTGCCGTAGCGATGACGCGCACAAGACCACGCCGTTCATCATGGTCACCAGCCGCGGCGATAAGGAAAATGTCGTGCAGGCGGTCAAGGCCGGTGTGAACGATTACATTGGCAAACCTTTTACCAGCGAGCAGTTGCTCGGCAAGGTCAAGAAGGCCCTGCACCAGGCTGGACGCCTTGAAGCGCTGGCGCCTGGCAACAATAGCCAGTCCGCCTATGCCATGGCCGGTGACTCGGTCAGCGCACTGACCGGTGCGCGCGTCGATGCGGTCAAGTCGCTGCTCAATGCCCCGCCCGTGCCGGGCGCCTCCGCAGCCACAAAGCCCGCCGTCAGCGCGTCTGCCCCCCGACCGGCGGTAAACAAGTCTCTGAACAATCGCGGGCGTGGCCAGTTGCGTCTGTCCGGCGGCATTTTGCCGTGCCTGATCAAGGACCTCAGCCTCAAAGATGCCTCGGTGCTGATCAAAAGCGCCAGTTTCATTCCGCAAGTGCTGGAAAGCGCCGTACTGGACCTGGAGCAGGGCGAAGGTGGGGAAGTGGCCCGGCTCAACGGCTATGTGCACGCCATTGCGGCGGCGGAGCCTCGGGCCGACAGCGAATGGCTGCAGTTGGTCATGCGTTTTGTAGACAGTGATCCGAAAAAGCTCGATTACCTGTCGCGGCAGATCGCCCGCGGTACCACCCAGAAGCATTTTGTCCCCGGCGCCTGAGCCGGTTCACGATCACTGCGCCTCCGCATAGCTCGCATGATCGTGAACAGTTCCGACCCATCGGCCCCACCACGGGGCCGTAAATCGAACGGCTTCACAGCTTGAGTGCGCACCGCTCGCACCGTCTGGCAAGGCTCGCTAGGCTCCCGTATTCAGCCTAGTGCGGTTCAGAAAGTCCTCACCATGCTTGCACGCTTGCTTCTTCTCGGCGGTCTGCTGGCCCTGTGTGCGCCCGCCACCGCCCTGACCATCTACAAATACACCGATGCCAACGGCGTGGTCACCTACAGCGACCAGGCCCGAAGCGGGGCTCAGGTGTTCGTGTTTCGCGATCGCATGGTCGAGGAGCTGGAAAATCGCGTCCATCTGACCACCCGTAAGCACGCCGCGGGCGAAACCCTGCTGGTGCACAACGAGTTGTACGCCCCGGTGGAAATCGAGCTGCGCCTGAGCGATGTGGACAATGCCTTAGGCGCTCCGGACGAGCCGGTGCGTTGGATCTTGCCCCCGCGCAGCGAGATTCGCCTGCTCACCCTGGCGCCGCGTGACCCGGCCAAACCGCTCGTCTACACGCCGAAACTGCGCCATGCCCTGGGCGATCCGCGCCTGCTGCCGACCAGCAGCCGTTATCCGCTGCCGTGGCTGGGCGGGCCATTCCGGCTGACCCAGGGCGCCAATGGCCGCTACAGCCACTTCACACCCAAAGGGCGCTACGCCATGGACATCGCCATGCCGGAAGGCACACCGATTCTGGCCGCCCGGGGTGGTGTGGTGATCAGCCTCGAAAATCAGCAGAGCGGGCGCGGCAACAACCCTTCAGGCAACTATGTGCGCATCCTGCACAACGACGGCACCATGGGCGTTTACCTGCACCTGATGCGCGGCTCGGTGCGGGTGCGAGAAGGGCAACACGTGGAAACCGGCAGTCTGATCGCCCGCTCCGGCAATACCGGCAATAGCACTGGCCCGCATTTGCACTTCGTGGTGCAGCGTAATGTCGGGCTGGCGCTGGAATCGATTCCCTTCAGCTTTACTCAGCCGGTCAACAGCCTGCCCAACTTTGCGGTAGGCGGCGAATAGCTGACGCGACCCTTCGTCGGCGGGCTCACTATCGCGCAGGCGAGTGTTTGGATTGACTGCTAGTTACTCGTTATCGTGCAGCTGTATACGCAGCCGTGCATCGCGAGAAGAGGGCCGCCCGTATGACCAGACTGCAGTGCGAGTATCGCGAACATGCCATCCAGGCCGATGTGGTCGAGCATCCAGACTTGCCGACGCCCTGGGCCGGTGGTTGTCATATCACCGCTCCAGACGGGCACACCACCCGGCGTATTGCCTTGCCGGTGCAATCGGCCTTCCTGGCCGACTTGGACAGTGCCCAGCGCGCATCTATCGCCCATGGCAAGTGGCTGGTGGATCGGCATCTGGATCATGGGCGGGCACTGCCTGACTAGCAGGCAAGTGCTCAAGCCTGCTTGAGCACCTTGGCGAGGACTACCTTGGGTCCTTTCATCTTCTTGATGATGATGCGCAGGCCGTCGGTTTCCAGCACTTCTTCCTCTTCAGGCATGCGTTTGAGCGTGTCGTAGATCAAGCCGGCCAGCGTATCCGCCTCCACATGATCGAGGTCGACATTGAGCAGGCGTTCGATCTTGAACAGCGGTGTGTCGCCGCGCACCAGAAGTTTGCCGGGTTGGTAGGCCAGGATGCCGCGCTCGGTCTTGCGGTGTTCATCCTGGATATCACCCACCAATGCCTCGAGCACGTCCTCCATGGTCAGGTAACCGATCACCTTGCCGTCGGCCTCTTCGACCAGGGCGAAGTGGGCCCCGCCCCGGCGAAAGGTTTCCAGCAGAGTAGTCAGCGGCATGTGTCGGGACACGCGCTCCAGCGGGTGCATCAGCTCGTCGAGGTCGATCTGATCGGGCAGTTTCTCGGAGAGCGAGAGCTGCAGCAGCAGGTCCTTGATATGCAGAACGCCGATGAACTCGCCGGTTTCCTCGTCATAGATAGGGTAGCGGCTGTATTTGTGACGACGAAACACACGGAACACGTCTTCGAGGCTGGCGCTGCGCTCTACATAGATCAGGTCTTCGCGGGAGTTGGCCCAGTCGGCAACTTCCAGCTCGCCCATCTCGACGGCCGAGGCCAGCACGCGAATATCCTGATTACTGGGGTCGTGGGCGCGATTGGAATGCAGGATCAGCTTGAGTTCTTCGCGACTGTAATGATGCTCGCTGTGTTCGCCCGGCTCACCCTGGCCGGCAATGCGCAGAATGGCATTGGCACTGGCGTTGAGCACGTAGATGGCGGGGTACATGGCCCAATAGAACAGGTACAGGGGTACGGCGGTCCACAGCGAGAGCAGTTCCGGCTTGCGGATCGCCCACGACTTGGGCGCCAGTTCGCCGACCACGATATGCAGGTAGGAAATCACTGCGAAGGCGGCAAAGAAGGAAATCCCGTGCAGCAGGGCCTCGGAGTCGACGCCGAACAGCTTGAGCATGGGTTCCAGCAGATGGGCGAAGGCGGGTTCACCGACCCAGCCCAGGCCCAGCGAGGCCAGGGTGATGCCCAGTTGGCACGCGGAGAGGTAGGCGTCCATCTGGTTGTGCACGGTGCGCAGAATGTGTCCACGCCAGCCGTGTTGCGCGGCGATGGCGTCGACCTTGGTGGCGCGCAGGCGAACGATGGCGAATTCAGCGGCTACGAAAAAGCCGTTGAGCAGGACAAGAAACAGGGCGAACAGAACGAGGCCGAAGTCGGCGAAGTAGGAAGCTGCGGTAAAACTCGGGGAAGGGTCCATGGATACGAAGGTTGGCCAATGAAGCGCGCAAGATGGGCCTGCGCGCGCGATTTTTCAAGCAGAAAGGATCAGTCTTTGGGATTCGACGCGTTGCGCTGAACCAGTTGGCTACGCGGAAAATGGCAGGTGAACGTGCTGCCCTGGCCCACCGTGCTGATCACATCCAGGCGACCATGATGGCGCAACAGCACATGCTTGACGATTGCCAGGCCCAATCCGGTGCCGCCTGTGTTGGAGGCGCGACTGGCATCCACCCGATAAAAACGCTCGGTCAGGCGGGAAATATGCCGTGGTTCGATGCCGATGCCGCTGTCGTTCACCGACAGATGGCCGCCGTGGTCGTCGCCCCACCAGCGGATCCGGATCTCGCCCTCATCCGGTGTGTACTTCACCGCATTGAACACCAGGTTGGAAAAAGCGCTGCGCAACTCGCTTTCGCTGCCTTTGAGCTTGAGGTGCGGATCGGCCTCGAGGCTGATGGGGTGCCGACGTTCGCCGGACAGGGCCTGGGCGTCAGCGCGGATTGACAGCAGCAACAGGTCCACTGCCACCGGCTGGTTGTCCGAGGGGTAATCGGTGGCTTCCAGGCGGGCCAGCATCAGCAGGTCATTGAGCAGGTTCTGCATGCGGCCGGCCTGCTGCTGCATCTGCTGCATGGGGCGCAGCCAGCGCGGGTTGATCTGCTCGACGTTGTCCAGCAGGGTTTCCAGGTAGCCGGTGATTACCGTCAGTGGCGTGCGCAGTTCATGGGAGACGTTGGCCACGAAGTCCTTGCGCATCTGTTCCAGAAGCTGCAGGCGCGTGACGTCACGCACCACCATCAAGTGCTCGCTCTGCCCGTACAGGGTGATGAAAAACTGCAGTTGTACGCGAGGGTTGATGGGCGAGGGCAGTTCCAGGGGATCGTGAAAATTCTGCCGGTCGAAAAACTCCTTGAAGCGAGGATGGCGAATCAGGTTGGTCACCGCCTGGCCCGTATCCTGGGGTGCGGTCAGGCCGAGCAAGGTGTGTGCGGCGGGGTTCCACCATTCCAGGTTACCGTCCCGGTCAAGCATGATCACCGCGTCCTTGAGCGCGGCTGTCGATTGCTGGGCGCGATCGATCACCGACTGCAGGCGGCTACGCGCCTGGCGGCTTCGGCGCTTCTGGTAATGGATGCGGTCGTAAAGTTCTTCCCACAAGCCGCTGGCATGGGGCACTTCATCATCCGGTTCGGCATGTTCCAGCCAGTGGCGCAGTCGCAACAGGCCGGTCAACAGCCAGGCCAGGTAAGCGGCCAGACACAGCGCCAGGCTCCAGCCCCACGCCTTGCTGAACAGGCCCAGCAGCAGGCTAGCGCCCAGCAAGAGGGCCATGTGGCGGAACAGCACACCTCGCCAATCGGAGTTCAAGGGCGTTACTCAACCTTTGGTGGAAAAGCGGTAGCCGGTGCCGCGCACAGTCTGCACCAGTCCTTCATAGTTTTCGCCCAGCGACTTGCGCAGCCGGCGGATATGCACATCCACGGTACGTTCTTCAACGTACACGTTGCCACCCCACACCTGGTCCAGCAACTGGCTACGGGTGTAGGCGCGCTCCTGGTGGGTCATGAAGAATTTCAGCAAACGGTATTCGGTCGGGCCCATTTCGGCGGGACGACCGTCGATGGTCACCCGGTGGCTGACCGGGTCGAGGTGCAGGCCGCCGATTTCGATGGGCGTCTCGCCATCCTCCGGCGCCGTGCGGCGCAGCACCGCCTTGAGGCGAGCGACCAGCTCGCGCGGGGAAAACGGCTTGGTGATGTAATCATCGGCGCCGACCTCCAGGCCCTGCACCTTGTTGTCCTCTTCGCCCTTGGCGGTGAGCATGATCACCGGGATGTTGGCGGTCAGCACGTCGCGCTTCAGGCGCCGGGCCAGCTCGATGCCCGAGGTGCCGGGCAGCATCCAGTCGAGCAGGATCAGGTCGGGCATGCGATCGACGATCAGGCTATGGGCCTGCTGGGTGTCCGCGGCTTCGAGGCTTTCGTAGCCCGCCATTTCCAGCGCAACGGCAATCATCTCGCGTATAGGTGCTTCGTCATCGACGATAAGAATGGTTTTTCCTGCCATGGGTATCGCCTTTTGGATTCCAGTCACTGAACTGCATTAGATAACGGAATTATTGCAGGGATGTGACAAGCGGACTTCAGCTCCTCTGGGGCACTGTTGAACATGCTGCCCAAGTCCAGGGTCCAAGGGGCTGGGACCTTATGGCTGGCCGAACAGCGTGTGCTTCGCCAGATGAGAGGAACACTGCGATGAAAATACGTTTCACGTTGCTGAAGGGGGCCGCATTGGCCGCATGGTTGGCGCTGCCGGGCCTGGCGTTGGCGCAGGAGCCGGCGACGGTGAAGGAGGGCCGGCTGGTCGATGGCCAGGGGATGACCCTCTACACCTACGGCAAAGACAGCGAGGGCCAGTCCAATTGCACCCAGGAGTGCGCAGATATTTGGCCGCCGCTGATCGCCAGCGAGGACGCCACAGGCTCGGGTGACTGGAGTCTGGTCACCCGCGAAGACGGCACTCGGCAGTGGGCCTACGACGGTAAGCCGCTGTACACCTATGTCAAAGACACGAAACCCGGCGACACCACCGGCGACACCCTGATGGGCGTTTGGCACGTCGCCAAACCGTAGGCCGCGGCGCGGGCCCGGCGGCCCGGTAAGAAACCTGTGTGGGCGGGTTTATCCCGGCTGATGGCGCTGGAACCCCACTCAAGGCCAGATTCACTTTCGCTGCCGGCGTAAAGCCGGCCCCACAAGGGTTCGGCGCGGCCCGGCGGCCCGGTAAGAAACTGTGGGGTCGGGTTTATCCCGGCCGACGGCGCTGGGGAGTGCGGTGCGGCCCGGCCCCACATAAAAGTGGCAGCGCTAGCGCAGCGTGTAATCGACGAGTGCGCCAATCAAAATCGCTAGCCCCGCCCAGTGGTTGTGCAGGAAGCACTGGAAGCAGATCAGCGGATCACGTTCGCGGGTGCGCCAGAACTCCCAGAGGAAGCACAGCGCTGCGGCGCCCAGGCCGACGTGGAAGTACAGGCCCAGTTCGAAGCGCGCCGCGGCGAGCATCAGGCACAACAGCGAGAGAAACTGCAGGCCGAGGATGATCGCGCGGTCCGCTTCGGCGAACAGGATGGCGGTGGATTTCACGCCGATCTTCAGGTCGTCCTCGCGGTCGGCCATGGCGTAGTAGGTGTCGTAGCCCACGGTCCACACCAGGTTGGCGACGAACAGCAGCCAGGCCTCGGGCGGCAGGGTACCGGTCTCGGCGGTGAAGCACATCAGAATGCCCCACGAATAAGCTGCACCGAGCACCACCTGCGGGTAATAGGTGTAGCGCTTCATGAACGGGTACAGCGAGGCGACCGCCAGGGCGCCGAACGACAGCCAGACGGTGACAGCGTTGGTCAGCAGCACCAGACCGAAGCTCAGCGCCACCAGTACGGCGAACAGCGCCCAGGCCTCGCGCACGCTGATCTTGCCCTTGGCCAGTGGCCGTTCGCGGGTGCGGCGTACATGGCCGTCGACGTTACGGTCGGCGAAATCATTGATCACGCAACCCGCTGAGCGCATGAGGATCACCCCCAGGGTGAATATCACCACGTTGGCGGTGCTGGGCGCGCCTTTGCCGGCAATCAACAGGGCAGTCAGGGTCGGCCAAAGCAGCAGATAAATGCCGATGGGCTTGTCCAGACGCATGAGCTGAATGAAATCCCAGGCACGTGGATGCAGGCGATTGAAGGATTGCAGCAGGTCGGTATACATGGGGCCCCTCCAGATGGACGCGGCGATTATAGAGGCGTAGGGGCGCTCTGCGCCGCCTGCCACAGCGCGGGCAGGAAAATCTCGGCGACCAGCACTCCCGCGGAGCCGCGCAGGAAGCACGAGCGTCGGCCCCACAGCTGTGGCTGACGGATTTCGTCCGGCAGCCAGGCCGCAGGGTACTGACAGATTTCAAACGGCGTACGCGCGAAAGCCTTGTCGCTAAACAGCAGGTGGCCCAGGGGGCGGGAGCCCAGATGCTGCAGGTCCAGCCCCAGGGCCTGCAACGCTTCCCGGCTGGCCACGCTGCGGGCAAACACCCAGGGGTGGCCGTGTCCGCACAGGTAGACTTCGCGCACCCAGCCGCTATTGCCGACAGGCAGGGCCAGGGCTGTGCATTCGTCGGGGCGCAGCGGCTGCCAGCCTTCGCACAGCGGTTCGACGTTGAAGGCGCCGCACGCCAATGCGGTGAGGCGACGGGTCAGCGATCCTGGTTCGTGCAGCCAGTCGTGGCACAGCGGTTCGAGCGCAGGGGCAAGGCGGTCGGCGGTCAGCCAGGAGCAGGAATCGGACACGGTGGCAATCGGCACAGCGGAAGACGGCCGAAGTCTATCACGCGCACGGCTTGGCACTGGATACCGCACTCAACCAAGGGAGGGGTCTGCAAGAGTTGGCTGAAGGGCATGCATGGTATAGCGTTGCCGGCCAACGCAACGAACGGAGGCGCCTGGATGAGCAAGTGGCAATGTGTGGTCTGCGGTCTGATTTATGACGAAGCACTGGGCTGGCCGGATGAGGGAATTCCCGCCGGCACACGTTGGGCCGATGTGCCGGAAGACTGGATCTGTCCCGATTGCGGTGTCAGCAAAGCGGATTTTGAAATGCAGCACGTCGCCTGATCGGCCGCGTGAGAGGAGCAAATATGCCCAACAAGCCAGTCGTCATAGTGGGCACGGGGTTGGCCGGCTACAACCTGGCGCGGGAATTCCGCAGGCTCGACAGCCAGACGCCGCTCTTGCTGATCAGCGCCGATGATGGGCGCTCCTATTCCAAGCCCATGCTCTCCACCGGTTTCGCCAAGGGGCAGGATGCCGACGCCCTGGTCATGGTCGAGGCGGGTGCCATGGCGGTGCAGCTGGATGCGCAGGTCCGCACCCATACTCGCGTTACCGGCGTGGACCCGGCGCAACGGCGCCTGTGGCTCGGCGAGGAAGCCGTGGATTATCGCGATCTGGTGCTGGCCCTCGGGGCGGATTGCATCCGCGTACCGGTGGCGGGTGATGCCAGCGAGGCGATTTATTCGGTTAACGACCTGGAAGATTACGCACGCTTTCGCGCCGCCGCGGTCGGCCAGCAGCGCGTGCTGATTCTCGGTGCCGGGCTGATTGGCTGTGAGTTCGCCAACGATCTCAGTCTGGGTGGTTATCAGGTCGAGATGGTCGCGCCGTGCGAGCAGGTGATGCCGACGCTGCTGCATCCCGCTGCGGCGAGCGCGCTGCAGGCCGGCTTGGAAAGTTTGGATGTGCGTCTGCGCCTGGGGCCTACGCTGGTCAGCCTGAACCATACGAAGAACGGCCTGGAAGCGCTGCTGTCTGACGGTACGCGGATCGCCTGTGATCTGGTGCTTTCCGCCGTTGGCTTGCGTGCGCGCACAACACTGGCAGCGGCGGCCGGGCTGGCCGTCAATCGCGGCATTGTGGTCGATCGCCACCTGCGCGCCTCTCAGCCGAATATTTATGCATTAGGGGATTGCGCCGAAGTGGGCGGCCTCAATTTGATGTACGTGATGCCGTTGATGGCCAGCGTCCGTGCCTTGGGCAAGACGCTGGCAGGGCAGCCGAGCGAGGTGCGCTACGGACCGATGCCGATCATGGTCAAAACGCCGGTGTGTCCGCTGGTACTGTCGCCGGTTCCCACAGGCCGACACGGCGAATGGCAGGTCGAAGGCGCAGGTGCGGATATTCGTGCGCTGTGCCGTGATGCGCAAGGCGAGCTGCTCGGCTATGCCCTGACCGGCGCCGAGGTACAGGGACGTCTGGCCCTGAATCGCCAGTTACCTGATCTGCTGAGCTGAGCACGATTCTGCGAAAGACGTCTGGTCATTGGCTCACGAAAGCGGATGGGGGAACTGGCATGACCCAGAGTGTCATGCCATTCTCCAATGACTGCCGCAGCGTAGAGCCGTTGCGGCGCCTTGGGCGCTGTTCCCGCGAGCAGCACGGAAAAACAACAACAACACCGTCAAAGAGGCAATCGTTATGCGCAAACCAGAACTCGCCGCAGCCATTGCGGAAAAGGCCGATCTCACCCGTGAGCAAGCCAATCGTGTCCTCAATGCCGTGCTGGACGAAATCACCGGTGCGCTGAACCGCAAGGACAGTGTCACCCTGGTCGGCTTTGGCACCTTTGTGCAACGCCACCGTGGCGCGCGTACTGGCAAGAATCCCCAGACGGGTGAGCCCGTGAAGATCAAGGCCAGCAACACTGTGGCATTCAAGCCCGGCAAGTCCCTCAAGGACGCCGTCAACTGACAGGCCGGCAGCGTCTGCATCGGTCGTTTGGCTGGTGCGGGCGACTGCTTGAGTTTGTCCGAAAGACCGGCTGTGATGCGGCGGACCTACCGCTACAATCGTGCGCCTAACTTTTTGTCGTAGAGACTGTTTTTGATGAAATTCCGCTTTCTTCTCTGGATGTTGGGTCGTTTGATGAGCAAGGCAAGCCGCACCAATCCCGACTTTCAACAGCAATTGGCCGACAAGGAGCTGGTCTTCCAACTGCATACCCTGGATGGCAAGGTCGCCCGCCACTTCATCGTCAAGAACCAGCGCGTGGTCAGCAAGCGCGGCCCGGCCGAGCAACCGGCCTTTGCCCTCGGCTTCAAGGATGCGACTTACGGGTACACCACCATGACTGCCAAGAACAAACAGTTGGCGTTCATGCAGGGCATTCAGAACAAGGACATCCAGATTCAAGGCAACCCGGCGCTGGTGATGTGGTTTCAGGGGCTGACCAAGTACCTGATGCCCAAGAAGAAAAAAAGCGCGGCCAAGAAAGCGGCCTGAACCCGCCGGAATAAAAAACGCCCCGCGGCTCATCTGGCCGCGGGGCGTTTTTGTATCAACAGCGGATGGACTGCGAACTCAGCGCACCTGGGAGATATTGTTGGCCAGCTCCCGCAGGGCAGCTTCAGCCTTCAATACCTTGTCCAGAGCGTGCTCGGTCTGGCTGTGTTCCAGCCCCAGACGCTGCAGAAGTCCATCGGGAATCGGCTGTTGCGGGCTGGAGCCGATGCCGCGCCCACGCAGGAGGTTGATCGCCAGATACACCAGATTCGGGTAGGCGCAATGGGGGCCGGCATACTCCGGGTCATGCTGGAAGCGTAGCGCCGTCACGATCTCATCCGGCATGGCCCAGTCGCGCATCATCCAGCTGCCGATCTGCTCGCGGGTAATACCCAGCAGGTGCTGTTCGATATGCCCGTGGGCCAAGTGCGGGTTGGCTTCCTGGTGCTGGCAGATCATCGTGAAATGCGGTGGGAAGATATGCGCCAGCAGCAGATAACCGAAGTTGTGCAGCAGACCGCTGAGATAGGCCAGTCCGGTTTCGGGGCGCTGTGCCAGGGGCATCAGGCGGGTGAGGCCTTCGATCAGCGCCGCGGTATAAATGGCCTGCTGCCAATAAGGCGTGCGCTGCTGCTTCGGGTCGCTGAGCTGGTTCAGGTGGCGGCCGAGCGCCAGGGACAGCGCCAGGTTGATCACCAGGTCAAAACCCAGCACGCGGATGATTGCATCCTCTACCGAGCGAACCTTCTGGCCCGGCGCAGCATACAACGGTGAGGCGGCCCAGCGAATAACCTGGGCGGCCAGTGCCGGATCGGTCTCCACTACGCTGGTAATGTCGTCGATGTTCGCTTCGGGGTCGGCCCGCAACTTGATGATGCGTTGTGCCGTCTGCGCCAGCGGTGGAATTTCCATGGTCTCGCCCAGGCGCTGCTGGATGCGTCGAACCGTAAAATTCTGCATGGCCTGGTCGATTTCCACGCTGTCATCGGCGGGACGGGTGAGGTTGAGGCGGATGCTGCTCAATGGCTGGCCGAACAATGCCGGTTTGGCTTTGCCCAGCAAGAGCTGAAAATCCTCGCGGGAAATATCGAGGAGTAGATTGGGCACGCCGGACTCGATAAGCAGTACCGGTTGTTCGAGCAGCCGCTCATCGTACAGACAGGGAGAGCTGGTGATCGCCGGCAGGGCCGGCAGGCTGCTCAGGCCGTGTCGGGTGAGCATACGGCGCAGGCGATCTGGCTTGATGATGTTCAAGGGGCGTCCGCAGACTTCGCTCAGGCGTTTCAGATCGAGCAGCTGATTGCGCGGGTAGAGGACCAAGACGGCGCCGGCGCTATCTTCGAGTAGCACCGCCTGGATCCGTTGGGCGGCTGGTTGACCGGGTTCTTCGACGCGCGTGCGTACGGGTACAGCCAACTTGCGTAGCAGTTGCTGAATAATCAGGGGTGGAGTCAACAACTGCTCCTGGGGCGACATGCATTCACTCATGAAACGGGTCCGCGGTTGTGCCAGGGTTTTCAACCGTATCGGCCGCAAGGCTCGATTCAGTAGGGTTTGGATGCTTATACCTGGCCATAATGTTGTCCATGGCGCAGCCATCGCTCCAATAGTGGACTGACATGCTGGGGCCAATGGGCCAGCAGCGCCTGGGCCGCATCGCGCACGGCCGGCAGGAGGTCGGCGTCGCGCATTAAATCGGCGACTTTGAACTGCAAAAGGCCGGTTTGCCGGGTGCCCAGCATTTCGCCCGGGCCGCGCAGTTCCAGATCTTTTTCGGCGATGACGAAGCCATCGGTGGTTTCGCGCATGATAGCCAGCCGTTCGCGGCCCAATTGCGACAACGGCGCGTGGTAGAGCAGCACGCAGTGGCTGGCGGCGCTGCCACGACCGACCCGGCCGCGCAGCTGATGCAGCTGAGCAAGACCCAGGCGCTCGGGATTCTCGATGATCATCAGGCTGGCATTGGGTACGTCGACACCCACTTCGATCACCGTGGTGGCGACCAGTAATTGCAGCTCGCCCCGTTTGAACTCATCCATTAGCGCCGCTTTTTCAGCCGGCTTCATGCGTCCGTGTACCAATCCGACACGCAGTTCGCCCAGGGCCGACGTGAGTTCCTCAAAACTGGTCTCGGCCGCCTGGCAGGTGAGCTCTTCGGACTCTTCGATGAGGGTGCATACCCAGTAGGCCTGACGGCCTTCCAGGCAGGCGGCGCGCACCCGCTCGACGACCTCGATGCGCCGGCTATCGGCGATCACCAGGGTATTCACCGGCGTGCGCCCCGGTGGCAGCTCGTCGAGAATCGAGGTGTCCAGGTCGGCGTAGGCGCTCATGGCCAGCGTGCGCGGAATCGGCGTGGCGGTCATGATCAACTGATGCGGGCAGAGCCGCCCGTCGACGCCCTTCTGGCGCAGCGCCAGACGTTGCTGCACGCCGAAGCGGTGCTGTTCATCGATGATGGCCAGGGCCAGGCGCGGGAAACGCACCTCTTCCTGAAACAGCGCGTGGGTGCCGACGACCATGGGCGCACCGTCGGCGATGCGCTCCAAAGCGCTGGCGCGGGCCTTGCCTTTAAGCTTGCCGGCCAGCCAGGCGACTTCAATGCCGAGCGGCTCCAGCCATTTGCTGAAATTGATAAAGTGCTGTTCGGCGAGAATTTCGGTGGGTGCCATCAGCGCCACCTGATAACCGGCTTCCAGCGCTTGCAAGGCGGCCAGCGCGGCGACCACGGTCTTGCCTGCGCCCACATCGCCTTGCACCAGGCGCAACATGGGTTCTCGCTGGCTCAGGTCGTAAGCGATTTCGGTCCCAACGCGTTGTTGTGCGCCGGTGGGCGAGAACCCCAGGTTCTGCAGAAACAGTTGTGGCAGGCGCTTGGCAACTGGCAATGCCGGTGCGGCTTGCGCACGCACCTGCTCGCGCAGGCGCTGCAGCGACAGCTGGTGGGTGAGTAGTTCTTCGAAGGCTAGGCGGCGCTGAGCCCAGTGCTGGCCCTCGGCGAGTTCGTCCAGGTCCGCGTCCGGTGGCGGGCGATGCAAGTAGCGGATCGCCTCGTCCAGCGCGCCCAGGCGGTAGTCGCGGGCCAGTTCGAGGGGCAGCCAGTCCGGCAAACTCTGCGGGCCGAGGCGCGCCAAGGCCTGTTCGCTAAGCGTGCGCAGGCGTTGCTGGGTCAGGCCTTCGGTGCTTGGGTAGATGGGCGTCAGGGTCTGTTCCACTGGCGCGGGTTCATTGCCGCTCAGGGCGCGGTATTCAGGGTGATAAATTTCCAGGCCGGTGGCGCCGGGACGCACTTCGCCATAACAGCGCAACGCCGTGCCGCGCTTCATGCCGTCCTTTTGCGCCTGGCTAAAATGGAAAAAGCGCAGGGACAAGCCGCCGCTGCCGTCATGCAGGCGTACCAATAGGCTGCGTCGTCGGCCCATGACCACGTCGACACCGGCGACCACGCCTTCGATCACCGCGTCCTGGCCGGGGCGCAGGGCACCGATCGGAGTAATGCGGGTGCGGTCCTGATAGCGCAGCGGCAGATGGAACAGCACGTCCTGGAGGGTTTCCAGACCCACCTTGGCAAGTTTTTCCGCCAGTGCCGCACCCACCCCTTTCAGGGTGGTCACCGGCACCTGGGATAATTCGTTCATGCCGGCTCGGTGGCCGCCGGACTGGGCGAACGACTGACCGAGCAGAGGCGAATCGAGTCCATCAGCACTTCGATGGCCTTGGGACGCGGAAAACTGGCCCGCCAGGCGATGGCGACCGTGCGGTAGGGAACCGGTGGCGTCATCGGGCGGATATCGATCACGCCCGGCGCATAGTGATGACTGTTGACGGCCGACAACGGCAGGACGGAGATACCCAGCCCCGAGGCGACCATATGGCGGATGGTTTCCAGCGAGCTGGACTCGACCGTGGTGTGATTGGCGGCTTCGCCTCGGCGAGTGGTCGGGCAGGCTTCAAGGACCTGATCACGGAAGCAGTGGCCTTCACCCAGCAGCAGCAGACTTTTGTCATTGAGCGCGGAGGCGTCGATGGTTTCTTTCTGGGACCAGGGATGCCCGCTGGGCATCAGCACGTAAAACGGCTCGTCATACAACGAGCGAGTCAGTACGTCGGCTTCCTGGAAGGGCAGGGCGATGATGATCGCATCCAGTTCCCCGGTGCGCAGTTTGTCGCGCAGGACATGGGTAAAGTTTTCTTCGATGTACAGCGGCATGTCCGGGGCCACGCGGTGCAGCTGGGGAATCAGGTGCGGGAACAGGTACGGGCCAACGGTATAGATAGCGCCTACCTTGAGCGGAGCGGCCAATTGGTTCTTGCCTGCCTGGGCAAGCTCGCGAATGCCTTGGGCCTGTTCGAGCACTTTTTGCGCCTGGGCCACGATACCTTCGCCGACAGGGGTGACGCGTACCGCGCTCTTGCTGCGTTCGAAAATCAACACGCCCAGTTCGTCTTCAAGCTTTTTCACGCCTACGGACAACGTGGGCTGGCTGACATGACAGCGTTCGGCGGCGCGGCCGAAATGCTGTTCTTGGGCGAGGGTAACGATATAGCGCAGTTCAGTGAGGGTCATAGCGAATATCCATTGCAATGACCTTAAGCATAGCCCCTGTCTTGTTTGGAACCAACCGCCGGCGGGCCGCAGGTGGCGCGAAAACGCAGCGGCAGACGGCTAACAACTGCTGTAGAACGAACTCAGGTCCTGACGGCTGGAACCCATCAGAATGCAAAACGCTTCAGCGTGGCGCTGTTTACCCCCGCTCCAGCGAGTAAACGAATGGCGCAACCACTTCCATACTGCCGTTCTTCAATAGCTCGGGCGGTGGCGGTGGCAGTGGCTGGGCACGGCGGATCATTTGCAAGGTGGCACGGTCCAGCGAGGGACTGCCGGAGCGACCGACCAGCTCATGGCTGAGAACCTGGCCGCGCGCATCGATCACGAAGCGCACCTGGACTACGCCTTCCTGGCCGCGCCGCCGAGCATCGTTGGGGTAACGCTTGTAGCGGTTCAGGTGACCGAGCAAGCGGCTCTCCCAGCTCGGCTGTCCCTGGGTAGCCTGGGTATTGGCCGAGAGCTGCGACGACGATTCGGGCGCACGGGCCTGTTGGCTCGGCTTGGCCGGCGGCGTTTCCACCGGCGGTGTCGGGGTGGGCTCGGGTTCTGGCTCTGGCTCGCGTGGCAACGGCTTGGGCTCGGGGGGCTTGGGCTTGGGCGGTTTCGGCTTGGGCTTGGGCTTGGGTTTTGGCGGCGGTGGCAGGGCAATTTCCGGCTCGGGCGCCTCGGCCAGCTTGGGCAATTCAGGCTCAGGCTCAGGTTCCGGCTCAGGTTCTTGCGGGCGCGGCGGTGGTGTCGGGCTGGGCGCTTCGGGAGTCGGCGCCAGCTCCAGCATCATCGCTGGGGGCGGCAAATCGGCCAAGGGCGCAGCCTGAGGCTGCCAGTACAGCGACCAAAGGGCCAGGCCGACATGGATGCCGAGTACCAGCAGCAGGCTGAGGCTCCAGTGAGTCAGTTTTCGCGCGCTGCTGCTCATTGCTGGCCGACCGTCTCCAGGCCCACCAGGCCAATCTTCAGGTAGCCGGCGGCGCGCAGGCCGTCCATGACCTCCATGAGGTTGCCGTAGTCCAGGGCGCTGTCCCCGCGCAGAAAAATCGTGGTGTCTTTTTTACCCTGGGTGGCGCCGTCCAGCGCCGTGCCCAGTTGCTCAAGGCTGATCTCGTCGTTGCCAAGGAACAGGCTGTGATCTTCCTTGATGCTCAGGTAGACCGGTTTGTCCGGGCGCGGCGCGGGTTTGGCGGCAGCAGCCGGCAGGTCAAGCTTGACGTCCACGGTGGCTAGCGGGGCGGCCACCATGAAGATGATCAGCAGCACCAGCATCACGTCGATGAAAGGCGTTACGTTGATTTCACTGGCTTCGGCGAGATCGTCGTTTCCTTCCTTCAGGTGCAAGCCCATGGGTTAGCCCACCTTGACCACGTGAGGCTGCGGGCTGCGCTCGCCGGAGGATTGATGGTCCTGATCGCGGCTGACCAGCAGCAGGACTTGCGCTGCGGCATCGCCGACCTG
The DNA here is from genome assembly GCA_964410065.1 of uncultured Pseudomonas sp. Lineage (GTDB taxonomy): Bacteria > Pseudomonadota > Gammaproteobacteria > Pseudomonadales > Pseudomonadaceae > Serpens. Next base: position 20,499 of record CAYPFO010000007.1, read on the forward strand.
TGCCTTGTAGGCGGCGATCGAGCGAGCGAAAACGTTGTAGATGATCACTGCGGGAATGGCCGCGACCAGGCCCAGGGCGGTGGCCAGCAGTGCTTCGGCGATACCCGGAGCCACCACGGCGAGGTTGGTGGTCTGGGTCTTGGCGATACCGATGAAGCTGTTCATGATTCCCCACACGGTGCCGAACAGTCCGATGAACGGCGATGTCGACCCGATAGTGGCAAGTACACCGGTACCCTGACTCATTTCCCGGCCGCTGGCGGCCACCAGGCGGTCCAGGCGAAAACCGACGCGCTCCTTGATGCCTTCCTTGTCGGCGTGCTTGCCGGACAGGTTCAACTCGTCCTGGGCATCTTCGATCAGTACGCGAGTAAAGCTGTGTGCTTCACGGGATTGCTCTGCGGCCTGCTTGAGGCTGCGAGCTTTCTTCATCTCCAGCGCTTCGCGGCGCAGCAGGCGTTTGGCGCGCATCAACTCAAGGCCTTTGGCGATGCCGATGGTCCAGGTGATGATGGAGGCGAGGATCAAGCCGATCATCACGGCTTTAACGACGATGTCGGCGCCTTGGTACATGCCCCAGGGCGACAGGTCATGACTCAGGCCGTGGGCCACTTCTGCCGACGGTTGCGGGGTCTCAGCCGGCGCGTCTGGCGAGCCGGCTTGCGCTTCAGACGTGCTGTCGGCGGGCGAGGCGGCATCCGGGGCCGGTGTGGGCAGAGCCGTTGAAGTCGCTGTGCTTTCCTGCGCGGTCGGGGCGGGCACAGCTGCAGGTTCGGCAAACACCTGGGTTGGCAGGATCAGCAGGCTGAATACGGCAGCCAGCAAAACGCTCGAGTGGCGTGGGGAGTGAACCCGGGGTTGGGCGCGGAAGAGCGAAGATTTCATGCGGGCCGGACCTACGCGTGAGAGCAAGACAGTTCAGCGCGAGACGCTGAAGCGGAATGGCCGGCATTATTGCAATTAATTCTCGTTCGTCAAAGGGCTAAATCGATTAGCGGCTGCGTGGAGTGGCTTGCTATAGCTCGCAATGGCCTAATGTTTCCAGCTTTGTTAATGGAGAAGATTATGACCAATGCCCCTGCTTTGCTGATTGCCGGCTGTGGCGATATCGGTTCTCGGGTCGGCTTGCGCCTGGCCGCACAGGGCTGGCGCGTGCAGGGTTTGCGGCGTCATGTCGCAGGCTTGCCGTCGGCTATTCAGCCCCTCGCTGCCGACCTGGCCTCACCGCGCTGCCCAGAGGACTGGCCGAAAACGGCGCCGGATTATGTGTTGTACGCCGTGGCTGCCCAGCAGCGGGATGAAGCCGGCTATCGCGCCGCCTATGTCGAGGGGCTGCGAAATCTGCTCGGTTGGCTGGAGCAACGTGGTCAGCGGCCGCGGCGACTCTTGTTCGTTTCCAGTACGGCCGTCTATGGCCAGCAGGCTGGCGAGTGGGTGGATGAACAGTCGCTGTGCGCGCCGAGCGGCTTTAACGGGCAGGTCATGCTCGAGGCCGAGCAAGTGGCGCTCGGCAGCGGCGTGCCGGCTAGCGTCGTGCGTCTTGCGGGTCTGTACGGTCCGCACAGTCGCATGCTGCTGGATCAAGCGCGTGCCGGGCTGCGGGTGCAGAGTGAGCCGCCCCTGTTTGCCAATCGCATCCATCGCGACGATGCCGCCGGCTTGCTGGCTTTTTTGCTGCAGGCCGATGCGCAAGGTACGGTGCTGGACGACTGCTATCTGGGCGTGGACGACGAGCCGGCGGCCTTGCATGAGGTGATGGCCTGGCTGCGCGACCAGTTGGGTGTCCAGCACTGGGCTGAGCAGGCGTTGGGGCGGCGCGCCGGCAGCAAGCGCTGTAGCAACGCGCGGGCTCGAGCGCTGGGCTGGCGACCGGAGTATCCAAGCTACCGGGAAGGCTATGCCGCGTTACTGACGCAGGGCGTGTAATTCCAGAAGGATGGTTGTGATGCGTGAAGGCCCCCTCCACCGATCAACCGTTGAAGGGGGCCTTCTCAGCAGGCTGCGCTGCGCATCAGCCCGAGACGCCACGATCACCTGCAGGCGAAGCCCTGCAGGCAGAGGGCGTGCTTATTCGACGACCAGGATGGCGTCCATTTCCACCAGCGAACCCTTGGGCAGGCTGTTGATGCCGATGGCGGCGCGGGCCGGATAGGGCTGCTGGAAGTAACGGCCCATGATCTCGTTGAGCTGGCCGAAGTTGGCCAGGTCGGTCAGGTAGATGTTCAGCTTGACGACGTCGGCCAGCGAGCCGCCGGCGGCTTCGGCAACCGACTTGAGGTTTTCAAAGACCTGCACGGTCTGCGCTTCGAAGCCCTCGACCAGTTCCATGGTCTTCGGGTCCAGCGGGATCTGCCCGGACATGTAGACGGTGTTGCCGGCCTTGATGGCCTGGGAATAGGTGCCGATGGCGGCGGGAGCCTTGTCGGAGGTGATGACGGTCTTGCTCATGGAAATCTCCTTGGTGAAGGCAGCTTCAAGCGACGAGCTTAAAGCTGCAAGTAAAGGCGGTTATCGGGCTGCAGGCTGCACGTAGCTTTTACTTGAGGCTTGCAGCTGGAAGCTTGCCGCTGATGTCAGGCCCTGACGCGGGTAATGCGCGTCACGCCCATCAGAATGCGCAGCTTCTTGATGACCCGCGCCAGGTGTACACGGTCACGGACGCTGACCACCATCTGCACCACGCTCAGGCGGCCGTCGCGTTCGTCCATGCTGATCTTTTCGATGTTGCCATCGGCCGCGTTGACGCTGCCGGCGAGCAGGGCGATGAGCCCGCGCTGGTGTTCCAGCTCAACGCGCAATTCGACGTTGAATTCGCCGCTGACATCCTTGGCCCAGGTCAGCGGGATGCATTTTTCCGGGTTGGTGCGGATTTCGGCGATGTTCTTGCACCCGTCCAGGTGCACCACCATGCCCTTGCCGGCCGACAGGTGGCCGACAATCGGGTCACCCGGAATCGGCGTGCAGCACTTGGCGTAACTGAGCACCAAGCCTTCGGTGCCGCGAATGGCCAACGGGCCTTCCGCGGCGCTGGGCAATTGCTCATTGCTGTCGCCGGTGAGCAGACGACGGGCCACGACATAGGCCATGCGGTTGCCCAAGCCGATTTCTTCGAGCAGGTCCTCGAGGACTTCCAGCTGATACGCGTCAAGCAACACCTGGAAACGTTCCGGGGCAATATGCTCCAGATCACTGTCAAAGCCGGCCAGCGCCTTGTTGAGCAGGCGTTCGCCGAGGCTGATCGACTCGGAGCGGCGCTGCTGCTTAAGGGCGTGGCGAATATGCGTGCGCGCCTTGCCGCTGACCACGAAGTTCAGCCAGGCGGGATTTGGCCGGGTGCCGGGTGCGGTAACGATTTCCACCGTCTCGCCGCTTTCCAGTGGCTGCGACAGCGGCGCCAGGCGGCGATTGATGCGACAGGCGATGCAGCTGTTGCCAACGTCGGTGTGCACCGCATACGCAAAGTCGACCGCGGTGGAGCCTTTGGGCAGCTCCATGATGCGACCCTTGGGCGTGAACACGTAGACCTCGTCGGGGAACAGGTCGATCTTCACGCTCTCGATGAATTCCAGCGAGTTGCCGGCGCGCTGCTGCAGCTCGAGGATGCCCTTGACCCACTGACGGGCGCGGGCATGGCTGCTGCGTGGCGAATCGTCGCCGCGGGACTTGTACAGCCAGTGCGCGGCGATGCCGTTGTTGGCCATGTCCTCCATTTCCTGGGTGCGGATCTGGATCTCGATGGGCACCCCGTGCATGCCGAACAGCGTGGTGTGCAGCGACTGATAGCCGTTGGCCTTGGGAATCGCGATGAAGTCCTTGAAGCGCCCCGGCAGCGGCTTGTACAGGCTGTGCACGGCGCCCAGCACGCGGTAGCAGGTGTCGACCTTGTCGACCACGATGCGGAAGGCGTACACGTCCATGATCTCGGAGAACGCCTTGCGCTTGCCGCGCATCTTCTTGTAGATGCTGAACAGGTGCTTCTCGCGGCCACTGACCTCGCCCTCCAGGCCTTCACGCTCCAGGCAGTGGGTCAGCGATGCTTCGATCTTGTTGACGATTTCCTTGCGGTTGCCCCGCGCGCCGCGCACCGCTGCACGGATGCGTTCGCAGCGCATCGGGTACATGGCGTGAAAGCCAAGGTCCTCGAACTCGACGCGAATGTTGTGCATGCCCAGACGATTGGCGATGGGCGCGTAGATCTCCAGGGTTTCCTTGGCAATGCGCCGGCTCTTCTCGTGCGGCATGGCATCGAGGGTGCGCATGTTGTGCAGGCGGTCGGCGAGCTTGACCAGGATCACGCGAATGTCGCGGGCCATGGCCATGGCCATTTTCTGGAAATTTTCCGCTTGCGCCTCGGCTTTGGTCTCGAAGTTCATCTGGGTCAGCTTGCTGACCCCATCGACCAGTTCGGCGACGGTTTCGCCGAATTGCACGGTGAGCGCTTCCTTGGCGATGCCGGTGTCCTCGATCACATCATGCAGCATGGCGGCCATCAGGCTCTGATGGTCCATGTGCATTTCCGCGAGGATGTTGGCCACCGCCAGGGGATGGGTGACGTACGCTTCGCCGCTGCGCCGGCGCTGCCCGTCGTGGGCCTGCTCGGCGTAGTAATAGGCGCGGCGGACCAGATTGACCTGGTCCGGTCCCAGATAGGTCGACAACCTGTCGGCGAGGGTTTCAATACCGGGCATGAGATTACCTCCTGCTGCCGGTGAGGATCCCGGTTACCGCGAGACGTCGACCAGGCATGATTTTACAGGGCCTCGTTGTTGGCCTCGTCCTCGAAGGCAGCGAACAGCGGCTCGTCTTCAACGATTTCTTCCTGGGCGATCACGTCGTAATCGATCAGGCCGCTGGCGATTTCACGCAGGGCGACAACGGTGGGCTTGTCATTTTCCCAGGCTACCTTCGGCTCCTTGCCGCCGGTGGCCAGCTGACGGGAACGCTTGGTGGCGAGCATGACCAGCTCGAAGCGGTTATCAACGTTGTCCAGGCAGTCTTCAACGGTAACGCGGGCCATGATGTTCCTCTGCGAATAGCGAATGGGGCGGCTGCCCTAGGGGCGAGCGGACTGGCAAGTCTAGAAAATCACCAGCATTAAGGGAAGCTTTAAAAGCAACGGCACCCGATAAGCGACACGCTGCAGGCCCGCGAAATGCGGAACTTTCAGGGTGTGCTCATGGACCCGGCGAGCGAGCCAGAGCGGATGCAACGACATCCACTCTGCGGTTATTCGTAGTCTTATGCCAGCAATTCGTTCAGCAACTGCTGATGGCGTTGTTGCTGGGCATCATGGCGCAACTGATTGGCGCGAAAGATCGCCTTGAGATCGTCCAGGGCGTGGGCGAAGTCGTCGTTGATCACCAGGTAGTCATACTCGACGTAATGACTCATTTCACTGACCGCCTCGCGCATGCGGTCGTCGATGACCTCGTCGCTGTCCTGGCCGCGGTTGGTCAGGCGCTGGCGCAGGGCCTGCTGGGTCGGCGGCAGGATGAAGATCGAGCGTGCCTGGGGCATCAGCCGGCGCACCTGTTGCGCGCCCTGCCAATCGATTTCCAGGATCAGGTCGTAGCCCTCGGCGAGGGTCTGCTCCAGCCAGCGCTGGGAGGTGCCGTACAGGTTGCCGAAGACTTCAGCGTGTTCGAGGAACTCGCTGCGTTCCAGCATTGCCTGGAACTGCTCGCGGGCCGTGAAGTGATAATTCACGCCGTCCACCTCGCCCGGGCGAATGCCGCGGGTGGTGTGCGAAACCGATACGCGCACCTGCGGCATGCTATCGATCAGCGCCTTGACCAGGCTGGTTTTACCGGCCCCGGAAGGGGCGGAAACGATGTACAGAGTGCCGTTGGCGGGGGTCATGGGAATCTTGCTCACTCGATGTTTTGCACTTGTTCGCGCATCTGTTCGATCAGCACCTTGAGGTTGACCGCCGCCTGGGTGCTGCGCGGGTCAAAGGCCTTGGAGCCGAGGGTGTTGGCTTCGCGGTTGAGTTCCTGCATGAGGAAATCCAGTCGCCGTCCGGCGGCGCCGCCGGCCTTGAGCACGCGGCGTACTTCACCGACATGGGTGCTCAGGCGGTCGAGTTCCTCAGCAACATCGCTTTTCTGGGCCAGCAGCACCAGTTCCTGCTCCAGGCGCTGCGGGTCGAGTTCGCCCTTCAGCTCGGCGAAGCGATCGAGGATTTTCTGGCGTTGCAGGGCGAGCATCTGTGGTACTTGCTGGCGCAGCGTGACGACCTCTTCGAGAATACTGTCCAGGCGCTCGTTGAGCAGTTTGCTCAGCTCCGCCCCTTCACGCTCGCGGCCTTGGCGTAACTCCTCCAAAGCCTCGCGAAACAGCTGGGTGGCAGCGGCGTTGAGGGCTTGCGGGTCGGCGGCATCGGCGACCAGCACGCCCGGCCAGGCAAGCACTTCCAGCGGATTGAGCGGCGCCGGCTGCTTAATCAGCGCAGCCACGCTTTCGGCGGCATTGATCAACTGGGCGGCGCGCTCGCGATCAATCTGCAGCGGCTTGCCGGTGGTGTCCTCCACCAGGCGCAGCGTGCACTCGACCTTGCCGCGCGACAGGCCCTGGCGCAGCGCATCGCGTACGGCGCCTTCGAGGTCGCGAAAGGATTCCGGCAGACGCAGGTGCGGCTCCAGATAGCGGTGATTGACCGAACGCAGTTCCCAGACCAGGGTGCCGTGGGGGCCGGTGCGCTCGCTGCGGGCGAAGGCGGTCATGCTGTGCACCATGGGATAAACCTCTGGGATATGGGTAACGAAAGACCCGAGATTGTAAGGGAAAAAACACCTTTAAGCTGTAGGCTTCCCGCCTTGGACGCCACGCGGACGCCTCGTATGGCGTGCCGTCCGGCTCAATCCACGGGTTGCCTTGCGTGGGCAACTGCCTATATGGCTGACCAACCCCCTATAATGTCGGCTGAAATTTCTCTCCAGCAGGAAGTCCTCCATGAAGCGTCCCAGTGGCCGCGCCGCCGAACAGCTGCGTCAGATCCGCATTACCCGTAACTACACCAAGCATGCCGAAGGCTCGGTACTGGTCGAGTTCGGCGATACCAAGGTGATCTGCACCGTGAGTGTCGAGTCCGGCGTGCCGCGCTTCCTCAAAGGGCAGGGGCAAGGCTGGTTGACCGCCGAATACGGCATGCTGCCGCGCGCCACCGGCGAGCGTACCCAGCGTGAGGCCAGCCGTGGCAAACAGGGCGGTCGGACCCTGGAAATCCAACGGCTGATCGGTCGTTCGCTGCGTGCCGCGCTGGATATGAGCAAGCTGGGCGAGAACACCCTGTACGTCGACTGCGACGTGATCCAGGCTGACGGCGGCACCCGCACCGCGTCGATTACCGGCGCCATGGTTGCGCTGATTGATGCGTTGAAAATCCTCAAGAAGCGCGGCGCCCTGAAGAATGGCGATCCGATCAAGCAGATGATCGCGGCAGTCTCGGTGGGCATCTACAAGGGCGAGCCGGTGCTCGACCTCGATTACCTGGAAGACTCTGCGGCGGAAACCGACCTCAACGTGGTCATGACCGACGCCGGTGGTTTTATCGAAGTGCAGGGCACCGCCGAAGGCGCTCCGTTCCAGCCTGAAGAACTCAATGCCATGCTGGCCCTGGCCCGCAGCGGCCTTGATGAGCTGTTCGCCTTGCAGCGCGCCGCGCTGGCCGACTGAAGGAAGCCTTTGCGATGAGCGATCAACCCTTGGTTCCGCAGCCCAGTGTCGAGGCTCGTCGCTGGGCCATGCTCTGTCACTACGCCGCCTTCGCCTGGTTCATCGTGCCGATGATCGGCAATGTGCTGGGGCCGCTGATCGTCTGGCAGCTGAAGAAGGACCTGGATCCGTTCGTTGACCAGCAGGGCAAGGAAGCGCTGAATTTCCAGATTACCGTAAGCGTTGTGTTGATGGTGTGCGGGCTGCTGGCCTGGATACTGATCGGCTTCCCGCTGATGGTGCTGGTCAGCGTGGTCGCCCTGGTGCTGGTGATCATTGCCGGCATCAAGGCCAACGACGGAGTGGCCTATCGGTATCCCTTCTGTTGGCGGTTGGTTAAATAAAAAAAGCCCTGCAGATGCAGGGCTTTTTTTATGGCGGTGTGCTCAGTTGCATTCCAAGGGCATGCCGCACGGGGCGAAACCGCAAAAGGCATCGACACTGCCGGCATCGCCTTCAACCGGCTCCTGGGTGCGCAAGGCGCTCACCGGGCCGTCCTGCAGGTTGGTGCGGGTGTCGATAACCAGCGCGGCGGTAATCGCCAACAACAACACCAGCAGCAGGATGCGCGCTGGGCTACGGGGTTGAGTGGTGCTCATCTCAGTTCTCCAGGCCAAACCAGCGGCGGGCGCGCACGCCGAGCACGCTGCCGATAAAGGCCAGGGCAAACCAGACCCAGCCGTGCAGACTGCCGGAAGCGATGCCACTAAACAGCGCGCCGACGTTGCAACCAAAGGCCAGGCGCGCGCCGTAACCCATTAGCAGGCCGCCGATAATGGCCGCCAGGGCCGAGCCGAGCGGGATGCGCGAGACCGGGGCGAAACGCCCGGCTAGACCGGCCGCGAACAACGCACCGAGAATCAGGCCGAAGTTGGTTACTGAGGTGGTTTCCGCCAGGATCGGTCCTTCCAGGGCGGCGGCCGGCATCGACCAGGTCCAGTATTCCCAGCTGCTGACGTTCAGCCCAACCAGGTCGGCGAGCTTGGCGCCCCACAGGTTGAAGGCGAAGGTCACCGACCACGGTTGTCCCGACAGAAGCAGGTTGGCCACGCTGAGCAACGCCAGGGCCAGCGAAGCCCAGGCCAGTGGCCAATAGCCGCGCCACAGGCGCTGTCCGTTGCTTAGCTCAGGGACACCGGCGGGGGCGCGGAAAATCGAGGCCACGTATTGGCGCTTGCGTTGTTCCCAGCGCCGCGCCAGGAAGAACACGCCACCGAGGGCGGCCAGCTGCAGGACGATAACCGGTAGTGAACCCCAGTCGTTGGCGGGTTGGATCACACCGATATGCCACTGCTGCGACCACCAGGGCAGGTGAGCCGTGCCCAGCAACGCACCAGCGATGAAGAATGCCAGGGTGATCAGCATGCGTACGCTGCCGCCGCCGATGGTAAACAGCGTGCCGGAGGCGCAGCCGCCACCCAGCTGCATGCCAAAACCGAACATCAAGGATCCGACGATCAGTGAGAGGCCGACAGGCCCGACAGCGCCGGTCAGCGGCTGTCCAAACGCCGAGCCGGCTTGCAGCAACGGTATGAGCACCACGCAGGTCAGGCCGATACCCAGCATCTGCGCGCGGATGCTGGCGGTGCGGCCCTCGGTGATTGCCGCGCGCCAGCCGCCGGCGAAGCTGAAGCTGGCGTGGTACATGACATAGCCGAAACCGGCGCCGACCAGAGCGAGCAGGCCCTGGCGCGCGTCAATGGTGTAAAAACAGGCCAGCGCAAGCGCGACGATACCCACAGCCGCCACCAGGGCGACCGGGGTATCGATACGCTTGTCTGCCGCGACCGCTGGGGTCTGGGAGACAAGAATGCTCATGAATCAGCCTTTGAACGGACCGTAGCCGGGGTTGACCCATCCTTCCCATTTGCCTTCGAACGCATCCACGCGTTCGACGCCCAGCAGCTTCAGCACGGTATAGGCCTGGGCAAGTTGCAGGCCGCCCCGGGCGAAGATCACCACATGGGTGTTGGCGCGCACGCCTTGCTTGGCGAACAGCTCGCGCAGTTCGGCAGAACTCTTCAGGGTGCGGTCGGCATTCAGGGTGTCGTTCCAGTACACATTGACCGAGTCCGGGATACGCCCGACCACGTAATCGTCGGCGGGACGCACATCCACCACCACGGCGCCGGCCTTCTGCGCGGCGCGCACGGCGGCTTCATCGAGGAATCTCGGGCCCAGGGAGTTGGCCTGGTTCAAGGCATCGCCAGCAAAGTTGAAGTTGGCCAGCTGCAGGGTTTGTGGCGTGTTGGCGCGGCTCCAGTCATCCCAGCTCTTGTCATAGAACTTGACGTTGTTGAAGCCCAGATCCTTGAGGAACAGGTAGGAGCTGGACGCAAAGGCGCCGCTGCCGCAGTAGGACACCACCGCCTTGTCAGGGGTGATGCCCTTGGCGGCCAGTTCATTGAGTACGTCCTGGCGGTTGCGGACCTCGGAGGTCTTCTTGTTCAGGAAGTCAGTAACCGGAATGGCTTTGGCACTGGGAATCACGCCGTCTTCCGAGGCCGCCAGAAAACGGCCGTCGAGGATGACGGTGTCCGTGGCGCCGATGTGCTGGGTGACGAAGTCCCGTTCCACACGGTTTTCACGCGTCCGAGTGAGTTTGAACTCGCTCGGCGTGACGCGGGTGGGCTGGGTGGTCAGCTTGCCTTTCCACTGGCTCAGGCCGCCGTCAAGAACGTGCAGCTTGTCGAAGCCGGCATATTCCAGCACGACGTAGGTGCGTCCTGCCATGGAGGTGGCGCCATAAATCAGCAAGGTGTCGTCATAGCTGATGCCCGCTTGGCGCAAGGCCTGCTCAATTTGCGCGTCGTCGGCGTATTCGTTGCGAATGCCATCGCGCTCGGAAACGTTCAATGCCTGCCAGGGCAGATGAATCGCACCGGCAACATGCCCCTTGGCGTATTCGGCTTCGCTGCGGATGTCGAGGATTTTGACCCCAGCCTGTTGGCTCAGGGTCCGGAATTCGGCTTGGGAAACGATCAGGCCAGGGGCGGCTGCGGCCAGGCTGGGCACGGTGCCGGTCAAGGCCAGAACGGTAAGGCTGCTGGCTAGCAGGTGACGCAGGGAGGGGCTGTTCATGAGACTGCTCAACTTCGTGAAAGCGCGAGGCGCGGGAAATCAGGCAATGATTCTAAGCAGGCTTTTTATTTCTAATAAATAACATTTTGTGTTTTTAATATTCCTTTCGGAAATATATAAGAGTGCTGCGCCAAAAATGCACAGAAAAACCTAAATTTTTGATTTAAAAAGAAAAAACCGCAGCTATTGCTGCGGTTTTGGGCGCGGATGAGTGTCAAACACTCAGCAGCCAGTCGTAATCGACTGTCAGCGGTGCGTGTTGAGAGAAGCGCGGCTGGCGAGGCAGTTTGGCACTGCGCACGCAGCGGCGCATGCCAGGGGTCAGCAGTTGGTAATCGAAGCGCCAGCCCAGGTTGAGGGTTTCGGCTTGTTCACTGTTGGGCCACCAGCTGTACTGGTCGCCCTCGCGGCTGACCTCGCGCAACGCGTCGACATAGCCCATGGTGCCCAGGACTTCGTCCATCCAGCCCCGCTCGGGTGCCAGGAAGCCCGGAAGCTGCTGGCAATCGCGCCAGTTCTTCACATCGATTTTCTGGTGGGCGACGTGCAGGGAACCGCAATAAATGTACTCGCGGCGCTTGCGACGCTGCTTGTCCAGGTAGCGTGCGAAGTCTTCCATGAACTTGAATTTCTGGTTCAGGCTCTCATCGCCGTCCTGGCCAGAGGGCAGCAGCAGGCTGGCGATACTCACCTTGTCGAAATCGGCCTGCAGGTAACGCCCGTAACGGTCGGCTGTTTCAAAGCCGAGGCCGCTGATGACGGCCTTGGGCTGCTGGCGGGAATAAATCGCCACGCCGCCCTGACTGGGCACTTCGGCCTCGCACGCGTACAGGAAATAACCGTCTAGCTGAAAAGCCGGGTCATCCAGTTCGAAAGTAGAAGCGCGCGTGTCTTGCAGGCAGATCACGTCGGCATTCTGGGCTTGCAGCCAGCTGAGAAGACCTCGCTCGGCTGCCGCCTGAATGCCATTCACGTTCACATTGATGATCCGCATAAATGGCCCCAAAAAGGTCGGGTGGGCGTGATCAGATTGATCATCTGCGCCCGAGGAACCGCAAGGATAGGCAGTTCAAATTTACAGAAAGCCAACATTGTGAGCTGGCCGGCAATAGTGGTTGGGAATCTTATCATTCCAAGCTGGTATAACGCAGCGTTACGTTAAGTTTCTGCCTATCGACACGATGCCTAAAAACTCTTAGGCGTTTAAGAGTCATCTGTCTCAACGCGTACCCACTCGAGGCGCTGTCACCTCGAATGCGTGTGGCCGGCCGGGCGTGTATCATGCGAGCCGTTTGCAATCGGCTCAATTCAGGTTTTTTCATGCAGGCTTACCAGCGCGACTTCATCCGTTTTGCCATCGAACGCGGCGTGCTGCGTTTTGGTGAGTTCACCCTCAAGTCCGGACGGACCAGCCCGTATTTTTTCAACGCCGGGCTGTTCAACAGCGGCGGCGCGCTGGCCAAGCTGGGCCAGTTTTATGCGGCGGCCATCCAGGATAGCGGTATCGATTTCGATGTGCTGTTCGGCCCGGCCTACAAGGGCATTCCGTTGGCGGCGACCACTGCCGTGGCGTTGGCCGAGCAGCATGGCCGCGACCTGCCCTGGTGCTTCAACCGCAAGGAAGCCAAGGATCACGGCGAAGGCGGTACTCTGGTGGGGGCGCCATTGGCGGGCCGCGTGTTGATTGTCGATGACGTGATCACCGCCGGCACGGCGATTCGTGAAGTCATGCAGATTATCCAGACCCAGGGTGCGCAGGCCGCCGGTGTGCTGATTGCCCTCAACCGTCAGGAGCGCGGGCAGGGAGAATTGTCGGCCATTCAGGAAGTGGAGCGCGATTTCGTCATGCCGGTGATCAGCATCGTGTCGCTGGCCCAGGTACTGGAATACCTCGCTGAAGACGCTGAGCTCAAACGCTACCTGCCGGCGGTGGAAGCCTACCGCGCGCAGTACGGCGTCTGATTTGCATTAGGGAGTAACGGAGCATGACTGGACAGGGACGGTTTTACGGGATGCTGGCACTGTTGTCGCTACTGGCCTGGCCGGTGGCGGCCAGCGAACTGTATCGCTACGTCAATGACCAGGGCGTAATGGTGCTCGATCGGCATGGCGTGCCGGCGCAATTCATCGGCAAGGGCTATGAAGTGCTTAACAGCCAGGGCCGGGTGATCCGGGTAGTCCCGCCGGCCTTAACTGCCGAGCAATACCAGCAGTTGCAAGCCGAAAAGGCGCGAGCCGAGGCGGATGCCAAACTGCTGCGCCTGTATGCCGGGGTGGCGGATGTCGACCGCGCCAGACAACGCAAGCTGGCTGAACTGGACGGGCTGATCCGCATTGCCCAGGGCAATCAGCAGGCCGCGCGCAACCAGCAAAACGTCTTGCAAGTCCAGGCCGCCGGGCAGGAACGCGCCGGCCGTTCTGTGCCGGAGTCGCTGCTCGTGCAGATTGCCGAACTGGAGCGCGAGCACCAGCGTCTGCACAAAGACATCGAACGCTACCAGCGTGCCCAGCGGGACGCCGAACAGACGTTTGCCGCGGATCGGGCGCGCATCGCCGCGCTGCTGGGTGAAGGCTGAGTCGCGCTTTCCGAGCCGCGGAGGAGTGGCCGGCGGCGCTGCGAGAGTGGACGCTTCCGCCGTTCGGACTGAGCATGAAAAAGGGGAGCCGCGGCTCCCCTGCTCGTTACTGGGACTGGGTGTTTAGGCGCCGCTGTTGTTGGTGATCAGCGTGCCGACGCCGGTGTCGGTGAAGATCTCCAGTAGCACCGCATTGGGCACCCGGCCGTCGATGATGTGCGCGCTGTTCACGCCGCCCTGCACCGCTTCCAGGGCGCAACGGATCTTCGGCAGCATGCCGCCGTAGATGGTGCCATCGGCGATCAGCGCATCCACCTGCTCGGTGGACAGGCCGGTGAGCACGTTGCCCTGCTTGTCCATCAGGCCGGCGATGTTGGTCAGCAGCATCAGCTTCTCGGCCTTGAGCGCCTCGGCGACTTTGCCAGCCACCAGGTCGGCGTTGATGTTGTAGGACTCGCCATCCTTGCCCACGCCAATCGGCGCGATCACCGGGATGAAGTTGCCGTTCACCAGGCGGGTGATCAGGTCGGTGTTGATGTGGACCACTTCGCCGACCTGGCCGATGTCGATGATTTCCGGCTGGGTCATTTCCGGCGTCTGGCGGGTGACTTTCAGCTTGCGGGCGCGAATCAGGTTGGCGTCTTTGCCGGTCAGGCCCAGGGCCTGGCCGCCGTGACGGTTGATCAGGTTGACGATGTCCTTGTTGACCTGGCCGCCGAGGACCATTTCCACCACGTCCATGGTCTGGCTGTCGGTGACGCGCATGCCGTCGATGAAGTGGCTCTCGATGGACAGGCGCTTGAGCAGGTCGCCGATCTGCGGGCCGCCGCCGTGCACCACCACCGGATTGATGCCCACCGCCTTCATCAGCACGATGTCGCGGGCGAAGCCGGTCTTCAGCTCGTCGCTCTCCATGGCGTTGCCGCCGTACTTGATCACCAGGGTCTTGCCGACGAAGCGGCGAATGTAGGGCAGCGCTTCGGACAGTACCTGGGCGACTTGGGTAGCGTCATCACGACTGAGGGTCATGCGGAACTCCGGTGCAACGATTCGGGGGTTATAAAGGCGACCAGCACCACGCAAGGGCGTGGTGCGGTGGCTGTGGCAATTATCGGCTGTAAGACTAAGGATCTGCGGGAAAAGTCAGCTGTTCGGCCATTTTTTCTCGCCACCCTAGAACGGCAGCGCCAGCTTGGGCACCACCTTGTGCAGCTGTTCGCGGAACACGGCCTTGATACGCTCCAGCTCGCCGGTGCTTTCCGCCTCGAAGCGCAACACCAGTACCGGCGTGGTGTTGGAGGCGCGCACCAGGCCCCAGCCGTGGGGATAATCGATGCGCAAGCCATCCAGGGTGGTGAGTTGCGCCTCGCCCCACTGGGCGTTGCGTTGCAGCGCGGCGATGATCTTGAATTTGCTGTCCTCGGTGACCGGAATGTTGATCTCCGGGGTGGATATATCATCGGGGAAGGCGGCGAACAGCGGTTCGGCGGCTTGTTGTTCCAGGCTGAGAATTTCCAGCAAGCGCGCAGCGGCGTAAATGCCGTCGTCAAAGCCGAACCAGCGTTCCTTGAAGAAAATATGCCCGCTCATTTCGCCGGCCAGCAGTGCGCCGGTTTCCTTCATCTTCTTCTTCATCAGCGAGTGGCCGGTTTTCCACATCACCGGTCGCCCGCCGTGGGCGCTGACCAGCGCGGCCAGGCGCCGGGTGCACTTGACGTCATAGATCACATCGGCGCCGGGGTTGCGCGAAACCACGTCCTTGGCGAACAGCATCAGCAGGCGGTCCGGATAGACGATGGTGCCGGTGTTGGTCACCACGCCCACGCGGTCGGCATCGCCGTCGAAGGCCAGGCCCAGGTCGGCTTTTTCGGCCTTGACGCGGGCGATCAGGTCCTTGAGGTTGTCCGGCTTGCCCGGGTCGGGGTGGTGGTTGGGGAAGTGACCATCCACCTCGCAATACAGGGGAACCACTGTGCAGCCCAGCGCTTCGATCAGCTGCGGGGCAATCACGCCACCGACGCCGTTGCCGCAGTCGATCACCACTTTCATGGGTTTGGCCAAGGCGATGTCGTCGCGAATCTGGGCGAAATAACGCGGCAGGATATCGATCTGTTCGACGCTGCCCACACCGTTGGCCAGGTCTTGGGTATCGAGGCGGGTCTTCAGCGCCAGGATCTGCTCATTGGCCAGGGTGTCGCCGGCGATGACGATCTTGAAGCCGTTGTAAACCGGCGGGTTGTGGCTCCCGGTCAGCATGACCCCAGACGTGGCCGGCAGTACATGGGTGGCGAAGTAGAGCACCGGCGTGGGCACCATGCCCAGGTCAGTGACCTGGCAGCCGCAATCGACCAGACCCTGGATCAGCGGCTGCACCAGCAGCGGACCGGACAGGCGTCCGTCGCGGCCGACGGCCACACGTGGCTCGCCCTTGGCCAGGCTGGCCGAGCCGATGGCGCGGCCGATCCAGTAGGCGCTGTCCGCAGTCAGGCTGTCACCGACCACGCCGCGGATGTCATAGGCGCGAAAGATGCTTGCCGGCAACGCGGGAACGGCACCGGCCGTGTCGGGCGTGGCAGACGGCGGATCGAGTTCGGGAAGGTCCAGGTCAAGGATTTCCGTGGGCTGGAACAACGGGTCGACCAGTTGGCTATCCGCCTGCGGTTTCGGCGCAGCTGCCGTAGGCGTGGACGGCGAAGCCTGGTGTGGCAGGCGTGCCAGTTGCTGCGCCAACGGGTCGAGTTCAGCCAAGTGCAGACGTGGCGCCTGGATATTCTTGCCGTCGATGAGGGCTTGCAGCATCTGGCCCAGTTGGCGGGCATCGTTGTGCAGGCGGCGCTTGTGCTGTTTGTGCAGCCATTGCAGGCTCAGCACCAGCCCGGCCAGAGCGAGCAGGGCGGCAAAGCCCAGCCAGTGCGGTGCTGGCAGGCTGGCCAGCGTGCCGCTGGGGCTGAAGCTCAGTTGCCAGTGGGGATTGCCGCTGTTCAGGACAACACTTGAATCCGCAGCACCGGAGCCGCCGCGTTGGGTGAGCAGTTGCGCCGGAGCATTGCCGAATTGCTGGGTCAGGCGCAGCTGGCCGGCTTCGGCGGGCAGCACGGGTAGAGTGCGCAGCAGGCGTTGCAGATCGGTCACCAGCAACAGGCTGCCCAGCGGTTGGTTGTCTTCACCTACGGCAACCGCGCTGTAGAGCAGCCAGCGTTCGCCGACCTGATAGGCCTCCGGCGGGGGCTTGAGGCCGTTTTCGGCGCGCCGCTGCAGATCCACGGCGGCGAAACTCACCGGCACGCTGCGGCTGCGGTCGGGGCGTGCTTCACCCCGGCGAGTGAGCACGGCGTCGATAACCCCGGCAGAGGTCGCCAGGCCTCGTTCGGCCTGGTGCCGCAGTTCCTTGTCGTCATTGCCCAAGGCCTGGAGGACCTGGGGCTGCTGCGCCAATGACTGGGCATCGGCAGTCAGGAGGACCAGGCCCTGTTGCAAGGCGCTGGCCTGGCTGTTGGCCCACGCCTGTACCAGGCGGGCCTGTTGCTGCTGGCGCTGTTCGAGCAGGCTATAACCGAGTAGCAGGCCGGCGGCCAGCAGGCCAGTGAGGCCGATCAGCAGGCTAGGCAGCCAGCCGGAGCTGTTGCGTGTCGGTTGGCGGGGCGCCGGGCTCGTCGGGCGAGCGTTCTGATTATTTTTATTCTGGCGTTTCACGTACGTCTCCCTGTGCCGCAGTGTTCCGGAAAGGGCTAGCAGGCCGTTGAAAAACTACCTGCGTTGGCAATACTGCGTTAAAAACAGGCTCGGAATGCTCATTTAGAACGCTAAACTCCGCTTCCTCGCCCGTTTTTGCCTTGTCTTGCCTGCCTCGCCTACGTTTCCAACGGCCTGCTAGTGGCTGCCGGAGTGACCGAAGCCGCCGGTGCCGCGCAGGCTGTCGTCGAATTCCTCGACCAGCTCGAAATGCGCCTGCACCACCGGCACCAGCACCAGTTGGGCCAGGCGCTCGCCAATCTTGACGGTGAAGGCGTCGTTGCCTCGGTTCCAGCAGGACACCATCAGCTCGCCCTGGTAGTCGGAATCGATCAGCCCGA
This sequence comes from uncultured Pseudomonas sp., assembly GCA_964410065.1. Taxonomy (GTDB): domain Bacteria; phylum Pseudomonadota; class Gammaproteobacteria; order Pseudomonadales; family Pseudomonadaceae; genus Serpens. The sequence goes on from CAYPFO010000007.1 coordinate 37,942, forward strand.
CCAGGTTGCCGAGCACGATGCCGTGCTTATGGCCCAGGCCCGAGCGCGGCAGGATCAGCGCGGCCAGGCCCGGGTCGGCAATATGGATGGCCAGCCCGGTGGGAATCAGCACGGTCTGGCCCGGCTGCAGGGTCAGGTCTTCGGCCAACATGGCGCGCAAATCGAGGCCGGCGGAGCCCGGCGTGGCGTAGCCGGGCAGCGGGAAATCGCGGCCCAGGCGGGGATCGAGGATCTTGGCTTGCAAAGCGTGCATGGCGGTCTCAGTGAGCGGTGTAACGCGCGGCGATAAGGGCGATCAGCTGGCGGGCGATCTTGCCCTTGCTGGTCTGGGCGAAGCCAGTCTGCTGCAACTGGCGGTCAATGACGGTGATGGCGTTCTCTTCGCTGTTGAAGCCGATGGTCGGGTTGGCGACGTCGTTGGCGACGATCAGGTCGAGGTTCTTGTCCTTGAGCTTGCGCGCGGCATAGTCGAGCAGGTGCTCGGTTTCGGCGGCAAAGCCGACGCTGAACGGCCGGTCCGGGCGCCCGGCCAGGGTGGCGAGAATGTCCGGGTTGCGCACCATCTGCAAGAACAGGCCGTCGCCGGTGGTGGGGTCTTTCTTGAGCTTCTGCGCGGCGATCACTTCCGGGCGGTAATCGGCCACCGCCGCCGCGGCGATGAGGATATCGCTGGGCATCGCGGCTTCGCAGGCGGCCAGCATGTCGCGGGCGCTGATCACGTCGATGCGCTGTACCCGATCCGGGGTCGGCAAAAACACCGGGCCGCTGACCAACGTCACCTGCGCGCCGGCTTCGGCGGCCGCTTCGGCCAGGGCGAAGCCCATCTTGCCGGAGCTGTGGTTGGTGATGTAGCGAACCGGGTCGATGTTTTCCTGGGTCGGGCCGGCGGTGATCAACACACGCACGCCGTCCAGCACGTTGCGCTGGAAGCAGTCGGCGGCCAATTGGGCCAGCTCGTCGGCTTCCAGCATGCGTCCGAGGCCCACGTCGCCGCAGGCCTGGCTGCCGGCCGCCGGCCCGAACAGGCGCATGCCGCGCTGAACGAGAGTCTGCGCATTGGCCTGGGTGGCTGGATCGCGCCACATGGCCTGGTTCATGGCCGGCGCCAGGGTGACCTGGGCGTCGGTGGCCAGCACCAGCGTGGTCAACAGGTCATTGGCCACGCCTTGCGCCAGGCGCGCCATGATGTCGGCGGTGGCCGGGGCGATCAGCACCAGGTCGGCCCATTTGGCCAGCTCGATATGGCCCATCGCGGCTTCGGCGGCGGGATCGAGCAAGTCCAGGTGCACGGGATGGCCGGACAACGCCTGCAGGGTCAGCGGGGTAATGAATTCGCGGCCGCCGTGGGTCATGACGACATGAACGTCGGCGCCCTGGTCGCGTAAGCGACGTACCAGTTCGGCGCTCTTGTAGGCAGCGATACCGCCGCCGACGCCGAGCACGATGCGTTTCCGATAGAGTCGCTGCATAGGCCAGCCTTTTAGCTAAGACGAGACAAGGCACACAGCGCGACGCCTCCCCAGGCCAACGCTGCGCGTAAGGGCGGCTACGATATCACAGCGTCTATGGCGCACGCGGGGCAACGAGAACAAGAAAACGACAAGGAGATGTCATGAGTATTCGCAATTGGCCGGTGGCGGAGCGGCCGCGGGAGAAGCTGCTCGAGCAGGGAGCGGCGGCGCTGTCCGATGCCGAGCTGTTGGCCATTTTTCTGCGTACCGGTGTGGTCGGTCGCAGCGCGGTGGACCTGGCCCGTCATCTGCTCAACGAATTCGGCAGCCTGCGCGCGCTGCTTGAAGCGGACCTGTCGCGCTTCAGTTCCCACTTGGGTTTAGGCCCGGCCAAGTTCGCCCAACTGCAGGCGGTGCTGGAGATGGGCCGTCGGCATCTGGCCGAGCGGATCAAGCGCGATTCCGCGCTGGAAAGCCCGCAAGCGGTGCGCGACTACCTCAAGGCGCAGCTGCGCCACGAGCCTCACGAAGTGTTTGGCTGCCTGTTTCTCGATTCCAAGCATCGTGTGCTGGCCTTCGAAGCACTGTTTCGCGGCACCGTCGACGGCGCCAGCGTGTATGCCCGCCAGGTGGTCAAGCGCGCCCTGGCGCATAACGCCGCCGCCTTGATCCTGACCCACAATCATCCCTCGGGAGTGGCCGAACCGAGCCAGGCCGATCGCCAGCTCACCGAGCGGCTCAAGGAGGCGCTGGCGCTGGTGGATGTGCGGGTGCTCGATCACTTTATCGTCGGTGACGGCGAGCCGCTGTCCATGGCGGAATATGGCTGGATGTGATCGCCAGGCGGCGGCTTGCGTGTGGGGCCGATTTCACATCGGCTGACGGAGCATGCCGTCTCGCCTTACATCTGCTGCAGCACCTCTTCCGCCGCTCGCCAAGGCAAACCATGAGCCTCGGCAACGCCGGCGTGGGTAAGCGTGCCGGCGGCCAGATTGAGGCCGTGACGCAGGTGCACATCGTTCTGCAGCGCCTGACGGCAGCCCTGGTCGGCCAGGGCGATGACGAAGGGCAGCGTGGCGTTGTTCAGCGCCAGGGTCGAGGTGCGGGCCACCGCGCCGGGCATGTTGCTCACGCAGTAATGCACCACGTCATCGACGATGAAGGTCGGTTGGGCATGGGTGGTCGGCCGTGAGGTTTCTGCGCAGCCGCCTTGGTCGATGGCCACATCCACCAACACGGAGCCGGGCAGCATGCGTTTGATTATGTCCGCCGAGATCAGCTTGGGCGCCGCCGCGCCGGGAATCAGCACGCTGCCGATTACCAGGTCGGCGGTCAGGAGGCGCTCTTCCAGGCTGTCGCGGGTCGAGTACAGGGTCTGCACGCGATTGCCGTACTGGGCATCCAGGCGGCGCAGGGCATCCACCTGGGTGTCCAGCACACTGACGTCCGCGCCGAGTCCCACCGCCATGGCCAGCGCCTGGCTGCCGACCACGCCAGCGCCGAGAATCAGCACCTTGCCCGGTGCCACCCCCGGCACACCGCCGAGCAGCACTCCGCGCCCGCCCTGCGGTGTTTCCAGGCAATGGGCGCCGGCCTGGATGGCCATGCGTCCGGCGACTTCGGACATCGGTGCCAGCAACGGCAGGCGACCCTGGGCATCAGTGACGGTTTCATAGGCGATGCAGGTGGCGCCGCTGGCCAGCAGCCCGTCGGTCTGGGCGCGATCCGCCGCCAGGTGCAGGTAGGTGAACAGGCAATGCTGCGGCGTCAGCCGGGCGCGTTCTTCAGGCTGCGGTTCCTTGACCTTGATGATCAATTCGCAGGCACCGTAAAGCGTGTCGGCGTCGGCGACCACCAGAGCGCCCGCCGCTTCGTATTGCAGGTCATGAAAGCCGATGGCCGCTCCGGCCTGGCTCTGCACCAGCACCCGATGGCCACGGTGGATAAGCTCGGCCACCGAGGCCGGGGTCAGACCGACGCGGCTCTCCTGGGGTTTGATTTCCTTGGGTACGCCGATTTCCATAGGCTCACTCCTTGACCACGCGAATGCCACTGAGCAGGTCGACCGGCATCGGAAAGAGGATGGTGGAATTCTTGTCCGTGGCGATGGCACTCAGCGTCTGCATATAGCGCAGCTGCATGGCGCCGGGTTGCTGGGCCAGCACCTGGGCGGCCTGCATGAGTTTTTCCGACGCCTGCATTTCGCCTTCGGCGTGGATCACCTTGGCGCGCCGCTCGCGTTCGGCCTCGGCCTGGCGGGCGATGGCGCGGATCATCGACTCGTCGAGATCGACGTGCTTGATCTCGACATTGGCCACCTTGATGCCCCAGGCATCGGTCTGGGCATCCAGGACCTTTTGAATGTCGGCATTCAGGCGCTCGCGTTCGGCGAGCATATCGTCCAGCTCATGCTTGCCGAGGACTGAGCGCAGCGTGGTCTGCGCCAACTGGCTGGTGGCGGCGTGATAGTCCTCGACCTGGATAATCGCCTTCTCTGCATCCAGCACCCGGTAATAGATCACCGCATTGACCTTCACCGAGACGTTGTCACGGGAAATCACATCCTGAGTCGGCACATCCAGCACGATGGTGCGCAAGTCGACGCGCACCATTTGTTGCAGGCCAGGGATCACCAGGATCAACCCCGGTCCCTTGACCTTCCAAAAGCGGCCCAGCTGGAACACCACGCCGCGTTCGTATTCGCGCAGGATGCGAAACGCCGACAGGATCAGGGCGACCAGCAGGATCACCACCATGGAAACACTCAAGGAATAACCCATCATCGTTCTGTCTCCCGGGTTGTCGGCGTGTCGTTGGCTGCGACCTGCAGCGTGAGTCCCTGGCGCGCCTGCACCTGTACCTGTTGGCCGGGACGCAGCGGCGTTGGGCTTTCTACCTGCCAGCGCTCGCCCTGCAGCACCACCCAGCCGCAGCGGTCATCGCCTTCCAGCGCCTCGACGGTGGCCAGGCTGCCCACCAGGCCGGCATCACCGGCCACCGACAACTGGTGCCGCGCGCGCAGCGCCATGGCCAGAATGGCCAGCATCAGCCCCGCGCTGATCAGCGCCAGGGTGACAATCAGCGGCAGGGGGATGCCAAAGCCGGGCACCTCGGTGTCGATGAGGATCAGCGCGCCGAAAATGAACGCTGCGATGCCGCCAAAGCCCAGCACACCGAAGCTGGGCAAGAACGCCTCGGCCGCCATGCAGGCCAGACCGAGCAGGATCAACGCCATGCCGGCGTAGCTCACCGGCAGCATTTGCAGGGCATACAGGGCGAGGATCAGGCAGATGCCGCCGACCACGCCGCCGATGCCGGAGCCGGGATTGGAGAACTCGAAAATCAGTCCATAGATGCCGATCATCATCAGGATCAGCGCCACGCTGGGGTTGGTGATCACCGCCAGAAGGCGCGTGCGCCAGTCCGGCAGTTGTTCCTGCAGAGCGGCGCCGGCGGTACTCAGGGTTTTCGGCCCGGCCACCGTGTCCAGTGTCTTGCCATCTAATTGGCCTAGCAGGGCCGGCAAGTCGGCGGCCACGTAATCGATGACCTTGAGCGCGAGGGCTTCATCGGCGGACAGGCTGACCGCCTCGCGCACCGCCTGTTCGGCCCACTCGGCATTGCGCCCACGCAGGTTCGCCAGGCCACGGATATACGCGGCGGCATCGTTGACCTGTTTGCGGGTCATCGCATCGCCGGCGGGCTCGGTGGGCGCGCCACCTTCCGGCGGCTCGGTTCCCGGCGTGGGTTGTGGTTGCTGCGGGGGCGTTCCGGGCGCGCCGCCAATGGCCACGGGCGTCGCCGCGCCCAGGTTGGTGCCCGGCGTCATGGCCGCGACATGGCTGGCATACAGGATGTAGGTGCCGGCACTGGCCGCCCGGGCACCGCCCGGCGAGACGTAGCTGACCACCGGTACCGGGCTGGCGAGGATCGCCTTGATGATGTCGCGCATGGAGGTGTCCAGCCCGCCCGGCGTGTCGATGCGCAGAACGATCAGCTGCGCGTTGTCGTTGATGGCACGTGACAGACCGCGGACCACGTAGTCGGCACTGGCCGGCCCGATCACGCCCTCGACGCTGAGCACGTTGATCGGGCCAGCGGCATTCGCCACACCCGCCACAGTGAGCAAGAGGAACGACATGAGCAACTGACGCAGGCAAACGGGCATATCCGCTGTACCTCGGTAGCGAACCGGGTCTTGTCAGGACAGTTGACCCCTCTTAGCCAGCGACGAGCCATGCGGCGACGGAATTGCTTATATCAGTTGGCGATAGATTCCCGGACAGGTCGTTATATAAGTTAACGAGGCGGCGAGTCGTCACAACTGTGCGTTAATCTGCTCGTGTTCTCGCCGTACAGGATGTCTCGTCGATGCTCTCGCCTTCCCTGCGTCATTCCCTAAGTCGTTTATGGGGTAACGCCCAGCTGTCCTATGGCGTGCGGGTCTTTATTGCACTGTCGGGTGCCATGCTGTTGTGCTTACAGCAGGATCGCCTGGAACACGTCATTCCGCTGTTTCTGGGCATTATCGCCAGTGCCCTGTCGGAAACCGACGACAACTGGTTCGGTCGGTTGCAGGCCGTGCTGGTCACCTTGGTGTGCTTTGCCATCGCCGCGCTGGCCGTGCAGTATTTATTTGGCTCGCCCTGGCTGTTTGTCAGTGCGCTGGCGCTTTCCACCTTCTGCATGACCATGCTCGGCGCGGTCGGCCCGCGCTACGCCACCATCGGCTGGGCCACCTTGATCCTGGCCATCTACACCATGATCGGCGTGGAACAGCAAGGCGGCGTGGCGGGCAATTTCTGGCTGCAGCCAATGTTGTTGCTGGCGGGGGCCGCCTGGTATGGCCTGCTGTCGGTGCTGTGGAATGCGCTGTTCGTCAATCAGCCGGTGCAACAGGGGCTGGCAAGGTTGTTCGATGAGCTGGGCACTTACCTGAAAATTAAAAGCAGCCTGCTGGAGCCGCTGCGGCAGTTGGATGTAGAAGAGCGGCGCCTGGAACTGGCGCGGCAGAATGGCCGGGTGGTCACGGCGTTCAACCAGACCAAGGAAATTCTCCTGCAGCGTGTTGGCAATGGACGCACGGGCGCCAAGGTCAGTCGTTACCTGCGGTTGTATTTCACCGCTCAGGACATCCACGAGCGCGCCAGTTCCTCGCACTATCCCTATAACGAGTTGGCCGAGGCTTTTTTTCACAGCGATGTGATGTTCCGCTGCCAGCGACTGCTCAACCAGCAGGGCAATGCCTGCAAGACACTCAGCCGGGCCATCCGCTTGCGCCAGCCCTTTGAGTATGGCGAGAGCCGGGCGGCGCTGGACGATCTTCAGGCATCGCTGGCGTTCTTGCGGGCCCAGAACAACCCCGCCTGGCGCACGCTGCTGCGTTCCCTTGGCGCGCTGGCCAACAACCTTGGCACCCTGGAAGGCAGGCTGGCAGAGGCCAGCAACCCGGACGCCCTGGTCGAGCAACAGGACAGCACGCTGTTCGACCGCTCGCCACGCAGTTTCAAGGACGCCCTGGAGCGCATTCGTCTGCAGCTCACGCCCACCTCGCTGGTGTTTCGCCATGCGTTGCGCCTGTCCATCGCCTTATCGGCCGGTTACGGGCTGATGCACTGGATCGAGCCGGGTCAGGGGTTCTGGATTCTGTTGACCACGCTGTTCGTCTGCCAGCCCAACTATGGCGCCACGCGTACGCGGTTGCTGCAGCGCATCAGCGGTACCCTGATCGGTCTGGTGGCCGGCTGGGCGCTGATCACGTTATTCCCTCAATCGCTGATGCAGGCCCTGCTAGCAGTCATCGCCGGGGTGGTGTTTTTCGCCACGCGCAGCAGCCGCTACACCTTGGCCACGGCCGCGATCACGCTGCTGGTGCTGTTCTGCTTCGCGCAGGTTGGTGATGGCTACGAATTAATTTGGCCACGGCTGTTCGATACCCTGCTGGGCAGTCTGATTGCCGGCTTGGCGGTGTTCCTGATTCTGCCCGACTGGCAGGGGCGACGACTCAACCAGATGATCGCCAACGTGTTGTCCTGCAACGCTCGCTACCTGCGGCAGGCCATGCAGCAGTACGAGACCGGCAAGCGCGACGATCTGGAGTATCGCCTCGCACGGCGTAACGCCCATAACGCCGATGCGGCGTTGTCCACCACGCTGTCGAACATGCTGTTGGAGCCGGGGCACTTTCGCAAGGATGCCGAGCTGGGCTTTCGTTTTCTGGTGCAGACCCACACCTTGCTCAGCTACCTGTCGGCGTTGGGCGCGCACCGCGAAAGCCTGACTGAAGAACTCGGTGACAGCCTGCTCGACAACGCCAGCGAACGCATTGCCGTTGCGCTCGAATCGATTGCCGCCAGCCTGGCTGAGCGCGGCAGCGTGGCGGTTCACAGTGAGGAAGAGGAAGCGCTGGCCGCCCAGTTGGAGCAGTTGCCCGACGAGCAGGATGACGGCCACCGTCTGGTGCAGACTCAGCTGGCGCTGATCTGTCGGCAACTGGCGCCCTTGCGCACCTTGGCTGCGTATCTGCTCAAGCGGGGCCAGGCCTCAGCTGTTGCCAGCTAGCCTGGCTCGCATGCGCTAGAGTCCGGCCGACCATGCCTCGGCCGACCGCTGCAACGTCAGTTGGCCGGGGCTTCCTCTGTTCCCGGATTGGTGTTGAAGTCACTTTCCGGTGCGGTGGTCGGTGCTGGCGGTGTTGTCTCACCCGGGACGACCGGCGGATCGGGAGTGACGGGCGGAGCCGGTTGCATGGTGTCGGCCGGCGGAAGGTCTCGCTGGTCGTCTTCGTCAGGAGAGCAACCGACCAGCAGGAAGCCGAGCAGTGCCGGCAGGACTAGATGCGCAAGACGCATGGTGAAACCTCCATCGATTGGGCTGGCAGCAACCAGCCAGCTGAAAAAAGCGTTAACGGCGGCCCCGTCGGTGAATACAGGCAGCCTGACAAAGCCACAATTTGTGACAAGCATTGCGCTCAAGAGTGCCAACGCCCGCTGACGGCGCTGCGTGACGCAGGCCTGTTACCATGTCCGGCCTCTTTTTCATGGCTCTTTGAATGGACAAGCAAACGCTTCAGCAATTGCTTCTTGATCGTCTGCGGGCCGATTTGCAGGTGGCCATCGACGCGGCACGGATCGCCCATGCGGCGGCCACCGATGAGGAAAGCAAGGCCGAGAATAAATACGACACCCGCGGGCTGGAGGCCGCCTACCTGGCTGCGGGCCAGTCGCGCCGGGTCGAGGAGCTGCGCCAGGCGCTGCAGGTCTGTCAGAACCTGGTGTTGCGTCCCTTCGATGCGCAGGTGGGGATTCAGCTTGGGGCGCTGCTGGAGTTGGAGGACGAGCAGGGCAGCCTGCTGATGCTGTTCCTGATGCCCGCCGCTGCCGGCATCAAGCTGGCATGGCAGGGGCGGGACGTCCTGCTGATCAGTCCGCAGGCTCCGCTGGGCCAGAGGTTACTGGGCAAGGGCGAGGGCGACGACGTGCAGGTGCAGATCGGTGCGCGTGTGCAGCGCTACGAGGTGCTGTCAGTCTGCTGAGCCGCACCGCTGTCGCGCCAGACCAGGTACACACGCAGATCAAATTCCAGCTGGTGATAGCCCGGCAGCATATGTTCGCATAGCTGGTAGAACGCCTTGTTGTGGTCGAATTCGCGAAAATGCGCCAGCTCGTGCACCACGATGGTGTGGAGAAACGCTGCGGGCGCGTCCTTGAACAGCGCCGCCACGCGAATTTCCTTCTTCGCCTTGAGCTTGCCGCCGTGCACCCGCGAGATGGCGGTGTGCATGCCCAGGGCATTCTTCATCACGTCGAGCTTGCTGTCGTAGAGCACCTTGTCCAGCCCCGGCGCGTTGCGCAGATGCCGCTGCTTGAGCTCGTTGGTGTAGCTGTACAGCGCTTTGTCGCTGAGCACCTGGTGGCGCTCGGCATAGCGGCGCTGCAGATAATCGCCCAGGCGATCCGTGGCCAGCAGCTGACGGACCTGCTCTTGCAGCGACGCGGGATAACCTTGCAGGTATTTGAACGCGGACATGGGCACCTCGCGCTGGGCGGACGGTGCAGTGTAACGGATCAAGCGGGTCTGCCAGCGTTGTCGGCTGGCGCGTGGCCGCCTGCTACGCTTGCCGGTTCGTTTATTGAGCAAGGATGCTGCGATGAACCGGTTTCGCCTGTGCGTCGGCTTGTGGGGAGCGTTGTGCTCCCTGGCCGCGGTGGCTTGCCCGGATTGGTCGGCCGCGCAGGCCGAACAGGAATGGCGTGCCCTGCAGCAGCGCGTCGTGGCCTGGGACCGCGCTTACCATGGCGACGGCCAATCCCCCGTCGCGGATGAACTCTACGACCAGGCCCGCCAGCGTCTGCTGGACTGGCAGGCCTGTTTTGCCCTTGACGCTGGCGCGCAAGCCGAGCCGCTGTCCGGGCAGGGTGGTGGAGCGCTTCATCCCGTCCCGCAAACCGGTCTGCTCAAACTTGATGCCGAGAAGGTGCCCGACTGGATCGCTCGGCGCGACGACCTGTGGATTCAGCCCAAGGTAGATGGCGTTGCGGTGACACTGGAATACCGCAACGGCGAGTTGCAGCGCGCGATCAGCCGTGGCGATGGCCGAAGCGGCCAGGACTGGACCGCGCGGGTCCGCGAGCTGCCGGGCGTGCCGTCGCGCTTGTCTCACCCCCATGATGCGGTGTTGCAAGGGGAGCTTTACTGGCGCCTGCCGGACCATGTGCAGGCCGAACGGGGTGGCCTGGGCGCACGCAGCAGTGTCGCCGGGGTGTTGGCACGCCAGACGATATCGGCCGAAGAGGCGGCGCGCGTCGGTGTGTTCGTCTGGGATTGGCCGGATGGTCCGGCAGAGATGCAGGTGCGCCTGGACGCGTTGCGTCGTCTGGGCTTCGCCGATAGCCAGATCTACAGTCAGCCGGTCAGCGATGTGGCTGAGGCCACACGCTGGCGTGACCATTGGTATCGCCAGCCGCTGCCCTTTGCGAGCGACGGCGTGGTGCTGCGCCAGGGTCGGCGTCCGCCGGGTGAGCACTGGCCTGCGCGCCCGCCAAGCTGGGCCGTGGCCTGGAAATACCCCATCCGCCAGGCCTTGGCCGAGGTGCGCAGGGTAGAGTTTCGCATTGGCCGCAGTGGGCGTATCACGCCGCTGTTGCACCTGGCCCCGGTGCGGCTCGATGACCGCAGCATCCGGCGGGTCTCGGTGGGGTCGTTGGCGCGTTGGCAGGCGCTGGATATTCGTCCGGGTGATCAGGTGGCCATCGGTCTGGCCGGCGCGGTGATTCCACGTCTGGATGATGTGGTCTGGCGCAGCGCCACGCGTGCCGAAATAGCCATGCCCGATCCGGCGGCGTATCACCCGTTAAGCTGTTGGCGACCCAAACCGGATTGCGGGGCGCAGTTTCGCGCGCGGCTGGAATGGCTGGCTGGCAAGCAGGGGCTCGACTTGCCGCAGCTCGGCCCCGGTACCTGGCAGGCGCTACTTGACGCCGGGCTGTTGCAACCCGGCCTGCTCAGCTGGCTGAACCTGACGGTGGAGCAATTGCAGGCACTGCCCGGCTTCGGCGCCCGGCGCGCCGAGCGGCTGCACGCCAGTTTGCAACTGGGCCGCCAGCGTGACTTTGCACGCTGGCTCGCCGCGCTGGGCGTGCCGGCTGAAATGGCGGCTTGGTTTCCCCAGGAGTGGCAGTTGCTGAGTCAGCGCTCGCTGAACGAGTGGCAGCGCGAGCCGGGATTGGGTGCAGCGCGCGGCGCGCAGCTGCAGGCCTTCTTCAAGCATCCCGAGGTGCATGCAATGGCCGTGCAGTTGCGCGCGGCGGGCGTGGTGGGGTTTTAAACAAGAGCTCTGAGCATGCCCGCTTTCGTAGGATGGAATCGCCGCAGGCGCTTCCGTCGTGGCCGCGAAACTCAACCCAACCCTGGCGCCAGCCCACCCGCGCCACCGTCGGATTACGCCTGCGGCAAATCCAACCTACGATCTGCTGGCTTGCGGGTTCTCGACTCGTTCAGCGTTACCCAGGGCCGGCTTCAACCTGGTCAGTAAGCGCGAAATTCCTTGTGGCAGCTTTCGCAGGCATCTTCGACCCGCTGCACGGGCGCGGCGAGCGCGGCGGGGTCGAGCGGACGCTGTGTAGTAGCCACAACCAACGCGGCGGTGGCGGCTTCCTGGGCGCGGGCCAGTTCGTTGAAACGCTCTTGGCGTTCCCAGACGTCGTCGCGTGCGCTGCTGTCGGCGTTGTCCTTGACCTGTGGGAAGTGCTGCCAGGGCTGGCGGGAAATCTCGTCCAGGTGGGCGGCGCCTTCGATGAATTTGGCTTCGTTGAAGGCCAGGCGCCCGCGCAGCATGCCGCCCAGGTCTTCGCTGGTTTTCATCATCTCCTTGAAAATGGCCGTACGCTTGCCCAGCGGCGAGTTCGGGTCGACGCGGTCACAACCCACCAGGACGACTGCGGCGAGCAGCGCCACGCCCACGATTTTCAACTTCATTGATGCAACCTGTGTTGTGCGAATAAGCCGTCGATTATCCGCATCCTGTCCGCTGCGGACAAATCCGCTTATTGCGCCCATTGACCGCCGGTATTCTCGCAGTCGATGCGTGTTTGCCCCTGGTCCGTCGTGGCGTAGTAGTACGTCACGATTCGGGCATTCTCGGGCAGGGCGTCGGGCAGTGCTTCGTCGGGGGTAATCAGACCGAAGGATTTTTCATTGGCCAGGGTTTCCGGCGTCATCGGTGCGCTGCAGGAGCCGAAGGCGCCCGACGGGCAGCTGTCGCGCAGTTCACGCCGGGAGCTGCGCACATCGGCTTGGTCGCGGCAGATCCATTCAATGGCAGTGGGGTCATCCATGTTCTGCAGTTCGAAGCATTTTTCCGGCGATACCGGTGCCGGCACATCGCCTGAGGTCTGTTCGCTGACATAGCAGGCCTGGGCCTGCGCCAGCGGGCTGGCCAAGCCGGTAAGCAGTACGAACAGAGCGCGAGAAAGGCGTGTCATGGCAGTCTCCTGTGGCGGCGTGGGCCGGTCGAAAGCAACCCGCCCTGGACCGTTCGACCGGAGCGCGCGCCAGCGAGTTCTCGCCACACGCTGCAACGCTTGGGTCTGAGCGCGGCTGCCGCTATAATCGCCGGCACTTTTCATGGCCGACACCGCTTCGGCCATGCCCGCCACCCGTCCGAGGGGCGCTGCAGCAGCGCGATTGACTGTTCCGAACCTGCGAAAGGCAGCTTCGGATCAGGCAATCGCCTGTCAGGCTCGGATGGGGCGTTATCTCAACGCATCAACGGCGCCCATTCGCACACCACGAATGGAGAGCTTTTGCATGAGCGCTGCCTTTACCGATTTTAAAGTTGCCGATATTTCCCTGGCCGACTGGGGCCGCAAGGAATTGATCATCGCCGAGTCCGAAATGCCGGCGCTGATGGCCCTGCGCCGCAAGTACGCCGCCAGCCAGCCGCTCAAGGGCGCGAAGATCCTCGGTTGCATTCACATGACCATCCAGACCGGCGTGCTGATCGAGACCCTGGTCGCGCTGGGCGCCGAAGTACGTTGGTCCTCCTGCAACATCTTCTCCACCCAGGACCAGGCCGCCGCCGCCATCGCCGCCGCCGGTGTTCCGGTGTTCGCCTGGAAGGGCGAGACCGAGGAAGAGTACGAGTGGTGCATCGAGCAGACCATCCTCAAGGACGGCCAGCCGTGGGACGCCAACATGGTGCTGGACGACGGCGGCGACCTGACCGCGATCCTGCACAAGAAGTACCCGCAGATGCTGGAGAAGATCCACGGCATCACCGAGGAAACCACCACCGGCGTGCACCGTCTGCTGGACATGCTCAAGAACGGCACCCTGAAAGTCCCGGCGATCAACGTCAACGACTCGGTGACCAAGAGCAAGAACGACAACAAGTACGGCTGCCGTCACAGCCTGAACGACGCCATCAAGCGCGGCACCGACCACCTGCTGTCCGGCAAGCAGGCGCTGGTGATCGGCTACGGCGACGTGGGCAAGGGCTCGGCGCAGTCGCTGCGTCAGGAAGGCATGATCGTCAAGGTGTCGGAAGTCGATCCGATCTGCGCGATGCAGGCCTGCATGGACGGCTACGAAGTCGTCTCCCCCTACCTGAACGGTCTGAACGACGGCACCGATGCCAGCATCGACCGCGCGCTGCTGGGCAAGATCGACCTGATCGTGACCACCACCGGCAACGCCAACGTGTGCGACGCCGGCATGCTCAAGGCACTGAAAAAGCGCGCCGTGGTGTGCAACATCGGCCACTTCGACAACGAGATCGACACCGCCTTCATGCGCAAGAACTGGGCGTGGGAAGAGGTCAAGCCGCAGGTTCACAAGATTCACCGCACCGGCAAGGACAGCTTCGATGCGCACAACGACGACTACCTGATCCTGCTCGCCGAAGGCCGCCTGGTAAACCTGGGCAACGCCACCGGTCACCCGAGCCGCATCATGGACGGTTCCTTCGCCAACCAGGTGCTGGCGCAGATCTTCCTGTTCGAACAGAAATACGCTGACCTGCCGGCCGCGAAGAAAGCCGAGCGCCTGACGGTCGAAGTGCTGCCCAAGAAGCTCGACGAAGAAGTGGCGCTGGAAATGGTCAAGGGCTTCGGTGGTGTTGTTACCCGCCTGACCCCAGCCCAGGCCGAGTACATCGGTGTGACCGTGGAAGGCCCGTTCAAGCCGGACACCTACCGCTATTAATCGCAGCGGCGAGCGCTAAGCGGCAAGCTGCAAGACGGAATCGAATCCGCTTGCAGCTTGAGGCTTGCGCTTGTAGCCGAGAAGGAACTTCTCTATGTCTCAAGATCGTCGCTACAGCTTCGAGTTCTTTCCGACGAAGACCGAAGCCGGGCATGAAAAACTGCTTAACACCGCACGTCGCCTGGCCGAGTACAAGCCGGACTTCTTTTCCTGCACCTACGGTGCCGGGGGTTCGACCCGTGATCGCACCCTGAACACCGTGCTGCAACTGGACCGCGACGTGCAGGTGCCGACCGCGCCGCACCTGTCCTGCGTGGGCGACAGCAAGGCCGATCTGCGCCAACTGCTCACCACCTACAAGGACAACGGCATTCGCCGCATCGTCGCCCTGCGCGGCGACTTACCTTCGGGCATGGGCCTGGCCAGCGGCGAGCTGCGCTACGCCAACGAACTGGTCGAGTTCATTCGCGCCGAAACCGGCGACCACTTCCACATCGAAATCGCCGCCTACCCGGAGATGCATCCGCAGGCGCGCAATTTCGAGGACGACCTGGCCAACTTCGTGCGCAAGGCCCAGGCTGGCGCCGACAGCGCCATCACCCAGTACTTCTTCAACGCCGACAGTTACTTCTACTTCGTCGAGCGTGTGCGCAAACTGGGCGTTGAGATCGATATCGTCCCCGGCATCATGCCGATCACCAACTACACCAGCCTGGCGCGCTTCTCCGATGCCTGCGGTGCGGAAATTCCGCGCTGGGTTCGCAAGCAGCTGGAAGCCTATGGCGACGATATCGCCAGCATTCAGGCGTTCGGCGAGCAGGTGGTCAGCCAGATGTGCGAGACGCTATTGGCCGGCGGCGCGCCGGGTCTGCACTTCTATACGCTGAACCAGGCTGACCCCAGTCTGGCGATCTGGAACAACCTCAAACTGCCGCGTTGAGTGGTGCGCTTCACGCCTCCGACAAGGGAGGCGTGAACCTCTGCGCGACTGCGCAGTCGAAAAACAGCACGAAATTTCAGCTCTGGTATACTCCCGCAGTCTGCTCAGGCTTGCGCCCGGACGCTTGACCCTTCAGTGGTCGGCAGGACCGGTCGGGATCGCACCCTCAAACGCGATTCATGCCAGGCAATTACTTCATTGGGCCACACCCATTACATACAGGATTTCCCATGTCCTTTGCTTCCCTCGGTCTCTCCGAGGCTATAGCCGGCGCTCTCGAGGCTGCCGGATACGCCACGCCCACTCCAGTGCAACAGCGGGCCATCCCCGCCGCGTTGCAAGGCCGCGATCTGATGGTCGCCGCCCAGACGGGCACCGGCAAGACCGGTGGTTTCGCCCTGCCTATTCTGGAAATTCTCTTCCCGGGCGGTCATCCCGATCGGGAACACCGCCACGGTCCGAAACAGCCGCGCGTGTTGGTGCTGACGCCCACCCGCGAACTGGCCGCCCAGGTGCATGACAGCTTCAAGCTGTATGCCCGCGACCTGCCGATGAAAAGCACCTGCATCTTTGGCGGTGTCGGCATGAATCCCCAGGTGCAGGCTGTAGCCAAGGGCCTCGATGTGCTGGTCGCCTGCCCGGGTCGCCTGCTCGATCTGGCCAACCAGCGCCACATCGACCTGTCCCGCGTGGAAATTCTCGTCCTTGATGAAGCCGACCGCATGCTGGACATGGGCTTCATCCACGACGTCAAGAAGGTGCTGGCCAAGCTGCCCGCCAAACGCCAGAACCTGCTGTTCTCGGCGACCTTCTCCAAGGACATCACCGACCTTGCCGGCAAGCTGTTGCATAACCCCGAGCGCATCGAAGTCACGCCGCCGAACACCACGGTAGAGCGTATCGAACAGCGTGTATTCCATGTGCAAGCCAGCCACAAGCGCGCGCTGCTCGCCCACCTGATTACTCAGGGCGCCTGGGAGCAGGTGCTGGTGTTCACTCGCACCAAGCATGGCGCCAACCGTCTGGCCGAATACCTCGACAAGCACGGCCTGCCGGCGGTGGCGATTCATGGCAACAAAAGCCAGAACGCGCGCACCAAGGCCCTGGCCGACTTCAAGGCCAATCAGGTTCGCGTGCTGGTGGCCACCGATATTGCCGCCCGTGGCCTGGACATCGACCAGTTGCCCCACGTGGTCAACTTTGAACTGCCCAACGTCGAAGAAGACTACGTGCACCGCATTGGCCGTACCGGCCGTGCTGGGCGTAGCGGTGAGGCCATCTCGCTGGTCGCGCCGGACGAGGACAAGCTGCTCAAAGGCATCGAGCGCATGACCAAGCAGCGCATTCCCGCCGGCGATCTGATGGGCTTCGACGTCAGCACCCTTGAGGTGGAAAAACCTGAAGTCCGCGAGCCGCGCCAACCGCGGCCGGTTCGTGGTGAGCGCCCGCAGCGTGGCGAACGCAAAAGCGAAGGTCGCGGCGAGAAAAAGTCGGAAAAGAGCACCGAGCAGAAGGCCGAGGGTGCAGGCAAAGGCGCTGAGCGCCCACGTCGCAACCGTGGCGACAAGCCCAAGGCGAAAAGCCCGGCCCAGGGCGACGCTATCAGCCGTCCACCGCGTTTGCCGGCCGATCGCGCGCCGGATGTGTTCCTCGACGATGAAATCGACAACTTCGGCAACCGCGTCGATTACGTACCGGCGGAGAACAAGCCCCAAGGTCGTGGCCGTCGTCCTGGACAAGCCCCCCAGGGTCAGGGCGCCCGTAGCGGTCGCCCGGCAAGTGCTGGCGCAGGTGCCGGTGCAACAGGTGGCGCGGCTCGCAACAAGACTGGCGGCCGTAAAAAGCCCCACGGCGGTGGCCGGGTATTGACCCCCAATGGCGAAGTGTCCCGTGATCAGCCTGCCGGTACGCGCAGCCGCCAGCCGGAAAAACAGCCGGTGATCATCCACAAGCACAAGGAACGTCTGCCCAGCCTGGAGCAGCTGGAGCAGTTGCCCAGCCGCCCCCGTGGCGAGAAGCCGGCACTGCTTACGCGTAATCGCTAAGCCGTCTGCTTGAAAAAAACGCCGCCTCGTCAGGCGGCGTTTTTGTGTGCGCCCGGGAACTTTTTGGGGTAGGCACCGAACGGACGTAATGCTTCGTCACGTGACTACTGGCTCTGCGATGGCCATCCAAGGAAAACAGTGCCTGTAGTTGCGCACGCAAGGATTGCCCGTTGCCCCATGCCAGCCCGTAATCGAGATGGGAGATGCAGATTCAGCCACATCGCCGCTGCCCTGGCGTTTTGGGGCAGTTCTGCGGTGCTGGCGCACGACAGCGACCTGCCGCGCTGGGCAGTTGAGCGTATCACTCCGCTGCATGACCGGGTCTCCCGCTGGGTGGACAATTCGTCTCGCAATATCGATGGCTTTTTCGGCACCAACGATAGCCTCAACGTGGAAAACGATTCCTACCTGCGCGTCAGCCAGGAACTGGAATGGCTGGAGGGCGATGTGCTGCAGCATGGCATCGGCATCCGCTTTCGGCTGGATGTGCCAACCACCGGCCAGCGGTTGCGTCTGGTGCTGGAGAGCAAGCCGGAAGAGGCGGAAGGCACTCTGGCCGAACAGGGCGCCCAGCGTCTGCGTAACGATCAGCGCGAAAAGCGCACCTCGGTGCTGGGGTTGGACCGCTTATTCGACAAGGACAAGAGCAAAGGCTGGAGAAACCGTCTGGGTGGTGGCATCAAGCTGCACCTTCCCCCTGACCCTTACGCACGCTTCACCACCGAGCGTCTCTGGAGGCTCGGCGATGGGCCCTGGCAGCTCAGCTCCTACAATCGCCTGTCCTGGTTCAACAGTGACGGCTATTCGGCCCGTTCGCGCTGGGATGTCGGGCGGTTGTTGGATGACAGCCGGCACCTGCGCTATGTCACCCAGTTTCAGTGGCAGGAAGAGGTGGACACGCTGGAGTTCTCCCAGTCCATGGAGCTCAGCCAAATTCTGGGCAAACGCAGCGCGATCCAATATGCGGGCGTGGTCGTGGGGGAGAGCAGCTCTATCCCTCGGGTGAACGATTACTACCTGCAGGCTGCCTACCGGCGCAATCTGCATGAAGAAGTCCTGTTTTTCGACCTGGTGCCGGAACTGCACTTCCCTCGCGATGCCGATTTTCAGGCGCGCTGGGCGCTGACCCTGCGATTGGAAATGTTCTTCCGTGGCGCGGTCCGATTGCGCCCCTGATCGCACGGCGCTGCAAGCCAATAAAAAACGCCGCCCAATGGGGCGGCGTTATCCTTGTAGCGAAAGCCGATCAGCCCTGCGGCTCGTCGGCCAGCCAGCCGCCGCCCAAAGCCTTGTACAGGTTGACCTCGCTGATCAGCTGCGCCAGGCGGTCGCCGACCAGTTGCTGACGCGCCGCGAACAGCTGGCGCTGGGCGACGAGCAAGTTGAGGTAGCTGTCCACACCGCCCCGGTAGCGACGCTCGGCGAGCTGGTAGTACTCCTCGCTGGCGGCCAGCAGGTTGCGCTGCGCCTGCACCTGGTCGCTGTAGGTAGCCCGCGCGGCCAGGCCGTCGGCTACTTCGCGGAAGCCCACCTGGATGGCCTT
Organism: uncultured Pseudomonas sp.; assembly: GCA_964410065.1. GTDB lineage: Bacteria > Pseudomonadota > Gammaproteobacteria > Pseudomonadales > Pseudomonadaceae > Serpens. The sequence continues at coordinate 56,623 of CAYPFO010000007.1, forward strand.
CTCGTACTGCGCGACCTGGATGTTCTTCGCCACTTCGGCGTAGTCGCGGTTGGCCCGCAGGCGGCCGGCGTTGAAGATCGGCACGCTGATGCTCGGCGTGAAGCTCCAGTAATCGGCGTTCGAACTGAACAGGTCGGACAGCTCGCCGCTGGCGAAACCGAGCGCGCCGGTCAAGCCGATGCGCGGGAAGAACGCTGCACGCGCGGCGCCGATGTTGGCGTTGGCGGCCCGCAGCTGATGCTCGGCCTGGAGAATGTCCGGGCGGTTCTGCAGCAGATCCGAAGGCAATCCGGCCGGCACTTCGGCGAGCAGATCGTCACCCAGGCTGGACGCTTCCAGAAGCTGCGCCGGCACCGAGCCGCCGAGCAGTTGCGCCAGGGCGTTGCGGTCCTGGGCGACCAGGCGGGTGTACGCCGACAAGGCGCCACGAGTGCTTTCCGCGGCGGTTTTCGCCTGACTCAGTTCCAGGGCCGAGGCCACACCCACGTCGAAGCTGCGCTGAGTCAGCGTCAGGCTTTCTTCGTAGGTCTTCAGGGTGTCCTGGGCAACCTTCAGCAGGGCCTGATCGGCCTGCAGGGTCAGCCAGGCATTGGCCACTGCGGACACCAGGCTGATCTTGGCGCTGCGCTGCGCGGCTTCGCTGGCGAAGTACTGCTCCAGCGCTTGATCACGCAGGCTGCGCACCCGGCCGAACAGGTCCAACTCCCAGGACAGGCCGAGGGTGGCGCTGTACTGGGTGTTGGTGCCGGCGGCCAGCGGATTGACCGCCTCCGGGGTATGGGTGCGACTCATGGCTGCGTCGGCACTCACACCCGGGAAGATATCGGCACGCTGGATGCGGTACTGGGCGCGGAACGCCTCCACGTTAAGTGTGGCGATGCGCAGGTCGTGGTTGTTCTCCAGGGCGATGCCAATCAATTGGCGCAGACGGTCATCGCGAAAGAACGCCTGCCAGCCCAGTTCGGCAGCCGGTACGCTGGCCACCTTGCCGGTATCGGCCTGCAGCGCGGCCGGTACCCAGCGCTCCGGCAGTCCCGGCTCGGGGCGCTCATAGTCGGGGGTCAGCGAGCAGCCGGCCAGCGTTACGGCCAGCGCCAGTGTCAAAGCGGACTTGTTCATTGTGCCTCTCCGTTGCGCTCAGTCTTGCGCGGCGTCTTGAACAGCGTGGTCACCCCGACGAAGAACAGCGGCACCCAGAAGATCACCAGCACGGTGGCGGAGATCATCCCGCCGACCACGCCGGTACCGATGGAGTGTGCGCTGCCGGCACCCGCACCCGTGGCCAGAGCCAGCGGCACCACACCCATGGTGAACGCCAGCGAGGTCATGATGATCGGGCGCAGACGCATGCGGCAGGCTTCCACCGCCGCCTTGGTCAGATCCATGCCCTGGTCGTAGAGGTCCTTGGCGAACTCGACGATCAGGATGGCGTTCTTGGCGGTCAGGCCGATGGTGGTCAGCAGGCCCACCTGGAAGAACACGTCGTTGGTCAGGCCGCGCCCCAGGGTGAAGAGCACGGCGCCGATCAGGCCCAGCGGCACCACCAGCATCACCGCGAAGGGGATCGACCAGCTTTCATACAAGGCGGCCAGGGAGAGGAACACCACCAGCAGCGCCAGGCCCAGCAGGATCGGAAGCTGGCTGCCGGACATGCGCTCTTCGAACGACAGGCCGGTCCAGCTGATACCGATGCCGTTAGGCAGCTTTGCGGCAATTTCCTCGATGGCGGCCATGGCGTCGCCCGTGCTGTAGCCCGGGGCGGCGCCACCCTGGATCTGGATGGACTCCACGCCGTTGTAACGCGACAGCTTCGGTGAACCGTAGGTCCAGGTGCCGGTCGCAAAGGCGCTGAACGCCACCATCTCGCCCTTGTTGTTGCGGATGTACCACTTGTCCAGGTCTTCGGGGTTCATGCGCGCATGCGCTTCGCCCTGCATGAAGACCTTCTTGACCCGACCGCGATCGATGAAGTCGTTGACGTAGGCCGAGCCCCAGGCGATGGACAAGGTGTTGTTGATGTCATTCATCGACAGACCCAGCACCTGCGCCTTTTCGTCGTCGATGAGGATCTGGTATTGCGGCTCGTCGTTCAGGCCGTTGGGGCGGACACCAGTCAGGGCCGGGTGTTGGGCGGCCATGCCGAGCAGCTGGTTGCGCGCGTTCATCAGCGCGTCGTGGCCGACACCGGCCATGTCCTGCAGGTAGACATCGAAGCCTGAGGCGTTACCCAGTTCGATTACCGACGGCGGCACGATGGCGAAAGCCATGGCGTCGCGGTGCTGGAAGAAACGCATCTGCGCTCGCTGCTGCAGGGCGAACACGGCGTCCTTGGCCTCCGGGCGCTTGGCCCAGTCCTTCAGGCCGACGAACATGATCGCCGCGTTCTGACCACGGCCGGCAAAGCTGAAGCCCTGCACGCTCATCACGCCTTCCACGGCGTCGCTTTCCTCGGTGAGCAGGTAGTTGCGCAGCTCATCGACCATTTTCTCGGTACGCTCGAAGGTCGCACCCACCGGGGCAACCACCTGCACGAACATCACGCCCTGGTCTTCCGGCGGCAGGAACGCGGCCGGCACGCGTAAGAACAGCACGCCCACGGCCACCACGATGGCGACCCAGATACCCAGGAACGACCAGCGATTGCGCAGCACGCGGCGCACGCCGCCTTCGTACTTGTGTACGCCGCGTTCGAACTTGCGGTTGAACCAGCCGAAGAAGCCGCGCTTCTCGTCGTGATGGCCCTTGGCAATGGGCTTGAGCAGGGTGGCGCACAGCGCCGGGGTGAATATCAGCGCGACCAGCACCGACAGGCCCATGGCCGAGGCGATGGTGATAGCAAATTGGCGATAGATCACCCCCACCGAGCCGGCCATGAAAGCCATCGGCACGAACACGGCAGACAGCACAATGCCGATGCCCACCAGCGCGCCCTGAATCTGACCCATGGACTTGCGCGTCGCCTCGCGTGGCGACAGTCCTTCCTCGACCATCACCCGTTCGACGTTCTCCACCACCACGATGGCATCGTCCACAAGCAGGCCGATGGCCAGCACCATGGCGAACATCGTCAAGGTATTGATGCTGTAGCCGAACATGAAGAGCACGCCGAAGGTACCCAGCAGTACCACCGGCACCGCCAGGGTGGGAATCAGCGTGGCGCGGAAGTTCTGCAGGAACAGGTACATCACCAGGAACACCAGCACGATGGCCTCGAACAGGGTCATCACCACGCTGGAGATGGACGCCGAGATCACCGGGGTGGTGTCGAACGGATACACCACGTCCATGCCTTCGGGCAGGAACGGCTCCAGACGGCTAATGGTGTCGCGCACCGCCTCGGCGGTGGACAGGGCGTTGGCGCCGGTGGCCAGGTTGATGGCGATGCCGGTGGCCGGCATGCCGTTGTACTTGGCCGCGATGTTCTCGCGCATGGCACCCATTTCAACGCGGGCCACATCGCTCAGGCGTACCTGGGAACCGTCGCTGTTGACCTTGAGCAGGATCTTGCGGAATTCATCAGGGCTTTCCAGGCGTGTCTTGCCGATGATGGTCGCGGTCAGTTGCTGACCGGGTACCGCTGGCAGGCCGCCGAGCTGGCCGGTGGATACCTGCACGTTCTGCGCCTTGATGGCGTTGCTGACGTCCATGGGGGTCAGCGCATAGCTCACCAGCTTGGCCGGGTCGAGCCAGATACGCATCGAGTAGGAGGAGCCGAATACCTGGAAATCACCCACACCCGGGGTCCGCGAAATCGGGTCCTGGATGTTGGAGATCACATAGTCGGAGAGGTCGATGTTGCTGTAGCGGCCATCGCTGGAAACCAGCGCCACCACCATCAGGAAGCCACCGGCCGCCTTGGTCACCCGGATGCCCTGCTGCTGCACTTCCATCGGCAGCAGCGGGGTGGCCAGCTGCAGTTTGTTCTGCACCTGCACCTGGGCGATGTTCGGGTCGGTGCCCTGCTCGAAGGTGATCTTGATCGAGCCGCTGCCGTCGTTGTTGGACTCGGCCGACATGTAGCGCATGCCGTCCAGGCCGCTCATCTGCTGCTCGATCACCTGGATCACGGTGTCCTGCACCGTCTGCGCCGAGGCGCCCGGGTAGACGAGACTGATGTTCACCGACGGCGCGGCAATGCTCGGGTACTGGCTGACCGGCAGCTGCAGCAGCCCCAGACCGCCGGCAAGCATGACCACGAGGGCGATCACCCATGCGAAAATCGGGCGATCAATGAAAAAATTTGGCATAACGAATTACCCTGGGCCGACTTACTGTTGATCGGCGGTGAGATTACCGGCTGGCTTGGTCTGTACGGCCACACCCGGCTGGATGTACTGCAGTCCTTCGGTGATCAGACGCTCGCCCGCCTTCAGGCCGGACGTCACCAACCAGCGGTTGCCTATGGCGCGTTCGACTTCAACGGAGCGAGATTCGACCTTGCCTTCCATGTTCACCACCATGGCCAGTGGGCGGCCACGTGCATCGCGGGAAATACCTTGCTGAGGCGCCAGAATGGCCTTCTCGAGCACGCCGCTGACCAGTTCGGCTTTCACGAACATGCCCGGCAGCAGCAGTTTGTCCGGGTTGGGGAACAATGCACGCACGGTCACCGAGCCGGTTCCGGCGTCCACGCCGACTTCCGAGAACTCCAGCTTACCTTCGTGTGAATAGATGCTGCCGTCTTCCAGCTTCAGGCGGACCTTGGCGGCATTCTCACCGGCCTTTTGCAAGCGACCCTCTGCCATGGCCTTGCGCAGGCGCAGCAGATCGGTGCTGGACTGGGTCACGTCCACATAGATCGGATCGAACTGTTGAATGGTGGCCAGCGGTTGGGCCTGACCATTGTTGACCAGCGCACCCTCGCTCACCGAGGAGCGGCCGATGCGGCCATCGATAGGCGCCAGCACCTTGGTGTAGCGCACATTGATGCGGGCCTGCTCGAGGCTGGCCTGGGCCTGCAGGAAGGCGGCGCGCGCTTCGTCGTGGGCCTGCTGGCTGACGGCATTGTCCTTGACCAGCTCGGCATAGCGCTGGGAGAGCGAACGGGTAGAAGCCAGCGTCGCTTCGGCGCTCTTCAGGGCAGCGTCGTAAACGGCGGCGTCGATCTGGTACAGCTGCTGACCGGCCTTGACCTCACTGCCTTCTTCGAACAGACGCTTCTGGATGATGCCATTGACCTGTGGGCGCACTTCAGCGCTGCGATAGGCCGTGGTGCGGCCCGGCAATTCAGTGGTCAGCGCATAGGGCTGGGCTTCAAGGGTAACGATGCCAACCAGCGGTGCAGGAGGGGCTGCGGTGGGCGCCGCCTGGTCATTACAGGCAACCAGCAGTGAAGCAATGGCAAAAACAGGAATCAGCGCCACATGGGCTGGCTTGATCGACATGTAAGACCTCGTGAAAAGAAACGGAGTAAGGCAAAAATATTGAACGGGGCCGACGTGTGGCAATGCGGGCAGGGTGCGAAATATACTTACATGCAGAACTGTTTGTAAATAAAAGTCTTCTATGAAGACGTGAAGTTGTCTTCTATTCAGCATAAACGCGAGAGCGCGCAGGTTATGTGTGGAAACGCCTCTGCGGCGGGGCTTTTCAGGCAGACCATGCCTAGGTTCGGTGGCCTGCTGCGGGGCCGTTTCGGGGAGGTTGGCGCAAACTCTTGATACATGATGATCGCAGCTTGCGGGGGAGGCATTGCGCCCCTGCACGCACGCGACGCGTGAGTTCAGTTCTGAAACACAAACGCCGGCTCTGGGCCGGCGTTTGTGTGGAACAACCTACGACTTACTTGCGAACGCCTTCCACGGAGAAGGTCAGCTCCACGTTTTCAGTTGCCGGGCCTAGATCCATCTTGATGCCGAAATCTTTCATTTTGATGGTGGTGGTGCCTGCGAAGCCGGCACGGTAGCCGCCCCACGGGTCCTTGCCTTCACCGATGAACTGCGCCGCGATCACGACCGGTTTGGTCACGCCGTTCAGGGTCAGGTCGCCGGTGACGTCAGCGGTGCCTTCACCGGTGGACTTCACGCTGGTGGACGTGAAGGTCGCGGTCGGATACTTGCCCACATTGAGGAAGTCGTCGCTGCGCAGGTGCTTGTCGCGCTCGGCATGGTTGGTGTCGATGCTGGCGGTCTTCAAGGTCACTTCGATCTTGCTGGCTTCCGGCTTGGCAGCGTCGAAGCTGAAGCTGCCGTCAAAATCCTTGAAGGTGCCGTGCATGAAGCTGAAGCCCAAGTGGCCGGTCTTGAAGTTGACGAAGGCGTGCTGGCCGGCTTTATCAATGGCGTAGTCGGCGGCCAGGGCCTGACCTGCGAAGAGGGCGGAGCCCAGAGCAAGAGCGGTGAAGGTTTTCTTCAACATAAAACAGTCTCCTTAAGGATGAGAGTCGATCATTTTTCGGCACAACCGAACATGCGTTTCAGGGTGGGGTCACGGTCGATGAAATGATGCTTGAGCGCGGCCAATGCGTGCAGGCCGGAGAAAATAATCACGCCCCAGGCCAGGTAAAAATGTACGGCACCGGCAATATCCTCCTGGCGCGGGATCCAGGTGATCAGCGCCGGCACGTCGAACCAGCCGAAGACACTGATCGGGCGGCCGTCGGCGGTGGAAATCAGGTAACCCGAGATCATCAACACGAACAAACCGGCATACAGTGCCAAGTGGCCGGCCGTGCTGGCCAGGCGCACCCGCTTACTGTGGTTGGCCGGCGCCGGTGGTGGCGGGCTGATCCAGCGCCACACCAGGCGCAGCACCATGAACGCCAGGAGAATCAATCCGATGCTCTTGTGGATATCCGGCGCGGTGCGGTACCAGGGGCTGTAGTAGTTCAGCTCGCGCATCCATAACCCGAGCCCGAACAGCCCGAACACGGTCAAGGCCACCCCCCAGTGCATGAGGATGCTGGCCAGGCCATAGTTTTTGGAAGTGTTTCGCCACTGCATGGCGGGACCCCTCGTGAATTTCGATGGGCGTAGCCTACCGATAAACCTATCGAAATAAAGCGAATTTTTTCGCTCTGAACAATCGGATTAGTCGATGTTACCGCCGGCCAGCCTACCGATGACCCACCCTGGCGGCACCATCTGATAGGCTCACCGGGTTTTTTCGATGAGGCGAACCATGAGCCAGAACCACGACTGGATGCAGCGCGACCTGCAGGTGCTTTGGCATCCCTGCACACAGATGAAGGACCACGAGCAACTGCCGCTGATCCCCATCCGCCGCGGTGAAGGCGTGTGGCTGGAGGATTTCGATGGCAAGCGCTACCTGGATGCGGTCAGCTCCTGGTGGGTCAACGTCTTTGGTCATGCCAATCCTCACATCAACACGCGGATCAAGGCGCAGGTCGACCAACTCGAGCACGTCATGCTGGCGGGATTCAGCCATCAGCCGGTGATCGAGCTGTCCGAGCGCCTGGTGGCCATCACGCCGCCGGGTCTTGACCGGGTGTTCTTCGCTGACAACGGTTCCTCGAGCATCGAGGTGGCGTTGAAGATGAGTTTCCATTATTGGCGCAACTGTGGCCGCAGCGAGAAACAGCGCTTCGTGACCCTGACCAACAGCTACCATGGCGAAACCATGGCGGCCATGTCGGTCGGCGATGTGGCGCTGTTTACCGACACCTACAAGCCGTTGTTGCTGGACACGTTCAAGGTGCCCAGCCCGGACTGCTATCACCGTGCGCCAGGCGTGAGCTGGGAAGAGCACTCGCGACTGATGTTTGCGCATATGGAACAGACCCTCGCCGAGCACCACGGACAGGTCGCCGCGGTCATCGTCGAGCCGCTGATCCAGGGTGCTGGTGGCATGCGCATGTACCATCCGGTCTACCTCACGCTGCTGCGCGAGGCCTGTGACCGCTACGGGGTACACCTGATCGTCGATGAGATCGCCGTCGGCTTCGGGCGCACCGGGACGATGTTCGCGTGCGAGCAGGCCGGCATTACCCCGGACTTCATGGTGCTGTCCAAGGCGCTGACCGGGGGTTACCTGCCCATGGCGGCGCTGCTGACCACCGATACCGTCTACCAGGCGTTCTACGACGACTATTCAACGTTGCGCGCCTTCCTGCACTCGCACACCTACACCGGCAATCCCCTGGCGTGCGCCGCCGCGCTGGCGACATTGGACATTTTCGAGCAGGACAACGTGATCGAGGCCAACCGGGCGCTCTCGACGCGCATGGGGCAGGCGTGTGCGCATCTGGCCGATAACCCCCATGTGGCCGAAGTGCGCCAGACGGGCATGGCCCTGGCCATTGAAATGGTTGAAGACAAGGCGAGCAAGACCCCCTATGCCTGGCAAGAGCGGCGTGGCCTGGCGGTTTATCAACATGCCCTGCAACGTGGGGCGTTGCTGCGCCCGCTGGGCAACGTGGTGTACTTGCTGCCGCCTTATGTGATCACGCCGGAGGAGATCGATTTTCTCGCCGAGGTGGCCACCGAGGGCATCGACTTGGCCACGCGCACCTCGGTCAGCGTGCCCGTTGGGACAGGGCTGTACCCTGGTCACCGGGATCCGGGCTAGGGCAGCGGCAAGCCACAAGCCTCAGCGGGCGGTCTTATTTGCCATCGACATCCGCCTCAGGCTTCAGGCCAGGGGCCGGGTGCTTTAAGCTTGCCGCTTTCAACTTGCCGCTTGCAGCCCTCTTCTATGCGCCTCTCTCGCTTCTTCGTCGACCTTCCCCTTGCCCTCGGTCAGCATGCTCTGCCGGAAGCCCAGGCCCATTACATCGGTCGCGTGCTGCGCCTGGCGGCGGGCGATGCCGTGCAGCTGTTCGACGGCAGCGGCCAGGAGTTCGTCGGGGTACTCAGCGAGGTGGGCAAGAAAACCGTCAGTGTCGAACTGCATGAGCAGTTCGCCGGGCTGAGCGAATCGCCGCTGCATATTCATCTCGGTCAGGGCGTTTCCCGGGGCGAGCGCATGGACTGGGCGATTCAAAAAGCCACCGAATTGGGCGTGGCGGAAATCACCCCACTGGTGTCCGAACGCTGCGAAGTGCGCCTGAAAGACGAACGGGCCGACAAGCGCCTGGCCCATTGGCGACAGATTGCGATCAGTGCCTGCGAGCAGTGCGGGCGTTCGGTGTTGCCGGCGATTCACGCGCCGCTGAGCCTGGCGGCGTGGCAGGAGGAGGTGCAGGCCGACTTGAAGTTGGTGCTGCACCCGGTGGCCGAGCCCCTGCTGGGCCATGCCCGACCGGCCCGCCTGGCTTTTCTTATCGGCCCGGAAGGCGGGCTTTCCGAGACCGAAGTCGAGGCGGCGAAAGCCAGCGGCTTCCTGGCGGCGCGTCTCGGACCACGGGTGCTGCGCACCGAAACGGCGCCCGTGGTGGCGCTCAGTGTCGCGCAACAGTTGTGGGGCGATTTTTAAGCAGCCGGTACGTTACAGGCGTACTGACGACAGCAGTTGCTCCAGCGCCACCAGGTCCGGAATTTTCGCCACGTCCTCCGCCGCCTGTACGGCGGCCAGCTCCAGCGGGGCGAGAGGACTTGGGGCGGAGGGCAGGGTACGGTCGACTTTCATGGCGCGTGGAATGCCTTGTACCAGCAAGGCAATGAACTTCACCTGGGGCTGCCCGCCAATGGCGTTGAGGATCACGACGCGGGCCTGCTCGCCGACCTGTACCTGGCCGTTGCTGGCGGCTTCGAAGGACACCAGTGGCAGGCTCAGGTCGCGCCAGATGATGCGACCCAACAGCCAATCAGGCGCATTGGCGATCGCCTGGGGTACCTGGTAGGCAATCAGTTCGGCCACCGCCACGTTGGGCAGCAGCAAGGTGCGGTCGGCCAGCGGCAACAGCAATCCGCTGAGGTTGTTGGTGTCATTCTGGGAGGCTACGGCATGGCTCATGGAGGGTTTTCCTTGGGCGCGTAAAAAGAATACGTTTCAGCCGCATTGCGCGGCCAGGTGGCGAACCAGGGCCTGGGCCAGTGCGTGGGGATCGCCGCTGAAACTGCTGTAATCGCCGTCGCGCAGGCTGTCGGGCATGCTCGAGCAGGCGCAGCTGTCGGCACTCTGGGTCCAGATCACACCGCCCTGGCGCCGCACATAGGCCGCAGCGGCGCTGCCATCGCTGCCCATGCCGCTGAAGGCAATGACCCCGCAGCGGGCACCGAACTGCTGCGCCAGGTTAAGCATCATTTGGTCGATGGACGGGCTGTAGGGTTCTGGCCAGGCACGCGTACCAAGGCTCAGACGTCCTTGGTCATCAAAGCCCAGTTCGCGGGCAATTGGCACCACGCGAATTTCGCCGTTGCACAGCACCTCGCCCTGCTCGACCAGACGCACCGGCCACTGGCTGTGGCGACCGACCGCCTGGGGCAGGCTGGCCTCGAAACTCGCATCGATATGCTGGGCATACAGCAGGCCCACCGGCAGACCGCCCGGCAACGCATCCAGAAAGGCCTTGACCGCTTCCGGGCCACCCAGCGAAGCGGCCAGCAGCCACACCTGAGTGGCCGGCTCGCCAGCGGCCAACGGCTGGTTGGCCAGCGCTGTGGGCAACGCAATGCGGGTCGGTCGTTGGGCTTCGCCCAGCAGCGCTTGCAGGCTGGGCCCGACCGCATCGGCGGGATCGCCAATGAGGCGCTTGAGTTTGCCAAACAGCCGCCGCTCCCAGCGCGGGAAATGCTCGGAATTACGCTCCGGGGCACGCCCTTCGCCAAACAGCACCGGCGCCTGCTGTTCCAGCAGGCTGTCGAGCAACGGCAGATCGTCCGACTGAGCCAGATCGACCAGCCACAAATCGGTTTCGCATGCCTGCAGGTCGGAAGGTTGCAGGCGTTCCGGATCGCTGTTGAGCACCACCTGATAACCACAGCCGAGCAGCACATGCTGCAGCACATGGCGCTGCAGCGTGGTATCGGCAATCACGGCGATGCGTGCCGCCTGGCGTACCGTCATGGATGTTGGACCAGCGCGGCGATGCGCTCCAGCAGCAACGCCTCCTGATAGGGTTTGCCGAGGTAGTCGTTGACGCCGATGGCCGTGGCCCGTTCGCGGTGTTTTTCACCGGTCCGCGAGGTGATCATGATGATCGGCAGGTCCTTGAGCTGTTCATCGTGGCGGACCAGGGTCGCGACTTCGAAACCGTCCATGCGCGGCATTTCCACGTCCAGCAGCATCAGGTCGGGCTTGTGCTCCTGCAGCTGAGCGATGGCATCGACACCGTCCTTGGCCAGCAGAACCTGCATGCCATGGCGCTCCAGCAGGCGGCTGGTGACCTTGCGTACGGTCACCGAATCGTCGACCACCATGACGCGGATGGGACGTTGCGAGTCGGTTTCTTCGCTCAGTAGCGGTGTGGCGCTGCGCCGGTAGTGCAGGGCAAGTCGGCCTTGCAGGCTGCGCAGAGTAGCCAGCAGATCGAGAATCACCACCACCCGACCATCGCCGAGCAGTGTGGCGCCGGAAATACCCGGAACCCCGGCGAATTGCGGACCGAGGCTCTTCACCACGATTTCCCGCGAGCCGGCCAGGCTGTCGACCTGCACAGCCACTGCCTGTTCGGCCGAACGCACCAGGATCACCGGCAGCGGCAGATTCTGACCGACCAGTTTGGGATGCTGGCCGTTGTTGAGCAGATCACCCAGATAACGCAGTTGGTAGGCCTGTCCGGCGTATTCGAAGCGGGGTGCATCCGGCTGGTAGTAAGCCTCCAGCTCGAAGGGTGAAACCCGCACGATGCCTTCGATGGTGTTCAGCGGAATGGCGTACAGGTCTTCCCCGGAAAGCACCATTAGCGCACGGTTCACCGACACGGTGAACGGTAGGCGCACCAGGAAGCGAGTGCCCTTGCCCGGTGTCGACTCGATGCTCATCGAGCCACCCAATTGGCGAACTTCGGAGTTCACCACATCCAGGCCGACGCCGCGTCCAGAAATCTGCGTGATCGTCTCGGCCGTGGAAAAACCCGCGGCGAGGATGAATTGCAGCACCTCGTAATCGCTGAGGTCGCTGTCAGGCTCCATCAGACCACGCTCGAGGGCCTTGCGGCGTACGGCTTCGAGTCGAATGCCGGCGCCATCGTCACTCAGGCTGAGGACGATTTCGCCGCCCTCGCGCGACAGGTTAAGGGCGATGCGCCCCTGTTCCGGCTTGCCGGCGATGCGGCGCGCCTCGACCGATTCGATACCGTGATCAACAGCGTTGCGCAGCATATGCTCCAGCGGTGCGACGATGCGCTCCAGCACGCTGCGATCCATTTCCCCTTCGGCATTGCCAACCACCAGGTCGACCTGCTTGCCCAGCTCGCCGGCCACCTGCCGGACAATGCGGCGCAGACGCGGCACCAGGCGATCGAACGGCACCATGCGGGTGCGCATCAGGCCTTCTTGCAGCTCGGTGTTGACGCGTGCCTGTTGCAACAGCAGGGTTTCGGCATCGCGATTCTTGCTGGCCAGGGTTTCCTTCAGGTCGATGAGGTCGGAGGCCGATTCGAACAGCGCCCGCGACAGCTGCTGCAGCTGCGAGTGGCGGTCCATTTCCAGCGGATCGAAGTCCTCGTAGCCGGAGCGTTCGGCTTCGGCCTGGTAGCGGCTCAGGATTTGCGCCTGGGTTTCGGTGTCCAGACGGCGCAACTGGTCGCGCACACGCTCGATGGTGGCTTCCATTTCGCCCAGGGTGTAACTGACGTCGCTGACCTGCTGTTCGACGCGGCCGCGGAAGATCGAGGTTTCACCGGCCAGGTTGACCAGTCCCTCGAGCAGATCGGCGGGTACTTTGACCAGTTCCTGCGGGGCACGCCGTGACGCCGCCTCCAGGGCCGCCTGTTCGGCGCGCTGGACGAAGGGCAGGGTTTTCGTCACGGCAACGGTCGGTTCGACCGGCATCGCCTGGGTGATCGCTGGCAGGTTGTCGAGTGGCGCCGGCAGCGCTTGTGGCTCAGCCGGCGGTGCTGCGGCAACCTCACCGCGCAACTGGTCCACGGCCTGCTGCAGCGCCTTGAAGTCGTCCTGTGCGGCGATGAGCAGCGTCTGCCCCGGCGTGCCTGCATTACGGGCTTCGCTCAGGCGCTGTTCCAGATCATGGCTGAGATCGCCGATGCGGGTTTGCGCCGCCAGGCGTGCGCCGCCCTTGAGGGTGTGCAGCAGGCGCAACAGGTCATCTACAGGGCTCAGGTCTTCGGCCTGGCCTTCCCAGCGGGTGAAGGTGGTTTCCAAGGCCTCGACGAGTTCATCGGCCTCCTCGCGGAAGATCTCCAGAATTTCGCTGTCCACGTCGTCCACGTCGTCCACGTCGTCCGCGGCGGCGGGCGAAGGCGAGGGCGCCGGCGTTTCCGCCTGCAGAACCACGCTGGGGGGAACGCTGAGTTGCTCCTCAGGGTTGGCACAGAACTGCTGCAGGGTCTCGATGAGTGCTTGGGCCTCGGGCAGCGCACGTCGGTCACGCACGGCTTCGAGCATGTCCCGCACGCATTGGTGGCTGTCTTCCAGCAGTTCGAACAACCCTTCGCCGGCGCGCAGTTGGCCGGCGGCAAGCCCTTGGTAGAGCGCTTCAAGCTGTTCGGCCAGATCGCCGATCGGCGTAATGTCGGCCATTCGTGCACAACCCTTTACGGTGTGCAAATCGCGCTGCAGGGTTTCGGTTTCAAGACTGTTTTGCGGGTCGGCATGCCAGCGCAGCAGGGCAGCGCTGGCATTGTCGATCAGCCCGAAACATTCTTCGAGAAACAGTGCCAGCAGCTCTGGGTCCGACTGGACATCCAGTTCCATGCCCGGCGCACCGATGTAGACCGGCTCCTCCGGGTGGAAGACGTCCGCCAAGGGGAGCGGTTCGGACCCGTCAGGCGCTTCGTTCAGGGAGAAGCCGTCATCCAGCTCCTCCAGACCGTCGAGTTCTTCAAACTGCACGCTATCGGCTGCGGCTTCCAGCGCAGCCCAGAGGTCGGTCACCGGGCTTGGTTCGGCGGTCTCTGCGACGGCGTTATCGAGCTGGGCGTGGGAATCCGTCAGTGGTTGCTCAGCGACGGCTGGCTGACGAGGCGAGTCCAGGCGCACTTCGCCGGTCTGACGAAATTCCAGGATGGCCTGAATCAGCGCGGTGGAGGGCGACAGCGGTTGGCGGGCCTGTAACTGCTCCAGCTGCTGATCGAGCCGATCATGGCATTTGTGCAGCAGCCAGGCCAAGGTCGGGGCCGGGGTGAAGCGCTTGTCCAGCAAGCCTTCATAGAGGGATTCCAGCTCGTGGGCGAGATCGCCGATGGGGGCGATCTCGGCCATGCGTGCGCCCCCCTTGAGGGTGTGCAGATCACGTTGCAGGGCGTTCAACGCCGACAGGTTGGCAGGCGCTGCCAGCCAGTCTTCCAGGGCCTGGCTGGCGCTGTCGAGAATATCCACAGCCTCTTCAAGGAAGATGTCGACCATCTCCTCGTCCAGGTTCGCATTCAGCGCCAGGCGTGCTTCAACGGCTTCGCCGGCATCCGGCAGGTGCGCTGCGGGGGCAGGCTCCTTCTGCGTCAGCAGCGCCTGCAAGGTAGCGATACGTTCAGGGCATGGGTCGACCTGCAAGGCGGCGGCGACTTGGTCGAGCATGCCGATCAAGTCTTCATGGGCACCGTGAGCCTCGGCAAAAAAGGCATCGTCGGCCACCAGCTGCCCCTCATCCACGGCGGTGTAAAGCGTGAGCAGCGCCTGGCAGAGCTCGGCAATTTGCGGCAGATCGGCCCGACGTGCACCACGCTCGAGCGTGCTCAGCTCGTCACGCAGGGCGTTCAGCGGCTGCGCATCGTTCGGCTGCTGGCGCCAGCGTTGCAGCCATTGTTCGGCATCGAGCAGGATATCCATGCCGTCATGGAGAAAGCGCCCGATCGGCTCGGGGTCGCGGCTGCCGCCTTGTTCGTCGTGTTCTTGCTGGGAGCGGGCCAGGCGTGTCTCATGCAGTTGCTGCACGGCCTGCAGGAACGCGTCGGTACCGGGAAGGCGCGCATGGGGGTGGCTGTCCAGCTGTTGCAGGCCTTGCTCCAGCAATTGCGCCGCGTCACCGAGCAATTCGGCGAGGGTCAGGTCCACGGGGATCTGGTGGGTGTGGAATTCCTTGACCAGTTTTTCCAGGGGCTTGGCGATTTCGGCCATCGGCAGGATGCCGGCCATGTGCGCGCTGCCCTTGAGGGTATGCAGGGCACGCTGCAGGTCGTCATTGATCGGCTGAGGCAGCAGTTCGGCGCATTCCGTTAAAAAGTGCGCCAGCGTCTGCAGGTGGCTTTCTGCCTCGTTGCGAAAGATTTCCAGCAACTGCGGGTCGAGACCTTCGCTTGTTTGGGGCTGCACCGTCGTGGGCGTTTGCGCTTCGGTGTCATTGCCGGTGTCGGCTGCCGCAATCGCGGGGGCCGTCTGCGCAGGGCTGACGGGCATCTGCCCCTTGGCCAACGCATGTGCGGCAGCGGCCAGGTGATCGACATCGGCGCGCTGGCGCTGGGCCTTGGCGGCAAACTGGTCGACCAGCTCGGGCAGCAGCATGACCACGTCGGCGACGACATCATGCAGCATCGCGGTGGGCTCGATGCTGCGGTCCAGGATGCGGTTGAACAGGTTTTCGATGGACCAGGCCAGCTCACCGATGATCAGCGCGCGAACCATGCGACCACTGCCCTTGAGGGTATGGAAGGCGCGGCGTACTTCGGTCAATGCGTCACGGTCCTCGACATTGGCGCGCCAGCGCGGCAGGTACTCGTTGAGGGTCTCGAGCACTTCGCCGGCTTCCTCGACAAAGACTTCCAACAGCTCCTCGTCTACAGGCTCTTCGTCGGCGGGCGGCGGCAGAAGGCTCGGCGGCATGTCCTGGGCTGGCGGGTTGATGGCCTGAACGGGTGTCGCCAACACGTCGGCGAGACTTTGCTCCGGCGGTTCTGCTGCCGGTGGGGCAGCCGTGGGGGCCGCCATCGGTAAATCGACTTCTGGCAGGTCCAGCGCTGTCAGTTCCAGCGCGTCCCAGGTCTCGGCGGCCTGTTCCAGCTCGATCAGCTCGTCCAGGGTGTCGTCTTGCGTCGCACCGTAGAGGGCAGGCGCCGTCGCTGTTTTCTGCGTTTCGGCAGCCGGTGGGTCCAGCTCCAGCAGTTCGAACAGGAAGTGCTTGCCGTCATCGAACGGGGTGGCGTCTTCCGCGGATTCCGGCAGGTCTGCAGCGACCGGTGCAGCGTCGTCAAGCTGCCACTGCGGCTCGTCTTCGAGGAACAGATCCTCGACGAATTCGGCCAGGGACGGCAGGGCCGGCTCGTCGCTCATCGCTGGCTCCCAGCGCGGCTCCAGAAACTGGGTTGGCTCGGGAACAAGCGCGGTTTCCGCGCCGCCGATCGGATAACCAAGGCTGCGCAGGCTGTCCTCGGCGACATCGAGAATCAACTCGCCTTGGCTGACATGATCCTCAGCCAGGCGCTCCAGGTAATACTCGACGCTGGTAATCGCATCGGCCAGGGTATCGAGGTGTTGCCAGTCGGGAATGGCCTGATGGGCCAGCAGCTGTTCCTGGATATAGCGGTTGCAGGCATCCAGCAAGGATGCGGCACGCGCCAGGGGAATCATGCCCAGGCCTCCGCGCACCTGGGTCAGCAGCTCGGGCACGCGGGCCAGGTGCTGATGATTCCATTGCGAGGCAATGAATTCGATGATGGCGTCCTTGGCCTGCTCCAGGCCGGTGCGCGCTTCACGAATCACCAATTGATGGATCTGGGCCACGTCGGTGGTGGGCAGATGGTTTGGCTCGTTCGGCGCCTCGTTGGCCACACCGACCATCCCAGTCAGGGTGGCTTCGACGTACAGCAGTGCTCCGGCGATATCCATCAGCACGGCATCGTCCGCGGGACGTTGCCCGTTGATCAACTGTTGCACGGTGTCGAGCTGGTCGACGATCACCTTGCGCGGCTGGGCGAAACCGAGCACCGCCAGCGTGTCGGCGATCTGTTTTAGTGGCGCTTGCAACGTGACCAGTTCCTGGGCGCCCTGACGGTCGCCGCGCACGAACAGATCAAGGCTGTCCTTCACGCGCACCAGCTCTTCGCACAACGCCGTGACCACCGAGCGGATGGCATCGCGGTCCGGGCCGGCCAGCCGCGCCCGTTCGGCATTCACCAGTGCACAGTCGGGCAGCGCCTCGTCGAGGCGGTAGCGCGCCTTGAGTGCGTCGATGCGCGGGGAATCCACTTGCGCCTTGGCGACATAGAACAGTAGGTTCTTGGTCAGCTCGTCTGGCGCGGCACGGTTGAAGCCATCCGCACCTTCGCTAACCAGGCGCTTGAGCTCCTTGTCGAGCTGGCGCAGCAGGGTGCGCACCGAGGTGCCATGGGCTACGCCGCCATTGGCCAGGCCTTCGATCAAACCGGCGGCGATCTGCCACAGCGCGCCCAGCGGTGCGTCCTGGCAGAGCGTCTCCAGGCGGGTAAACACCCGTGCCAGATAATTGAGGTTGGTCGGCACGTCCTGATTGCGGATCAGGCCGATCAGCGCGGCCTGTTGCATCTGGCGCAGTTTGCGCAGCAGCGCCGGCAGTTCGGCGGTGCGCAGCCGCTCAAGGGTTTCGCCGGACAGTGCCGGGGCGCGGCCGGAAAGGTCCGGGGCAAACAGGCTGGTTTCCGACAGGAGCTTTTCGCCACGGGCGGCGCGCAGGTCGTTGAGCAGCGGCAGGACGACCATGGGCAGGTCGCGGCGCGCACTCTGGATGCTGTCGAGGTAGGCCGGCAATTGCAAAATGGCCTGCATCATCACTTCCAGCGCTTCGCCCTGGTCGCCGACGCGGTTTTCCATCAGTGCCTGGGCCAGATGCTCCATCTCTTCGGCGAGCAGAGCCGCGCCATAGAACTCGACCATCTGCAGCGTGCCGTGGACCTGGTGCACATAGGTCAGGCAAAAACGCAGGCGCGTCGTGTCTTCACGGTTCTCGACGAACGCTTCCAGTGCCTGCCGTGCCTGTTTGAGCGTCTCGGCGATTTCGCCTTTGACCCACTCCAGGGCGACGTAATCGTGTCGATCCCCCATAGCGACTCCAGTCATAACCTTTTCCGGGTAAATGCCAAAACCCTATCGTCGGCCACCGGCTCCAGGTCCGGGTGCTGCCAAGCGCTGACTTCACCGACCCCGACCACCAGCAAGCCCCCAGGCGCCAGGCGTTCGGCCAGGCGGTTGAGGATGTCGCGGCGGCGCCAGCGGCGGAAATAGATCAGCAGGTTCTGACAGAAGATAACGTCCATGCCGGTCCAGGGCGCATGGTCCAGGTCCAGCACATTGAGTCGGGCACAGCAGACCCGGGCGACCAGGTCGGGGTGAATCCGTTGGCCTCGTGGCTCGGCAGTGAAATAGCGTTCCCGCAGTTGCGGCTCCAGTGCCTCCAGTCGTCGCGGGTCAAACACGCCTTCGCGCGCCTTGGCCAGGGCTCCCAGGCTGATGTCCGTGGCGATTACGCCAAAGCCTGGGGCAAGGCCTGCGCGGCGTTCGACTTCGGCAGCGGCGATAGCCAGTGAATAGGCTTCTTCGCCACTCGCGCAGCCGACGCTCCACAAGGCCCAGGGGGCTGTTTTCTGGCTCAGGCGCTGGTGCAGGTAGCGATCAAGCAGTTCGAATGACGGCGGGTGGCGGAAAAACCGCGTCTCCTGCACGGTCAGGCGGTCGAGCAGCCGCGACCATTCCACTGCGCCACGCGGGCCGCTGATGAGCTGCTGGTAATACCCCTGATAATCGCCGATCCCCAATTCGCGCATGCGTGAACTGAGGTGGGTCAGCAAAAAGCTCCGCCGCTGCTCGTTGAGCACCTGGCCGGTGCGCCGCTCGAGCAGCGCCTGCCAGTCGTGGAACTCCTCCGCTGTCATGTCGGCCGGTGTTTTCAAGGCCCAGACGCCGCTTGGCTGCATGCCGTGCCCCTCGTTCATGGCCATTGGCGACGCCCTTCAGGTCGTCGCCCCTCCTTGGTTCAGGCCTTGTCGGCGGCGTCCGGCAGATTGAAACCGGACACCGAGCCGCGCATTTCACTGGCCATCTTGGCCAGGTTGCCGATGCTGGTGGCGGTAGCGGTGGTACCGGTCGACGTCTGCGAGGTGATCTCCTGGATCACGTTCATGGTGTTGGAGATGTGCCCGGCCGAAGAGGCCTGCTGACGTGCGGCGTTGGAGATGTTCTGAATCAGCGAGGCGAGACTCTTGGAGACCTTTTCGATTTCTTCCAGAGCGACTCCGGCGTCCTGCGCCAGGTGCGCGCCGCGTACCACTTCCGTGGTGGTCTGCTCCATGGAGATCACCGCCTCGTTGGTGTCGGCCTGAATGGCCTTCACCAGGGTTTCGATCTGCTTGGTGGCGGCTGAAGAACGCTCTGCCAGGCGCTGGACTTCGTCGGCAACCACCGCGAAGCCGCGACCGGCGTCACCGGCCATGGAAGCCTGGATGGCGGCGTTGAGGGCGAGGATGTTGGTTTGGTCGGCGATGTCGTTGATCAGGCTGACGATGTCACCGATCTCCTGGGACGATTCACCCAGGCGCTTGATGCGCTTGGAGGTGTCCTGGATCTGCTCGCGAATGTTGTCCATGCCGGTGATGGTGTTGTGCACCACCTCGTTGCCCTTGTTGGCAATCGCCACGGAGCGTTCGGCTACTGCCGCGGATTCGGCGGCGTTGGCCGATACCTGGTCAATGGACACGGCCATTTCGTTGATCGCCGCAGAGGCGCCGGCAATTTCCTGGGCCTGGTGCTCGGAGGCTTCGGCCAAGTGCATGGCGGTAGCCTGGGTTTCCTGGGCGGCGGCGGCCACCTGCACAGCGGTCAGGTTAATGGTCTGTACCAGGTCGCGCAGCTGGTCGATGGAGTAGTTGATCGAGTCGGCGATGGCGCCGGTGAAGTCTTCGGTCACCGTTGCGGCCACAGTCAGGTCGCCATCGGCGAGGTCGGCGATTTCGTCGAGCAGGCGCAGAATGGCGGTCTGGTTGCGTTCGTTCTTTTCGGCGGTCTCGGCCAGACGGCGGCGCGTGTCCTGCACCATCACCAGAGCGATGAGGATAATGGCCGCCAGGGCCAGGAAGCCCAGCAGGTAACCGGCCAGGGTGTGCAGGGCGCGTCCGTCGGCCTGAGCCTCGAAGCTGACAGCCAGTTCCGAAGCCTTGTCCAGCAGGGTTTGCGACAGGCTGAAGATGCTTTCCGCAGATTCGCGAACCTGGAACAGTTCCGGCGAGGTTTCCAGGATCTCGTCTACCGAGCCGGAGACGAATTCGAACAGCTCGACAATTTCGCTCAGGCGTTCACGTGCGTCCACATCGGCGACGCGGGTGATTTCCATGGCCGGGTTGCCGTCGAGCATGGCCTTCAGCACGCGGCCGAACAGGCTGGCGTCACGGCCGAACATGTCGGCGGCCTGTACCGAATCCTGGTCACCGGCGAGCACCTTGTTTACCGAGCCGAGGATTCGCTCGGCCAGCAGCGACTGACGTTGGGCGACGGAGACCTGGGCGGCGGGCGCGTTGCTCTCCAGCAGGATGTCGACCACTTCTTCGTATTCCACCTGCAGCTGCGGGATGGTTTCCGACAGGGTTGCCGCCACCTGGTGCAGGGACAGAACGGTCTGTTCGCTGGACAGGATCACGTCGGTGCTACGCCGCAGGCTGGTCCAGTCCTGCTGCACCGCGTCCATTTCGCGTTCCACGACACCCGGAACGGCGGGCAAGCCGCTCGCGGGATCGCCTTTGACCAGGAAGCCCCAGCGCTTGTCAAAATCGTTGCGCGCGTCCTTGAGCAGGGTAAAGGCCTCGGCCTTGCCCGCTGCCGCTTCGGTGGCGTTCTTGGCGATACGCTGGGAGAGCACACGCAGCTCACCGGCATGACTGATGTATTCCGTGTCGTAGCTGGACTGGATATTCAGGTATGCGAAGTTGGCGAACAGCAGCACGATGGAAACGATCAGGGTTACGAAGAGGCCCGCGATCAGCGTGCTGCTGCGCATCCCCGCGATAAAATTGCCCATGTTGGTCTTTTTCATTATCTGGCCCCCGCCTGGGCCCACCGCATTGCTAGTTCCATTTGAAGCCACAAGGCCGATCGTGCCGGCCCACCGAAATCGTTGTTACACCGCAACGTCGAGAAAATCAGCGTGCTGCGCCAGCGCCTGCGGGCTGAACACCAGCCAGGGCTGCTCGCGATTGAACATCCCATAGATGAAAGGCTGAAGCGCTGCCTCCAAGGGAGGCGGCTGCTCGGAAAAGGCTTCCACCGAAAAATGCTGCATGCCGAACACTTCATCGACGATGACCCCGGAGAACACGTCCTGATGCTCAATCACCAATACCCGGCGTTGTTTGAGCAGCGGGGAGAGTTCATGGCCAAAAAAGTCGCACAGGTCGATCATCGGCAGCAGGCGTCCGCGCACGTTGGCCACACCCTTGACCCAGGATTTCACGCCCGGTAAACGGGTATGGCGGGGCACGCGCAGAATTTCACCCACTTCGCCCATGGGCGCGACGAATAGGCGTTCGCCCATGCGAAAGCCGATGCCGCTCCAGGTCTGCTGGGTTTCCTGCTGCGAGGGCAAACCGGCTGCCAGCGCTCGGCAGCGCCGGTCGATGCCCAGCAGCAGTTCGAAGGGAGTCTGTGCGTCCGACATGCCTGCCTTGGCCTGGTATTGGGAAGGAACGAGAGCGCTCCGGTCCGGCATCAGCCGGCCAGTACCGCTTTCAGAGTCTGCAGCAGGGTCGCCTCATCCACCGGTTTGGTCAGATAGTCTTTGGCGCCTTGACGCTTGCCCCAGACCTTATCGGTTTCCTGGTCCTTGGTGGTGACGATGATCACCGGGATGTGACTGGTGTCCGCATCTTTGGTCAATTGCCGGGTGGCCTGGAAGCCATTGAGCCCGGGCATGACGATATCCATCAGCACGACGTCGGGTTTTTCCTGGCGGGCCAGGGCCACGCCGTCTGCGCCGTTTTCGGCCTTGAGCACCTGGTGACCATGCTTTTCCAGCATCTCGGTCAGCTTGTACATCTCGGTCGGAGAGTCATCAACAATCAAAATACGAGCCATGGTATTCCCCATACACAAAAGACGTCAGCGGCCAGTGGCCGGACCTCAGGATATTTGCTCCACCGGTGTGAAGTCGGGCACGTGTGCCTTGATGGCACCGAGCAGTTCTTCCTTGCTGAAGGGCTTGGTGAGGTACTGATCGGACCCTACGATGCGCCCCTTGGCCTTGTCGAACAGGCCATCCTTGGAAGACAGCATGATCACCGGCGTGGATTTGAATGCGCTGTTGTTCTTGATCAGCGCGCAGGTCTGATAACCGTCGAGCCGCGGCATCATGATGTCGACAAATATGATGTTCGGGTGAGTGTCGGCAATCTTGGCCAGTGCATCGAAGCCATCGACGGCAGTGATGACCTCGCAGCCCACTTTCTTCAGTAGGGTTTCCGCGGTGCGGCGAATCGTCTTCGAGTCGTCGATCACCATTACTTTCAAGCTGTCGGAATGCTGTTCCATCATCGCCCTACCATAGCCTCGGTGAGTCGTTATTGTTACGTGTGCCTGAGACCGGCCAGCGAAGGGATCTCGGTCCCCTCGGTGCGTCTTTGTAGCACAGTCCTCAGACGGCAATCCACAGAGGGGTCAGCCATCCGCTTTTTCCTTGACCGAGAGCACTCGCGGCGCCACCCTGACGCCCTGTAAACCCGTTTTGGCAGTGTCTACTGCCTTGTTCTTATCGCTGCGGAGGATACCCCACATGAGCGTTCGCCTCGGGATCGTCATGGACCCCATTGCAGGCATTGCCTTCAAGAAGGACAGCTCGCTGGCCATGCTGCTGGCCGCTCAGGAGCGCGGCTGGTCGTTGTTCTACATGGAGCAGCAGGACCTCTATCAGCTGAGCAACCAGGCTCGCGCCCGGATGCGCCCCCTGCGTGTGTTCAACGACCCGGAGCATTGGTTCGAGCTCGACGCCGAGACCGACGCACCACTCGGCGAGCTCGATGTCATCCTCATGCGCAAGGACCCGCCCTTCAACGGCGAGTACGTTTATGCCACCTATCTGCTGGAACTGGCCGAGCAGGCCGGTGCCCTGGTGGTCAACCGCCCGCAAAGCCTGCGTGACTGCAACGAAAAGTTCTTTGCCACGCAATTTCCGCAATGCACGCCGCCTACGTTGGTCAGCCGACGCTCGGACATTCTCCGCGAGTTCGCCCGCGAGCACCGTGACATCATTCTCAAACCCCTGGATGAGATGGGCGGCGCCTCGATCTTCCGCCACCGCGAAGGCGATCCCAACCTGTCGGTGATTCTCGAGACGCTGACCGATCACGGCGCGCGGCAGATCATGGCGCAGCGTTACATTCCTGAGATCAAGGATGGCGATAAGCGCATTCTGATGATCGATGGCGAGCCGGTGCCTTACTGCCTGGCGCGCATACCCGCGGCCGGCGAGACGCGTGGCAACCTGGCCGCCGGTGGCCGCGGCGAAGCGCGCCCGCTGAGCGAGCGTGATCGCGAGATCGCCGCCATCGTCGGTCCGCAGTTGCGCGCGCGTGGCTTGCTGTTCGTAGGGCTGGACGTGATTGGCGATTACCTGACGGAAATCAACATCACCAGCCCGACCTGCATCCGTGAAATCGACAATGCTTACGGAACGCGTATCGGCGAGCAGTTGATGGATGCCATCGAAGCCAAGCTGCAGGCGCGCGCCTGAAGACCGCCTGGCATGCACCGGCAGCTTCAAGCTGCCGTGTGGTTCATAGACTTTTGCGCCGGCTCTCGGGCAGACTGCCGGCCTTTTCGACCCGTAGCAGTGCATCATGACCGCAGCTTTTTTGCCTGAACTCGACAACCCTGGCGTGCGTCCTGCCGACCGCCTGGGGTTTACCCTGTTTCTGGCCGCAGTCCTGCATATGGCGCTGATTCTCGGCCTGGGCTTTCAACTAGCGGACCCGCCGGCAATTAGCAAAAGCCTGGAAATCACCCTGTCCACGTTTAAAAGCGCGGAAGCGCCCAAAGAGGCGGATTTCCTGGCCCAGGACAACCAGCAAGGCAGTGGCACCCTGGAGCACAAGGCGGCGACCAAGACCACTGAAATTGCGCCTTTTCACGACACGCAAATCAACCGGGTAACGCCGCAGCCCACCGCGCCGCAACAGGTGCCGCAGGAGTCACCCAAGGCGGCTGTCGCCACCCGTGCGCCGCAGCCGACCAAGACGCCGGTACAGCGCGAACAGCGCAAGACCGAAACCCAGCCGCGACCGGTGCCGGAGTTCGACAGCGCTCAGTTGTCCGCCGAAATCGCCAGCCTGGAAGCCGACCTGGCCCTGGAGCAGCAGCTCTACGCCAAGCGGCCGAAGATTCATCGCCTCAATGCCGCCTCGACCATGCGTGACAAGGGCGCCTGGTACAAGGACGAGTGGCGCAAGAAGGTCGAGCGCATCGGCAACCTCAATTACCCGGATCAGGCCCGTCGCGAACGCCTGTACGGCAACCTGCGCCTGTTGGTGTCGATCCGTCGCGACGGGTCGTTGCACGAGGTGCTGGTCCTGGAATCCTCCGGCCATGCGGTGCTCGATCAGGCGGCGATGCGCATCGTTCACCTGGCGGCGCCCTATGCGCCCTTCACCGGTGATCTGGCCGATTTCGACCGGCTGGAAATCATCCGGACCTGGCGCTTCGAGCGCGGTGACCGCCTTTCGAGTCAATAAGCGCGGCGCTTGTCGAAATCCCCACAGCGCCGGGGCAGGGTCAACTCGGCGCGGCGCAAGGGCTGTGCACGTCACGCGCGGGCAGGCCTGTCGCCTGTCGCTTGCCGGCCACGTCGGGAAGGCCGAAACTAGGCCCATGAACACTGCTCCGAGCTACCTCACAAATCATCTCCTGATCGCCATGCCGCACATGGGCGATCCGAGTTTCGCACAAACCGTCATTTACCTGATCGAGCACAGCCCGCAGGGCGCCATGGGCCTGGTGATCAACCGACCCAACGGTCTGGACCTGGCCGATGTACTCGAACAGTTGCGCCCCGATGACATCCCCACGCCGGTCAGTCATGAACAACCCATCTATGCCGGCGGCCCGGTGCAAACCGACCGCGGCTTTGTGCTGCACGACGGCGGCTGGCAGTTCCAGGCCACGCTGGAGCTTGGCGAGCTGGCGCTGTCCACGTCCCAGGATGCGTTGTTCGCCATCGCCGACGGCACCGGCCCGGCGCGCAGCTTCATCGCCCTCGGCTATGCCGGTTGGGATGCCGGACAGCTGGAGGCCGAGCTGGCCGACAACGCCTGGCTGTGCTGCCCCAGCGATGCGCGCATTCTGTTTGAAATTCCCGCCGTGCAACGCCTGCAGGCCGCTGCGGCCCATTTGGGCGTCGATCTGAGCCTGTTGACCAGCCAGGTCGGTCACGCATGAGCGAAAAGCCACGCCTCTTGCTGGGCTTCGATTACGGCAGCAAACAAATTGGCGTCGCGGTTGGCCAGGCGATCACCGCCCAGGCCCGCGAGCTGTGTGTGCTCAAGGCGCAAAACGGCGTGCCGGACTGGGCGCAGGTCGAAAAACTCATCAAGGAATGGCAGCCGGACGCCATCGTGGTCGGCCTGCCACTGAACATGGACGGCACCCCCAGCGAGATGAGCGCCCGTGCCGAGAAATTCGCCCGCCGGCTGAATGGCCGCTTCAATCTGCCAGTGCACACCCATGACGAACGCCTGACCACCTTCGAGGCCAAGGGCCAGCGCATGGCCCAAGGCCAGCGCGGCGGCTACCGGGACAATCCGGTGGACGCCTTGGCCGCCGCCCTGCTGCTCGAGGGATGGCTCGAGCAGAACTGTTGATTTATTTCTGGCCCGCTTGGGCCTTCCGCCTGCAAGGAGAGCCCATGAAGCTGCCCAATCCCGCCGAACTGTTGCCCCAGATGGCCCGCGACCTGCGCGCCCACCTCGCCCTGCGACAGATCAGCGAGCCGCGTTTTATCGGCATCCAGACAGGGGGGCTCTGGGTCGCCGAGGCGCTGCTCGCCGAACTGGCCGAGCCCGGCCCGTTGGGCGTGCTCAACGTGTCCTTCTACCGGGATGATTTCAGCCAGCGCGGCCTGCATCCGGTGGTCAGCCCTTCGGCGCTGCCGTTCGAGGTGGAAGGCCAGCACCTGGTGCTGATCGATGATGTGTTGATGAGCGGGCGCACCGTGCGCGCGGCCCTCAACGAATTGTTCGACTATGGCCGTCCCGCCAGCGTGACGCTGGTTTGCCTGCTCGACCTGGACGCCCGCGAGTTGCCGATCCGTGCTGATGTACTCGGCGCCAGCCTGTCGCTGGCCCCTTCGGAACGGGTAAAATTGCTCGGCCCCGCGCCCCTGACGCTGGAACTCCAAGACCTCGCCGCCAATTGAGACTCCCAATGCTGCCCACCGCTGCCAAGTGTCCGTTGCAACTCAATACCCAAGGCCAGCTGCGCCATTTTCTGTCCCTCGACGGCTTGCCCCGAGAACTACTGACTGAGGTACTCGACACCGCCGACTCGTTTCTCGAGGTCGGCGCACGGGCGGTGAAGAAAGTGCCGCTGCTGCGCGGCAAGACGGTGTGCAACGTGTTCTTCGAGAACTCCACGCGCACCCGCACCACGTTCGAGTTGGCGGCCCAGCGGCTGTCCGCCGACGTGATCACCCTGAACGTGTCGACGTCGTCGACCAGCAAGGGCGAATCGCTGTTCGACACCCTGCGCAACCTCGAAGCGATGGCCGCCGACATGTTCGTGGTGCGTCACTCCGACTCCGGTGCCGCGCATTTCATTGCCGAGCACGTCTGCCCTGACGTGGCGATCATCAACGGTGGCGATGGTCGTCATGCGCACCCGACCCAGGGCATGCTCGACATGCTGACCATCCGCCGTCACAAGGGCAGCTTCGAGAATCTGTCGGTGGCGATCGTCGGCGACATCCTGCATTCGCGGGTGGCGCGCTCGGACATTTTTGCCCTGCGCGCCTTGGGCTGCCGCGACATTCGCGTGATCGGCCCGAAGACCCTGCTGCCGGTCGGCCTGGAAGAGTACGGCGTGCGCCTGTTCACCAGCCTCAGCGAAGGGCTCAAGGATGTCGATGTGGTGGTCATGCTGCGCCTGCAGCGCGAGCGCATGCAAGGCGGCCTGCTGCCCAGCGAGGGCGAGTTCTACCGGCTTTACGGCTTGAGTACCGAACGCCTGGCGCTGGCCAAGCCGGATGCGATCGTAATGCATCCGGGACCGATCAACCGCGGTGTGGAAATCGAATCGGCGGTGGCCGATGGTCCGCAATCGGTGATTCTCAACCAGGTCACCTACGGCATCGCCGTGCGCATGGCGGTGCTGTCCATGACCATGAGCGGGCAGACCGCCGAACGTCAACTTGAATCCGAACGTGCTGCCGAGGAGCAGAATTGATGGCCACTCGTATCCTCGGTGCCCGCGTCATCGACCCGGCCAGCGGCCTGGACCAGGTTACTGATCTCTATATCGATGCCACCAAACTGGTCGCCATCGGCCAGGCGCCGCAGGGCCTGGAGATCGATGAGGAAATCGATGCGCGCGGGCTGATTGCCAGCCCGGGACTGGTCGATCTGTCCGTGGCCCTGTGTGAGCCGGGTTACGGGCGCAAGGGCAGCATTGCCAGCGAAACCCTGGCCGCCGCGGCCGGGGGGGTCACCAGCTTGTGCTGCACACCGCGCACCAAGCCGGTGCTGGACAGCGCCACCGTCGTCGAATTGGTCCTGGATCGTGCCCAGGAAGCCGGCCACGCCAAGGTATTTCCCATCGGCGCGCTGAGCAGGGATCTGGCCGGTGAACAACTGGCCGAGCTGGTCACCCTGCGTGATGCCGGCTGCGTGGCCTTCGCCAACGGGCTCAACGGCTTCCCCAACAGCCGCAACCTGCGCCGTGCGCTGGAATACGCCGCGACCTTCGACCTGACCGTGGTGTTCCATTCTCAGGATGCCGACCTGGCCGAAGGCGGGCTGGCCCACGAAGGCCCGACCGCCACGCTGCTGGGCCTGGCCGGTATTCCGGAAAGCGCCGAAACCGTGGCCCTGGCGCGCAACCTGCTGCTGGCCGAGCAAGCCGGCGTGCGTGCGCATTTCACGCAGCTGACCAGTGCGCGCGGCGTGCAGATGATTGCCGAGGCGCAAGCGCGTGGTCTGCCGGTCACTGCCGACGTGGCGCTGTACCAGTTGATCCTCACCGACGAGGCGTTGATCGACTTTTCCAGCTTCTACCATGTGCAGCCGCCGCTGCGTTCGCGCGCCGACCGCGAGGCCTTGCGCGAGGCGGTGAAGAGCGGAGTGATTTCAGCGATTGCCAGCCACCACCAGCCTCACGAGGCGGATGCCAAGCTGGCGCCGTTCGGCGCTACCGAAGCGGGGATCAGCAGCGTCGAACTGCTGCTGCCGTTGGCCATGACACTGGTGGAAGACGGCTTGCTCGACCTGCCGACCCTGCTGGCGCGCCTGTCCAGCGGTCCGGCCAAGGCGTTGCAACTGCCGGCGGGTCGCCTGGCGCTCGGTGCGCCGGCCGATCTGCTGCTGTTCGACCCAACGGTGAGCACCGTGGCCGGCGACAGCTGGTTATCCAAGGGCCGCAACTGTCCGTTCCTGGGCCATTGCCTGCCGGGCAAGGTGCGTTACACGCTGGTGGACGGACGCGTCTGCTACCAGGGCTAAAAAGGCCGCTCACTGCAGCCAACCTGCGCAATAGAATCGGCCCCATCCGGGTATCTCCTGGATGGGGCCGATTTGTATCAGGCTAACGGGCGGGTGGTGCAGTACGCGCCGCGCGTTTAATTGCGGATGTTCTGTTCGGAAATCTGATTGTTGAGCGTCCAGAAGTCATACAGCACGCCGACGAAAAACAGCCCGCCGGTGAACAGGTAAATGATCCCGCTGATCCATTTACCCTGGTACATGCGGTGGACACCGAACACGCCGAGGAAGGTCAGCAGGATCCAGGCGATGTTGTAGTCCAGTCGCCCGGAGTTGAAACGCAGGTCGGCCTCGCGGTCCATCGACGGAATCAGGAACAGGTCGATAATCCAGCCGACAAACAGCAAGCCAAGGGTGAAGAACCAGATCGTCCCGGTGATCGGCTTGCCGTAGTAGAAACGGTGCGAGCCGAGAAAACCGAAAATCCACAGCAGGTAACCAACGGCTTTGCTGTGGGTATCGTGATAGCGCATGGCAAGTCTCCTGCCTGGAATACAAAGTAGGGGTCAGCGCACGCGTGCGCTGGCAAAGTCCTGGCGGCCGAACGGGCTGACCTGGTAACCCTCAACGTTAGCGCGGGTCAGGGCGAACGCGGTGGGGTGGGCCAGGGGAATCCACAGTGCCTGTTCCTGAATGATGCGCTGCGCTTGCACGTACAGCGTACTGCGTTCGGCCTGCACGCTCTGGGTCTTGCCCTGGGTGATCAGTTGGTCAAGGCGTGGGTCGCAATAGCGGGCGAAGTTCAGCCCGGACTGCACCGAGGCGCAGGCAAATTGCGGGGTGAGGAAATTGTCCGGATCGCCGTTGTCGCC
The DNA here is from genome assembly GCA_964410065.1 of uncultured Pseudomonas sp. GTDB lineage: Bacteria > Pseudomonadota > Gammaproteobacteria > Pseudomonadales > Pseudomonadaceae > Serpens. Next base: position 86,080 of record CAYPFO010000007.1, read on the forward strand.
GGCCCAGCCCATGAACAGCAGATCGTGCTCGCCGGCCTTGGCGCGGCGGATCAGCTCACCCCACTCGATCACCCGGATCTCGGCCTGAATACCGACCTGGGCAAGGTCCGCCTGCAATAACTGGGCGCCCAGGCTCGGGTTGGGATTGAGCAGGCTGCCGGAGGGGCGTGTCCAGATGGTGGTCTTGAAACCGTCCGCCAGACCGGCCTGGGCCAGCAGCGCGCGAGCCTTGGCCGGATCATGGGCATAACCGGGCAGGTCCTTGGCGTAGCTCCAGGTGTTCGGTGGATAAGGACCGCTGGCGGCACTGGCGCTGTCCTCAAACACCGCCTTGAGGTAGCTGGCGCGGTCGAACGCCAGGTTGATCGCCTGGCGCACCTCGGGTTTGTCCAGTGGCGCATGCTGGGTGTTGAGCGCCACGAAGGCGGTCATGAACGCCGGGGTCTGCACCACCTTGAGGTTGGGATCGGTCTGGGCACTGTGCACATCCTGAGGTTTGGGCGACAGGGCGATCTGGCATTCGTTGCGGCGCAGCTTCTGCAGGCGCACGTTGGCGTCCGGGGTAATGGCGAAGATCAACGCATCAACCGCCGGCTTGCCAGCGAAATACTCGGCATGGGCGACGTAGCGCACTGCGGCGTCCTTCTGGAAACGTCGCAGCATGAACGGGCCGGTGCCGATGGGTTTCTGGTTCAGTTCGGCCAGCGTGCCGGCGGCCAGCAACTGGTCGGCGTATTCGGCGGAATAAATCGAGGCGAAGCCCATGCTCAGGGTGGCCAGAAAGGTGGCGTCCGGCCGGGTCAGGCTGATCCGCACCTGGTGCGCCGCCGGTGCCTCGATGGATTTCACCAGCTCCGGCCATTGCATCGACTGGGCGTGGGGATAGCCGCTGGCCGCGCTGGCATGCCAGGGATGGTTGCCGTCGAGCATGCGCTGGAAACTGAACAGCACGTCATCGGCATTCAGCGCGCGCGAGGGGCTGAAATAGTCGGTGCGATGGAAGGCCACGTCATCGCGCAGCGTGAAGTCATAGGTCAGGCCATCGGCCGATACCCGCCAGCTTTTCGCCAGGCTGGGCAGCAGCTCGCCGCGTGTGGCGTCGAATTCCACCAGACGATTCATCAGTACATCAGCTGAGGCGTTGGTGGTGGTCAGCGAGTTGTACTGCACCACATCGAACCCCTCGGGACTGGCTTCGGTGCACACCGCCAGGGTGGCGGCCTGGGCCAGCCACGGTGCAAATAACAGGGGAAGAAGGGCAAGACGCATGAATAATTCCTTTAGAAGCGGCTTGGGAGCCGACTGTGTGGCCTACCCTAGACCATGCGCGAAGCAGGTACAACGCTGGGTTAGCGATGAACGGCGGTTCCCCCGGACTCGCGCTGTGGGCCACGCAAATGACGCTTATCGATGCTGTACGGTAGGTATTGAAATGTCAGGAATTCTTGCGACAGGTCGGTGGTTCTGATATAAAGCAGCGCTCTTTTCTAGGGGCCCGGTCCTGCGACAGCAGTGACTGCCGGTAAGACCCTGGCGAAATCCTGGCGCAACGCGCCAAAGCAAGAGATCAAGCGGCCAACCCATGCCGGGTTGGGCATGTGGTTTATAGAGGGCTGA
>CAYPFO010000008.1:0-86391 GCA_964410065.1 uncultured Pseudomonas sp.
CAGCAACGGCGTGGCCTGAAGCTTGTGCGCCAGGCGAATGAATTCGCCCCTACCGTTTGCATACTTGGTGCGTAGCAAGAGTCGGAGGGTATCCGTTGGCATCACGCCGCCCGTCCATCACTGCCAAAACACCACGATGGGTATCGCTGCGCTCAACGCCATCCTGCACGCAGATGTAGGGGCGAATTCATTCGCCGGGTACCGAGACATCCCGACACAGCGGGTGCGACGAACTGAGTGGCCTGAAACGTTGGCGTTTGTCGCAGCAACGGCGTGGTCTGAAGGTCGTGCGCCAGGCGAATGAATTCGCCCCTACCGCTTGCATGCTTGGTGCGTAGGAAATTCCGAGGTTATCCGTTGGCATCATGCCGATACCCATAACTGCCAAAACACCGCGATGGGTATCCTACGCGTGGATGTAGGGGCGAATTCATTCGCCTGGCACCGAGACATCCGACACAGCGGGGATGCGACGAACCAAGCGGCTGAAACTTCGGCGTTTGTCGCAGCAACGACGTGGAACTGCGCAGTGACTCGGGCAGCCCGCCGTAGGGGGGATACTCCGCCGGCGGGGTGCTCGCTCAACCTCGAGTATCCAGCCAACCCTCCTGCAGCGAGCGACGCCGCCCTACGACAGCTGCGTCAGTGGTTACCGCTCGCTTCGGCGCGAGGTCCTGGTCTCCCAGGTTGTGTAACAGGTAACGCCATGAATTTGCTTGGGTAATGCCCGTTGCCACAACTAACGCAGACACAGCCAATTAATTCGCCCCTACCGTTTGCATAATTGGTGCGTAGTTGGATTGGGTCGCGGGCAAGAAAAGCCGGGTTTGCCCGTTGGCATCGCGCCGATAGCCGTCATCTCAGGCTCACGACGACGCGATGGGTATCGCTGCGCTCAACGCCATCCAATTACGAGACGCGAGAAACCGACGCGGGCGTTTCAGCGTGGCGACACTTTAACTACCACTGACCCGCTCGCTGTCCGCCTGCGCCGTCTGGGCGCGAACCTTGTCCTCATAGCGCTTGGCCGCCTCTGCATTACCCGCGGCTTTTGCGGAACGGGCAGCGCCTTGCAGGGCTCGCAAGCGGTTCGGATCGCGTTGCAGGGAGCGCTCGAATTCACCTAGCGCCTCAGCAGGCTGGCCCAGCGTGGCGAGCATTTCAGCCAGCAGCTCGCGGGACGGCACCACGTTGCCGGGCGTGACCGGGTGCTTATCACTGGCTTCTTCGAGTTCGGCCGCCTCGCGCATCAGACGTAGCGCTTCATCCGGTTTCTGCTCGGCATAGGCGATCCAGGCATTTACGGCCTTGATCTGGAATTCCGCCTGGCCGGCCCAGTAGCCGATATTGGCCTGTTGCATCACCGCCTGTAGCGTTTGTAATCGCTGCACATCGCGGCCCGCTGCCGCCACGTCACCGCTGCGCGCCGCGCCCAGGCCACGGGCGAACAGCAGAATGGCTTCAGCCTGCGGGAACTTGTCCCAGGCCAGCTCAGGCGGAGTCAGCTGCAGCGCCGCCGCTTGTTGCCAGTCGCCCCGTCCCAGCGCATAGCGCGCCGGAATCGCCGCGAAGGCGTAGGCGGCCACGAAGTTTTCGACGTTCACCTGGCGAATCGAGGCCGCCTCGTCCACCCACTGCTTGGCCGCCTTGTCCTGCGCCTGCTGCAAGTGCCCGAACACCATGTAATCCATGGCGTGCAAGGCGTCGTAAGTGCCGATGTCCAGGGTCGTCTGGCTCAGTTCGGCCTGCGCAGCCAGGTAGGAGGCGTGATTGCTGCCCACCATTTCCGGCCACAGGCCGACACGGCTGAATACGTGGGAAGGCATGTGCAAGGCATGGGGCACCGAGGGCGCGATCTGGGCATAGGTCCGGGCAAAGGGGAGCCCCTTCTCGGCCAGGCTGGCATAGTCGTAGGTATGAATGAGGTAGTGGGCGATGCCGGGATGCTGCGGGTATTGCTCGTACAACGGCTCCAGGATGCTCGCTGCCTTGAGTTGATTGGCGAAGGTCTTGTCGGTGGGTTGCGCAGTAACGCTGAGCAGCAGCGCATGCAGCACCTGCGCTTCAGCATCCTGCGGATAGCGCGCCGCCACTTGCCCCATGGATTGCTCAAAGGCCTGGGCCCGCGTGCGGTGCTCGGTGGTGTCGGCATCCTTGAAGAAGGTCGCCAGCGCATTCAGGTAGTCGCGTTCGCGCGGGCTCTTGGCTTCCAGGCGTTGCGCATCCGTCAGGGCCGTGGCACCCGCCTTAAGCGCCGCCGGGCTGGGTGGCCACGCGAAGGGATTGCCCATCGACATGATGGAAATTCCCCAATGCGCCATGGCGCAGTCCGGGTCGTGCTTGAGGACCGCAGCAAAGGACTGCTTCGCCGGGTCGAACCAGAAGGAGTGAAACAGCGCCATGGCCCGGTTGAATTCCTGCTGGGCGGCAGGCGTGCACGAAACGGGAAAATTCACCGTGCCGAGTTGTTCGAGTTCACCGCTGTGCTGTGCGTGTTCGCTTTGCGCGCTCGCGTGAGTGACAACGAGCATGAATACCAGCATCCCTGCACGTCCGGTTGCCCTGTTCATAATGGCCTCCATCGGTACCTGGCCGACACGTCGATCGGGGATCGAAACGCGATAATGTGTTGAGTGCGCCGTGTCTTATTGAGTATGCCGAGGGGTGGAAGTTACAGGCGCTTGCTGCCGAGCCAGATTCGTTGATTGGATGTCGCGTTTTACATCCACCACATTCCGCTCGGTGGGCAATGAAAAACGTTGCCCACCCTACAACTGGCAATGGCTCGTTGAGAGAAATAAACGTACAGGAGGCGGGCAGCCTTCGCCGAGCCTGCAGTGAAACCTGGCCCGACCGTCTGATTCTTGGGCGCCCTGCCCGTCCGGGTCTTTCATTGAAGGGTTGATTCCATTCATTTCTCGGCGTAGCCGAAAGGAGACCTGAACATGGCAGAAATCCAGGGCTATGCCGCCCTCGACGCGAAGAATCCGCTCGCCCCGTATCGCTTCCAGCGCCGCGAGCCGGGCGATCACGACGTACAGATCGACATTCTCTTTTGCGGGGTGTGCCATTCCGACTTGCATACCGCCCGCAACGAGTGGAACAACACGCTCTACCCCAGCGTGCCCGGCCACGAGATCGTCGGCCGCGTAACAGCCGTCGGCAGCGGGGTGACGCGCTTCAAGGTGGGCGATATCGCCGGGGTCGGCTGTCTCGTCGACAGTTGCCGCAGCTGCGCCTCCTGCCGCGAAGGGCTGGAGCAGTACTGCGAAACAGGCTTTACCGGCACCTACAACGGCTCGGCCTTCGGCGGTAGCGAAAACACCTACGGCGGCTATTCGGAACGCATCGTGGTGGACGAGCCCTTCGTGCTGCGCATCTCCCACACCGACAACCTGGCCGCCGTCGCCCCGCTGCTCTGCGCCGGTATCACCACCTATTCGCCGCTGCGCCAGTGGGGCGTCAAGGCCGGACATAAGGTCGGCGTGGTTGGCCTCGGCGGCCTCGGCCACATGGCGGTGAAAATCGCCAACGCCATGGGCGCCCATGTGGTGCTGTTCACCACCTCGGAAAGCAAGAAAGACGACGCCCAACGCCTGGGTGCGAGTGAAGTGGTGCTGTCGAAAAACCCGGCGGAAATGGCCGCGCACCAGAACAGCTTCGACTTCATCCTCAATACCGTGGCCGCGCCGCACGATCTGGATGCCTACTTGGCGCTGCTCAAGCGCGACGCAACAATGACCCTGGTCGGCGCGCCGGCCACGCCGCACCACTCGCCCAACATATTCAACCTGATCTTCAAACGCCGCCGCCTGGCCGGCTCGCTGATCGGCGGCATCGCTGAAACCCAGGAAATGCTGGATTTCTGCGCCGAGCATCAGATCGTCTCGGACATCGAGATGATCGCCATGGACGAGATCAACCAGGCCTACGAGCGCATGCTCAAGAGCGACGTGAAATATCGTTTCGTGATCGACATGGCCACGCTCAAGGGCTGAGCGTCGCCTGACAAGGCTAGGCGCTGCATGTCTCCGCACCCACGGTGAATGAAGTCGTGAGACAGCGGCGCGGCGTCAGTGCCGACATGGCCCTGCGCCTTGCCGCAGCCTTTGATACTACGGCTCAGTTTTGGCTGAATCTTCAAGCGGCCTATGACCTGCGCAAAGCCGAAATCGAAAAGGGCGAGCAGATTGGTCATGAGGTTAAGCGAGTGTTGCATTACGCCTGATCAGCCGTTTCATCCGTCAAGCATCAGCGCGGCGGCTAGCGATGCAGCCCACCGTCATGCAAGGGCCGATAAATACCCGGCGGATGCGGGTTATTACGCGGCGGGATGCGGTTCATATCCGGCAGAACATTCCTCGGCGGTGCGTATCCGCGACCGGTGCCGAGTATTTTCACCCCGGGTGAGTCCGGGTAGTAGCGCTCCGAGTTGAAGGACTCGCCGCGCTCATTGCCCAGGCGATTCTGCGGCAGGGACCATTGTCCCTGAACCCGATAGGGCCGGTTGTCATAGCGGAACTGACCATACGCACCTGGGTAATCCCTGCGCTCGTACGACCCTCTGTGCTCGTACTGGCCACGTCCGTCGTGCCGGCCATAATCACGATGTTGTCGATGATCTCTACTGTCCCACCCCCTGCGATTGTCCTGCCAATCCCGCCGGTGCGGCGCGCTACCGGGGTGGGCATGCCTGTCTCGGGAGTCGTGCTGAATAAGCTGGGAACGGGTGTGCTTGCCCCGATCAGAGTCGGCCTGCGCAGAAACCGCCCCGCCCATCAAGAGCACACCGCCGAGTACTGCAACGGCCAAACGCGACATGAACATGAGCCCATTTCTCCACAAAATAAAACCACCTTGGGACGTTGGACAACCAATGGCAACAGGGTTTCTGCTGCCTGTAATAGCAGATATTTCTGCTTCCACTTGCCTGCCCGCTGCGTCAGCACTCACTCGGGCCTGATGCAACAACACCTGCTCCATCAGTCCCAAGCGCTGCCCTGCCCGCTTACTTGCGCACCTCCAGAATCAGGTTGAACGGGGTTTCCGCCGCTCGGCGGAACCGGCTGAAGCCCGCCTCGGCGAACACCTTGCGCAGCCGCGCCTCGCCGGCCTGCGCACCGAGCCCCAAGCCGACGTCCTGGGACAGCGAGTTGGGCGTGCACAAAAAGGTCGAGGCGGCGTAGTACAAGCGCCCCACCGGCGTGAGGTTTTCATCCAGCGTGTCATTGGCGTACGGCTCGACCAACAGCACCGTGCCGTCCGGCTTGAGCGCCTGATAGGCGTGCTGTGCGGCGCCGACCGGGTCACCCATGTCGTGCAGACAATCGAAATAGCAGATCAGGTCGTAGTCGTCGTCGGGGAAATCCTTCGCCGTGGCTTGCTTGAACGTCGCCCGCTCCGCCACGCCAGCGGCCTCGGCGCGTTGCATAGCGGTTTCGATGGAGGGCGCGTGGTAATCGAAACCGATGAATCGCGACGCCGGGAAGGCCTGCGCCATGATCACGGTCGAGGCGCCGTGTCCGCAGCCGATATCCGCCACCTTGGCGCCGGCGTTGAGTTTATCGACCACGCCGTCCAGGGCCGGTAGCCATTCAGCCACCAGATGCGCCCGGTAACCGGGACGGAAGAAGCGCTCGGTGCCGCCGAACAGACACGGATGATGATCGCCCCAGGCCAGGGCGCCGTTGCCGCGCATGGCGCTGGCCATCTTGTCCTTGTCATGGAACAGCGCGGCCACCACCGACGCGCCACCGGCCACGTAGACGGGCGAGTCCTCAATCGCCAGAGCCATGGCCTGCTCCTCCGGCAGACGGAATTGCCCGTCGCGGTGTTCCATATAACCGGACGCCGCCTGGGCGCTGAGCCACTCGCGCAGCAGGCGCGCGTTGCAACCGGTCTTGTCCGCGAGCGCTTCGGGAGTTACCGGCTGGCCGTCAGCCATAGCCCGGTACAGGCCGAGTTCATCGCCGAGAATCATGTTGGCGAGCATCGCTGCGCCACCCATGTCGGTCACCAGCTTGCCCATGAAGTCGTTAAGTTTGGCCTCGTTCATGGTGTGTGCTCCTGTAAAAGGCCACCGTTGAACGAGAGCACCAACAACCTGCTCGGCGGTGGTCGATAAGCGCAGCCAGAACGCGAGTGCCGCCAAGCGCCTGCTGCGCAGGGCCCGAATTCAGTGTGTGTTCGGGCGGTTGGGCGCCTTCCCGTGGCGCATGGCAATGTCCATCTGAAAGCGTGCCGGCGTACATGCTCGAATGCAGATGCGCACTCACCTGTTCACCGTGCCGGGAACATATTCAGTGTAGTTCTTCACCACTCGCGCCCTTCTCGGCCCGGCCAGTGGCAAGCACGCCAGCAAACAACGGGCCAGCAACTTCGCAGTCCCGACCAATGCCCAAGACTGAGGGACGACACTTGCCACATCCCATGATTCCTGCGAAAACGCCGCCCAACGCAAACAACCGAACCTATCGAGGACAAGATGCACAACGAATTGCAAGTGGTAGACCTTCAACTGGGCGACGGCAAGGAATGCGTCAAAGGCGCCCTGATCACCACCCAATATACCGGCACCTTGGAAGACGGCACCGTGTTCGACTCCTCCTACCAACGCGGTAAACCCTTCCAGTGCGTGCTCGGCACCGGGCGCGTAATTAAAGGCTGGGATCAGGGCCTGATGGGCATGAAAGTCGGAGGCAAGCGCAAGCTGCTCGTACCGGCCCACCTCGCTTACGGAGAACGGCAGATCGGCGCGCACATCACGCCGAATTCGAACCTGATCTTCGAGATTGAACTGTTGGAAGTGCAGACGCGGGATGACTGACAGACAGCGTGAAGCGATGCGCTCGGCAAATTCATTTTCATTCAGTGCTGAGTTCTCGCTGTAACACGTATCCTCAATGAGTAGCTCTGTGGCCGTGTAAGGGAGGCAGTAGATAAACCGGAAGCCATCCCGCTGTTCGACGGTGGCATCCATCAATAAGGGCTCAGCCAGGCCGTGGGGCTGGCGCGTGCGAACCCGGTGCCCGACGAATTTTTGATACCCGATCAGCATGGAAGATGGGGGTCGCCCTCCTCGCGCATCCAGCACAGCTTTAGCGGTAAGGCGCGTACCGTCAGCCAATGCTACCGCTGTGGGCTCCACGAGCGCTGCCGGTGACCCCGTACGCACGGATAAGCTTCCTGCCTGTACTAATGGTCGAACGGCGGCCAACAAGCTTGCAGAGTTTCCCGTCGCGTAAGAGATCCGCTCGCATCGCTCAATTGATGTCATGGATAAGCCAGCGGTGAGCTAGCCAAGCGCAAAGCCTCACAGCGGCTTCAATCGGTGGCAATGCCAGACACCCGACCGAAGCCCATGCTGTGAAGTCTTTAAGCGGCAAGCAACAACGGCATCAGCAACGCCGTCGCAATCCCCAGCAGACTCATGGCCAACGCAGCAAACGCGCCACACTCCTCCCCTTCCTGCAAGGCATGAGCGGTGCCGATGGCGTGGGCGTTCATGCCGTAGCTAAGCCCGCGCGCGGCGGGGTGATCGACCTTCGACCAGCGCAGCAGCAACGGCCCTAGCGCAGTGCCGATCACCCCGGTCAGCATCACCATCACCGCCGCCAGCGAGGCGATACCGCCGATCTGCTCGGCCACCGGCATGGCAATGGGCATGGTGACCGACTTCGGCGCCAGGCTCATCAGCACCGCCCAGTCGGCGCCCAGCAGCCAGCCGATGGCCAGGGTCAGAACCACCGAAAGCGCACCGCCCGCCAGCACGGTGATGATGATCGGCCAGAACAGTTGGCGAATGCGCTTGATGTTGTGCTGCAACGGCACCGCCAGGGCCACGGTGGCTGGCCCCAGCAACCAGGCGATAGGTTCGGCACCTATGCGGTAGGTGCTGTAGTCCACGCCACACAGCAGCAGAGCTCCTACGACCAAAACCATGGAGACCATCACCGGCTGCAGAACCAGCCAGCCACTGCGCTGATAGACCAGGATGGCGATTTGGTAGGCGGCCAAAGTGAGGGCCAGGGCGAACAACGGGTGACCGATCACCACCTGCCAGATAGAGGCGTTCATTGATCACGCTCCATACGCCGGATCAATGTCTGCAGCAGCCAGCCGCAAAATGGCACAGTCACCAGCAGCGAGAGCACCAGCGCGCCGAGGATGGCTGGTAGCTCACCAAACAGCGCGTCGCTGGCAATCATGATGCCCGAGGCCGGCACCACTAGCAGCAGCGGCAAATAGGGCAATAGCCCGTTGGCCGCTAGTTGCAACGACTGGGGCACCGAACCTTTCCATATCAGCCAGACAGCAAGCAGCAACAGGCCAATGATGGCGCTGGGCAGCATCGGCAGCAGCCAGTGGTTCAACGCCACGCCCAGCAGCTGCAACAGCACCAGCCAGACCAATCCACGCAGTATCACGATGAGTACCCCCTGCGGCCCTGGGCAACGGGCTCGTATATCAGTGAGTGGTCGTAGTGGTCATACACGTACATACAGGGGCTTCCTTATTCTTCTGAGGCAATGACTATGCCGCTGAGCAAGCTCTGAAAACAGTGGCAGAGAAGGCTGAAAATACCGGATCAGAGCCTTTGGTGGAACCGCAGGCGTTATATCTCGACAGTCCGGACGCAGGAAGAGCGGGTCCGAGAAGCCGTTCTGGCGAACGCGTGCTCTGCGTAGGGTGGATGTCGTTTTTTACATCCACCATGGTCCCGGCCGGTGGATCGCCACCCGGTGGATCGCCACCCGGTGGATCGATGAAGCGCGATCCACCCTACCACTGCTCATTCGAACGTTGGGAGCGAGCGTGAGGGCGCTTCGTGCCATAACAACTGCTGATCGCAGCAAGCTGCTCCGTACGAGATATTTTCTGCTTTGCTACACACCGATGGTGCCTGCTTGGCCGGTGCCGGTTCCATGGTTGCGCTACTCACGCGAGGAATGAATATGCAAGGTTCATGTCTGTGCGGGGCGATTCAGGTCAACGCAGAAGACCATCATGAGATCAATGCCTGCCACTGCAGCATGTGCCGTCGCTGGGGCAGCGGGCCCATGCTGGCGGTGCACTGCGGACCCAATGTTCGAGTCACCGGCGACGTCAGGTCCTATCGCTCCTCGGAGTGGGCCGAGCGCGGTTTCTGTGCCACGTGTGGTACTCATCTTTTTTACCATCTGCTGCAATCGGGGGACTACATACTCTCGGCAGGGCTCTTTCAGTCGGGCGAATTTTTCATGACGGGGCAGATCTTCATCGATGAAAAGCCTGACTACTATGCATTCGCCAACGAAACACCCACGCTGACCGGCGCTGAGGTGTTCGCGCAGTTCGCACCCGGTGAAGACGGAGCGGCTACGTAGTCCAACTCGGCGCAGCTGTTAGGACATAGGATTCTGACCATGAGCGATCCCTTCGTTGCACGCGTCGGCGCCGTCTTCAGTGCTGACATAGCAATTCCTGAACACGCCCAAACGCTCCGTTTCTACTCGCGCGTACTGACCACGGGGACGCATCCGCTGTGGCGTGAAGATCTGATGAATAACCTGGGCATGCCCATCATCGGGCTAGGCGAGCGCACCGAGGATTACGCTCATCTCCCGATCCAGTGGATGCCACATATTCAGGTCGCCGATGTGGCGACCAGCGTGCAGCGTGCGCTTGATCTGGGTGGCAGCGTACTGGTGCACGCCCGGACAGAAGACGGCGCCAGCCAATGGGCTGTGCTGCTCGATCCGTTTGGGGCCGCGTTCGGGATCATTCCGCTTGTGCCCGTGGATGCGATATCCCAAGGCGCCGGAGACGCATTGCCAGACACAGCCCCGCCCATGGGGCGTATCTACTGGCTCGACCTGACGGTCGCCGATGCCATCGCAGCGAGCGATTTTTATCGGCAGGTCGTTGGTTGGTCGGTACAAAGCGTTGAGATGAATGAACACGGCGAACGCTACACCGACTGCAACCTGCTGGCTGACGATGGAAAACCGGTGGCGCGAATACGTCATGCCCGTGGCGTGAATGCCGGCCTGCCGCCGGTCTGGATGATGTACCTGCCGGTGGACGACCTCGCTGAAAGCCTTCTCTGTGTGGAAGAGGAAGGAGGCGTCATCATCAAGGCAGAACAACGGGAAGGTGGCGAATACGCCTATGCGGCGATCCGGGATCCGGCTGGGGCGTGCTTTGCGTTGATACCAGGGTAAAAGGCCGTGGGTAGCCCCGCCAGCTCAAGTCAGGGAAGAAAAATGACGTTGCCTCTAACAGCAGCACTGATGATCATCGACGTTCAAAAGGCGATTGATCATCCGAGCTGGGGTCGTAGAAACAACCCTCAGGCCGAAGAGAATATGGGGCATTTGCTGGCAGCCTGGCGTCGTACCGGGCGGCCCATCATTCATGTGCGCCATCTCTCGCGCGAGCCTGGGTCCAGCTATCGCCCCGGCCAGGAAGGCTGTGAATTCAAGGAGGTGGTGCAGCCCCAAGCAGGCGAGGTGGTAATCACCAAACACACGAATAGTGCGTTTATCGACACTGAGCTGGAGCGTGTGCTGCGCCAAGGAAACATACGCACGTTGGTCATCTGTGGGGTCATCACCAACAATTCGGTGGAAACCACAGCGCGCATGGCTGGCAATCTTGGCTACAAAACCTATGTGGTCTCAGATGCCACGGCCACCTTTGAGAAGGTGGACTTCTACGGGCAGTTGCGCACCGCAGAGGAGGTACAGGCTCTGTCGCTGGCCAACCTGAATGGGGAGTACGCCACAGTAGTCTCCAGCGCGGAACTCTTGCGTGAAATCCAAGAGAGCAACAGCGAGCAACGCTGACAGGCCATCATCTACCCGGCGGATCGCACCCAAACGGCGAAATTGAAAACCTTCGTCAGCATGTCATGGAGGCGTTGGGCTAACGAACCGCGCCCCGCCCCTTAACGCAAAAGGCAGAACCGACGTTCTGCCTTTTTTATGCATGCTCACCGTTAGGAAGATTACGCCACCGGACTTATGGCCAACCCAGCGATCCAGCCGAAATACCAGGCACAACCCGCCACGCCCGCCACGATCACCAGCGCCAAGACCCAGGGCCACAGCCGTCGCTGCTGGGCATAGGGGTCTTGCAGGGAGCGCGCCGAGCCTGCCGGCAAGTGGGCCAGTTGGGTCAGCGTCGCGCCAAAGCCGATGCTGATCTTGGCTTGGGTGTTCACCGCCCAGCCATTGGCATCGAGAATCGGACCCAGGTTGCGGCGGCGCAGTTTGAACCAAGCCATCAGCATCGACGGGCCGGAGACGGCCAGGATCACGCCGGCGACCACCAGTGGTAATTGCCACCAGTGCAGCGCCAGCAAGCCGGCCATGGCAGTAGCCAAGGCCGTGCCCAGCGCGCCGACGGCCAGGCCGATGGCGGCGAAGATACCGGCGAATTTGGCGATGTCGAAGGTTTTCGCGGCAGCGCCGGCCTCTGCAGGCGCAGCGGCTGTGGTGCCCACGGAGGTGGCAGCGGTATTGACCAGTTCAGCATCGCGGGTGGCGGCGAACTTCTGGATCTGCTCGGACACCAGCGTGGAAATGCGCCGGTACGGTGACCAGAACGCCTCACGAATGCTGATCGCGTTGGGGATGACCTTGACCACGGTGGCATCCCAGTCAATGCCATCGCGGTCGTAGAACAGGCCATTGCGCCCGACCAACAGTTCACCTTCGGCACCAGCGGTGACCGCCGCGACGATGTTCAGGCTGTCCCGGCCCTTGATCGGTTGTCCGCGTCGGGTGCAGGTGCAATACAGCAGGAAGCTGCTGCTGTTGGCGGCGACTTTGCTGTGGGCGTCCACCGAGTCGATTTCCACCACCAGGTCGCAGCTCTTGCCGTCGATGTACAGCGTGCCGGCCTGGAACACGGCTTTTTCGCGTCGCCCGTAGAAGTTTTCGAAGGACACGAAATTCTTCAGCAGGGTCACCAGGCCGCGCTTGAAACGCAGCAGTTTGTCCAGTTCCACCAGGCCGTCGGCGGCCTCAGCCACCTCTTTATCCTGGGCGACCAAGGCCAGCAATTTGTCCTGGATGCCGTGCTCCACCAGCCAGACGATGCGCGCCGCATCGAGTTTCTGCAGGATCACCACATCCGGCTTGGCGGCCTGCCAGGCGAAGTAGTCGTTGCACTTGGCGAGCAGCGAGCGCCATTGCTGCTTGGTAATGGCCTCCACATCGCCCAGCACCGGCTGCACCACATGCTCGCGCAAGGCGTGGATGGCGCCGCTCCAGGCGGGGTTGATACCGCGGCCCAACGGTAGGCTTTCACCATGGTGCACGCCCGCCAGCGGCAGCGTGGCGATCTCACCGGCATTGGCCAGGCTCATCGACGACAAGCGCACCAGCTCGGACTCCTGGCCGTTCATCAGACTCGCCGCACGGGGGTCGAAGGCGGCCATGTCAACACGGGTGAAGTAATCCTCGACCTTTTCGCGCAGCGCGCTGATGGCGGCAATCGCCTCGCCGGTGAGTTCGCCAAAGGGCTGCAGGCTGGCTTCGATGGCGCGTTGTTCCCAGGCGTAGACCTGTTGGGCCTGGGCGAAGAAGGCACTGATCGAGGCCTCCGAGACAGCCGGCGCGCCGCTGCGGTCGGTTTCGGCGCCCAGGCAGGCAATGATGTCGGCAATCGCCGCTTTCAGGCTGGCGTCGTCGGTAAGGGCCTCGGGCACCAACCCATCGCCATTGGCCTCGCACGGCGGGAACAGTTTGTTCAGGTCGTCGGTATCGGCAGCGTCGAGGTTGTGATTGTCATCGCGCCCCAACACGGCGAGCAGCCGCTGCGCGGTCACGGTCAAGCGCTGGCCGACGGCGTCGTCCTTGAACGCCGCCAGGGTTACCGGCGCGTCACTGAACAGCAAACCCGGATCGGCCAGGCGCGCCAGCGTCCAGTCCACCGCATCCAGTACGGCCGGCGCGCGGATGCGGCCATCCTTGTTGCCATCGAGGTATTCCAGCAGGCGCGGATCGAGCTCGAGATTCTTCGTCGGACAGGCCAGCGTGGCCCACAGCTTCTGGTCGAGACCGCGTAGCGCAGCGAGGTCTTCCGGCGATTCCAGTTGGACCTGATCAAACCCGCCGGCGCTAAAGAAACGCCAGCGGTGTGGTTTTTCGTGGGTCATGCGAACGACATCCTTGAAGAATATTGTCGAGAAAAAAGGGGCCATTTTCACCGTTCAGCGGTTGTTCCGAGCAAGCCGCGACGACATACGGCACATCTGGCAAGCCGCCTTCGACCCACCGAACGCGGTGTGGTTCGCCTGACATTGTATGCGCCCTGTAGCGCAGCGCAGTGGCAGCTGTCACTGGGGCCTGCTTCCGAGCCCCCTGGCTCCTACAGCACCCCGCGTTCAGTCCGTTAGCGGGATGAATCCACCAAGTTCCGCACGACACGGCAGGGATTGCCGGCGGCCAGAACGCCGGCCGGTAAATCGCGGGTGACCACGCTGCCCGCGCCCACCACGGTGCCGGCACCGATGCGTACACCGGGGCATAGAATCGCCCCGCCACCAATCCACACGTCATCGCCGATCACAATGGGCTTACCGAGCTCCAGGCCGCTTCGCCGCTCAGCTGCACTCAGCCGGTGGGTGGCCGCGTAAATCTGCACGGCAGGCCCACACAATACCCGCGAACCGATACGAACCGGCGCGACATCCAGCACAACACAGTTGAAGTTGAAATACACATCGTCGCCCAGCGTGATGTTGCTGCCGTAGTCGCAGAAAAACGGCGGTTCGATCCAGGCGTTACTGCCCTGGGTCGGTATCAACATTCCGAGCAGGTGGGCGCGTTCTTCCCGCTGCTCGTCGCCCGTGTCGTTGAAACGCTTGAGCAACAACCGGGCCTGCTGGCGCTCTGCGCACAATTGGGGATCCTGCGGATCGTAGAGGTCACCGTCGAGCATTTTTTCTTTTTCCGTCGTCATCGCGCAGTCTCTGAAGAGAAGCGAGCCTGTCTGCTGGCTCGATATGAGTCGGCACTCGCTGCCTCTATGGGCCTGCTCACGCGGCTAACGTTCGGTCCCGCTTATCGGGCCCTTGATTTCGATCAACCCGGCTCCAGGCAATTCGCGCTAGCGTGATATACACGTTTATATTGCGCTACAGCACAACGCCGCGTGCGGAGAAGATTAAAAATGCCACTTTTGTTGCAACGGCTGCTGGCCGGCTTGGCCTTTCTGGCCATCGGCGGCGGCGCCCAGGCCGGCGCATTTACGGTTTCTGCCGCCTCCAGCCTGACCAATGCCTTCAAAGAAATCGCCCGCAGCTATGAAGCCGCACACAGCGACACCCGGGTGCTGCTGAACTTTGGCGCTTCAGGGTCATTGCTGCAGCAGATCGCCAAGGGCGCGCCGGTGGATGTGTTCGCCTCCGCCGACCAGGAAACCATGGATCAGGCGGCACAACGGCAGCTGATTGATCCAGGCTCGCGACGGGACTTCGCCACCAACAATCTGGTGGTGGTCGTACCGAGTGCCAGCCAACTGAATCTCAACACCCTCGCAGACCTCACGCAGGCAGACGTGGAGAAGATCGCCATCGGCAACCCGGCCAGCGTGCCGGTCGGTCGTTACAGTCAGCAAGCGTTGCATGCGGCAAGCCACTGGGCGGCTCTGCAGACCAAAGCGATCACCACTCAGAACGTGCGTCAGTCCCTGAATTACGTGGCGCGCGGCGAGGTGGCAGCCGGTTTCGTTTACGCCACCGATGCCCGTGGAGTAGACACAGTCAAAGTCGCTTTCGTCGTGCCGCTCGATGGGGCCATCCGCTACCCGATTGCCCGGGTGGCCGACAGCGCCCATGCCGACGAAGCGCAGCGTTTCATCGCCTACGTACAGTCGCCAGCCGGCCAGGCAATTCTTGCCCGGTTCGGTTTCAAGCAGCCCTGAGGGCTCGGGTATGGAATCGGTCTGGATCGCCCTCGCCCTGTCGCTGAAAGTCGCCGGCTGGGCTACCGCCATCACCCTGGTACTTGGCGTGGCCGTGGGGTATATGCTGGCGCGCGCGCGTTTTCCCGGTCGTGATCTGCTGGATACCCTACTGACGCTGCCGATGGTCATGCCGCCCACCGTGCTCGGTTACTACCTGCTGGTGTTGCTCGGCAAACGCAGCACCTTTGGCGCCTGGCTGCATGACAGCTTCGGCATCAATCTGATCTTCACTTGGCAAGGGGCGGTGATCGCCGCGTCCATCGTCGCCTTTCCGCTAGTGTTCAAGCCGGCGCGCGCTGCGTTCGAGGCGGTGGACGGCCAATTGGAACAGGCCGCGCGGGTGCTCGGACTCTCCGAGCTGGCGGTGTTTTTTCGCGTCACCCTGCCGCTGGCCTGGCGCGGCATTTTGGCCGGTGTGTTGCTGGCCTTCGCCCGCGCGCTGGGCGAGTTCGGCGCCACGCTGATGGTCGCCGGCAGTATTCCCGGCAAGACCCAAACTTTGTCCATTGCGGTCTATGAGGCGGTGCAGTCTGGCCAGGACGATACGGCCAATCTGCTGGTGCTGATCACCTCGGCGGTCTGCGTAACCGTGCTGCTGATTGCCGGGCGCTTGGCCCCCGGGCGCATCGCCAACCGCTGACGGAGCCTGACCATGCAGCTGGATATCGACCTTCAAAAAACCCTCAAATCCACCAGGCGCAGCTTCCATTTGCAGGTGCGCTTCCAGACTGACAGTCAGCGGCTGGTAATCCTCGGCCCCTCCGGCTCGGGCAAAAGCCTGCTGCTCAAAGCAATTGCGGGGCTGATGCGCCCCGATCAGGGGCATATCCGCCTGGACGGCACCACCTTGTTCGACCGCGCGGCAAAGCTCGACCTACCGACGCAGGCGCGGCAGATCGCCTATCTGTTTCAGGATTACGCGCTGTTTCCGCACCTTAACGTGCGGCAAAACATCGGTTTCGGCCTGAGCCGCGGCCTGCTCAATCCACGCGCCACGCTCCAGCATGAGGCTGTCGAGTATTGGCTGGACGCCTTCGAGCTACGCCCGGTGGCCGACCAGTTGCCCGACGAACTCTCCGGCGGCCAGCGCCAACGCACCGCCCTGGCGCGAGCACTGATCGCCAAGCCCAGGGCGCTGCTGCTCGACGAACCTTTTTCGGCCCTCGATCCGCAGTTGCGCATCCACATGCGCCGCGAACTGGATGAACTGCAACGGCGCTTGCAGGTACCCATGCTGCTGATTACCCACGATCCCGAAGACGCCGAGGTGTTCGGCGATCAGGTATTGCATTTACGCGACGGAATGATCGAAGACGCCGCGATCCATCCGGGTCAGGACACCTGGCGAGGAATCGTTTGATATGAAAGCGAAAGACAACGCCATCGAACTGCACGGCTCGCTCTGGATGACCGTTGATGGCGAAAAATTCGGCGGCGAAAACCGCGTCGCACTGTTGGCCGCTATCGCTGAATGCGGCTCGATTACCCAGGCCGCCAAGGCCGTCAGGATGAGCTACAAGGCCGCCTGGGATGCCATCGACACCATGAACAACCTGGCCGGCGAGCCGCTGGTGGAGCGTGTGGCCGGTGGCAAGGGCGGCGGTGGCACACACCTGACGCTGCGGGGCGAGCAACTGGTGGCGAACTTTCGCACCCTGGAGCGGGAGCACCGGCGTTTCATCGAGCAATTGGGCCAGCAAGCCGAAGGGCTGGCTTACGACTACCTGCTGATCAGGCACATGAGCATGAAAACCAGTGCACGCAATCAATTCCTCGGCACCGTGACCCAAGTGAAAACCGGGGCAGTGAACGATGAAGTCGAACTGGAAATCGTCGGCGGCCAAAAGCTGATAGCCATCGTCACCCACGAAAGCACCGAAAGCCTGTGCCTGAAACCCGGCACCGAGGCCTTTGCGCTGGTCAAATCCTCGTCGGTGATTCTGGTCACCGAGGAGGACGAGGCACGCTTCTCTGCCCGCAATCGCCTGACCGGCACTATCGCGCGCATTCAGCCCGGCGCAGTGAACACCGAAGTGGTCATTGACCTTGCCGGTGGCGCGACCCTGGCCGCCATCGTCACCCGCGACAGCTGCGATGACTTGGCACTGACCGTGGGCAAACGCGCCACGGCGATCTTCAAGGCTTCCAGCGTGATCATCGGCGTGCCGGCGTGATCCGCACCCTGTCCAAACAGTAGGGTGGATGTCGTCTTTTACATCCACCGAAACTCCGCCCGGTGGATCGCCACCCCTGTGGATCGATAAAGCGCGATCCACCTACTGTTTGCGCCCTACCCTTGCCGCAGGCGCCGCGCCGTTTCCAGCAGGAGCTGTTCAGTTCCGTTCCAGCCCAGGCAGCCGTCTGTAATCGATACGCCGTACTGCAACTCGGCGGACAGCGGCTGGCAGCCGTCGAACAAATGACTTTCTAGCATGACGCCGCGCAGGCTGGCATCGCCGGCCAGGCGCTGATCGATCACATCGTGCAGCACCGCCGGTTGGCGCAGCGGGTTCTTGCCGCTGTTGGCGTGGCTACAATCGACCATGATCCGTGGAGTGATACCTGCTTTCTCCAACGCAGCGCGTGCCACAGCAACGCTCTGCTCATCGTAGTTCGGCCCCTGGTGACCGCCGCGCAGCACCAGATGAGTGTCGGGGTTGCCGAGGGTTTCCACCAAAGCCGCGCGACCCTGCAGGTCGATGCCGAAGTGCTGATGCGGATGGGCGGCCGAGCGCATGGCGTCACTGGCGATACCCAGGCTGCCATCGGTGCCGTTCTTGAACCCCACCGCCATGTCCAGGCCGCTGACCAGTTCGCGATGCACCTGGGATTCGCTGGTGCGCGCACCAATTGCCGCCCAGCCCAGCAGATCATCGACGTAGCCTGCTACCAATGGCTGCAGCAACTCGCTGGCCACCGGCAGGCCCAACTCGAGCATCTGCAGCATCAGTCGGCGTGACAGTGCCAACCCCGCCGCCATATCGCCGCTGCCGTTCAGGTGCGGATCGTAAACCAGCCCTTTCCAGCCGATGGTGGTGCGCGGTTTTTCGATGTAGGCGCGCATGACCAGCAGCAGTTGATCATCCACCTGGGGAGCCAGTTCGGCCAGGCGCCGCGCGTAGTCGAGGGCGGCATCGGCGTCATGAAGGGAGCAAGGGCCAATCACCACCAGCAAGCGTGGATCGTCGCCGTTCAATACGTTGCGGATAGTCTGGCGCTGATGCTGCACCTGAGCGGCCACGGCACTGCTCAAGGGCAGGCGCTGGCGAAGTTCGGCAGGAGTGGGCAAGGGCTGGGTGCTGCGTCGACCCTGGATGGGTTCGACGTTGGGCAATTCAATGGCGTGCAGCTGCGGGATGTTCAGGGCGGAAACGGAAGAGTTCATTCAGGCGTCCTCGGCCGGCGCGGGAGGGTCCGCGCGCGGCGTCTATCTGGTTGTTCGTTGCAGTGGTGTGAGTGCGTGGGTCGCGTGGCTAAATCGCCAGCCGAGGTAACGAGAAGCGCTTTGGTAGGTGCGGTAGCTGTACATGGTTGAATCCTCTGTGAAATCGAATGGCCGTTTTTTTTGATCGCCGGAAAAAACAAAACCCCCGGTCGGGTAGCCGACCGGGGGTTTCGTGGAACTGTGGTAGGCGACCCTGCTGAGGCGGGCCGCCTGATGAGTATCAGGCCAGCCCGTGGCTAAACCAATACCCGTAGAAATAACCCAACGCCGCAAGCGCCAGCACGCCGACACCGGCTATCCGGGCACGGGCGGCCTCGATAGACGTGTGAGCATGGTGGGAAGCAAGGTTCGACATTGGAGAGCTCCGTTGAATGGGAATGAACTTACCCCAACTTGTATGACGATTCAACTCGGCAATGCAGGGTTCAAGGCGTTTATTCAGGCAAAAGCGCATGGCTTTCCCTGTCCATGCGCTTCCGTACGGCCTGCTAGCAATCTTGTTCTGGAGCAACCAGCTCTTGGGTCACGCCCCAGCCATCGAGCACTCCTCCCAAGGGTTCAACCAGATTTTCCAGGTCATGCTCGAAGTCGCCAATTCCCGAATGAGTCGCGTACATCACCTTGCTGACTTGCAGATTCCAGGCGCCATCGGTGCGTGGGCACACCTGTGCATTGAGCGATTCACCACGAAAATTTCTCGCGGCCACACGTGCCCGATCCTCATCCGGGAAGATGGCGTAGAACTCGATGGGATGAACCCGGGCGAAGTCGAAACCGCCCTCTTTCATACGGCGCAGAACGGTATTGCTGACATCTTCGTGAAAGGCTGTGCTCATAGCTGAACTCCTCTCGATTAGATGAACTTCCGCGTAGCCGATTCGCGAGGCAAAGAATGCCCTGCAGATGGAGAAAATCCTTATGGTGGGGCGTGCAGGACGCGCCTGCCGGAACAGGCACTGCCCCATGAGATTAGCGTGAATGATCCGGGTGACCAAGCGGCCACCGTTTAATACCTCTCAGGGACGAGTCAACCAGCCCATCACCCACCGGCTCACCCAGCTCGGCGAAAGCTGCCCGGCCCAGTACATCAACTTGAACTGCAGGCTGATAGGTCGGTGCACTGCCGGGCCATGGGCTTGTTGCCAAGCACCTTCAGCGATGTCCCCGGCCTTCAGCCGCACGCCCATGCGGCGCATCACCGGGGGCACGACGTGTTGATTGGCAACCATCGGTGTGGCCACGAAGGGCGGCATCAGGTCACCGACGCGAATCCCATGCTCACGCCACTCCAGCTCCAGCGCTTCGGTCAGGCCGCGCACCGCGAATTTGCTCGCCGAATAGCTGGCCAAGGTCGGCACGCCATACTGCGCCGACGCCGAGCCCATGTTGATCACCTGGGCATTGGCGGTGTTTTGCAGATACGGAAACGCCGCATGGCAGAACTGCAATAGGCCGAGCACGTTGATCTGGATGGCACGGGTGTGTTCGCTCAGGGGAATCTCGGCAAAACGCCCGCAATGCAGAATCCCGGCGCCATTGAACAGCAGCCGTAGCTGGCCGCCATGCTGCCCGCAGAAATCCCTCAGTGCAGACTGGATGGCGTCCACGTCGGTGACATCCATCGCGCGGTGCCAGGCACCACCCAGCTCATCCGCCAGCGCTGCGAGAGCGTCGCCGCTCAGATCGATAAGGCCCACCGCCCAGCCCCGTTGATGGAACAAACGCGCCGTGGCCGCGCCAATGCCGGAGGCCGCGCCGGTAATCAGAATATTGTGCATGTTGGCTTCCTTATTGTTGTTGTGTTGCCGAGGACTTCAGTCGCAATCCGCTCAAAACCGAGTTACCACACCCCTCACAGCGCCGTGGCCATTAGGTTGCTTGCGGGCCCGCCGGCTCCAGAAAATCTGCCACGCGCTGGATCGCCAGATCAGCCACATCGAGCACGCCGACATGGGCCTGAAACACGTGCCAGCAGCCCGCATAGCGCTCAAGACGCACGGCCACGCCGCAGGCCTGGGCACGCTCGGCCAGGCGCAGGCTGTCATTGCGCAGCACCTCGTCCTCTCCTACCTGCACCAGCAGCGGCGGCAGCCCGGTCAGATCGGCAAAGACCGGCGAGACGGAGGGATCCTTGCTGTCGACCCCAGGCTGGGATGCCAGGTCCAAGGCCTGGCGAATCCAGCCGAGGTCGATCATCGGATCGCCTGCCGGCGGCTGATGCAGTTGTTCGATGCTGAGGTCGGTGACCGGCGAGAAACACACCAGCGCCTTCGGCAGTGGCAGACCTTGTGCCTTGAGTGCCAACGCACTGGTCAGGGTCAGATGACCGCCTGCCGAGTCGCCGCCGATAACGATGTTTTCCGGGGCATGGCCCTGCTCCAGCAAGGCCTGATAGGCCGCCAGTACATCGATAAGCGGAGCGGGATAACGGTGTTCGGGGGCCAGACGATAATCGATGGCGCAAACAGCCATTCGGCACCGTTTGGCCAACGCTGAGCACAGTGCCCGGTGAGTGGCCGGTGAACCCAGTAAATAACCGCCGCCATGCAGATACAGGCAGACTTGGCCGTTGTCCTGCTGGGGACGGTGCCATTCACAAGGAATGCCCCCCAGCTGGCCCGTGCTGCGCATGACGCCACGCATCGGCAGCGTGGCAGCCGTCAGCAGGCGCAGTACTGTGCGCTGCCCTGCAATGGGCATCCACGGACGAATAAGACCACGAAACAGCAGGCGCAAGGTGCCACGCAACGCGCCGGCAAGCAGACGCTGGCGGGTACGTGGCGGATAAGGCAGATCAACGAACGCAGTCATAGTCATGCAGCTCCGGCAGTCGGGTTCGATATCGGTAGGCGAAGGTATAGCCCGGCCAGTTGTTGGTGTTGCGCCCCGCCGCGTTCTGATACCAGCTGTGGCAGCCCTGCGCCCACACCGTACGGCTCAAGCCCTGCTCCACGCCCTGATTGAAACGCTGCTGCGCGGCGGGCTTCACATCCAGATACCGCAGCCTGTCCCGTTGCAGTGTTTGCAGGCAACCGAGCACGTAGCGGAACTGGCTTTCCAGCATGTAGATGATCGAGTTGTGGCCCAGGTTGGTATTGGGCCCGTACAGGATGAACAGGTTGGGAAAGCCGCTGACACTGACGCCTTTGTAAGCCTCGGCACCGTCGCGCCAAGCACTGTTGAGCTCCTGCCCGTCCAACCCAGTGATGCGCATCGGGGCCAGAAAGTCCGTGGCGGTGAAGCCTGTGCCATAGATGATGGCGTCCAGCTCATGCTCGCAACCATCCACCGTCACCAGGCCCCGCTCGGTGGCTTCACGAATCCCTGTGTTGATGATCTCGACATTGCCTTGAGCCAGGGCCGGGTAATAGTCGTTGGCCATGAGGATGCGTTTGCATCCCATGGGGTAATCGGGAGTGAGTTGCTGGCGCCGCATCGGGTCGTCAACACCTCGCCTCAGGTTGCGCCGAAAACTCACGTAGAAGAGCTTGAGCAAGGCCGGAAAACTGACAAAGGCCAGCGCCCGCGATTCATGCTGCAGATACTTGAGCAGACGGTCGATGCGTTGCACAAAAGGCATCCGACGCATCAGCGCCAACTCCCACGGCCGATAAGCGCGATCCGGTTTGGCGATTACATAGGCCGCACTGCGCTGGAACAGCGAGAGCTTGGCCACCTGAGGCTGAACCTGCGGCACGAATTGAATGGCGCTGGCGCCCGTACCAATCACCGCCACGCGCTTACCGCGCAGATCAACACGATGGTCCCAGCGCGCCGAATGAAAACGCGCGCCCGTAAAACGCTCCAGTCCTGGAATCTGCGGATATGCCGGACGGTTGAGCTGGCCACAGGCACTGATGAGCGCCTGCGTGCGAAAGGTTTCGCCATTGGCGCAGCGCACCTGCCAGTGGCCGCTGGGCGTGTCGAAGGTTGCTTCGCTGACTTCGCAACCAAAACGGATGCTGCCACGCAAATCATGGTCATCGGCGAGCTGTTGCTGATAGGCGAAAATTTCCGCCTGGGGCGCAAACACCCGCGACCAGTCCAGCTTGGGCGCGAAGGAAAACGAGTACAGGTGGGAAGGCACGTCGCAGGCGGCGCCTGGGTAGTGGTTGTCGCGCCAGGTGCCGCCGACCTCGCCGGCCTTTTCCAGAATGAGGAAATCCTCGATACCGGCCTTTCTCAGCTGGATGGCCAAGCCCAGCCCGCCAAACCCGGCGCCAATGATCAACACGCGCAGCGGCGCGGACGATCGGGAATCGTTATGCATTGTTGTTCTCCCCAAAACCCGTGCACGGCGGGCGGATCGATGCGACTGAACAGCCAGTACGGGGGGAAAGGACTCCGTCCGGTGTCTGCATCACAGCGTTGTTGTGCCGCCCTACTCTACAACGAGGCAATCCGATATCAGATCGCCGCAACCCATACTTAAGATTGGCTCGCCGAAAAAACAGCACCTGCTTGCAGTAATGGCGCTCCAGAGCAGGTGGCGAAACCACCCCACCGTTTCGCTGTGTAACGACCGCGCACCCTCCGTTTTTGCCCGGTCCGTCTATGTAACAGAGCAACCCCGGAACCTAGAGCCTTCAGCCGAGCGGTCATTCTGTCTGGCATGGAAGCTGCCCCCGTCATAGGGGCTGATGTGCGCGCCCAGGAGGGCGTAGCAGCCCACAGGGACGTGCTCCACATCAACCGTTGCGAGGTAACCATGAACACCCCCAAAACCCTGCTTGCCCTTGGCCTGAGCGCCTGCCTGTTAACCGCCGGCAGCGCCCACGCGGCGTTACTTGATCTGTTCAGCTCTTCATCCACCTATACCAAAACCAAATACCCCATCGTGCTGTCCCACGGCATGCTCGGCTGGGACAGCATGCTCGGCATCGATTATTGGTACGGCATTCCCGCTGCCCTGCGCCGGGGCGGCGCCAGTGTCTACATCACCGAAGTCAGTCAGCTAAACACCTCGGAAACCCGCGGCGAAGAGCTGATTGAGCAGGTGGAAGACATCATCGCCATCAGTGGCAAGCCCAAGGTCAATCTGATCGGCCACAGCCACGGCGGCCCGACCATCCGCTACGTGGCCGCGACTCGCCCCGAGCTGGTTGCCTCGGCCACCAGCGTTGGCGCGCCTCACACTGGCTCGGATCTCGCGGACTTTCTCAGGCTGTTCCCGGACGGCTCGGCCTCGCAGACCATCGTTGCCGAGCTGCTCAACCAGATCGGCAAGCTGATCAACTTTGTCTCGGGCAGCGCCAGCCTGGAGCCACAGAATGCATTGGGCGCGCTGGAGTCGCTGAACAGCCAAGGCGCCGCACGCTTCAACGCCAAATACCCACAAGGCATGCCTGCCAAACGCTGCGGCGAAGGCGCCTACAAGGTTAATGGCGTGCGCTATTACTCCTGGAGCGGCACCAGCCCGCTGACCAACCCCCTCGACCCCAGCGACGCCATGATGGCGGTAGCAACGCTGACGTTTATCGGTGGCGAGGCAAACGACGGCATGGTGGGTCGCTGCAGCTCGCACCTGGGCAAGGTGGTGCGTGACAACTACCGCATGAACCACCTCGATGAGGTCAACCAGTTCTTTGGTCTGACCAGCCTGTTCGAAACCGACCCGGTGACCGTTTATCGCCAGCACGCCAACCGTCTCAAGAACGATGGCCTGTAAGCATGAATGTTGCGGGGCCCATTGCGGGCCCCGCATTCGTTGACGCGAGAGCACACTATGAACAAGAAATCACTTACGGCCCTCGGCCTGGTTGCCGGCCTGTTGTTGGGCGGACACGCCCAGGCTTCGTGGCTGTTCGGCGCTTCCAGCTACACCAAGACCCGCTACCCTATCGTGCTGTCCCACGGCCTGCTCGGTTTTGAGAGCCTGCTGGGGGTTGATTACTGGTACGGCATTCCAGCCACGTTGCGCCGCGACGGCGCCAGCGTGTACATCACCGAAGTCAGCCAGTTGAACAGTACGGAAACCCGTGGTGAAGAACTGATCGATCAGGTCGAAGAGATCGTCGCCATCAGCGGCAAGCCCAAGGTAAACCTGATCGGCCACAGCCACGGCGGCCCGACCGTCCGCTACGTAGCCGCCACCCGCCCGGACCTTGTGGCCTCCATTACCAGTATTGGCGGCCCACAATTTGGCTCGGGAGCAGCCGATTTTCTGCGCCGGGAAGTCGCGCCCGGCTCGCCGACGGAAACCGTGCTGGCGGGGATCTTCAATGCCCTCGGCACGGTGATCCATTTCCTCTCAGGCAGCCCTAGTTCCGAGCTGCAGAACTCCGTGGCGGCGCTGGGCTCACTGGACCGCAACGGCATGGAAATCTTCAACGCCAAGTATCCACAAGCAGTCCCGACAACCTTTTGCGGCGAAGGCGCGCCCAAGGTCAATGGCGTGCACTACTACTCATGGAGCGGCACCAGCCCGCTGACCAATGGCCTGGACGTGAGTGACCTGCTGACCGGAGCGCTCTCCTTGACGTTCGTGAAAGGCGACGACAACGATGGCCTGGTCGGCCGCTGCAGCTCGCGGCTAGGCAAGGTCATTCGTGACAACTACCGGATGAACCATCTGGACCAGATCAACCATGCCTTTGGCCTGAGCAGCCTGTTCGAGACTGATCCGCTCACGGTCTATCGACAGCATGCCAACCGCCTGAAGAACGCAGGCTTGTGATCTGCGGGGGCCGAAAGGCCTCCTGCATGACTTTCATTGCTCGTTGAGATGCCTATGAACAAGACCCTGCTTCTGATGGTTCCCCTGGCGCTGGTCGCCACCTTTGTGGCGCTGCCTTACCTGCTGCCGTCGCCCGTTCAGGACCTTACAGTGGCTCCAGCCCCGGCGACACAGGCGCCAAAGGTCGCGGCCCACTTGGCCATACCGTCCATTCAGGCCACACCGGCTGAAATGGTCTCGGCGGGGCGCGTGCTGGCCACCCTGCCCCCCTCGTTCAGCGGCACAGACGTGGATGGTGAGTTCCGAGTCGATGCCGACGGACAACTGATCCTCAGCGACGATATTCGACGCATCTTCGATTACTTTCTAGCCGCCACCGGAGAAGAGCCGCTCAGTACCAGCATCGAACGCCTGCAGGCCTATATTGCCAGCCAGTTGAAGCCCCCCGCCAAGGACCGGGCCTTGGAATTGCTCGCCCAGTACCTCGATTACAAGACCCAGGTCGCCACTCTTGAGCAGAACCAGACAGCCCTGACCAGCCTCGACGCTTTGCGGCAACGTGAATTGAATGTCCAGGCTCTACGCACCGGAATTTTTGGCCACGAAGCCCACCAGGCGTTCTTCGCTCAGGAGGAAGGCTACAACCTGTTCACGCTGCAGCGGTTGGCGATTCAGAACGATCCCTCGCTGAGCAGCGAGGCCAAGGGCCAGGCCATCGACCAACTGCGCGCCAGCCTGCCGGAAGAATTGCAGGATGCGGTTTTGCCGCAATTGCAAAACGAGCTGAGTCAGCGCACCGCCGAACTGCAACGCGCCGGCGCGAATCCTCAGCAGATTCGCCAATTGCGCCAGCAACTGGTTGGCGCCGAAGCTACCGCCCGCCTGGAAACGCTCGACCAGCGACGCCAGGCCTGGAACCAGCGCCTGCAGGATTACCTGAGCGAAAAAGCCAAGATCGACAGCCATCCGGGCTTGGCGGTTAGTGACAAGGCTGCCGCCATCGCCCGTCTGGCTGAAGAACGTTTTGAGGCCAACGAACGGCTGCGCCTGGAAGCCGCTGAACAGGTGCTGCTCGCCCGCAAGGCAGCGGCGCAGGAGTAACGCAACGAGTCCATCGCGTCGTTTGGCATTGATGTGTCGGCGCGCGATGCCCAATTGGAAATTGCCGATCCTAACGAATAGGGGCGAATTCATTCGCTTGGCACACCGCCCCTCCGGCGGCTGCGGGGCGGCTGACGCCCGGTGTTGGTCACAGCGGCGGCGTGACTGAAGGTTCTGCGTCAGGCGAATGAATTCGCCCCTACCGGTCTGCGTTCGACCATCACCGCAAATCCTGAGTGGCACTCAGCATGGTCTGGAGCCTCCGCGCAGGATGGCGTTGAGCGCAGCGTTACCCATCGCGTTGTGTGCCATTGATGGGTATCGGCAATGTCAGCGGATACCCCTGAATATCTGCACGCGCCTCAACCTCCAACGGCTGCCTACTGCCAAACTGAAATGGCCAAGCCGAACGTGTAGGGGCGAATTCATTCGCCTGGCACTGACCCCTCCGGCGGCTGCGGGGCGGCGACGAGCGAGGCGGCTGAAGCCTGGCATTGAACACAGTCCGTAGGGTGGATGACATTTTATCCACCTTGGCTCCGCTCGGTGGTTCGCCACCCGGTGAAATCGCCACCCGGTGGATCGCCACCCTACAGACCTCCGGCTCTATCCCTACCAGTGGAAATAGAACATGCCCTTGGCCAGCACGACGATGCCGAGCATCTGGACAAAGATGGCCCAGTGGATGACCTGCCGGCGCGCGGCGGTCATCCGCCCGCTGCGCAGCAGAATAGCGACCAAGCCGAAGGTCAGGAACACGCCAATGGCGAGCAGGATCTTCACCATCAGCAGGGTGCCGAAGCTGCTGTTCCACGGAGCGGCCAGCGAACTGCGATGCTGCCAGGCCAAGGCGATGCCCGCGCCATAGACGAACAGGACCACCCAGTGCAGCACCACACGCAGGCGCTCACCAATGGCCCGCTGCACCTCGGTCAGACTCTCGGTGCTGATCTGCGGAGTAATCCTGGCCAGCACCAGCACCTCGAAAAACACCGCGCCGATAAACATGATCGCCGCGAGCAGGTGAACGATGTGCAACAGGGCATACGTCATGGACTCTCCACTGGCCGCTTACTCAGGTGAGAGCGGCCCTGCGGTCTAACCAGTTTTATACGGTGCGCGAGTAGCGCACGGTCTGCTCGCCACCCAGGTAGGCGTCGAACGCCATAGCCACGTTGCGCATCATCAGATGCCCTTGGGGCAGCAGGACCAACGCGTCGTCGTGAAGCTCCAGCAGGCCATCGCCGACGAACTCATCCAGTTGGGCCAGGGCATCGGCGAAGTATTCGCGGAAAACGATGCCGTGGCCGGCCTCGAACTTGGCGAACTCGATGCGACCATGGCACATCAGCTCCATGATCAGCTCACGGCGCAGGCGGTCATCATCACTCAACCGATAGCCGCGCTGCACTGGCAGCATGCCTTCGTCCAGGCGTGCGTAATACTGGGATAGCAGCTTGACGCTCTGGCTGTAGCTATCGCCGACCTTGCCGATGGACGACACGCCCAGGCCGATCAGATCGCAATCGGCATGGGTGGAGTAGCCTTGAAAGTTGCGCTGCAGCGTACCGTTGGCCTGGGCCAGGGAGAGTTCGTCCTCCGGCAGGGCGAAGTGGTCCATGCCGATATACACGTAGCCCGCTGCAGTGAGGCGCTGGATAGTCAGCTCCAGCAGCTCCAGTTTCCGCTCGGGCGGCGGCATGTCTTCGGGGCGAATCAGGCGCTGGGCACGCACCCGCTCGGGCAGGTGCGCGTAGCTGTAGGCCGCGATGCGGTCCGGGCGCAGGGCGATGATTTTGCTCAGAGTGGTATCGAAGCTGGCCACGGTCTGCAAGGGCAAGCCGTAGATCAGATCAACGCTGATGGATTTGAAGCGCGCTTGGCGTGCCGCTTCGACCAGCTCACGCACCTGCTCCTCACTCTGGACGCGGTTGACCGCGGCCTGCACGTCCGCGTCGAAATCCTGCACGCCGAAACTCAGCCGGTTGAATCCCTGCTGACGCAGCGTGTGGATGCGCTCAGGGCTGATGGTGCGCGGATCAACCTCGATGGAAAACTCGTGATTGTCGCTGTCGTCCATATTGAACGCGTCGTGCAGCGCGTCCATTACCTCGCCCAGTTGCTCGCTGGTCAGGTAGGTGGGCGTACCACCCCCGAAGTGCAGCTGCGTCAGCAGGCGGCGGCTGTCGAACAGTTCGGCCTGCAGGGCGATCTCGCGCTTGAGATAGTCCAGGTATTCAACGGCCCGATGGGTCTTCTGGGTGATGATCTTGTTGCACGCGCAGTAGTAGCACAGGCTCTGGCAGAACGGGATATGGATATACACCGATAGCGGCTTGGGCGCTGCCACCTGATTACTGGCCTGTGCAGCCTGGCGGTAGTCGTCCACGGCAAAGGCTTCGTGGAACTGCGGCGCGGTGGGATAGGAGGTATAGCGCGGGCCGGGACGGTCATATTTTTCGACCAGAGCGCGATTGAAACTCAGCATGGGGTCCACGTTCGAGCCACCTCATCAAATCGTTTGGAACGTCGACGCTGCGTTTTGCGCCATGGAGCGGCCAAAGTCTTGCGTCGATCGAGCATGTCACCAGGTCAACATAGGCCTGACCTGGGACGCCTCAGGATGGGCTGCACAGTACAGACTGGCGACACAGCTGGAATTGACCACGATCAAGGGTGTGGCTTGCCTGGCCTGACGGGCGCGTCTATCAGGACCGGCGCCCGTCGGGTCATCGAACCGCTTGCGAATCAGGCGTTGCCAGCCAGGGCGAGGCGCGCAGCCTGGGTGAAATCGAGCATGCGCTTGAGCGGCTTCACCGCCTTGGGAATCAGGGCAGCATCCACGAGGATTTCGTTACTGCCGGTACGCAACGACTGCAGCATGCGTTCCAGGGTATTCATGGCCATCCACGGGCAGTGCGCGCAGCTGCGGCAGGTAGCACCGCTACCGGCCGTGGGCGCCTCGATGAACTGCTTGCCAGGACACAGCTGCTGCATCTTGTAGAAGATGCCCCGATCAGTGGCGACGATGAACATCTCATTGGGCAGGGTCTGCGCCGCCTTGATCAACTGGCTGGTGGAGCCCACCGCATCGGCCAGTTCGATCACCGCTTCAGGCGACTCGGGATGCACCAACACAGCCGCCTGCGGGTACAACGCCTTCATATCCGCCAGCTGCTTGGACTTGAACTCTTCGTGAACGATGCAAGCCCCTTCCCACAGCAGCATGTCGGCGCCGGTTTCACGCTGGATATAGCGACCCAGGTGTTGATCCGGTGCCCAGAGGATGGTCTCGCCGTTGTCCATCAGGCTTTCGACGATTTCCAATGCGCAACTGGAGGTCACCACCCAGTCGGCACGCGCCTTCACGGCCGCCGAGGTATTGGCGTACACCACCACGGTGCGCTCAGGGTGCTGATCGCAAAATGCCGAAAACTCATCCACCGGACAGCCCAGGTCCAGCGAACAAGTCGCTTCCAGAGTCGGCATCAAGATGCGTTTTTCGGGGTTGAGAATTTTGGCGGTTTCGCCCATGAACTTGACACCGGCTACCACCAGCGTCTGCGCCGGATGCTGGCTGCCGAAACGGGCCATTTCCAGCGAATCGGCCACACAGCCGCCGGTTTCTTCAGCCAGCGCCTGCAGCACCGGATCGCAGTAATAGTGAGCGACCAGTACCGCATTCTGCTTCTTCAGTTCGGCGGCGATATCCTGGCGATAAGCGTCCTCCTCGGCGGGCGACAGCGGCTTGGGCTGCTTGGCGTCGAGATGGGCTTGAACCAAAATGCGTTCGGAGACATGAGACATAATTGCGGGACCTGCTGATACTGCGGTGCGGAAAGCGAGTATACACCGCCCCTCTACAACAGCCGAACCAGGGCAGTGAGATACTGCGCATACGAAAAAGCCGGAGAATTACCCTCTCAGGTCATTTTCCGGCTTCTTGCTTCCTCTGCAAGAGGAACAATTGGTGGGTCGTGTAGGGCTCGAACCTACGACCAATTGATTAAGAGTCAACTGCTCTACCAACTGAGCTAACGACCCGATGATGCCTTTGCCACTGATCACTTTACTTCTTCAAGAATCCAACCGCTCTTGAAGGCACTTCCACACCGTTGGAAGTGGTGGGTCGTGTAGGGCTCGAACCTACGACCAATTGATTAAGAGTCAACTGCTCTACCAACTGAGCTAACGACCCCAACGGCGTTGCATGATAATGATTTCACTCAGCAATTCAAGAAAATTGTGAAAAAAATCATAGGTATCCCGGGGCTCGGTCTTCCCTGCCACAGCAAAGCCCTCTGCTGCGCCCCACTTTGTCGCACTACGGCCTTCCATCATCAACCATAGTCGACTCCCAGCCACGGGCTGACACTGATCGTTGTGTTGTTTGAAAGCCCTTCGCAGAGCCATAAACACCCAGCGCTGCCTTGCCTTCAGACCCAACATAAAAAAACCCGCGGCTGGCGCGGGCTTTTTTTGGGAGGGGTGCGTATGTCAGCGCAGGTTATCCAGATCCCGCTGCGCCAACTTCGCGGCTGAACTCCCAGGATACTGGGCGATCACCTGCTGCAAAGCCGTTCTAGCTTTATCGATATTGCCCAGGCGGCGCTCGACGTCAGCCAATTTGTATAACGAATCTGGCACCTTGTTATGTTTGGGATAAGCATGGCTCACCTTGGCAAAGGCCTGCCCGGCTTCTTCCAGCCTGCCTTGAACCAGGCTCACTTCACCCAGCCAATACTGTGCATTGCCGGCATAACGGCTGTTCGGATATTGTCGCAGAAAGGCATTGAATGCCTGATCAGCCTTGGCGAAGTCCTTGGATTTGATCAAGTCGAAGGCAGCGTCGTAGTACAGCTTTTCCTTCTCTGGGTCCGCTGGCGCCGCGTCGGCCGGCTCCGAGGCCGGGGTGCCATTGGCGACTGTTTCACCTATGGCCGTTCGATTTGAGGCAGCTCCGGCACTTTCTGAAATGCGCCGATCGAGCTCCTGATAACGCTCCAGGCTTTCCTGTTTCAGGCGCTGGATTTCATACTGCTGCTCTTCGATCATGCCGCGCAGACTGGCAAGCTCTTCCTGCATCTGCTGCAGCTGAATGAACAGTCCGCCCTGTGCCGAGGGAGGGACGGTCATCCCTCCCCCGACATAGGCATCGCGGGCGCCGCTTGCGGTGGGCAAGGGAGGAAGCCTGCCGTAGCTGGCTCCCCCTTCCACCACGGGTACTTGAGCCATGACCGCCAGCGGAAAGCTGGCAACCAGGGCAATCAATACGTGACGGCACTTACCCATGACTATTACTTACGCAGTTCGACGCGACGGTTCTGGGACCAGGACTGCTCGTCGCTGCCGGTAGCAACCGGACGCTCTTCGCCGTAGGACACCAGTTCCAGCTGAGCCGGGGAAACACCTTGCAGAACCAAGTAACGCTGAACGGCAGCGGAACGACGCTCGCCCAGGGCCATGTTGTATTCGCGGGTGCCGCGCTCGTCGGTGTGACCTTCCAGAACTACACGCACGCCGGAGTTCTGCAGAACCTTGGCATGGGCATCCAGAGCGCGCATGGCTTCCGGCTTCAGATCCGAGCTGTCGTATTCGAAGTAGAAGGTGGTGATAGCACGCAGAGCGGCTTCTGCATCCTGAGCAGCGGTGTCGAAACCGTTGGTTTCGATAGCATTGGTGTTCGCGTCGGTTGCATAACCAGCGTCTTGGTCAGTGGTTTCACCGGCGGTGTCACCGCCTTGCGAAGCACAACCAGCAGCAACAGCCATGGCCAGAGCCAGAGCAGCGAACTTACCAAACTTCAGCATTTCCATTTTAAAAACCCCAGTTTTACGAGTGATTGAAAGGAGAACAAAGTGACGCCATGTCAGTTCAGGTAAGGAGACCAGGAAGGTTCTCTAACTTCCCCCTGTGCGGTGGGAAGTGGCAGCCTGACTCGTCCATTGATGGAAACGAGCATTAAAACCTCGCGTCCTTGCCGACGAGTGGCGTAGGTTAGCATGGTGCCATTAGGCGCAACAGTAGGCGACTCATCCAGCGTCGTATCTGAGAGAATGCGCAAGTTTCCACGCTGCAAATCCTGTGCGGCCACCTTGAAATTCGTATAGCCGTCCTGGCGATGGATCATTACCAGCGTCTTTTCATCGGCCGACAATTTCGGGTTGGCGTTGTAATTGCCTACGAACGTGACCCGCTCCGCCGCATTGCTGCCGATGCGCTGTTTGTAGATTTGCGGACGGCCTGCGCGATCAGACGTGAAATATAACGTTTGCCCATCGCGGCCCCAGAAAGGCTCGGTGTCGATGGCGTAATGGTTGGTGACCCGCTGCAACTGACGGGATGCCAGATCCATCACGTAGATTTCCGGATTGCCGTCTTTGGAGAGGACAAAGGCCAGTCGATTGCCGTCGGGCGAAAATGCCGGTGCGCCATTCAACCCCTCAAAATTAGTGATCTGCTCGCGCCGCCCGGTGTCGACGTGCTGAATGAAGATCCTCGGGCGCTTCTGCTCGAAAGAGACATAGGCAATACGTTTGCCATCCGGCGCATAGCGCGGCGACAGGATCGGTTCGCGGGACTGCAACAGGGTCACAGCACGGGCGCCATCGTAGTCGGAGCGTTGCAGGGTGTAGCGCGTATTGGTTGTCCCCAGCCGCTCGGCCGTCACGTAAAGCAGACGAGTCGAGAACGCGCCCTTGGTGCCTGTGAGTTTTTCAAAGGCCTGGTCCGCAACATGGTGCGCCATGTCGCGCAACTGCGCATTGGTTCCCGTCACGCTGCCCGCCAGCAACTGCTGCTGGGTCGTCACGTTGAACAGGGCGAACTGCACCTGCAAGCGGCCGCTCACCGGCACCAGGCTGCCTAGCAACACATATTGCGCACCCAGTGCCTGCCAATCGCGATAAATGATCTCATCCGCACGGGCCGGCAGACTGATCATGTTCTGCCGTGGAATGGGCTCGAAGATGCCGGAATTGCGCAGGTCATTGCCAATAATGCTGGCCATGTCCTCGGGAAGAACGGTGCTGCCTTCCCAGCCGAAGGGCACGACCGCAATCGGCGTCGCACGGTCGGTCCCGCTGGTGATCAGCAGCGGGTCAGCTGCATGCACAGTGCCAGCCAGCAGAGCCAGGCCCAGCAAGGCGACACGAATCAGGCTATTCACGGACTCAAATCCTCCGGCTTGAAGATAATGCGGCGCTTGCGGTACAGC
Organism: uncultured Pseudomonas sp.; assembly: GCA_964410065.1. Lineage (GTDB taxonomy): Bacteria > Pseudomonadota > Gammaproteobacteria > Pseudomonadales > Pseudomonadaceae > Serpens. The sequence continues at coordinate 33,394 of CAYPFO010000008.1, forward strand.
GACTCGAAAAGCCCGCTGTCCAGTGTCTGAATTTCTGGAATACGTCCAACGCTGCGTACGGCGGCGACGGCCGAGTTGTCAAAGGCAGGATCGCCACTGGTACGCGTGACGCCGGCGTTGCTGATGGTGCCATCGGGCAGCATTTCGATCAGCAACTCGACACTCATACCCTGGCGTGCCGATGGCGGACGCCGCCATTGCTGGCTGATCAGGTTGATGATCAAGTCATCGATGCTACCCGTCACCTGCTGCGCATGAAGATCGGCCTTGGCTTGGGCGCGCCGGGTATCTTCAGCAAGAAGCTCGGCCAGCGCCTGGGCTTTCTTGTCTTCTTCGGCCTTGCGCTTTGCATCTTCCGCAGCTTCTTTCTTGGCGGCTTCTGCAGCAGCTTTCTTCTCGGCTGCCTGGGCGGCCTTTTTCTTTTCAGCCTCGGCGGCGGCTTTTTTCTTCGCCTCTTCGGCAGCTTTCTGCTTGGCCTGATCCTCGGCCTTTTTCATGGCAACTTCAGCTGCACGCTTTTGTTCAGCCGCTTTGGCCTCGGCCGCCTTGCGCGCTGCGGCCTTCTTGGTCTCATCTGCCTTTCGAGCATCTTCAGCGCGTTTTTGTTCCGCCTGCTTGGCGGCGGCCACACGCTGCTCTTCGGCCTTGCGCTGCGCCAACTGCTCCATTTCAAACTCCCGGGCCGCGGTCTTTTGCGCTTCCCCAGCTGTCTTTTGTGGGGTCTGGGTTTCGGCCTGGCTCTGGGATTTCAGTTGATACAGGGTGGCCTGCACGATAGGCCGTGAAGGCGGCAAATCCGGGGTTCGCGAAAAGCTGACAAACAGCAAGGCGAACATCAGGGCGTGCAGAGACACGGCCCAGATCACCGGCCAAAAATAGCTCTGCGAAGCCGAGCGCGGGAGCTGGTGCATCAGGGCGCCTCGGTAATAAGGCCGACATTGCCTACGCCGGCCTGCTGCAGCCCACCCATCACCGCCATGACCGAGCCGTAATCGACCGTCTTGTCGCCACGCACGTAGACCTGCACCTTCTTACCCTGACGGCTGTTCTCGGCCATGATGCCTTTCACCGCACCGACCAGGCTGTCCAGCGAAACCGCCGACTCACTGCTCTTGCCCTGATCCGGCTGAACTTCCTCACCCATGTTCCAGTAGTAACTCTTGTCCGCCTTGATCGAAATCGTCAGCACGCGGGCGTTGTTATCCTGGGGCAGGACCTCACTGGAGACCTGGGGCAGATCAACCTTGACCCCCTGGTTCAGCATCGGCGCGGTCACCATGAAAATCACCAGCAGCACCAACATCACGTCGATGTAAGGCACCACGTTCATTTCAGAGACCGGCTTGCGTCTGTTGCGAATTCTGGCCATCAGGTAGGCCTCACTCTTCCGAGGTGTGCACCTTGCGGTGCAGAATCGCCTGGAACTCATCGGCGAAGGTGTAGTAGCGGGCAATCAGCGCCTCGCCACGGGCCGCAAAGCGGTTGTAGGCGATGACGGCCGGAATGGCCGCGAACAAGCCAATCGCGGTGGCAATCAGCGCTTCGGCGATCCCTGGCGCCACGGTGGCCAGGGTGGCCTGCTGCACTTGGGCAAGTCCCCTGAACGAGTTCATGATCCCCCACACGGTACCGAACAGGCCGATATACGGACTGGTGGAACCGACCGTGGCCAGGAACGGCAGGGACTGCTCGAGCTTCTCTTCCTCACGGGAGATGGCCACGCGCATGGCCCGCGCCACGCCATCCATCACCGCATCCGCACTCACACCGGTTTGCTGGCGCAGGCGCGAGAATTCCTTGAAGCCGGCACGGAAGATCTGCTCCACACCGCAATCCGGGTCAGGACTACTGCCGGCCTGACGATACAGCTTGGACAGGTCGATACCCGACCAGAAGCGCTCTTCGAACGCTTCCAGAGAGCTGCGCGCAGCACGCAGCAGGCTGCCGCGCTGGAAAATCATGACCCATGAGGTGATCGAAGCAGCCACCAGAATGAGCATGACCAGTTGCACCACCACGCTGGCGTTACTGATCAGGCTCCACATGGACATATGGTCAACGGCGTTGGCTTCCACGCTTACTCTCCTGCTGAAAGGGGGCCCAGGTCGGCGGCGAAGGCTGCGCGCAGCACATCGGGAATCGCCCGGGGTTTGAAATTATCGGCGCGCACGCAAGCGATCATAAATCGACCTTCGCAGAGCAGCGCAGCATCATGGGTCCGGCGTACCTGTTGACGGAAACACAGGCTGGCACGGTTCAACTCGACCACCTCGGCACTGACCTGCAATTCATCATCCAGGCGTGCCGGCGCGTGGTAACGCACTTCATTGGAATGCACCACGAACAGCAGGTTGTCACCGGCCAGTTGCGACTGGGCAAACCCCAGCTCACGTAGCCGCTCGGTGCGCGCCCGCTCCATGAACTTCAGGTAGTTGACGTAATACACAACGCCACCGGCATCGGTGTCTTCGTAGTACACCCGGCAACCATGGGTAAAAGGCTCTTTGACTGCAGACATGCTTGTAATACGCACTCCAGGGTTACAGCTCGGCGTCGCCGGCCAGCGAGTCGACCGCGATCTCGTTCAAACGCTTGGGCAGATTCAACCCGAAATGCAGATAGGCATGCCGCGTCACGACCCGCCCGCGCGGCGTGCGCATCATATAGCCCTGCTGGATCAGGTAGGGCTCCAGCACATCCTCGATGGTGTGGCGCTCCTCGCTGATGGCAGCCGCCAGGCTGTCCACACCGACCGGCCCACCGTCGAACTTTTCAATCAGGGTCAGCAAAAGGCGGCGATCCTGATGATCGAAGCCCCGCTCGTCCACATCCAGCATGTTCAACGCCAGGTCGGCAATCGACCGGGTAATTTCACCCTTGCCTCGCACCTCGGCAAAGTCGCGGACCCGTCGCAACAGGCGGTTGGCGATGCGTGGCGTGCCACGCGCACGACGGGCGATCTCGAACGCTCCTTCAACCTCAATGGGCAAGCCGAGAATGCCGGCCGAGCGCATGACGATGGTGGTCAAATCCTCGGTGGAATAAAACTCGAGACGCTGCACAATGCCGAAGCGGTCACGCAGCGGGTTGGTGAGCATGCCGGCACGCGTGGTGGCACCCACCAGGGTGAACGGTGGCAGATCCAGCTTGATCGAACGCGCAGCCGGGCCTTCGCCGATCATGATGTCCAGCTGGAAGTCCTCCATGGCCGGGTACAGCACTTCTTCGACGATGGGCGACAGACGATGGATCTCATCGACGAACAACACATCGCCGGCTTCCAGGTTGGTCAGCAAGGCGGCCAGATCGCCGGGGCGCTCGAGCACCGGCCCCGAGGTGCTCTTGATCGACACGCCCATTTCCTGGGCAATGATATTCGCCAGAGTGGTTTTGCCCAGCCCCGGCGGACCGAAGATCAAGGTATGGTCCAGCGCTTCACTGCGCGCCCGCGCCGCCTGGATAAACAACTGCATTTGTTCGCGCACCACCGGCTGGCCAATGTAGTCGGCCAGCTGCAACGGGCGAATGGCACGATCCTGCTGCTCTTCGCGGTCGCGACCGGTGGCGGTAATCAAACGATCGGCTTCGATCACTTAGATCATTCCTTTCAATGCGCGACGGATCAATTCTTCACTGCTCAAACCATCTTCCTGCACGGCGGTTACTGCACGACTGGCTTCCTGCGGTTTGAACCCCAGACTGATCAGCGCACTGACTGCATCATTTTGCGCGCTTGAGACTGCCGTTACGTTGAGGGGTTCCGTAACCAGCGAGGAAATACCTGAAATGTTTTCCCAGGCCTTGAAGCGGTCTTTCAATTCCACCAGCAGACGCTCAGCCGTTTTCTTGCCAATGCCGGGAATTTTCATCAACGTGGACGTGTCCTGAGCCTGCACACAGCGCACCAGCTCATCGATTTCCAGCCCAGACATGAGCGCCAGTGCCAGTTTGGGCCCTACGCCATTGAGCCGGATCAGTTCACGGAACAGCTCGCGCTCACGCTTTTCAAAAAAGCCATACAGCAGTTGGGCGTCTTCACGCACCACCATGTGAGTGTGCAGCGTCACCGGGTGTTCAAGGGCAGGCAGACGATAAAGCGTGTTCATCGGCACTTCCAGCTCATAGCCCACGCCATTGACATCCAGTAGCACATGGGGCGGCTGCTTATCCGCCAAGGTTCCACGCAATCGTCCTATCACTGTCCCGCATCCTCCACGGGGCGGGACCGTTTCGCCCACCCGAACAAATGGTTTTCTTTATCGCCGGCCTAAAACAGTCCGCTACAACCGCAAACGTCCACCGCGTCGTTTGGCGGTCGCCAGACCATGGGGAATCAGGCTTTGACGATGATGGGCATGGCACAGGGCGATGGCCAGTGCATCCGAGGCGTCGATCTGCGGTTTCTGTATCAGTTTGAGCAAATGCATGACCATCATCTGCACTTGCTGCTTGTCCGCACCACCCGTGCCGGCGATGGCCTGCTTGACCTGAGTGGCGGTGTATTCGGCGATCTGCAGCCCTGCTTCGGCTCCGGCGACGATGGCCGCCCCCCGTGCCTGACCCAGCTTCAACGCCGAATCGGCGTTGCGCGCCATGAACACCTGCTCGATGCCCATAGTGACCGGCCCGTAGGTCTGGATGACTTCGCTGACGCCGCGAAACACCATTTTCAAGCGATCCGAGAGCTCACCGCTGCCGGTGCGAATGCATCCGGAAGCGACGTATTCGCAACCGCGCCCGGTATCGCGCACCACACCGTAGCCGGTGATACGCGAGCCGGGATCAATACCCAAAATCAGCGTCATGCCTGTCGCCGTACTGTTTATTTATCCAGCGGGCGAGTATACGGACCAGGCCTGGCTGGCGCTAGCTGAAGTCGGCCTTGGCAGCAGGCCGCAATCTGCAGATGCCGCCATCATAAAAAAAGCCGGAAGCGAGCCATAGCGATCTTCCGGTCCTTTTTATGCGCATAGGATCAGCCAAGCTGATCCATGAGCTCGTCGGGGATCTCGGCGTTGTGGTAGACGTTCTGAACGTCGTCCAGATCCTCGAGAGCATCAATCAGGCGCATCACCTTCTGCGCCGTTTCAAGATCGTCGACCGGCGCGGCTATCGAGGGAATCATGGCCACTTCCGCCTCGTCACCCTTGAAGCCTGCCGTGGTCAGCGCCTCGTTGACGCCCAGGAAATCGGCAAAACTGGTGTAAACCTGCACGGAGCCGTCTTCTTCGGCGACCACGTCGTCAGCCCCGGCTTCCAGCGCGGCTTCCATCAGCGCATCTTCATCCACGCCCGGTGCATAGCTGATCTGCCCCTTGCGGTCGAACATGTAGGCCACCGAGCCATCAGTGCCCAGGTTGCCGCCGTGCTTGCTGAAGGCATGGCGTACTTCGGCCGCGGTGCGATTGCGGTTGTCGGTCATGGCCTCGACGATGATCGCCACACCGCTCGGCGCATAGCCTTCGTAACTCAGCTCGACCATGTTATCGGCGTCATTGGTACCGGCACCACGGGCAATGGCGCGATCGATCACGTCGCGGGTCATGTTGGCCGTCAGCGCTTTTTCCACCGCCAGGCGCAGGCGCGGGTTGTCAGCCGGTACACCGCCACCGTGCTTGGCGGCTACGGTGAGCTCGCGGATCAGCTTGGTGAAGATCTTTCCGCGCTTGGCATCCTGGCGCTCTTTGCGGTGCTTGATATTGGCCCATTTGGAATGACCAGCCATGACTCGCTCCTGTCTAATCGTGTAACCAGAACCTAGGGTGGATGTTCACCACCCTATGAAATGCATCGATTGTCGAGACTAGGCGTGTAACAGCCTGTCAGCCGACAATGATTATTCGCCCGAGCATGCCCGAGACGAAGGAGCCTGGCAAAACCAGGCTCCAGGGGTAGGCTTATTCGGCCTTGGGTTGCTCGCGCAGGCGAATGTGCAATTCGCGTAGCGCCTTGTTGTCTACCTCGCCCGGCGCCTGGGTCATGACACAGGCCGCGCTCTGAGTTTTCGGGAAGGCAATGACTTCGCGAATCGAATCCGCGCCGGTCATCAGCATCACCAGGCGGTCCAGACCAAAGGCCAGGCCACCGTGCGGCGGCGCGCCGAACTTCAGGGCATCGAGCAGGAAGCCGAACTTCTCCTGCTGCTCTTCAGCGCTGATGCCCAGTACACGGAAGACGGTTTCCTGCATCTTCCTGTCATGAATACGGATCGAGCCGCCACCCAGCTCGGTACCGTTGAGCACCATGTCGTAGGCGCGCGACAGGGCGGCGGCCGGGTTGGCCTCCAGTTCGGCCGGGCTGCACTTGGGCGCGGTGAAGGGGTGGTGCATGGCGGTCAGGCTGCCGTCGTCGTTCTCTTCGAACATCGGGAAATCAACGACCCACAGCGGTGCCCATTCGCAAGTCAGCAGGCTCAAGTCATGACCCAGCTTGATGCGCAGCGCACCCAGCGCTTCGGACACGACCTTGGCCTTGTCGGCACCGAAGAACACGATATCGCCGTCCACCGCACCGACGCGATCGAGGATCACGTTGATGTTGTCCAGCGGGATGTTCTTGACGATCGGCGACTGCAGGCCTTCCACACCGGCGGCGCGGTCGTTGACCTTGATGTAGGCCAGACCCTTGGCACCGTAGATGCCGACGAACTTGGTGTAGTCGTCAATCTGCTTGCGCGGCATGCTCGCGCCGCCCGGGACGCGCAGGGCGGTGACGCGGCACTTGGGATCGTTGGCCGGGCCGGCGAACACCTTGAATTCGACGTCCTTGAGCTGGTCTTCGACGTCGACCAGTTCCATCGGGTTACGCAGGTCCGGCTTGTCGGAACCGAAGCGGCGCATGGCTTCAGCCAACGTCATGTGCGGCAGCTCGCCGAATTCGACGTCGAGCACTTCCTTGAACAGCTGACGCACCATCTTCTCGGTAATGCCCATGATGTCCGCTTCATCGAGGAAGCTGGTCTCAATGTCGATCTGAGTGAACTCAGGCTGACGGTCGGCACGCAGGTCTTCGTCGCGGAAGCATTTGGCGATCTGGTAGTAACGGTCGAAACCGGCAACCATCAGCAACTGTTTGAACAGCTGCGGCGACTGCGGCAGGGCGAAGAAGCTGCCGGCATGGGTGCGGCTCGGCACCAGATAGTCGCGAGCGCCTTCCGGAGTGGCGCGGGTGAGGATCGGCGTTTCGACGTCCAGGAAGCCGTTTTCATCCAGGTAGCGGCGAATGCTGCTGGTAATGCGCGAGCGCAGCTTGAGCTTCTCGGCCATTTCCGGGCGACGCAGGTCGATAAAGCGATACCGCAGACGGGTTTCCTCGCCGACGTCGCTGTATTCATTCAGCGGGAACGGCGGGGTCTCGGCTTCGTTGAGCACTTCCAGCTCATAACCCAGCACTTCGATTGCGCCGGAGGCCATGTTCGGGTTGCGCGCGCCTTCCGGGCGCAGGCGCACCTTGCCGGTGATCTTCACCACATATTCGCTGCGCACCCGGTCGGCCTTGGCGAAGGTTTCCGCGCGATCCGGATCGAATACCACCTGAGCCAGACCTTCACGGTCGCGGATATCGAGAAAAATCACCCCGCCGTGATCGCGGCGACGATGAACCCAACCGCAAAGAGTGATTTCCTGGCCGTCGAGGCCCTCGTTCAACTGGCCGCAATAGTGGCTGCGCATCATGGTGTTTTTCGCTTCTCTTGAGTCTGGATTCGTCTTGGCCGACCACGCGTACCCGGACGACTCGCGTACGCTCGGGCAAAGGTGGCAAAGCGCGAGATTATATAGGGTTAATCGACATCGCGCAGCCGACGGCGACGCACGCCCCCGGCTTCATCCACATCGGTTATCCCCCATCGGGCACCACGGGGCACACCGGCACTCTATGGTAGGCAGCATTCCCATTCACAGGAGGAGCCATCATGGACATCAACATCGGAATTTCCGAACAAGACCGTTCAGCCATCGCCGAAGGCCTGTCTCGCTTGCTCGCCGACACCTACACGCTTTACCTGAAAACCCATAATTTTCACTGGAACGTCACCGGGCCGATGTTCAACACCCTGCACCTGATGTTCGAGACGCAATACACCGAGCTTGCCCTGGCGGTGGATGCCATTGCCGAACGCATCCGTGCCCTGGGCTTCCCAGCGCCGGGCACCTATGCAGCCTATGCACGCCTGTCCTCGATCAAGGAAGATGAGGGCATTCCGTCCGCCGAAGACATGATCAAACTTCTGGTCCAGGGCCAAGAAGCGGTGGTGCGCACCGCGCGAGGGATTTTCCCCTTGCTGGAAAAGGTTAGCGACGAACCCACCGCCGACCTGCTGACCCAGCGCATGCAGGTGCATGAAAAAACCGCCTGGATGTTGCGCAGCCTGCTGGCCGCTTGACCGAGAGCCGGGAGGCCAGCGTGGCCTCCCGACTACCGTGTCCCTGGCAGACTCAGCGCCTGGCGAACCCATTCCAGACCACTCACCCGCCACAACTTGAACCATTTCCCTTTCGTTTTCGCATCGATTTGAGAGAGTCCGCGCTTTGCGGTTAAATACGCCTGTGCACCGCGCAACAGGATTTGCGATGCATAGGCTAGTCAGACACGACCTCTCCATATCCTTATCAGAGTGCTGCTGCTGGCTGGCTCTTTCTCTTGCCTTTACCAAAATGAGTTCATCCCATGCTGAGAATCCTTCATTTGCTAACGGGCCTAGCCGCCCTGCTGCTGTCCTTTACTCCAAGCCTGCGCAGTGAGGCTTTGCCCTATCTCCTTCAAACCGATGCATTACTTCTGCTCCTGTTCGGCCTGCTTAACCTGCTACTGGGCTCGTTTGTGATCTACAGGGAGAGTGAAAAACACCCCGCCCTGCAAGTCGTGGTCTCGGCGCTGCTGATCCTGAGCGTCGTTTGCCAGGCCGTGGTGGTGCTCGCCCCGCTCGACTTCCTGGCCGGCCAACCCGCTGTTGCCGCAGGCCTGTTGCTTGCCACCCTCGGCGTGCTGTTGAACGTGGTGATCCATTGGCCGCAATCGCACACTCGCCCTGCACAAGGCTTCGCCAGTTCGGAACTGGGCAACCGCGAAACCGGCACGGTCAAGTGGTTCAATACGTCCAAGGGTTTCGGGTTCATTTCCCGCGACTCGGGCGACGATATCTTCGTGCACTTCCGAGCCATCCGCGGCGAGGGCCATAGGGTCCTGATCGAAGGCCAGCGCGTGGAGTTCTCCGTAATGCAACGCGACAAAGGCCTGCAGGCCGAAGACGTGATTGCCGCCTCGCCCAGCCGGCGCTGATCGTCACACGTACTCCTTGGTAACGAAAAACGCCACGTCTGCCTAAGCAACGTGGCGTTTTTTTTGGCTCCAACCTGCACGGACGCGAGCCCTTCATGACTAGCGGCTGGGGAAAAAGCCGCAAAACTCTGGCAAAACCATTAAAATCGCCCGCGCTCCAGCTCCGTCGCCGCACCACCCTGCCTCGACTGCTGCTTGAACGCCCGAGCCAGGGCCTTCGGAGCCGGTAATCGCCGCCTACTCAGACGATGCCATCCGCTCTGCGGAACTACTGTATTTAGAAGCCCGTTCAGGCTCCAGTATGACAAACGCCGCTCCCGGCCTTTTCCTACCGACCCCGAACTCAGTCAAAGCCTGCGCCAACGCCATTTTCCGAGCGGCAGGTTTTTCGTACCGAATCCCGGCTTCACATGCATCTGCCCCGCTTGGCCTTCAAGCCATTCGCAAAACCAGGAATTCATCCATCATGTTTCAACGTCCGCTCTTGCATCTGATTACACGGACCAGTCTGGTTGCCCAGATCACCGCCGGTCTGGTTGCAGGCATCCTGCTTGCTCTGCTGCTTCCCCAGGCCGCTGACAACGTCAGCATCCTGGGCGAATTGTTCGTCACCGCGCTAAAGGCTGTGGCTCCGGTGCTGGTGTTTTTCCTGGTTACCTCGGCCATCGCTAACCAGAAACAGGGACAACCGACCCATATCCGCCCGATTCTGGTGCTCTACGCCATCGGTACCCTGTGCGCCGCTGTTGTCGCGGTGGTTGCCAGCAGCCTATGGCCCTCCACCCTGCCGCTGACCGACACCGTCACTGGCGTCACCCCGCCCAGCGGCATTGGCGAGGTGCTTAATACCCTGCTTTTCAGCGCAGTGAGCAACCCAGTCAAGACATTGCTGGAGGCCAATTACATCGGCATCCTGGCCTGGGCTATCGGCATGGGCCTGGCCATCCGCAACGGCAGCGAAACCACGCGCACGGTGTTCAGCGACCTGTCCAAGGGCGTCATGCTGATCGTCAAGATCGTCATCCATTTCGCCCCGCTGGGCGTCTTCGGTCTGGTGGCCACCACCTTGGCCGATTCGGGTATTCAGGCGCTGTACAGCTACGGCCACCTGCTGTTGGTCCTGATCGGCAGCCTGCTGTTCGTTGCCCTGGTGATCAATCCGGCCATCGTATTCTGGAAGATTCGCCAAAACCCCTACCCGCTGGTGTTCATGGTGTTGCGCGAGAGCGGCGTCACTGCCTTCTTCACCCGCAGCTCGTCGGCCAACGTGCCGGTCAACCTGCAGATCTGCGAGCGTTTGGGCCTGCATGAAGACACCTACTCGGTGGCCATTCCGCTGGGTTCCACCATCAACATGGCTGGCGCCGCCGTAACCATTAGCGTGCTGAGCCTGGCTGCGGCGCATACCGTGGGTATCCAGGTGGACTTCTTCACCGCCCTTCTGCTGTGCGTCGTGGCTTCGGTCAGCGCCTGCGGCGCTTCGGGGGTGGCCGGTGGCTCGCTGCTGCTGATCCCGCTGGCGTGCAGCCTGTTCGGCATTCCCAACGAAATCGCCATGCAAGTGGTTGCCATCGGCTTCGTCATTGGCATTCTGCAGGACTCCACGGAAACCGCCTTGAACTCCTCCACGGACGTGCTGTTCACTGCAGCGGCTTGCATCGCCGCAGAACGCAAACTCGCCGAACAAGAAGCCTGAGCCACTCGCGGCCTGCATGGTTAACCCGGCAGGCCGCGACTGCCCCCGCCATGAAGCCCAGCACCCTGCATCTGCCCGCCGGCCCCTGGACGACGGTACTTGATTGTCTGTGTGCGCATTTTCCGGCCATTTCCCGTGAAACCTGGCTCGAGCGCTTTGCCCGCGGCCGCGTGCTGGATGAGCAACATCACGCTATCAGCGCCAAGCACCCCTACCGCGAAGGGCTGCGCATTCGATACTTTCGCGAAGTGATCAACGAAGTGCGGATTCCTTTCGAGGAAACCGTGCTGTTTCAAGACGACCACCTGCTGGTGATCGACAAGCCGCACTTCCTCCCGGTCATCCCAGCCGGTGCCTATGTGCGCGAGACGCTGCTCAACCGTCTGATCGAGCGCTTCGACAATCCTGATCTGGCGCCTTTGCACCGACTCGACCGGCTTACCGCGGGCCTGGTGCTGTTTTCCTGCAACCCGCTCAGCCGCACCCGTTACCAGGAGCTGTTTCGCCAGCAACGCATCGCCAAGCGGTACCTGGCTCTGGCGCCCGCTCTGGCGCACCTGGAATTTCCCCTGGTGCGCCAGACTCGCCTGGAGCCCGGCACGCCCTTTTTCCGCATGCAAGAAGTAGCCGGCACACCCAATAGCGAGACGCGCATCGAGGTTGATGCAGAACTCGACAATTGTTGGCGCTATGCCCTGTATCCGGTTAGCGGCCGCAAACATCAGCTGCGCCTGCACATGGCGGGCCTGGGCGCCGCCATTTGTCATGACCCGCTGTACCCCAATCTGAGTGATACCACTGACGATTATCAGCGGCCGCTCAAGCTCCTGGCCCAGGGGTTGAGTTTTCAGGACCCGCTGGATGGCCGGCTACGCGAGTTCAGCAGCGCCTTGAGCCTGTAGCATCGTTGCTGCAGGCGTCCAACAGGGGAAGCCTTAATAATGCGGTGGCGGCACATCATCCTGATCAATGCCGAATTGGCCCTGCAGCTCTTCCTGGCGCCGTGACAGCGCCATCACCTGCACCTGCAGACGCTCAAGAACCCGCTGCTGCTGAACCAGTTCGTCGTTCAAGCTCTGAATAGTGTCGTCCTGAAACGCCAGGCGTGTTTCCAGATCGGCAATACGCGCTTCCAGACTCATGCGCTCACCTCGGCAAAACGGAAGTCGTCAGGCAAGACCAGCTTCAATTTGTCGCGAATGGCCTGAATGTCTTCAGCTGTGTAAGGGCGAGCCGGATGCTGACCCCACACCGGCGCTGGCCAAGCCGAGTCGCCCTTGCGACGCACGATCACGTGCATATGCAGCTGGCTGACCATATTGCCCAGGGTGGCCACGTTCATCTTGTCGGCGGCAAAGGTGTCTTTAAGTATCTCCGCCAGCGAGGTGGTTTCCGCCCACAACTGCAGCTGATCGTCTGCGTCCAACTGGAACAGCTCACTGACATCCTCGCGGCGCGGCACCAGGATAAACCAGGGGTACTGCGCGTCATTCATCAACAACAGGCTGCAGAGCGAGAAATCTCCTAGCAGCACCGTGTCCCGTTGCAGTTGCTCGGCCAAGGCAAACATCGCTTATCTCCTGTAGTGATGCCTTTCCCTTGGGGTCAGGCGATGCCACGCAGAATACCCGCTCCCCTCTGGATTTTCATCGGTTCGATCACCCAGTCATGCAGCCGACAACCGCACCGCGCGGAGGATGCTCCTGTGAAACCGGTTTAGCTTTTCAATAAATGCTTAGTAGTTTTGACTTGTTCATATTTATTGCTATGAGTGAAAGCAATGGATATCTATCTGACTTGATATCAAAGTGCTTCTAAGTTCCAAAAAAATGATATCAAAAAAGAATCATACACGATGGCCAAAGAGTGGCACTCATTAACTCTTCAAAAGAAAGGATCGGAAACAATTGCATTCGACATCACATTCACAACGGATAAATGTGACTACTGTTTTTATTCGCTATAAATAACCAGTACCGAAGCGGCAAACAAAAACACAGCTAAAAAGCCACCCGTTTCTCAGGCGGCGTTGAATACAACCAAAGGAGCAGTCACATGCACGTGATGAAGTGGAGTGTAATCGCCTTGGCCGTGGCCGCAGGCACCTCGCAGCTGGCCTTGGCCAGCGCCCAGTCCGACTCCCAGGGCTTTGTCGAAGACAGCAGCCTGAACATTCTCAACCGTAACCTGTACTTCTTTCGCGATTTCCGCAACGACCCAGCTCGTGATGATGACCCGCAGGAATGGGGCCATGGCGTCATTGCCACTTTCGAATCGGGTTTCACCCAGGGGCCGGTCGGGTTTGGCGTGGATGCCTTTGGCTTGCTGGGCCTGAAACTGGACAGCGGCCGTGGCCGCACAGGCAGCGGCCTGTTTCCTACCGGCAGCGATGGCCGCTCTCAGGATGATTATTCCGAGGCGGGGGGCGCTCTCAAGGTCCGCGCTTCCAGTACGACGTTGAAATATGGCGAGCAATTCGTGGGCCTACCGGTATTTGCCACCGACGACAGCCGTCTGTTGCCGGAAACCGCCACAGGCTTCCTGCTGACCAGCAGCGAACTTGCCGGGCTGGAATTGAATGCCGGTCACTTCACTGCTTTGAATGCCCAAGCGCAGACTGGCGAAGACAGCCTGGGCCTGAAACGCGCCGATTTTGTGGGTGGCACTTACACCTTTAGCGATGTTCTGAGCGCCACGCTGTACTACTCCGACCTGAAAGACACGTTTCAGAAATGGTATGGCAACTTGAACTACACCATGGGCCTCGCTGAAGAACAGTCGTTGGCTTTCGACTTCAACATCTACCAAACCGACTACGAAGCTGAATACACCGGAACTGGCAGCGATGAAGACAACACCATCTGGAGCCTGTCCGCCGCCTATACGCTGAATGCGCACACGTTCATGCTGGCTTATCAGAAATCCATAGGTGGCTATCGTTCAGTGGACTCAGACGGAGACCCTTACACCATTGGCTATGATTACGGCATAGACGGTGGCGGCGCAGTCTTCCTCGCCAACTCGGTACAGCGTTCCGACTTTAACTCTTATGACGAAAAATCCTGGCAGGCTCGTTACGATCTGGACATGGCTGCCTTTGGCGTTCCGGGCCTGAGTTTCATGGCCCGCTACGTCCATGGTAGCGATGCCAAGACGGCCACCACCGACAACGGCAAGGAATGGGAGCGTGATATCCAGGTGAGGTATGTGTTCCAGGACGGCCCGGCCAAGGACCTGAACCTGCGTATCCGGCAAGCCACCTACCGCAGCAGCGACGGTGTCTACTACGGCTCGCCGAGCATTGACGAGATCCGCCTGATCGCCGAGTACCCGCTGAGCATTCTGTAACCCCCACTCGCGCTCCTACATGAAGAAGCCCGGCATCAGCCGGGCTTCTTCATTTCTTGTACCGGCAGCGCAGGCTTTGCCGACCGATATGAAATCGGCCCCACAAAGACAGCCGCGCCACAGGGTTTGCGCAGACAGGAGCCACGCCTCACAATGGCAAGGCGTAGGTTCCGGTGACATGAGCCACCAACACGTCTTCATTGCCAGCCGAATGCAACGATACCTCACACACGGCCTGGCGTTTGCTCAAACGCAGGATGCGCGCCTCGGCCAGCAGGTCCACCGGCGCTGGAGGGGCCAGAAAGTTGATATTCAGGTTACTGGTCACCGCCATCTCCACCCGTCCCAAGGCACCGAGCACCACCGCATACATGGCGGCATCGGCCAGGGCCATGAGCGTCGGCCCGGACAGCGTACCGCCAGGACGCACCAGGCGCGGCTGAAACGGCACCCGCGCCACTGCACACTCCGCAGTCAGACGCTCGATACGCAAATCGATATCCTCGGCCATCGGCACCCCCCCACGAATCAAGTCCTGCACCTGCTCGGCAGTCAACACCGTCATCTTCACCCCTCCGGCTCTGTCGCCTGTACGGCACTATACTGGCGCCGTACAATGCCCAGCTCACTCTCGCACTCGCAACGGACAAAACGGCCAAACATGCGTACCAGTCAGTATCTGCTCTCGACCCTGAAAGAAACCCCGTCCGATGCAGTGGTCATCAGCCACCAACTGCTGCTGCGCGCCGGGATGATCCGCAAACTCGCCTCCGGTCTGTACACCTGGCTGCCACTGGGCCTGCGCGCCCTGCGCAAGGCGGAAGCCATCGTACGTGATGAAATGACCAAGGCAGGCGCCCTGGAAGTGCTGATGCCCGCCATCCAGCCCGCCGAACTGTGGCAAGAATCCGGCCGCTGGGAACAATACGGCCCTGAGCTGCTGCGCCTGAAAGACCGCCATCAGCGGGATTTTTGCGTCGGCCCGACCCATGAAGAAGTCATCACCGATCTGGCGCGCAACGAGCTGAACAGCTACAAGCAACTGCCGATCAACTTCTTCCAGATTCAGACCAAGTTCCGCGACGAAATCCGTCCGCGCTTCGGCCTGATGCGCGGCCGCGAGTTCATCATGAAGGACGCCTACTCCTTCCACCTGAGCCAGGAGTCGCTGCAGGAAACCTACGACCGCATGCACCAGGCGTACTGCAACGTGTTCACCCGCCTGGGCCTGAACTTCCGCCCGGTGCAGGCCGACACCGGCTCCATCGGCGGCACCGGCTCCCACGAATTCCACGTACTGGCCGACTCCGGTGAAGACGACATCGCCTTTAGCGACAGCTCCGATTACGCCGCCAACATCGAGAAGGCCGAAGCCATCCCGCGCGAAAAAGAGCGCGGTGCCGCCACCGAGGCCATGCGCCTGGTCGACACCCCGGATGCCAAGACCATTGCCGAACTGGTAGAGCGCTACAACCTGCCGATCGAGAAGACCATCAAGACCCTGGTGGTACATGGCGCCGAAGAAGGCCAACTGATCGCTCTGATCGTCCGTGGCGATCACGAGCTGAACGAGATCAAGGCGGCCCACCTGGAGCAGGTCGCTGATCCGCTGGTGTTCGCTTCGGAAGCCGAAATCCGCTCCGCCATTGGCGCCGGCCCCGGCTCCCTGGGTCCGGTCAACCTGCCGATTCCGTGCATCATCGACCGCTCCGTGGCGCTGATGAGCGATTTCGGCGCGGGCGCCAACGAGGACGACAAGCACTTCTTCGGTATCAACTGGGAACGCGACCTGCCCCTGCCGCTGGTAGCGGATTTGCGCAACGTGGTGGCCGGCGACCCGAGCCCCGATGGCCAGGGCACCCTGGAGATCAAGCGCGGCATCGAAGTCGGGCACATCTTCCAACTGGGCACCAAGTACAGCGAGGCCATGAACCTCAAGGTCCTGGGCGAACAAGGCAAGCCGATCACGCTGATCATGGGCTGCTACGGCATTGGCGTTTCACGCGTGGTAGCCGCCGCCATCGAGCAGAACTACGATGATCGCGGCATTCTCTGGCCGGACGCCCTGGCGCCCTTCCAGATCGCCATCGTGCCGATGAAGTACGAGAACGAGACGGTGAAACTGGCCACTGACCAGTTGTACGCGCAACTGACGGCAGCCGGCTACGACGTGCTGCTCGATGACCGCGACAAGAAGACCAGCCCCGGCGTGAAATTTGCCGACATGGAACTGATCGGCATTCCGCACCGCATCGTGGTCAGCGACCGCGGCCTGGGCGAAGGCACCCTGGAATACAAGGGCCGCCGTGACAGCGAAACCCAGGCCGTGGCGGTCGACGACATCCTCAGCTTCCTCAAACAACGCACTGCGGGCTGATCACGCCTTATGGAGCAAGCCTGCATGTCGTCAGGACATGCAGGCTTGCCCCCATCAACTCCCAACGACGCGCATTTCGATGCTCCTGCCTCCCCTGATCCGCACCTTGCTGCTTGGCCTGCTGACGGGTCTGCTTTGCGGTTGCGGCCATCTGTTCTATCTGCCCGAACCTGGCTTGCGCGGCACTCCCGATCAGCTCGGCATGCCCTATGCGGACGTGCACCTGCATGCGGCGGATGGCGCGCGTCTGCATGGCTGGTGGCTGCCCGCGCGACTTGGCGATGGCGAACACAGCAAAGGGGTGATCTATTTTCTGCATGGCAATGCGGAAAATATCAGTACGCACTTCGCTGCCATGAGCTGGATTACCTTCTCCGGTTGGGATCTGTTCATTCTCGACTATCGAGGCTTTGGCTTGTCGCAGGGCTCGCCGAACATCCCCAGCGTGTACCTGGATGCTGAAGCCGGGCTCAAATGGGCCACGCACCAGGCACAGAGCCGGCAACTGCCCCTGGTGGTGCTTGGGCAGAGCCTTGGCGGCGCGGTTGCCGCCACCCTGGTTGCGCAAAGCCCGCCGGATCAGGTCAGCGCACTGATTCTGGACAGCGCCTTCTCCAGCTACCGGCGCATCGCTCGCGAAATACTGGCTCAGCCTTGGCTGACCACCCTGTTTCGCTACCCACTGGCGTGGACCATTCGCGATGATTACAGCCCTGAGCATTTCCTGGCCCAGCGTCCGCCCATGCCGTTGCTGGTCATGCACGGTTGCGCAGACCGGGTCGTGCCTTGCTCCCATGGCAAACGTCTTTATCGCCTGGCCGGCGAGCCCGCTTGGCTATGGCTTTCCCCCGACGCCCGGCATCAGGAAATGCTGGCCAGCAGGCACTGGCGCACACAACTTCTGGAGTGGCTGGAAGGGCAGGTGCTCACCCACTGAGCGGAGCACGCTGTCGACGGAGCAGAGCATGACGAACACAATGGATCTATCCAGCCTCGCGTCAGCCTGCCACCCGTGGCCATAGTAAAATCGCGCACCCATTCAAGGAGTTACCCATGCTCGGCGTGACCGACTACGGCGCATTTGTCATCGCTTTCATTGTCCTGCTGGCCATTCCCGGCCCAGGCAACTTCGCTCTGATCACCTCCACCAGCAAAGGCGGCATCAAAGGCGGCCTGGCCTCCACCTTCGGGATCATTTTTGGCGACCAGGTCCTGATGTGGCTGGCGGTCGCCGGCGTGGCAGCGCTGCTGGCCGCCTACCCGGCAGCGTTCAATGCGATGCAATGGCTTGGCGCGGCCTATCTGGCCTGGCTGGGCGGAAAGATGCTGCTGAGCAAACCCGGCGATGGGCCGGCGCTGGTGATCAAGCCGAAACACTTTTTGCGCCAGACCCTGCTGATCACCTTGCTCAATCCCAAGGCGATCATCTTCTACATGGCATTCCTGCCGCTGTTCGTCGATCCTGCCCGTCACCGGGGGCTGATGACCTTCGGCTTCCTGGCCGTAACCGTCGCGGTGCTGACTTTTGCCTATGGTCTGATCGTGACCCTGCTCACCCACACCCTAGCCGAGCGCCTGCGCAGTATTCCGGCCGTCACCCGCTCATTGGAAAAGCTTGCCGGTGTCTGCCTGATCGCCTTTGGCATCAAGCTGGTCATCAGTCGGTAAGCCGGCCAGTGACCGGCACGCCAAGACCTTGACCCCAGCTTGCGCACTGTGGGACATCGCCCTCTTTTCGATTACTGACGCCGCTCTATAATGCGCGGCGCCGTTTCAATGGCAGCGGCTGCTGCCGAATAACCTGGAAGTCCCACCTGGAGTTCACCATGTTCCGTCCGCTTACTGCCCTGCTGCTGGCCGGCAGCACCCTGGCTTGTGCCCAGGCCAATGCAACCGATTTGCTGCAATGGCACAACAACAGCCTGACCTACCTGTATGGCAAGAATTTCAAGGTGGATGCACCCATCCAGCAAACCCTGACCTTCGAACACGCCAGTGGCTGGAGCGTGGGCGACCTGTTTCTGTTCGTCGACTCGATTCACTTCAATGGCAAAGGCAACGACAACGGCCGCGACGACAGTACGCTGTACGGTGAATTTTCGCCGCGCCTGTCGCTGGGCAAACTGAGCGGCAGCGACCTGTCCGTCGGCCCGGTCAAGGATGTACTGCTGGCCACCACCTATGAATTCGGTGAAGGCGATGTGGAGACCTACCTGATCGGTCCAGGTTTTGACCTGGCCCTGCCCGGTTTCGACTACTTTCAGCTGAATTTCTACCGCCGCCATACCGAGAGCGGCCGCGATGGCGATGGTGTCTGGCAGATCACCCCGGCGTGGAGCTACACCATCCCCGTGGGCTCCTCCGACCTGGTGATTGACGGCTTCATGGACTGGGTCGTGGACAACGACAAGGGCTACCACGCCAACCTGCACTTCAACCCGCAGATCAAATATGACCTGGGCAAGGCGCTGAGCCTGGGCGAAAAACAGCTGTACGTGGGTATCGAATACGATTACTGGAAGGACAAGTACGGCATCGAAGACAGCAGCGCTTTCCGCACCGAGCAAAACACCGCCAGCCTGCTGGTGAAGGTGCACTTCTAAACGCGACACAACATTCAGCCAGCCTGGCGCGATGCCAGCCTGGCTGAATCTCAGTCGAGCATACGCACATGCCGGGGATGGCTGGCTACGAGTGTCAGCCAGGCACGAATCGCCGGGTAGCCTTCCAGGTCAAAGCCCCCTTCCTGTGCCACATGTGTGAAGGGATACAGCGCCACGTCAGCAATGGAATAGGAATCGCCCACCAGGTAAGTCGTACGTTTAAGCTGCTGCTCCATCACATTCAAGGCGTGATAGCCATCCAGCTGTCTGGCCTTGTATTCGGCCATGCGATCCTCGGGCAGCCCGAGGAACAGCTTGATATAGCGCGCCAGACCGACATACGGCTCATGGCTGTACTGCTCGAAGAATTGCCACTGCAACACTTGGGTACGCAGACGCGGTTCGCTGGGCAAAAACTCGCTGCCATCGGCCAGGAAGTTGAGAATCGCGTTGGACTCCCACAGGCAGGTGCCGTCTTCCAGCTCCAGCACCGGAATCTTGCCGTTGGGGTTCTTCTTGAGGAACTCCTCCGAGCGGGTCGCGCCATGCAAGAGATTCACCGGAATCCATTCGTAGGGCCGATCCAGCAGATGCAGCATCAGCTTGACCTTGTAACAGTTGCCCGAACGATAATCGCCGTAAACCTTGTACATAACGCGCTCCTGATCTCCGAGTAGTGCCCTATGCGAGGGCGCAGGCTTGTCCGTCACGAATCACCTTGGCCAGGCGACGCACGCCCTCGTCCAGGCGCTCCGGCGGCACATGACTGAAGTTAAGCCGCATATAGCCGGGATTCTTCTCCGGATCGATAAAGAATGCCTCTCCTGGCATGAACGCCACGTCCACATCCAGGGCTTTCTGCATAACCGTACGGGTATCGAACGGTTGCTTCAGTTTCAACCAGAAGAACAACCCGCCCTGGGGAATCTCCCAGTCGGCCAGATCGCCGAAGTGTTCTTCCAGGACGCTCTGCATGGTATCGCGGCGTTCCCGGTAAAAGCTGCGCAGCTCGACCAGATGCTGCTGGAACTTCTCGGTGCCCAGCCACTGCGCCGCCTGCCACTGGCCGACGCGGTTGGTGTGCAAGTCAGCGGCCTGCTTCAGACGCAGCAGGTAGGGGTAGAGCTCCTTGCTGCAAATCAGGTAACCCACGCGCAAGCCTGGCAAGAGCGTCTTGGAGACGGTGCCGGTGTAGATCCAGGCGGTTTTGCGCAGACGGCTGGTGATCGACGTCGGCTGCTGGTCGTCGTACACCAGCTCGCGGTACGGCTCGTCTTCGATCAGGGTCACGCCGAATTCGTCCAGCAGTGCGGCCACTGCGTCGCGCTTGGCATCGCTGTAACGCACCGCCGACGGGTTCTGGAAGGTCGGGATCAGGTAAGCGAAGGCCGGCTTGCTGCGCTCCAGCAACGCACGCAGGGAGTCGATATTCGGGCCGTCGGTCTCCTGGGGAATTTCCAGGCAATCGGCACCGAACAGCTGGAAGGACTGCAATGCGGCCAGGTAGGTCGGCGACTCCACCAGCACTTGCGTGCCCGGATCGACGAACAACTTGGTGGCCAGGTCCAGTGCTTGCTGCGAACCACAGGTGACCAGCACCTGGGAGGCATCGCAGTCAATGCCCAGCTTGCGCGCGTCGGCGGCGATCAGCTCGCGCAACTCCGGCTCGCCTTCGCTCATGCCGTACTGGGAGACGGACGTGGGCATCGCGCTCCAGTCGACCTTGGGCAACATGGGCTCGGCCGGCAAACCGCCGGCGAAGGACATGACTTCCGGACGCTGTGCAGCGGCAAGAATTTCACGAATCAGAGAACCTTTTAAACGTGCGATACGTTCAGAGAAAGCCATGGATGCCACCGCTGCCGAAAAAGAGTAGATTTGGGTCAAATTGATTGACCCAAATTACGCCTTTGATCACAGGAACGTCAATATGACTGACCTAAAAACAAGCACGGACCAGCGCCAGGTCATGGAAGACTTTTTCGGCAGCTACCGGGCCTTCACGGCCAAGCCCGACGAGATGCTCGCCCGCCGCGGCTTATCCCGGGTGCACCATCGCATCCTGTTTTTCATTGCCCACAAGCCGGGGCTGAGCATCAGCGAATTACTGACCCTGCTCGGCGTCAGCAAACAGGCCCTCAACATTCCGCTGCGCCAACTGGTGGAAATGCAACTGGTGGAAAGCGTCACCTCGGCCGACGACAAACGTAAACGCCTGCTTGGACTGACTGCCGCCGGCATCAAACTCGAACAGACGCTACGCCGTGAGCAGATTCGCGTGCTGCAACGGGTGTTTGCTGAAGTCGGCGAAGACGCTGTCGCCGGCTGGCTGGCGGTGAATCAGGTGATGTGCAAGAGTCTCGGCTGATTCTTCACGTGATCAGGCATAAACCTTGTCGGGAATAAAAATGAACAACCCGCCCCAGCCTACCGCTCATGTTCTGCGCGACACCTCGCTCTCTGCCATCGTCGCTGGCTTTATCGCCATGCTCACCGGCTACACCAGCTCGCTGGTGCTGATGTTTCAGGCCGGCCAGGCCGCCGGGCTCAGCAGCGGACAAATTTCATCATGGATCTGGGCGCTGTCGATCGGCATGGCCGTCACCTGCATCGGCTTGTCGCTGCGCTACCGCGCCCCGGTGATGATCGCCTGGTCCACGCCAGGCGCTGCCCTGTTGATCAGCAGCCTGCCAGGCGTGCCCTACGGCGAGGCCATCGGCGCGTATATCATCGCTTCGGCGATGATCGTGCTGTGTGGCCTGACCGGCAGCTTCGATCGCATCATGCGACACATTCCCGCCTCGCTCGCCGCCGCGCTGCTGGCGGGCGTGCTGTTCAAGATCGGCCTGGAAATCGGTGTAGCCGCCGAGCAGCAACCGCTGCTGGTGATCGCCATGCTCGCAGCCTATCTGCTGGGCAAACGCCTACTGCCCCGCTATGCAGTGCTCGCGGCCCTGCTGGTTGGTTGCGCTCTGGCAGGCGTATTGGGTTTGCTGGACTTTCGCGGTTTCGAATTGCAGTTGGCGATCCCGGAGTGGACCACGCCCGCCTTTTCCATCTCGGCCGCGATCAGCATCGGCATTCCGCTTTTCATCGTCGCCATGACCGCGCAAAACCTCCCGGGGATGGTTGTACTGCGCGCCAACGGCTATGACGTACCGGCCTCGCCCCTGCTCACGGTCAGTGGCCTGACGTCCGTGCTGCTGGCACCCTTCGGCTCCCACGGCCTCCACATGGCCGCCATCAGTGCAGCAATCTGCGCGGGTCCCGAAGCCCACGAAGACCCGAAAAAACGCTACACGGCGGCAGTGTGGTGCGGAGTGTTCTATGGCATCGCCGGCATTTTCGGCGCCACCCTCGCCGCCCTGTTCGCCGCCCTGCCCAAGGCGTTAATTCTGTCCATCGCCGCCCTGGCCTTGTTCGCCTCGATCATGGGCGGCCTGACCCAGGCCATGAGCGAACCCCGAGAACGCGAGGCCGCGCTGGTCACCTTCCTGGTCACGGCTTCAGGCATGTCCCTGTTTTCCGTCGGCTCGGCCTTCTGGGGTATCGTCGCCGGCCTACTGACGCTGGCCATCCTCACCGCAGGCGGTCGACGCACATCAAAACCCAAAGGCTATTAACTGATCGAGAAGACGGTTTGAGTGGGAGGATCAGCCCAGCCTGCTCACACGTTCCATGTCATCCCCGACCAGCCGCAAGATGTCGGCATCATGGTTGAGATGATGAATAACGCTCAGCAAACGCTGGCGCATGAGGTCGTCGGGAATCTTCTCGGCAGCCCGCATGATTTCAAGCGCGGCCGATTCATTGTGACAGGCCACCGAATCGAGTGTCCGGTGCAGTTTTTTCAAGGCGCGGTCCATGTGCGTACCATCGTCCAATGGATGACGATCGAAGGATAACAGCCATTTGCGCTTAGTTTTTCTGCCCCACTGATTTCAGATCGGCGGCATAAAGGCAAGGAGCCAGCCGTACCTTGCCCCGCTATCCCAACTGTATCGCAGGGTTACTCGACTCCCGCCGGGTCGGGAAAAGCCTGCCGCAACAACACAGGCAGCAGCTCGCCTGCCGACCCGACCAAGCTGATTTCCCGCGCATGCCGACTGGCCACGGGCTGCGGGTTGATATGCAACACCATTGCGCCGTGCTCCAGTGCCAACAGAGGAATCTGAGCCGCCGGCTGCACCACCCCGGATGTGCCAATCGAGAGCAGGCAATCGCACTCGCGGGCAGCGGCGAAGGCCTGACGAAAAGCGGCTTCAGGCAACGACTCGCCGAACCAGACCACACCGGGACGCACCTTGCCGTTGCAATGCTGGCAACGCGGCGGCTCGATGCGCCGACCCTCCTCAGGCTCGACTGGCGTGTCCGCCAGACCGACATAAGGCCGCGCGCAGGCGAAGCAGCGCGGCGTATGCAAGCTACCGTGCAAGTGAATCACCTGCGGGCTGCCGGCACGCTCGTGCAGGTCATCGACGTTCTGGGTGATCAGCGAGAGCTTCGGCACCCGCCGCGCCAACTCGACAATGGCCCGATGTGCCGCATTGGGCTGCGCCTGCAACACCTTCATGCGCCGCCACTCGTACCAGCCCCAGACCACCGCCGGATCACGACGAAACGCCTGGGGCGTGGCCAGCTCGGCTGGATCGAAGCGCTCCCACAACCCGCTCAACGCATCGCGAAAGGTGGGAATGTTGCTTTCCGCCGAGACACCAGCTCCGGTGAAGACCACCAGATGCTCCACGGATTGCAGCGAGGCCAAGGTTTCGGCTGGAAGAGTGAGAGGTTGGTTTGTGTTCAATTTGACTATCCGTGCATTAGCTATTGGCTAGAGCATTGCCCAAGCGAGTGTTATGCACCCTATCGCATTGCCTTGGGCTGGACGCCCGATGAGCACACCGCCGACAGAGCATGGCTGTGTGGTTTCTACAGCCTCATTCCGCACCATTTGTCGCAGAGGAGGCGGCATATGGACCACAAGCCTACGTTTATAGGCTTGTGTGGCGAGGCCACCCCATCGGTGATTCGTTGGCCTGCTACATTGGAGTCGTCACGGCGTGCGGGTTATTTTGAGTTCCGCCACGTGGATCCAGTAACCCACTCTCACCTCGTACATCATGCAACGAGACTCCGAAGGAACGGATAAAAGCTATGGAAAGCAAGCACCGCTTCAAATGGGCTGCAGGCGCTGCGGTAATACTAGCCGGGAGCATGCTCCTGTACGAGAGGCAGATAAACCGCACCCAGCACAACGAGCCTCTGCCGTCGGCACAGCGTGCTGAAAGCCACCTCAAGAACATCTCCTGGCAGGCATTTTTCAAGCCAACTCAAGACTGTCTCGCCCCCAACACCGCCCAGCATGTCCACTTGTGCGCTGCCCGCGAGCAGCGTGCCCGCCAACGATTTGAATTAAGTAGGGCAGCCGGACAGGTCCAGGCACGTCCGACGTCAGCCGCTGCGCTCAAAGCACCTTAACGTCTGAGCGACGCTCAACCAAACCCACCAACGAAATCTCCAGAGAATGACCGCTAGGCAATTGCTGCCATTGCACTGGCTTCCGGTCTGGCACCGTTCAGACAAGCCGTGGCTCGACTTCGGCCAGTTGGTGAGTAACTTCCACGCTTTTTCAAAGCCTGCCGGCCTGAAACGACAAAGCCCCTGAAGCTCTATGAGCTTCAGGGGCTTAGCGTTTTGCAATATGGCGGGAAGATAGGGATTTGAACCCTTTTTTTGCCGTTTCGCTTGGACGCAATGCGTTGTGTTGTCTGGTTTGGCGCTGTCTTGCCGTGTCGTTCGATCGCTTTGCGGCCCTGTGTTTTCGACACTTTATCGACACTTAGTTACGGCTGTTAAGGTCGATCCGCATTCGGCAGTTTCGGTGCTCGATGCTGCCTTTCGGGTAAGGACAGTAATCCCGTATGCGGGTTTCTTCCTTGATTCCAATTACCCGCAAGCCTTCACCCCTTGGCGGTTCCAGAGGCTGGTGAGTAAAGCCAATCGTATTGATAGCCCCTTTTGGGGTGTAGTTCCGGTCCGTGAAAACGGTTTGCTTGGGTGGTGCTGGTTGCTCTGGCGCTGCTGGCCGTGCGGTGATTTCGGTCGGCCAGGGATTGGTTAGCTGCTCGGGTTCGGGGTTTATCCAGCGTGCTGGCTTAACTGGGGCTGTCCTGGGTGCTTCAAGCGGAATGCTTTTCGCTTGAGCAGGTATTTGTGGATTCAGAATTCCCGTTGCGCTATCGCTGAGTGCGTAAAGAAACAGCATGGGTATGGCGGTTCCGAACAGCACGGGCAACGCCCATTTTTTTACTGCATTCATCCTTGAGTTCCTTTCTTCCGGGCAAACCAACGGCTAGCTACTTCTTGAGTCAGGGCTATCCCGCGTTGTGATTGGACAAGTTTGTATGCGCCTCGTCGTACTCCGGGCTTGTTTGTCCGAAGTCAGGCATTACGTTTCCGCTGATTAACCACCACCGGTATTGGGGATATATGCCCGCCAGGGATTCTATTTCCTCAGTCGTCATACGCGCTTGTCCGCGCTTTACATTTTGCCAGCGCACATATTCTCGGCTGCCAGTCTTGGCCAGCTCTTTGAGTGATGTTCTTTCCAGCAATAGGAAAGCTCTATCGTTTAGCGATTCTGTCATTTAATAAATTCATCGTATGTGATATTCACATTCCGTGTGGTTCGTGTAGTATTCACATTATGTGATGTTCACACAACAAGCCTTAACGGCACTAATAGTGACGGATCGAACATGGAACTGGAAGTCCTCAACCCTCAGACCCTGATTAACGCCCAACGTGATCTCGAAACCATAGACGCGTTCGCAGAGCGCAACGGCC
The DNA here is from genome assembly GCA_964410065.1 of uncultured Pseudomonas sp. Taxonomy (GTDB): domain Bacteria; phylum Pseudomonadota; class Gammaproteobacteria; order Pseudomonadales; family Pseudomonadaceae; genus Serpens. The sequence continues at coordinate 59,543 of CAYPFO010000008.1, forward strand.
TCGAATACGGCGTCGTCCGCGCCTGGGTCATGAAAGGGATGCTCCCGACCATAAAGATTGGCAAGCGCCGCTTGGTCAATTCTGCACAGGTCCGCAACTGGCTGCTGGAACAGGAATGGGAGCAATGAACATGGTCAAGCTTTCCGCTGAAACCAAGCGTGCCGTTTTCCGCCTACTTGTTCGCGCTTCGTTGGCTCGCCATCAGTCTCGCGCGGTTGAGGCGTTGGGTACATCAATGGGCTTTGAGCTTGCCGCTGATTACCGCGCCGAAAACCGCCACCTTTTGGCTATGGCTCGCGATCTGGTTGAGAACGATCTGTTCGTTCAACTCCAGGTTCAGGGAAAGGAAACCCGCAATGCTCCCACTCAAGTATCGGCAACTGCCGCATTCCGCCGACTGCAAGTGCTCTGTGTGCTGGGTCAAAGCAGCCTGTTATCCAGCCGTTCCATGGCCCAAGGTCACGCCCTGTCCCGACTGCAAGCCCCGTGGGCCGCTCCTGAATGTGGACGGTCGATGGCTCTGCGAACCCCCAACGCTATGCGCCAAGCACTCACCGTCCCGCCGTCCTGAACGCTATTGGAGCGTGTTTTACCAAAGCCCCCCAGCGACGAAGTACGTGCCATTTAACCGAGGAAACACCGATGAAACTGCCCCCACGCCAGGACCAAATTGAAGACAAAGAGGTGCGCTTTTACGTAAGCGGACCCCTGAGCGTGAAGCTTGCGCTTCAAGAGGAAGCCGCCCGGCGTCGGCTGGACCTTTGGACCCTCGGCGGTGCCGTTCTGACCATGTGGGTTCAAGCCGGCTGCCCTGACGGACTCTCTAACCACTCCGCCTCTCCCTCATCCCCCGCCCCGTCGCCGTCGTCGTCGGTCGCAGGACCTAAGGGCCTGGACGCCTAAGCCGTGCAAGGGCGCGAAGCGGCGCAGCGGACCCTTGCACGGGTTAGGCGGGAAGGCACGGTCCGCCCGCGACCGCAGACGGCAAGGGGTGGGGGATGAGCCCCCCGCCCTTGAGCCAGAGACCGAGGAAGCGCTTTTGATCTAGGCGCCGGGACGGCAAGAGCGAAAGGGATCGTTACCCGGTAGGGACAAGACAAACAGCTTTACCGTTTGGCTTGGTGAGCGAAGCGAGTAGAGCCCGCCCCGTAAGGGGTCGCCAAACGGAATTTAAGAACAACGCCAAAGGCCACTACGCCAATGGAACCAACGCCCGAAGGGCAAACAAAGAAAGGAAGTTAGCTATGTCGTTCGCAATCCCACAAGCAACCTCAATTACCGCCCTGTTCGTGACCAAGACTGACCATTACACGAACAAAGACACCGGCGAAGTTCGCGCCAGTGTTCAAGCCCTGTCGCCGATCCCCCAAGGCGCGTTTGGCAATGCCAAGGGCTTTGAAATCACTGAATACAGCGCCGACGCCTCGGTTATCGATCAGATCGACCTGAGCAATGGCCCTGCTGTATTCAAGTTTGAATCGCAGATTCGCCCGATCACCAACCGCTTTGGTAAGACCACCAACACGCAGTTCCTGACCCGCATTCTGATTGATCGCCCTGGTCATCAGCAGCCGCGTAATGAACAACCCAAGCAAGAGCCTGCCAAGGCTTAATCGGGAGGGCTAACGCATGAAAGCGCCGCTCCGTGTTGCCTTTGGTTGGGTTCTTTACGTGGCCATATTCGCCGCAATAAACCCGATCACTGTTTTGTTGCTTGATGTCGTAGTGGATCAGCCGCTTTCGCTAACAATACATGCGGCGCTGATTGCTATAGCCATTTTTGTTTTCTTCCACGTTGCGTTTCTGGATCGCTTTTGGCTCTGGTGTGATAAGGGGTCTTCCCGTCAAAAAAAAGCGAAAGTTGAACAATGAATTTCATTGCCTGTGAAGGGAATTGGACTGTTACCAACGGCGTTCCCGCCTGCGATGGCTCGTTGGTTTCGTTCACAGGTATTGAGATGCGCGAGGAATTACACCTAAATCCCGCGCTAACCATTGAGGAAGCTGACCACTTGTTGTGGGCAACCGTTGGTTTGTTCGTAACCGTGTTTGGTTTTCTCATTTTAAAGAAAGTCCTATAAGGGGTAATCCTATGAAAAGCATGAATATCGTTAAGAAGTTTGGCCGTAAGCTGGCCGCTGGTGGTGCCGTTATGCTCGCCGGCACTCAAATGGCCCTGGCCGATACCGCAGCCGCCACAACCGCTATGGAAGCGACCAAGGGCAATATCGAGATTGTTGGCTGGGCGGCCTTTGGCCTCGTCATTGCCGCTGCTGCGTTCAAGTATATGCGCCGCGCGGTGTAACCCACTGCTGCCGGTTGTTGGCGAGTCCCGCTAACCAACTCGCTAACAACTAGCAGCCCGCCCCGTTAATACGGGGCTTTTTTTTGAACACACAAGGGCCGCCCAATGGTTACGTTTGATCCCAATGTTTATTACTTGTTGGTAAGCGCTCTGGCATTTGCTGTTCTTCTTTTTGGGCGGGTTTGATATGAAGCTGATTATTCGTGTCGCTTTGTTATTCGCAGCGTTGTCCGGGCAGATGGCGGTTGCCGAGGATTATTGGTGGGGTTACAGAGATGCTCGCTACCCTTCAGCGGATGCTGCCTGTAGTGCGCATCTGCAATATATGCGAGAGAACCATGGGTCTGGTTATGTGTCGTACAGGGTGCAGCTCAACCCCCAGGGGTCAAGTGGGCAGTGCACCTTGCTTAACGTAAATGGAGCCAGCATGGGCTCCATGAATATTGGGCGCTCTGGTGATTCCTGTCCTGCTGGGCATACCTTTAATATGACCACTGGCGCCTGTGATGCGCCTGAGCCTGGAGAGTGTGAGGCCGCTACCGGCATCACCTACCACCAGCAAAAGATTGCCGACATTCTGCCGGGTGGCGGTTTTGGCAATCGCACGCCTACGCCAGACGAGGTGTGTACAGGTGGTTGCGCCTATGGCCTGCCGGCCAAAGAGGGTCATTCATTCCGCTTTGTAAGCGGCAACCCTGCTGGTGCTTGGCAAAATTATTCATACCGTGGCACGGGTAAATCTTGCACGGCGGGCGTAACGCCCGATCTCGTCCCGCCCATGCCGCTTACGCCCAGCTCTGACAAGTCCAGCGAGTGCACCAATAAGGTCATGGACGCGGAAGGTCGGCAGTCCTATTCCTGCACCACGGCGGATAGCTACACCGATCCCGGAGCCATGGATTGCGGTGAGATAAAAGGCGAATTTCAGTGCCTGGCTAAATCTCCTGCCCCCAAGCAAACCAATAACACCGTCAAAACTGACGTTGTAGAAACTCCTGGCGATGATGGCTCCAAGCAAGTCGAAACCACCACTACGACCACGACCACCACTTGCACGGGTGTAGGGGCGTGCCAAACGACGACCACCACGAATGTTAACAACTCTCATGTAAAGGGCGACGGTTCGGTTGGCTCAGAATCCAACACCTGCACCGGGCCGGGTTGTAAGGATGGTGACGGCCAGGATCAGGAAGAACGTAAAGAGGAAGAGAAAGAAGAATCCAGCGTTTCCGGTGGGGATCAATGCGAGGCCCCTCCGGTTTGTGAGGGCGACCCCCTTCAGTGTGAATTAATCAGGCAACAGCACAAAACCCGTTGCGATGCCGAAAATCTCAATGATTTCACTAAAGTGAAAAGCGATCTTGAAAGCCGCGTCCAGGGCGATGAATTCAAGTTGACCAAAACCGAGATTGATATTCCGTCGTTTATCACTCAAGGCACGCGCTTTTTACCGTCCAATACATGCCCGCAACCTGAAATAGCCAGCACAAGCGGCGGTCAAGTTGCGTTCAGTTATGAACCTATGTGTCGCCTGGCTTCTGGCATTAGCCCGCTGGTGATTATTGCCGCCTCGCTTGCGGCCGCTCTGTTCATTTTTCGTGATTGATAGGGGGTTCGTATGTGGTACGTGTATATCTTTGAATTTATCCTTCTAGTCGGCGCCCCACTCGTTAAGTCGTTGCTTAAGGTGATTGGCATTGGTGCCGTTTCGTATGTCGGCATCAATCTAATTTTGGATCAGGCTACGCAGTACATTATTACCAATGCGGGAAACATCGGTCAGGCTGTCCAGATGCTCCTGGGCATGGCGTCCTTTGACGTGGCCATTAATATTTATCTTTCGGCTATTACCACCAAACTTGTCTTTAAGGGCATGGACAAAGTTACCGGCAAGCTTACCGAGCTGCGCCGTACTGGTTCCGGTTCGCTTGAGGCTTAACGGGGGCTGTTATGTCAGATGCAACTTTAACGGTTCGCACCGGCTTACAAGGCAACGGTAAAACGCTGAACACCATTAAGGAGGTGGATGCATACGCCCATAAAGCACAGCGCCCTGTTTATTTTCACAATATCACTGACCTTAAACCCGAACTCCTCAAGGCCAACTGGTTTGAGTTTGAAGAACCGCACAAGTGGTTTGAACTTCCTAATGATTCGGTGATTGTTGTCGATGAAGCGCAAGGCTGGTTCGGTGTACGCGATCCTAGGTCGGCAGTTCCTCCGCATATTTCTAACTTTGAAATCATGCGTAAAAAGGGTCATGAGGTGCATTTAATCACTCAAGACCCTCGTTTTATCGATGTTCATGCACGCCGCTTGTGCGGCAAGCACGTTCACTACCGCCGTGTTTTTGGCTCGTCCAAGGTGGCTCGCTATGAATACAACGGGGTTTTTGCCGATGTTGAAAAGATCAGCTCCAGCAAAGACGTTGATAAAAGCTATATCACGCTTGATAAAAAATTCTTTGGTGTTTACAGCAGTGCGCAAGCTGAGCATCACTTTAAGTTCAAGCCCACCCGCAAGGCTTTGATTTTCGCAATTGCCCTGGTCTTCGTTGTGGCCTTCGTGGCCCGCGCTGGCATGCTTGTTTTTGGCGATAAATCTGCGGATTCTGTTTCTGGCGATACCCCTCCAGCTGCTTCGTCTTCTGGCTCCCTTGTCTCTGATATGTCGCGCTCATTGCTGGGTGCTATGGGCGGCGGCGCTGTCCAGCCCGGTCCAGGTAAAACACGGGGGCAGTATGTAGAGGAACGCTTGCCAAGGATGCCTAATATCCCTTCCTCGGCGCCGATCTATGATGGTTTAACTGCGCCGGTGTCCTTCCCGCGGCTGTACTGCGTGGCCAGCCGCGACCTTGACCTGTACGCCCGCAACCAACAAGACATGCCCACGAGGATCGTTAACGGCAATCCCACGGTGTGCCAGTGCTACACCCAGCAGGCCACACGCGTCGATACAGAATTCTCATTCTGTATGGCAGCCGTAAAGCGGGGCTTCTTCGATCCAACTATCCCGGATCGCTCCCAGCGCTCACAGGATCAGTTATCCGGCTTAAATCAAGCTCAAACCGGCTCATATCAGGCTCATTCCCCTGCTGTGCCGTCTGGCCCTGTTGTGGTCGGCCTGCCGGATGCTCGCGCTGATGTTCTTCAAGCAAGCCCGGCTCCGGGTGTGGCGTTTTTGCAGCGGGAGCGAGGCACGAGCCCCGCGCAAAACGCCCACCCGCTGACGTCCCTGTAGCACGTCAATAAAAAGAATTAGACGAATGTCGTTTCGTACCAATAAGGATCAGTAATGAAAAAGGCAGTTGATCAGATTCGCGCTGAGTACACTGAGGAAGGCGGGATCGTTGAAGGTGGTAACGGTCGGGTCTTTTTTGATAACCGCTTGGCGAAGTTCACCGACCTTTCAGGGGTCAGGCTGCTGCATTGCGGCGTTGATACGGTTCGCCAGCACTACCGGGGCCGACTACGTGGCGACGTGCTCGCTCTGACTGATTCCAATCCGGGGCTGGTCCAGTTCGCGGGACAGGACTGGCACTTTGGCCGTATTGGCCGCGACAGCGGTTATCAGTACCGCCTGCAAAATGCCGACCTCGGGTTGATCCTGCTGTTCAAAAACTTCAACGTGCGCGCTGAGTCGCACGGTCCGCATCTGAAAATCGAGGTTTCCCCTCATGCCATTGACCAGCGTTCGCCCGAGTCCTTGCAGGCGCTCATGGATGAATGCGCTTCGGCCATTCTGGATAGCATGGAGCGCTCCCAGTGCGCGGTGCATATCGCCCTGGACGTGCAAGGCTGGGAACCCCCGTCCGACATGGTGGCCCGCCTGCACTGCAAGGCGACTCGTCAACGCCGCCTCGATGGCGTTACCTCGTTTGAGTACGCCGACCATTCCGCTGTCTACTCCCGTGGTCAGTCCTTCCTGTGGGGCTCTGCCGGTGCCTGCCAGTTGGCGATTTACAATAAGACGCTGCAAGCCAAAGCTATCGACAAACTCGACTACTGGGAACGCGTGTGGCGTCGCTGCGATTCCTTCGACCTTAACGATGCCGCCAACTACAACCCGGAACAGCCCGTCTGGCGTATCGAGCTTCGTTACCATCACAGCGTGGTTCAGCAGTTCTCTGAGGGTTCGTGCAATGCCGTGACGGGCGAATGCCTCAACACCGATAGTTACAGCGCCTTGGCTCCGCACCTCGAAGGATTGTGGCGCTACGGCTTCCGCAACTTCGCGCTGTTGTCCCGCCCTGGCGTGTTCGATGCCGCCTGGACGTTGTTTCGTGAGGATGCGCGCATTGACCTGGGCGTTGATTCGCTGGTCGATGAAACGGAATACCGCCGCCACTACAAAACCGCTCGGGGATTTTCCGGCAAAAATATCGACCTCATGGTGGGAAACTTAATCAGCCTGCTGGCTCGTCAGGGGGTGGGCGCAAAAAAGGGTTTTGAGGCTGTTAAACAGCTCCCCTGCTGGGAAGTGATTCGCGAGTATTACGCCGGTAAGGACATGACCGAGCGCGACGTTTACAAGCAATTTAAGGAGCGGTTGCAAGAACGCGTGGTGCGTTATGGGAGGGCTGTCTAATGGCGATTGAACCAACCGCCGATGGCCGCTGGAAAGTCGATATTGAACCGGTCAAGGGCAAGCGCTTTCGCAAGACGGTAAAAACCAAAGCCGAGGCGCTGCGTTTTGAGGCCACCTGCCGAACGAAGTGCATTGAAACGCCGGATTGGTCACCTCGCCCAAGGGATCGCCGCCGGCTGCTTGAGCTTGTCGACCGCTGGGCTGTTCTTCACGCTCATACGCTGGCCGATGGTGATGCGCGGCGGCGCCTGCTGGATACCCTGGCAAACGATCTGGGCAACCCGGTAGCTGTGCGTCTGACCGGAAACGACTATGCCGAATATCGTGCGCAGGCGCTCAAGGATGGTGCGAATCCTAAAACCCTGAACAACCGGCTAGGTTATCTGCGTTCCGTGTTCAACGTGCTGCATGAGCTTGAAGACATTGATTACCCGAATCCTTTGGCGCGTGTTCGTCCGCTGCGTTTACAAGAAAGGGAACTTGGTTATTTGACCAATGATCAGGTGGGGATTTTGTTTGAGGCCATCCATCGACGTTGTAAAACGCCGCATGTCGCGATGGTTGCGGCCATTTGCCTTGCCACTGGCTGCCGGTGGGGTGAAGCCGAGTCGTTGACTCCTGAGCGTGTGCGCTCTGGTCTGGTCACCTTTGTGAACACTAAAGGCAAGCGCGTTCGCTCGGTCCCGATTGATCCTTTGTTGGAAGCACGGATTTTGCGTCACGCCAAGCAACACGGGAAATTCTCAAACTGCTTGAATAGTTTTCGGCTGTCCCTGGTGGCTTCCGGCTTGCCGGTTCCCGATGGTCAGTCGTCGCATATCCTGCGGCACACGTTCGCCAGTCGCTTTGTCATGAATGGCGGAAACATTCTGACCTTACAACGGATTCTCGGGCATACGTCGCTGGCCATGACTATGCGCTATGCCCATCTGGCGCCGGATCATTTGCAGGATGCAATCAAGTTCGGGCCTGTGAGCGACTTTCGACACTTCTTCGACACTTGGCCGTCCTGAAACGAAAAAGCCCCTGAAACTCTGGGAATTTCAAGGGCTTAGACTTGCAATATGGCGGGAAGATAGGGATTTGAACCCTAGGAACCATTGCTGGTTCAACGGATTTCGAATCCGTCCCGTTCGGCCACTCCGGCATCTTCCCAAGTCGGCGCGCATCATACCAGCTCATGTCCATTTGTCGAACCCTTTTGCAGGGAATTTTCGCGCAGGATCAGATGCTTGCGTGCGATGCACCGCCGTTGGCAGTTCAAGCCGTAAGGCGGGTCAGCGCTTCGCGGTATTTATCGGCGGTTTTCTGGGCGACATCGGCCGGTACGGCGGGGGCCGGGGGTTCCTTGTTCCAGCCAGTGGATTCCAGCCAGTCGCGCACGAACTGCTTGTCGAAGCTCGGCGGGTTCTTGCCTTCGGCGTAGCTGTCGGCCGGCCAGAAGCGGCTGGAATCCGGGGTCAGGACTTCGTCCATCAGGGTCAGGGTGCCGTGCTCATCCAGGCCGAATTCGAACTTGGTGTCGGCGATGATAATGCCGCGGGTGGCAGCGTATTCGACGGCGGCGGTGTACAGCGCAATGGAGGTGTCGCGCACCTTGGCTGCCAGCTCCTTGCCGATGATGGCTTCGCACTGCTCGAAGGAGATGTTCTCGTCATGGTCGCCCACGGCAGCCTTGGTCGACGGTGTGAAGATCGGCTGTGGCAGCTTGGCGGCTTCCTTGAGCCCGGCCGGCAGTTGAATGCCGCAGACAGTGCCGCTCTTCTGGTACTCCTTCCAGCCGGAACCCACGATGTAGCCACGCACGATGGCCTCCACGGCGACCGGCTTGAGGCGCTTGGCGACCACTGCGCGGCCTTCCACCAGCGACAGCTCGGCGGCGGGCACCACGTCTTCAACCTGGTCGCCGGTGAAGTGGTTGGGCACCAGGTCCTTGAGCTTGTCGAACCAGAAGTTGGAAATCGCGGTGAGGATTTTGCCTTTTTCCGGGATCGGCTCGTCGAGGATGACATCGAAGGCCGAGAGGCGGTCACTGGCGACCATCAGCATGCGCTGGTCATCGATTTCATAGAGGTCGCGTACTTTGCCGGAATAGAGTTTCTTCAGGCTCAGGGCGGTAGGCATGGTCATATCGGCAGTATCCGCATTCATTAAACGAAACAGGCGAAACCGAAGTTTCGCCTATGTTCAGAGAGCCGGGCGTACCCGGCGGCTGGCGCGTCTGTCAGCCAAGATTTTCCTGCAACTGGCGCAGCACGCGACGGGAAATATCGGCAGGGGCCAGGGTGTCGGCATCCTTTTCCAGGGAAACCTGCACGCTGTCGCCAACGCGGGTCAGGCGCACCTGGTAGCGGTCGTTGGAGCTGGCTTCATCGCTGCCAAACAAGCGGGAGAAGAAGCCGGGCTTGTCGCCGTCCTTCTGCGCACCTTTGCCAAGATCGACATAGTAGATGCCCAGGCTGCGATTGAGGTCGTCGATGCGCAGGTCAGCCATTTCCAGGGCCCGCCCCACGTTCGCCCAGGCCCGGTCGAAATCGGTGCCCAGGTTTAGCAGCGGGTTGCCGTTGCCGTCCTCGCTCAGACTGACCCGGCTCGGCGCATTGAAATCGCGCGCGGCGAGTGACACGGAGCCACCCTGCACCGTGCTGCGCTCCAAGCTGGTCAGCAACTCGTCCAGCAGCGCGCCATCCAGACTGGTATTGCTGGAGCGGCTGGGAAAGTCCACGTTTGCCGTGCTGCCGGCCGGACGCTCGGCGCTGATCACGAAGACTTCACTGGTATTGCGCTGCACGCCCGGCTCAATTCGCACCCGTACCCGGGTTTGTGCATCCGGCGCGGAGACCGCAACGCGGCCGCTCAGGCGACGAGCCAACGAGGCCGGAAGGTTGTCGTAACGTTGCCAGTGGGTGGTGAACTCGCCGGTGCGAGCCTGCTCGCTGGCGATCCGGAAACCATTGCTTTCAAAGAACTGCCGGGCCAGCGGCCAGACTTCGGCAGGCGGACGCTGGGCCAGCACCCAGCGCGATTCGCCGCTCTTCTGCAGGCTGAACTCGCTGCCGCTGTCGACTTGCAACGGCAGCGGGCGCGGCACCTCGAACGTGCCACGGGTTTCCAATGAGGCAATCTGCCGAGGTACCGGCAGCAACGGATCGAGCGACTTGGCCTGCACACCCTCGGGCAAGCGCATCGGGGCGCTCTGGCGTGCCTCCAGGTAGTCGCTGCCGCGATCACGGAAGTAGCCATCCTGGCCCCAGAGCCAGCCGCAACCGCCGGTACTGGTGAGGACCATGGCGAGTACAGACAGTCCGGCGAGTCGCTTCATGCGCAGTAGTTCCTCAAGTCAGGACAGCACACCGGTCTGGCGCATGGCCTGACGCAGCGGTTCGTGGTAGCGCTCGCTGAGCCAGGTCAGCGGCAGGCGAATGCCATCGGGCATCATGCCCATTTCATGCAGGGCCCACTTCACCGGAATCGGATTGGCTTCCAGGAACAGGGCCTTGTGCAGTGGCATCAGGCGGTCGTTGATAGCACGGGCGATACCCGCTTCCCCACGCATGGCTGCCGAGCACAGGTCGCTCATGGCGCGCGGCGCGACGTTGGCGGTTACCGAGATATTGCCCTTGCCGCCGAGCAGGATCAGCTCGAAGGCCGTGGGATCGTCACCGGAATAGACCAGGAAATCCTGGCTCACACGATCGAGGATTTCCTGGGCGCGCTGGAGGTCGCCGGTGGCTTCCTTGATACCGATAATGTTGGCCACCTTGGACAGGCGCTCGACGGTGTCGGGCAGCATGTCGCACACGGTACGGCCCGGCACGTTGTAGAGGATCTGCGGAATCGCCACAGCCTCAGCAATGGCGCGAAAGTGCAAATACAAGCCTTCCTGGGTCGGCTTGTTGTAGTAGGGGGTCACCAGCAGGCAGGCATCGGCGCCAACGTTTTTGGCGTTAGTGGTCAGCTCGATGGCTTCGCGGGTGCAGTTGGCCCCGGTACCGGCGATTACCGGAATCTTGCCGTTGACTTGATCGACCACCCGACGAATCACTTCGACGTGCTCGGGCACAGTCAGGGTCGCCGACTCGCCTGTGGTCCCGACCGCGACGATGGCGTCGGTGCCTTCTTGCAGGTGGAAGTCCACCAGCTTGCTCAGGCTGTCCCAATCCAGAGCGCCCTGCGCATCCATGGGAGTGACCAGCGCCACCATACTGCCCGCAATCATGCAACCGCTCCTGCCGGAAAAAGAGAAGGCAATGGTACTGTCGGCTTTAGTCATGCACAAGCGAAGTTCGGAGCCCGAGCATTCCCCTTGGCGCTGCTTTTCGCTACCCTTCGGCATCTGTTTGCGCCGCCTGGCGCCGACTTCATCGTTTTAGGAAGGTTGCATGTCCACCCCGCCCGTTCGTGAACAATTTTTGGTCATCAGTGCCCTCGGCCCTAATCCCATGGAACTGACCAACGTCCTGTGCCGGGCCTGCCATGAAAACCGTTGCCTGGTTACCTCGACGCACCTGAGTCGCCACGGCGAATGCAGTGCGTTGACCTTGCAGGTAGCTGGCAGTTGGGATGCCCTGGCGCGTCTGGAAGGCAGCTTGCCGATCCTGGCCAAGCGCCACACCTTTACCGCCAATGTGGTACGCAGCGTGCCGCTGGAGGACCGCCCACAAGCACTGCCTTACGTCGCCTATGTCAGCGCGGCCTATCGGCCGGACATCCTCAACGAGCTGTGCCAGTTCTTCCTCGATCACAAGATCGAACTGGAAAACCTCACCTGCGAGACCTACGAGGCCCCGCAGACCGGCAGCACCATGCTCAACGCCACCATCACCGTGACCCTGCCGGCCGGCACGCAGATCAGCTGGCTGCGTGATCAGTTCCTGGACTTCGCCGATGCGCTGAACCTGGACGCGCTGATCGAACCCTGGCGTCCGCAGAACCCGTAACAAGGAGTTGTCATGACTGTCAGCCTCGACCAACCGGTTGCCGACTTCCTGGCACCGGCCACCAGCGGCCAGCAGATTTCCCTGAGCGCGCTCAAGGGTCAGCAGGTGGTGCTGTACTTCTATCCCAAGGACAGCACGCCAGGCTGCACCACCCAGGGCCAGGGCTTTCGTGATCGACACGATGACTTCCTGGCTGCCAACACCCGCGTGTTCGGCATATCGCGAGACGGCCTGAAAGCCCACGAAAACTTCAAGGCCAAGCAGGCCTTCCCCTTCGAGCTGATCTCCGACAAGGAAGAACAGCTCTGCCAGCAGTTCGACGTGATCAAACTAAAAAAGCTCTACGGCAAGGAATACCTGGGCATCGAGCGCAGCACCTTCCTGATCGACGCCGAGGGCGTGCTTCGTCAGGAATGGCGCGGCGTGAAGGTACCCGGGCATGTGGACGCCGTGCTGGCGGCAGCGCAGGCACTGCATCAGGGCTGATTTTAATTCTCGCATCCGTAGGATGGCGTTGAGCGCAGCGATACCCACGGCTTTGACGCTGATGGGTCTCGGCGCGGTGCCTCCGAATAGAGCGCCCGCGCCTCAACCCACCTTACGCATCTGACGTTTGGCGGCAGCCCCTTACGCCTTCTTCAACCAATAGCGAAACACCCCCGCCTCTTCCTCTTCATGCAGCAGCGTGTGCCCAGCCAAGCGGGCGAAAGCGCGAAAGTCCCGCTGCGAGCCGGCATCGGTGGCAATTATCTTGAGCACCGCACCGCTGGGCAGGCGATTGAGTTCCAGCTTGGCCTTGAGCAAAGGCAGCGGGCAGTTCAGGCCGCTGGCATCCAGCTCTGCATCATGGCCCGGGGTCTGGGCAACTTCAGTCATGTTCATCTCCGATCAGGCGCGCAAGGATACCCAACACGCCGCGCCGCTGGCCAGCAAGCGCCCGGCACGGCTAAAGTAAGATTCCTTTCCGCCATGAGCCGCCTGCATGAATGTTTTGCGCCCTACCCTGCTGACGCTCGCCCTGTGCCTGAGCCAAGCCGTGCCGGCCAGTGACCTGCCGGCTTTGGGCGATGCCAGCTCCGCCATTGTCTCGCCGGAGCAGGAACACCAGCTTGGCCGTGCCTGGCTGAGCGTGTTGCGCGGACAGGTCTCGCAACTGTCCGATCCGCTGCTCAAGGATTTCTTGGAAACCAGCGTCTACCGCCTGGCGGAAACCAGCCAATTGCAGGATCGGCGCCTGGAATTCGTGCTGCTCAACAGCTCTCAATTGAACGCCTTCGCCGCGCCGGGCGGGATCATCGGCGTCAATGGCGGGCTGTTTCTGCATGCCCAGACCGAAGCCGAGTTCGCCTCGGTGCTTGCCCACGAACTCGCTCACCTGTCTCAACGCCACTTCGCTCGCGGGCTCGAAGCCCAGCAGCGCATGCAGCTGCCAATGATGGCCGCGCTGCTCGCCGGGGTGATTGCCGCAGCCGCCGGCGCCGGCGATGCCGGGATTGCCGCGATTGCCTCGACCCAGGCGGCGGCGATTCAGAGCCAGCGCAGCTTTTCTCGGCAGAACGAGCAGGAAGCCGACCGCATCGGCCTGATCAACATGCGCAACGCCGGCTACGACCCGCGCGGCATGCCCAACATGTTCGAGCGCCTGATGCGCCAGTACCGCTACGACGCAAAACCGCCGGAGTTCCTGCTTACTCACCCAGTTTCCGAGTCCCGTATCGCCGACACGCGCAACCGCGCCGAACAATCCGCCAATGACGGCAAGCAGGACAGCTTGCCTTACCAACTGATGCGCGCCCGCGCCCAACTGCAATTCGAGACCACCGCGGGGCTGTCCACCAAACGCTTTCGTGCCCAGCTCGAAGAAAACCCGCAGATGGATGCCGCGCGCTACGGCCTGGCCCTGAGCCTGAGCCGCACCGGCCAGCTCGACGAAGCACGCCAGACGCTGCAAACCTTACTGGACAAAGCGCCCGACGACATCGCCTACAACCTGGCGCTGATCGAGATTGACGCCACAGCCAACCGCCTGGACGCCGCGCAACAACGCCTCACGCGCCTGCTTGCCCTGTACCCGAACAATTATCCGCTGCTGCAGGAACAGTCGGAGCTGCACCTCAAGCAAGGTCAGCCGCGGCAGGCGGAAGCGGTGCTGGACCAACTATTGAAAACCCGGCCGAAGGACCCGGACGTCTGGTATCAGGTCTCCGAAGTGCGCGGCCTGGCCGGCAACATCGTAGGCCTGCACCAGGCCCGCGCAGAATTTTTCGCCCTGGTCGGCGACTATGATCAGGCCCTGGAACAACTGGACTATGCCAAGCGCCGGGTCAGCAACAACTTCCCCCTGACCGCCCGCATCGACGCCCGGCAGAGCGACCTGCGCAACGAGCAGCGGCTGCTCAAGGAAATGCTGCGCTAACTCAATCCCCGATTGAGCCGCAGCACCGAGCTGGCGACGTCGCGGACTAGCCCGCTGCTGTACCAGCTGAATTCACACGCAGCCGATCTTGCTCTGCTCATCCCCCGCTGGCATTCATAAAGCGCAACACCTGCACCTCGCCGCCTGAGGAGAATTCGTGGCGCAGCGGTTTGCGCTCCACGGCGCCGTCGATGGCCGCCAGTATCGGCTGGTCGTCGGTAGGATGGCGGCGCAGCAAGGCGCGCAGGTCGATGGAGTTTTCGTGGCCCAGACACAGCAGCAAGCGGCCTTCCACGGTCATGCGTACGCGGTTGCACGTGGCGCAGAAGTTGTGTGAATGGGGCGAAATGAAGCCGATGCGGCTGTCCGGAAACGCGTTGGCTCGCACGTAACGTGCCGGGCCGCCGCTGTGTTCGGCGCTATCGAACAGCTCATAGCGCTGGGCGATCAGCGCCCGCACCTCATCGCTGGAGCAGAAGCTCTCGCCCCGTGAACGCCCCACGTCACCCAGCGGCATTTCCTCGATAAAACTGATGTCCAGCCCGCGGGACAGCGCGTAGTTCACCAGCGCCGGCACTTCCTCGTCATTGCGCCCCTTCATCACCACCGCATTCAGCTTAATGCGCGCAAAACCCACCTCACGGGCCGCCTCAATGCCGGCCAGCACCTGATGCAGGTAGCCGGTGCGGGTGATGGCGCGAAATTTCGCCGCATTCAAGCTGTCCAGACTGATATTCAGGCGCTTGACCCCCGCCTCAGCCAGGGGTTTGGCCAGCTTGGTCAGTTGCGAGCCGTTGGTGGTCATCACCAATTCACGCAGGCCGGGCAGCGCAGCGATCTTCTCACACAGCCCGACGATGCCCGGTCGCACCAGCGGCTCGCCGCCCGTGAGGCGAATCTTTTTCACGCCCCGGGCCACGAACAGTGCGGCGACCCGATACAACTCTTCCAGGCTCAGCACCTGCTGGCGCGGCAGAAAGGTCATGTTTTCGGCCATGCAGTACACACAGCGGAAATCGCAGCGGTCGGTCACCGACAGACGCAGGTAATCGATACGGCGGCCGAAGCCGTCCTGCAAAGGGGTGTTCATTGGCTACTTCCCGTTTTGAAGGGCTCCGGCTTCACGCGGCGGACCGTTAACGCTTGATCCCCCGCTGAAGCCTGCATGGCCGTTATCAGGCCGTTGAAAAACGTTGGCGAGGCAGCCAAGCCAAGGCGGAAATCGCTGAGAAAGCGGAGTTTACGTGGTGTAAATGAGCATTTCGAAGCGATTTCCAACGCAGGATTGGCAACGTAGGTAATTTTTCAACGGCCTGTTACTGCATCAAGGGTGACTCGGCGCCTTCCAGATGAATGCCCTGGATATCCGCTTCACCCACCAGGTTCTTCAGATACTGTGCCACCGCCACCTGCCAAACGCGTTGATCCAGCTCAGCGCGAATGGAACCTGCCACCGCCTCATAGGGCAGCAGTTCGCCCTCGACACGTTGATCGACCCATACCAGGTGGAAGCCGTAGCGACTTTCCAGGGGCCGACTGGCCAGACCGAGCGGCAGACGAAACAGTTGACGCTCGAATTCAGGCACTGTCTGGCCCTTGCTGATCTGGCCGAGGGCGCCGCCCTGCTCTTTCGAGGGGCAGTCCGAATGGACCAGGGCCAGCTCGTTGAACCGCGAGCCGTCAGCCTTGAGCTGCTGCAGCAGCGCCTCGGCGCGTTCCAGCGTACGGCTGCGTTCCTCCACATCGTCCGCTGGACAGCCAAGCAGGATATGCCGCGCTGCCAGCAGGGGCGCGCTGGCGAAACGTGCACGGTTGCTGTCGAAATACTGCCTGCAGGCCGGCTCGTCGGCACGGGGCATGGGCACTTCGCGTTCGACCAATGCGCGTGTGGACGCCTCCTCCTCACTTTCTCCGGCCGTCGGGCTCACCTTGAGCCCCAGGACAGCGATACGTTGTTGCAGTAACTCGCGGACCACCAGGGCCTGGCTAGCCAGGAACACCGCCTCTTCCCGGCTATCTGCCGGGTGATATTGCAATTCCTGGGCGATCGCCTCGGCGGCAATCGCCACGCCGTTGATCTTGATGCGCGGCCATTCCTGCTCGCTGGACGCGATCAAGTCGGCCGGAGCGGCCTCCGCCTGTTCAGACTCCTTCGGTTCGAAAACCGTCGGTTCCTGAAGCATCGCTGCCTCGTAGGCGGGAGCCGCAGGCTGTTGATGCCCGCCGCCGCAACCGCCGCCATTACCACCGCCACCACATCCGCATCCCATGATCATTTCCTCACTAGGCGTTGCCTGGGCCGTAGGCGGGTACACCCCGCCGGGCCAACGTGGCGGGCTGTGCCCGCCAACGGATTCAGGGGATCAAGCCACCGGCTCGCTCACTTTCTTGGGCGCCACGCGTTGGGGCGTGGCCTGGACAGGCGCACGGTAGCCGGCCGGTGCCTGCACCGGAGGCAGATTGCGACCGGTGTTCTTCATGCGCACGATCTGGTAGCGCCGCCCCAGGTACCACACCGGTGCGCTGACGATGTGCACAAGGCGGGTAAAGGGAAACAACACGAACAACGTGACACCGAGGAACACGTGCAGCTTGTAGATCAGCGACACCGGGGCGATGGCCTCGGCGGCCACTGCCGGCTGCAGGGTGATGATGCTCTGCGCCCAATTGCCCAGCATGATCATCACCGAGCCGTCCATGTGCCCGGTGGAGGCGACGATGGTGCCCAGGCCCAGCAACAGTTGCACCAGCAGCACGATCAGTACCAACTGGTCCGAGGTGCTGGACGAGGCGCGCACGCGGGGATGGGTGAAGCGACGATGGATCAGCATCATCAGCCCGATCAGGCAGAGGATGCCAAAGAAGCCGCCCGACACCATGGCCAGCAGTTGCTTGTCGGCGCTGCTGATAACGTGGTGATACAGGGCTTCGGGCATCAGCAGACCGACGAAGTGGCCGCACAGCACAAAGATGATGCCCACATGGAACAGGTTGCTGGCCAGGCGCATGCCCTGGGGGGCGAGCATCTGGCTGGAACCGGTCTTCCAGGTGTACTGGGCCAGGTCGAAACGCGCCCAGCTGCCAAGCAGGCAGATGGCCAGCGCAATGTAGGGGTAAACCCCAAACAGCAGGAAATTGAAGTTAGACATTAACGCACCTCCTGGGCCAGCGCGGCTTGCCCGTTGAAATCGGTCCAGTGCAGCGGTACCGCTGGTTCCTCGCGGGCCTTGCCCGGTCCCGAGGCTTGCGACGGACAACGATCCTGCTGTTCGGCCTGGAGGAAGTTCACCTGCTCTTCCTCCCAGATCTTGTCGAGGGCCTCCAGCGAGTCGTCGCGTTCCTCAGCCGCCACCTGCTCGCGCAGTTGGGCGACCGCGCTCAGCGGTTGACCGGCAATCTGCAGCAGCGCGCCGAAACAGGCCGCGTGCGGGCTCTCGCGTTCTTCCAGACGCGCCGCTAGCAACGCCAGCAGGTGCGCCACATCCGCGAGGCCCTCTCGGGCCTCCAGATCGTCGCGGGTGGAGAGGTATTCCAGGTACAGCGGGATGTAATCGGGCAGCTCGCGCACGCCGATGGCGAACCCGGCGGCCTCGTACTGGGCCATCAGGTCGACCATCGCCTGGCCGCGATCACGCGACTCGCCATGCACATGCTCGAACAGCAGCAGCGACAGCGATCGGCCCTTGTCGAACAGTTCGCTGTAGGCTTCCTGCACGTCCATCAGATCGCCGCTCACCAGCTCTTCGAGCAGCAGGCGCAGCGCGGCACGCTGCTCGGGGCTGATCTCGCGCGCGCTGGAGATGGCTTTCGCCAGCTCCAGATACCCCTCACGCAATTGCTCGGTCGGGTAATCGAGCAACAGGGAAATCACCTTGAGAATCTGCATGCTCATTCCTCCCACAACTGCACGGTCTTGATGATGTCGCGCTTGTTGGCCTTCTTGGCACCGAACATGTTGGTGTCCGAGGCGCCGCCACAACCGCTGCCGAAGCTAAAACCGCAGCCGGAACGCTCGGCGAAGGCATCGCTCATGGCTTCTTCACGGTGCGCCGTAGGAATCACGAAGCGGTCCTCGTAGTTGGCAATGGCCAGGTAGCGGTACATGTCGTCGGCCTGGTCGCGGCTCAGACCGACCTTTTCCAGCACCTCGAGATCAAGCACGCCGTCCACCTGCTCGGCACGCTTGTAGGCGCGCATCGCCAGCAGGCGCTTGAGGGCCAGCTTGACCGGCTTTTCGTCACCGGCGGTGAGCAGGTTGGCCAGGTAGCGCAGCGGGATACGCAGGCTGTCCACGTCAGGCAGCACGCCATCCATGCTCACGTGTCCGGCCTGGGCGGCGTTCTGGATCGGCGACAGCGGCGGCACATACCAGACCATTGGCAAGGTGCGGTATTCCGGGTGCAGCGGCAGCGCCAGCTTCCAATCCACGGCCATCTTGTAGACCGGAGACAGCTGCGCGGCGTCGATCACCGACTGCGGCACGCCGTCTTTCAGCGCCTGCTCGATAACCTTGGGGTCGTGCGGGTCGAGGAACAAACCCAGCTGCTCTTCGTACAGGTCCTGCTCGTTGGGGGTACTGGCCACTTCGTGGATACGGTCGGCGTCATACAGCAGCACGCCGAGGTAGCGGATGCGACCCACGCAGGTTTCGGCGCACACGGTCGGCATGCCGGCTTCGATGCGCGGGAAGCAGAAGATGCACTTCTCGGATTTGCCGCTCTTCCAGTTGTAATAGATCTTCTTGTACGGGCAGCCGCTGATGCACATGCGCCAGCCGCGGCACTTCTCCTGGTCGATGAGGACGATGCCGTCCTCCTCGCGCTTGTAGATGGCGCCGCTCGGGCAGGAGGCCGCGCACGCCGGGTTGAGGCAGTGCTCGCACAGGCGCGGCAGGTACATCATGAAGGTGTTCTCGTACTCGCCGTAGATGTCCGCCTGGACCTTGTCGAAGTTCTTGTCCTTGCGGCGCTTGGCGAATTCGGTGCCGAGAATTTCCTCCCAGTTCGGGCCCCACTCGATCTTTTCCATGCGCTTGCCGGAGATCAGCGAGCGCGGCCGCGCCACCGGCTGGTGCTTGCCCAGCGGCGCGGTGTGCAGGTTCTGGTAGTCGAAGTCGAACGGCTCGTAGTAGTCGTCGATGCTCGGCAGGTCCGGGTTGGCGAAGATGTTCGCCAGCACGCGGAACTTGCCGCCGATGCTCGGGTTGATCGAACCGTCGGGGTTGCGCACCCAGCCGCCCTTCCACTTCTCCTGGTTTTCCCATTCCTTCGGGTAGCCGATGCCGGGCTTGGTCTCGACGTTGTTGAACCAGGCGTATTCCATGCCTTCGCGGCTGGTCCAGACGTTCTTGCAAGTGATCGAACAAGTGTGGCAACCGATGCACTTGTCCAGGTTCAACACCATGCCAATTTGTGAACGGATTTTCATTGTGTCGACTCCTCAACCTGGACCCCAGCCTGAACCTCGTGAAATGGCATGGTGTTGGCACCATGCGCTATCGCCATTGGTGAACGGATTTTCATGGCAGATCCTCAGATATCTTGCGGCAGGGGTTGCGGCAGGTCGTCGCCATACGGGCCGTCGAGCCAGTCGACCTTGGCCATCTTGCGCACCACGACGAATTCGTCGCGGTTGCAACCTACCGTGCCGTAGTAGTTGAAACCGTAGGCCTGCTGGGCATAGCCACCGATCATGTGGGTGGGCTTGAGCACCACACGGGTCACCGAGTTGTGGTGGCCGCCGCGGGTCTTGGTGGTTTCCGAGCCGGGCACGTTCACGATGCGTTCCTGGGCGTGGTACATCATCACCATGCCTTCCTTGACGCGCTGGCTGACCACCGCGCGGGCGGTGAGCGCGCCGTTGGCGTTGAAGCACTCGATCCAGTCGTTGTCCTCGATGCCGACCTTCTTCGCGTCGATTTCCGAGATCCACACGATCGGGCCGCCACGGCTCAGGGTGAGCATGATCAGGTTGTCGGTGTAGGTGCTGTGGATGCCCCACTTCTGGTGCGGGGTGATCCAGTTCAGGGCGATCTCCGGGTTGCCGTTGGGCTTCTTGCCCTGCACGTAGCCGATGGAGCGGGTGTTGATCGGCGGCTTGTAGCTCATCAGCTGCTCGCCGAAGGCCTGCATCCACGGGTGGTCCTGGTAGAACTGCTGGCGACCGGTGAGGGTGCGCCACGGGATCAGCTCGTGGACGTTGGTGTAGCCGGCGTTGTAGCTGACGTGCTCGTCTTCCAGGCCCGACCAGGTGGGGCTGGAGATGATCTTGCGCGGCTGGGCCTGGATGTCGCGGAAGCGGATCGCCTCGTGCTCCTTGGGCAGCGCCAGGTGGCTGTGGTCGCGGCCGGTGAATTCCGACAGCGCTTCCCAGGCCTTCACGGCGACGTGGCCGTTGGTTTCCGGCGCCAGGGAGAGGATCACCTCGGCGGCGTCGATGGCGGATTCGATCTTCGGCCGGCCCTGGCTGACGCCCTCCTCGCGCACCCGGTAGTTCAGCTCGCCGAGGAATTTCACTTCATCCTCGGTGTTCCAGCTGATGCCCTTGCCGCCGTTGCCCTGGGTTTCCAGCAGCGGGCCGAGGGCGGTGAACTTCTTGTAGGTGGACGGGTAGTCGCGCTCGACCACGGCAATGTTCGGCGCGTTCCTGCCGGGCACCGGGGCCTCGCCGGCGGTCTTCCAGTCGGTGCCGCCGAACGGCTGGGCCAGTTCCCCGGGGGTGTCGTGCAGCAGCGGCACGGTCATCACGTCGCGCTCCACGCCCAGGTGCCCTTCGGCCATGGCCGAGAAGGCCTTGGCGATGCCCTTGTAGATCTCCCAGTCGGACCTGGCCTCCCAGGCCGGGTCGATGGCCGCCGACAGCGGGTGGATGAAGGGGTGCATGTCCGAGGTGTTCATGTCGTCCTTCTCGTACCAGGTGGCGGTCGGCAGGACGATGTCGGAGTACACGCAAGTAGAGGACATGCGGAAGTCCAGGGTGGTGACCAGGTCGAGCTTGCCGATGGCGCCCTCGTCCACCCACTCGGCCTCGGTGGGCTTGAAGCCGTCGGCGCGCTTGCCCAGGTCCTCGTTCATCACGCCGTTGGTGGTGCCCAGCAGGTACTTGAGCATGTACTCGTGGCCCTTGCCGGAGGAGCCCAGCAGGTTGGAGCGCCAGATGAACATGTTGCGCGGGAAGTTCTCCGGGCTGTCCGGCTGTTCGCAGGCGAAGCGCAGGCTGCCGTCCTGCAGGCCCTTGACCACGTAGTCCTTCGGGTCCATGCCAGCGGCCTGGGCGTCACGGGCGATCTGCAGCGGGTTGCGGTTGAGCTGCGGCGCGCTGGGCAGCCAGCCGGCGCGTTCGGCGCGGATGTTGTAGTCGAGCATGTGCTCGGGGAACTGGCTCTTGTCGGCCAGGGGCGAGAGCACCTCGTGGATGCTCATCTTCTCGTGGCGCCACTGGGAGCTGTGGTTGTAGAAGAAGCTGGTGCCGTTCATCTGCCGCGACGGGCGATGCCAGTCGAGGCCGAAGGCCAGCGGCAGCCAGCCGCACTGCGGACGCAGCTTCTCCTGGCCGACGTAGTGGGCCCAGCCGCCACCGGTCTGGCCGACGCAACCGCAGAGCATGAGCATGTTGATCAGCCCGCGGTAGTTCATGTCCATGTGGTACCAGTGGTTCATCGCCGCACCGACGATGATCATGGAACGACCCTGGGTCTTGTCGGCGTTGTCGGCAAATTCACGGGCGATCTGGATGGCCTTTTCGCGGGAAACACCGGTGATTTTCTCTTGCCAGGCCGGAGTGCCAGGCACGCTGGCGTCGTCGTAGCTGGCGGCCACGTTGGCACCGCCCAGGCCACGGTCGATGGCGAGGTTGGCGGCCATCAGGTCGAACACCGTGGCGACCTTGACGGTCTTGCCGTTGGCCAGAGTCAGCGAACGCACCGGTACGCGGCGCGCCTGGACTTCCTCGCCCTCGACCGCCGTGAAGTGTTCATGCAGCTGGCCACCGAAATACGGGAAGCCGACATCCACGCTTTCGCCACCGCCGATCTGGCTCAGTTGCAGATCGACTTCGCGACCGTCCTTGCCTTCGCGGGCCTCAATGTTCCACTTGCCCTTCTCGCCCCAGCGGTAACCGATCGAGCCCAGCGGCGACACCAGTTCACCGGTGCTGCCGTCAACGGCGATGGTTTTCCACTCGGGGTTGTTGTCCTGGCCCAGGTTGTCGGCCAGATCCGAGGCGCGCAGGAACCGATCGGCGCGGTAGCAGCCGTCCGTCTCGTCGAGCATGACGAGGATCGGCATGTCGGTGTAGCGCTTGGCGTAGTCGGTGAAGTAGGCGCTCGGCTTCTCAAGGTGGAATTCCTTGAAGATCACGTGCGAGAACGCCTGCGCCAGCGCCGCATCGGTGCCTTGCTTGGGGTTCAGCCACAAGTCGGTGAGCTTGGCGACTTCGGAGTAGTCCGGGGTGATGGCCACGGTCTTGGTGCCCTTGTAGCGTACTTCGGTGAAGAAGTGCGCGTCCGGGGTACGCGTCTGCGGAACGTTGGAGCCCCAGGCAATGATGTAGTTGGAGTTGTACCAGTCAGCCGATTCCGGCACGTCGGTCTGCTCGCCCCAGACCTGTGGCGAGGCCGGCGGCAGGTCGCAGTACCAGTCGTAGAAGGACAGGCACACGCCGCCGATCAGCGACAGGTAACGCGAGCCCGCCGCGTAGCTGACCATGGACATGGCGGGAATCGGCGAGAAGCCGACCACGCGGTCCGGGCCGTACTGCTTGATGGTGTAGACGTTGGCCGCGGCGATGATCTCGTTGACCTCCGCCCAGCTGGAGCGCACGAAGCCGCCCAGGCCGCGCTTGCTCTTGTAGGACTCGGCCTTGACCGGGTCCTCGACGATGCTCGCCCAGGCCTCGACCGGCTCCAGGTGACGGCGCGCCTCGCGCCACAGCTTGAGCAGCGGCTTGCGCACCTTGGGGTATTTCAGGCGGTTGGCGCTGTAGATGTACCAGCTGTAGCTGGCGCCGCGCGGACAGCCGCGGGGCTCGTGGTTGGGCAGGTCGTTGCGGGTGCGCGGGTAGTCGGTCTGCTGGGTTTCCCAGGTGACCAGGCCGTTCTTCACGTAGACCTTCCAGCTGCAGGAGCCGGTGCAGTTCACCCCGTGAGTGGAACGCACGATCTTGTCGTACTGCCAGCGGTTGCGATAGACGTTCTCCCAGTCACGGGATTCCTGGCGGGTCTCGCCGTGTCCGTCGGCGAACTCGCCCTGCTTGCGCTTGAAGAAGCGCATCTGGTCCAGAAGATGACTCATTGTGGTTTTTCCTCTCAGGCCGGGCGCCGCAGCGCCCTGTCAGCAGATTGGGTGGATGGCTCTAGCAGGGGCGTTCCGCGCCACGGCGCGCGTACCACCACCAGGTCACGGCGATGCAGCTCAGGTAGTAGGCAATGAACACGTAGAGGGCGGCCTCGGCGCTGCCGGTCATGGCCAGCGAGGTGCCGAACGCCTTGGGAATGAAGAAGCCGCCGAAGGCGCCGATGGCGGCGCTGAAGCCGATCACCGCGGCCGATTCGATGTTGGCGTTCCTGGTGGCCTGCTCCTCGGTGACCTGGCCGCGCTGCAGACGGGCGTTCCACTCGCCGCGGAAGATCGCCGGGATCATGCAGAAGGTGGAGCCGTTGCCGATGCCGGCGAAGAAGAACAGCAGGATGAAGGCGGTCAGGAAGCCCCAGAAGTTGCCCTCGCCGCTCTCGCCCGGCAGGAAGGCGATGACCACGAACACGAAGGCGGCCATCAGCGCGTAGTTCCACAGGGTGATGCGCGCGCCGCCGAACTTGTCGGCCAGCATGCCGCCCAGGGTGCGGCTCAGGGCGCCGACCAGCGGGCCGAGGAAGGCGAACTGCAGCGGGTTGATGTCCGGGAACTGGGTCTTGCTGAGCATGGCGAAGCCGGCGGAGAAGCCGATGAAGCTGCCGAAGGTGCCCACGTACAGCCAGCACATCAGCCAGTTGTGCTTGCGCCGGAAGATCACCGCCTGGGTCTTCACCGAGGCCTTGGCGTCGGCGATGTCGTGCATGCCGAACCAGGCGGCCAGGGACACCGCGGCAATGAACGGCACCCAGATCAGGCCGGCGTTCTGCAGCCACAGCTGACCGCCGTCGCTCAGTTGCTGCGGCTCGCCGCCGAAGCTGCCGAACAGCCCGCCAAGCACCGCCAGCGGCACGGCGAACTGCATCACCGACACGCCCAGGTTGCCCAGGCCGGCGTTCAGGCCCAGGGCGGTGCCCTGGCGCGCCTTGGGGAAGAAGAAGCTGATGTTGGACATGCTCGAGGAGAAGTTGCCGCCGCCGAAGCCGCACAGCAGGGCGATGATCACGAACACGCTGTAGGGGGTCTCGGGGTTCTGCACCGCGACGCTCATCCAGATGCAGGGAATGAGCAGCGAGGCGGTGCTCAGCGCCGTCCAGCGCCGGCCGCCGAAGATCGGCACCATGAAGGAGTAGAAGATGCGCAGCGTGGCCCCGGACACCGAGGGCAGCGCGGCGAGCATGAACAGCTGCTCGGTGCTGAAGCTGAAACCGACGCTGTTCAGGCGCACGGTCACGGCGCTCCACACCATCCACACGGAGAAGGCCAGCAGCAGCGCGGGAATGGAGATCCACAGGTTGCGCGTGGCGATCCGCTGGCCCACGGCGTTCCAGAACACCGGGTCTTCCGGGCGCCAGTCCCGCAGCACGGGGCCGTCGGGGGTCGCCAGGCCGGCGACGGGTTTCTCGAGAACAGTCATCGGTCATTCTCCTTGGGCCAGGGCGCGCGCGGGCACACCGGAACCCATGACGGGGGTTTTGCGGATTTCGCTGAAGTACATCCAGATGAGGGAGACCCAGACCACGCCGTACAGCAGCATGAAGGCGGAGGAGCGCACGCCGGTGAGGTCCACCAGGGCGCCGAAGAGGATGGGCAGGATGAAGCCGCCGAGGCCGCCGGCCAGGCCGACGATGCCGGAGATGGCACCCATGTTGTGCGGGTACTCATCGGAGATGTACTTGAACACCGAGGCCTTGCCGAACGCCCAGGCGATGCCGACGACGAACATCAGCGCGGTGAACACCCACTCGTTGAGGCCGATGTGGAAGGTCTTCGGGCCGTTGACGGTCTGGATGGTGAAATCGGTCTGCGGGTAGGAGAGCAGGAACAGGCACACCCAGCTCACCCACATCACCCACCAGGTCACGCTCTGCGCGCCCCAGCGGTCGGACATCCAGCCGCCCACCGCGCGCAGCACGCCGCCGGGCAGCGAGAAGCAGGCGGCCAGCAGCGCGGCGGTCTGCAGGGAGAAGCCGTACTCCTCGACGTAGTACTTGGTCATCCACAGGGCCAGGGCCACGTAGCCGCCGAAGACGATCGAGTAGTACTGGCAGTAGCGCCACACGGCCGGGTCCCTGAGCGCCGCCAGCTGCTCGCGCAGCGACACGCTGCTGGCCACCCGGTGGGCCTTGTTGTCGCTGGTGAAGAACCAGAACAGCAGCGCGGTGATGAACAGGATCGCCGAGAACACCTGGGGCACCAGTTGCCAGCTGCCGTAGGCGATCAGCGCCGGGGCGAGGAACTTGGTCAGCGCCGAGCCGGCATTGCCGGCGCCGAAGATGCCCATGGCCAGGCCCTGGTTGTCCTTGTCGAACCACTTGGCGACGTAGGCGATGCCCACCGAGAAGGAGCCGCCGGCCAGGCCGACGAACAGGCCCAGCACCAGGAACTGCCAGTAGGCGGTGGCTTCGGCGATCAGGTAGATGGGCAGCACGCAGGCCAGCATCAGCAGGAAGAACACCACGCGCCCGCCGAAGCGGTCGGTGAGCATGCCCAGCGGCAGGCGCACCAGCGAGCCGGTGAGCACCGGCGTGGCGGCCAGCAGGCCGAACTGGGTTTCGTTGAGCTGGAGCAGTTCCTTGATCGGCACGCCGAGCACCGCGAACATCATCCAGACCATGAAGCAGACGGTAAACGCCAGGGTGCTCATACTCAGCACCAGGGCTTGCTGTACCTTCGCACGACTCATAATCCACCTCGCCGATGGCTCCTTGTGTGGGTGCCATCTTGGGCGCGGCGGCCTCGTCAACCTTGATGAAAATCATGGTGGACGTGGGGGTGGCGCTCCTAGGATCGGCCGGCTTACCCCGAAAGAGGTAATCCCGTTTTCTTCGGAAAACCCCTTGTTTTTCAATAGATTGGATTTCCACTTCGGTTCGCTGCGGGTGCCGCGTGGGTACCGCGAACTCTTTGGAGGTAGCTGTGGCAAAACGCTGGTGGAATGGCTCGCTGCCCGCCCGGGCCGGGGTCGCGGTGTCGCTGATCGTGATCTTCGCGCTGGCCAGCGCGCTCAGCTCGGGGCTGATTGCCAAGCTCAGCGAAGGGGATGCCGCGGCCATCAACACCGCCGGCTCGCTGCGCATGGCCATCTACCGCATGACCTGGAAGCTGGAGGCCGAGCACAGCACGGAACAGGTGCGCCAGTTGACCACGCAGTTCGAGGAGCGCCTGGCCAGCCCGGCGCTGACCCTGGAGCTGAAGAGCAATGCCGATCTGCATGACGCCTACCTGGCGCTGCAGCAACGCTGGCGGGAGGA
>CAYPFO010000009.1:0-84589 GCA_964410065.1 uncultured Pseudomonas sp.
GCTCGACCGGGCGCTGTGCGGCTGCTAGCGCCGCTGCAAGCTGCAAGCTGCAAGCTGCAAGCTGCAAGCTGCAAGCTGCAAGCTGCAAGCCAATGATGATGCCCGACCGACCTGTATAACCCCAACTTGACGCTTGCCGCTTGCGGCTTGCAGCTCTCCGAAGGAGCCTTCCATGTTCGATTATTCCGCCCGTCCCGACCTGCTCCAGGGCCGGGTGATTCTGGCCACCGGCGCCGGGCGCGGCATCGGCGCCACCGCCGCCAAGACCTTCGCCGCCCATGGCGCCACTGTGCTGCTGCTGGGCAAGACCGAAGAAAACCTCAACCGCGTCTACGACGAAATCGAAGCCGCCGGGTACCCGTCAGGCGCCGTGATTCCGTTCAACCTGGAAACCGCCCTGCCGCACCAGTACGACGAGTTGGCGGCGATGATCGAGGCCGAGTTCGGCCGCCTCGATGGCCTGCTGCACAATGCCTCGATCCTCGGCCCAATCACCCCGCTGGAGCAACTAACCGGCGACAACTTCATGCGCGTCATGCAGGTCAACGTGAACGCCATGTTCATGCTCACCAGCACGTTGCTGCCGCTGCTCAAGCTGTCGGAAGACGCCTCGGTGGTGTTCACCTCCAGCAGTGTCGGTCGCAAGGGCCGCGCTTACTGGGGCGCCTACGCGGTATCCAAGTTCGCCACCGAAGGGCTGATGCAAGTGCTGGCCGATGAAGTCGACGGCGTGGCCGCCATTCGCGCCAATAGCGTCAACCCGGGCGGCACGCGTACCGACATGCGCGCCAAGGCCTTCCCGGGTGAAGACCCGCAAACCCGCCCGACGCCTGAGGACATCATGCCGGTCTATCTGTACCTGATGGGCCCGGACAGCCAGGGCATCAACGGCCAGGCGTTCGACGCGCAGTAACGATAAGCGGCGCGGCGTAGCCCAAGGCGTGTCGCGACCTTACCGAGGCTGCAAACAAAAAACCCGCCACTTATTGTTGGCGGGTTTTTTGTTTTACGCGGACGACTTAGCGCTTGCGGCCGAAGCCCGGACGCTGGCCTTCGGCCGTCGGCTGATTGCGGCGCTTGGCCGGAGCGCTGGTGCGCGACTTGCTGGGACGCTCAGCCAGCTCGAGAGCGGGACGTTCGGCCTTGGGACGCGGCTTGCGCGGGGCGTCCTGGGCACCGGCCGGGCGCTCGTTTTGCGGGCGCGGCTTGCGCTTTACATCACTCGGACGCTCAGCCAGCGACGTTCCGCCCGTGCGGGCCGGACGATCCTGGGGTTTGCCACGCGGTGCGCTGCGCTCGCCTCGCTCACCGGCTGGCTTGCCGCGCGGTGCAGCACGCTCGTCGTCGCGGGCTGGACGAGGTGCACGCGCAGGACGCTCAGCCTCAGCCTCAGCCTTGCCGCGCGGCGCCGCGCGCTCATCATCGCGCGCCGGGCGCGGGCCACGGGCAGGACGCTCGCTGGGGCTCAGCGGCCTGGCCGATCGTTTCTGCTGACGCTCGAGCTTTTCGCGCGCCTTGCCTTTCATCTCCGGCATGGCGACGGGCTTGAGGCCCACTTCATCGCTGAGGATATCCACTTCGGCCTGGGTCAATTCGCGCCAGCGACCCATGGTGATATCGGAATTGAGGAACACCGGCCCGAAACGCACGCGTTTCAAGCGGCTGACCACCAACCCCTGGGATTCCCACAGGCGGCGCACTTCACGGTTACGGCCTTCCATCACCACCACGTGGTACCAATGGTTGAAGCCTTCGCCGCCGGGTGCTTCCTGGATATCGGTGAACTTGGCCGGGCCGTCTTCCAGCATCACGCCGTTTTTCAGGTTCTCGAGGATTTCCTCGGTGACCTCGCCGCGCACGCGCACTGCGTACTCGCGGTCCATCTCGTAGGAGGGGTGCATCAACCGGTTGGCCAGTTCGCCATCGGTGGTGAACATCAACAGGCCCGTGGTGTTGATGTCCAGACGACCGATATTGATCCAGCGGCCGTTTTGCAGACGCGGCAGACGCTCGAACACGGTTGGGCGCTTTTCCGGATCGTCGCGGGTGCAGACTTCACCGTCCGGCTTGTTGTAGATCAGCACGCGGCGCACCGCTTCGCTCGCTTCTTCGCGCTTGATCAAGCGCTCGTCGATGGCAATGGCATCGTGCAGGTCGACGCGCTGGCCGAGGGCAGCCACTTTGCCATTGACCTTGACGCGGCCGGCGCTGATCCAGCTTTCGATATCACGGCGCGAGGCCAGGCCCATGCGGGCGAGGACTTTCTGCAGTTTTTCGCCGTGGACGATGTGTTCTGGGGTGTTTTCGTGTTCGGTCATCTGAGCACCTCCCGGTGTGGCGGTTCCGAGTGAAAGGGCGCGCATCATACGCGCTTCCGTTACGCAAGCGTAGCGGGCTGTTGCAGGTATTTTCCGCACGGGAGGCAGGCCTGGTGACACCTGGCGCGGAATGTCAATCAGGGATTCCAGTGAATCTCCAACGGGTAATGCAGGAAGGCGCGGATCGGCATTTCCAGCGGATCGTTGCCCGCCAAGGCACGGCGCAGGGTGTCGACCTTGGCTTGGCCGGCAATCACCAGCAATTGCATGCGCGCCGCCTTTAGTAGCGGCAATGTCAAGGTCAGGCGTTGGCGCGGCTCGTCCGGCGCCTGCATGGGCAGGCAGCGGCGTGGACAATCAGGACTGAGCGCAGCGGCGAGCAACGGACTGCCCGGGAACAGCGACGCGGTATGACCGTCTTCGCCCATGCCCAGCACCAGTACGTCGATGGGCTGCGGCAGCTCGGCCAGCGCGGCATCAGCTTGCTCTGCAGCCTCCTCAAGCGTGGCGCCTGGGTGGTACATACCGATGAAGCGCGCCGCCGCAGCTGGCCCTTGTAGCAGGTGATCGCGCACCAGCGTTTCATTGCTGGCGGCATCGCCCGGGGCCACCCAGCGCTCGTCCGCCAGGCTGACCACCACACGCGACCAGTTCAGCGGCTGGGCGGCAAGGCTGGCGAAGAAACTCAACGGGCTGCGGCCACCGGACACGACCAGGCTCGCATACCCTTGGGTATCAATGGCTTCACGCAGCGCATCGGCGACCACGTTGGCCAGGCTTTGCGCGCACCGCTGGGCATCGCTATGACTGTGCGCCGGCACATCGACCGGCAGATCCAACTGATAGATCACGACAACTCCTGTTCGACTGAAAGGTTCGGCAACCGGCCAGACCGCGCCCTCACATAAGCATGCAGCATTTTGTAAGCACCGCTAGCGCAACTGATCCAGTTCCGCACTGAAGACGCTGGCGCCCTCCTCCGCACAACTGAACGCGGCTCGCATGAAGGCAAAGAGCTCACGCCCGCTGCCGATGCCCAAGCCTTGAGGCGCGGGCGCCGGTTCACGCTCCTGCCATTGCGCGTCGCTGATCAACACCTCGACTCGCCCTTGCTCGCCATCGACGCGGACCAGGTCGTCATTGCGCAGCCGCGCCAGCGGTCCGCCGTCACAGGCTTCCGGATACAGATGAATGGCTGCCGGCACCTTGCCTGAAGCTCCGGACATACGCCCGTCGGTGACCAGGGCCACGCGATAGCCGCGATCCTGCAACACGCCCAGATACGGCGTCAGCTTGTGCAACTCCGGCATCCCGTTGGCTTTCGGACCTTGGAAACGCACCACGGCAACCACATCGCGATTCAGCTCGCCCGCCTGAAAGGCTGCGGCTAGTTCGGCCTGGTCGTTGAATACCCGCGCCGGCGCCTCGACCACGCGGTGCTCGGGCGCCACGGCGGAGACCTTCATGACGCCGCGCCCCAGATTGCCCTGCAGCAGGCGCAGCCCACCCTCGGCGGCAAAGGGCCGCCCGGCCGGACGCAGAATGGTTTCGTCCAGGCTGCGCTCGCTGCCGGCCCGCCAGGCCAGACGCTTACCGTCCAGGTACGGCTCCTGCGCATAGCGGCTAAGGCCATGACCCAGCACAGTGTTGACGTTTTCATGCAGTAACCCGGCATTCAGCAGGGTACGAATCAGGAAAGGCGTGCCGCCCGCCGCGTGGAAATGATTCACGTCGGCGCTGCCGTTGGGGTAGATGCGGGTCAGGCTGGGCACCACGGCGGACAGCTCGGCCATGTCCTGCCAATCGAGCTGGATACCGGCGGCGCGGGCAATCGCCGGCAGGTGCAGGCTGTGGTTGGTCGAGCCGCCGGTCACGTGCAGTGCCACGACCGCATTGACGATGGCTTTCTCGTCAAGCACCTCGCACAAGGGCAAGTAATCGCCGCCGTGCCGGGTCAGGCGCACCGCTTGATGCGCCGCTTCTGCGGTCAGCGCATCGCGCAGCGGCGTGTCCGGATTGACGAACGAGGAGCCGGGCAGTTGCAGGCCCATGATTTCCAGCATCACCTGGTTGGTGTTGGCGGTGCCGTAGAAGGTGCAGGTGCCGGGGCTGTGGTAGGACTTCATCTCCGATTCCAGCAGCTCCTCGCGGCTCACCTTGCCTTCCGCGTACAGCTGGCGGACCTGGGCCTTCTTCTCGTTGGACAGCCCCGAGGGCATCGGCCCGCCGGGCACGAACACCACCGGCAGATGGCCGAAGCGCAGCGCGCCGAGCAGCAGGCCGGGGACGATCTTGTCGCAGATGCCCAGGCACAGCGCGGCATCGAACAGGTTGTGGGACAACGCCACGGCGGTGGCCATGGCAATCACCTCGCGACTGGCCAGGCTCAGTTCCATGCCGGCCTCGCCCTGGGTGACGCCGTCGCACATGGCCGGCACACCGCCGGCGAACTGCCCCACCGAGCCGATGTCGGCCAGTGCGGCCTTGATGATGTCCGGGAAACGCTGGTACGGCTGGTGCGCGGAAAGAATGTCGTTGTAGGCCGAGACAATGGCCACATTCACTTCGCCTGGCAGCCGCAGGCGCTGCTTGTCAGTCGCCGAACATCCAGCCATACCATGGGCCAGATTGGCGCAGGGCAGCGTGTCGCGGCGCGGCCCCTGACTGCCCGCCGCACGCATCTGCTCGAGATAGCGCGTGCGGGTCGGCCGGCTGCGTTCGATCAGCCGTGCGGTGACTTCTAGAACCCGGGGATGCATCGTCGACTCCTGTGAAGATACTCAGTCGAGACTACCGCAGATTCGCAGGCGATTGGGTACAAGGCGGCGCTTGCGGATGGCTGCATATGCGCCTATCCATCAGATACCGGTCGTTACTCACGCTCCAGCTGCGGTTCCTCATCGTTGAACGGGTCAAGCTCATCGTCTGCCAGCCCCTCGTCCAGGTCTTCCAGTTCGTCGAGCAATAGGTCGTCGAAGTCGGTCTTGAGGCCGTGCTCCATGGTGTCCAGTTCGGCGAGCAGGCTGCGAAAGCTGGTTTCGCGGGCCGGCTCGGCCTCAGCGTCTTCACCCAGCGCGGCGTCGGCGCGGGCTTGCAGGCCGGGTGGCACGGGCAAGTCATCATCTTGCACCGGGCGTATTTCCGGCTCCATTTCCCGCAACTCAGCCAACGGTGGCAATTCGTCGAGGCTTTTCAGGTTGAAGTGGTCGAGAAACGCCTTGGTGGTCGCCAGCATGGCCGGTCGACCCGGCACCTCACGATGGCCGACCACGCGAATCCACTCCCGCTCGATCAACGTCTTGACGATCTGGCTGTTGACCTGCACGCCGCGAATATCCTCGATTTCGCCCCGGGTGATGGGCTGGCGGTACGCGATCAGCGCCAGGGTTTCCAGCATGGCGCGCGAATAGCGCTGTGGACGCTCCTCCCATAGCCGCCCCACCCAGGGCGCGAGACGTGTGCGCACTTGTAGCCGATAACCGCTGGCGACTTCCTTGAGTTCGAAGGCGCGCCCGCTGCAGGACTGGGCCAGGACTGCCAGGGCACTGCGCAGCAAGCCGGGCTCCGGCCGCTCGGTCTCGTCGAACAGCTCACTCAACTGATCCAGCGACAACGGTTTGCCCGCCGCCAGCAACAAGCCTTCCAGCAGGACAGCGAGGTCATTGGGGTCGGAAAGATTCATTTACTACTCGACTCGCGCGCGAACATGAATGGGGGCGAAGGGCTCATTTTGCACCAGCTCGGCCAGCGATTCCTTGATCAGCTCGAGCACCGCCATAAAGGTCACAACCACGCCAAGGCGGCCCTCCTCAATGCGGAACAAGCTGGCAAAGGCTACGAAAGCGCCGCCCTTCAGGCGCTCCAGGACCTCGCTCATGCGCTCGCGGGTAGACAGCGCTTCGCGGGTCACCTGGTGACTTTCGAACATGTCGGCACGGCGCATCACCTCGGCCATGGCCAGCAACACTTCCTCCAGAGCGACGTCAGGCAGCAGTTTGCGCGCCCGCGCCTCGGGCGCCTCCAGTTGCGGCACATGCACCTCGCGACCGACGCGGGGCAACTCTTCGAGATCTTCGGCCGCGGCCTTGAAGATCTCGTATTCCTGCAGGCGACGGATCAGCTCGGCGCGCGGGTCGTCCTCCTCCTCCTCGCTTTCACCACTGCGCGGCAGCAGCATGCGCGACTTGATCTCGGCCAGCATCGCGGCCATGACCAGGTATTCGGCGGCCAGCTCCAGGCGCACGCTTTTCATCAGCTCGACGTAGCCCATGTAC
Source organism: uncultured Pseudomonas sp. (assembly GCA_964410065.1). Taxonomy (GTDB): domain Bacteria; phylum Pseudomonadota; class Gammaproteobacteria; order Pseudomonadales; family Pseudomonadaceae; genus Serpens. Next base: position 6,593 of record CAYPFO010000009.1, read on the forward strand.
TGGTGGGTGATTTGCGCCACCGGGATGTCGAGAATATCCACGTTCTGTTTGCGGATCAGGTAGAGCAACAGGTCGAGGGGGCCTTCGAAGGCTTCGAGAAACACCTCAAGGGCATCCGGGGGAATGTACAGGTCCTGCGGCAGCTCGGTAACAGCCTCGCCATAGACGAGCGCCAGACGCAGCTGCTCGGGCTCGGCGGGCAGCGCCTGAACGACAGGCTCGGCAACGGTGGAAATATCCTGCATGAAGTGCTCGCTATGGGGAGAGGAGCGCCAGGCGACTCAATCGCGGTCCTGGAACGGAGACGGATCACCGCAGCCGGTGCGCAGTACCTGCGGCCGGTCATCCACCAGACTGACCACTGTGGAAGCCTCTTGACCACCGAAGCCGCCATCAATGATCAGATCGACCTGGTGCTCCAGAATCTGGCGCATTTCATAGGGGTCGCTCAGCGGCAGTTGCTCCCCCGGCATGATCAGACTGGCACTCATCAGCGGCTCGCCGAGTTCCTCCAGCAAGGCCTGGGCAATCGGATGGCTGGGCACGCGCAGGCCGATGGTGCGGCGCTTGGGGTGCAACAACATGCGCGGTACTTCGCGGGTGGCGTTGAGAATGAAGGTGTACGGCCCGGGTGTGTGCGCCTTGAGCAGGCGGAACGCACCGGTGTCGACCTTGGCGAACACACCAAGCTGCGACAGGTCGCAGCACAGCAGGGTGAAGTTGTGCTTGTCGTCCAACTGACGCAGGCGGCGGATACGCTCCACCGCGCTTTTGTCGCCGAGCAGACACCCCACCGCATAAGCCGAATCGGTGGGGTAAACGATCACCCCGCCATTGCGCAGAATGCCCACGGCCTGTTTGATCAGGCGCGATTGGGGATTTTCCGGGTGAACCTGGAAGAACTGACTCATGACACCTCCCTGTTCAGAGGGCAGTAATAAGGGACTGGTCATTGGTAAAACGTGCCCACAGAGGTGGCAGGTCATCGGGAAGTGGCCGGTACAGGCCCAGCTCAGCCCATTGGCCGGGCGCATGAAAATCGCTGCCGACACTGGCCAGCAGGCCAAACTCGCGTACCAGAATCGACAGGGTGCCCACCTGCTCGGCCGGCTGCATGCCGTTGACCACTTCCAGTGCATGCCCTCCGGCGGCCTGAAAATCCATGACCAGGCGGCGGCGCTTGCTGCGCGTCAATGTGTATTGGCACGGGTGCGCCAGGCTCACCCAGGCGTTGGCGGCACGCAGTGTACCAACGGCGTCGTCAAGGCTCGGCCAGTGCTGTTTCACGTCGCCCAGCTTACCGCTGCCCAACCACTTGCGAAACGCCTCGGCACGGTCGCGGGCATGCCCGGCGCGCACCAGAAACTCGGCGAAATGCGGGCGAGCCGGCGCGTTGCCGCTATCACCCAACTCCTGCTGCACCGCCCGAGCACCTTCCATCGCACCGGGCATCCCCTTGGCGGTCAGGCGACGGGAAATTTCCTTGGCGCGTGCCCAGCGGCCGTGGTGCAGGTCCGTGATCGCCTGGCACAGGGCCGGGGCATCCTGAGCAAAGCCATAGCCGAGAACATGGATGGTCGCCCCGCCCCAGGTGCAGGACAGCTCAACGCCGTTGATCAGCTGCATGCCCAGCCCCCGAGCCGCCTCGCGTGCTTCATCGAGGCCTTCGAGGGTGTCATGGTCGGTCAGGGCCAGCATATGCACGCCGCGTTCATGGGCGCGCGCGACCACTTCCGCCGGTGGCAACACGCCGTCGGAGGCGGTGCTGTGGCAGTGCAGGTCGACTTTCAGGGTGCCGCTTTCGCATTCATTCATGTTTGCTATTATGCCGGCCCGATCCGCCCTTGGCTGCCGACGTGAAACAACTCATCGATTTCATTCCACTGATCCTCTTCTTCATCGTCTACAAGCTCGACCCGCGCACTGTCGAGTTCGCCGGCCAGAGCTTTGAACTGGGCGGCATCTTCAGCGCCACCGGGGTGCTGATTGCCAGCTCAATCGTCGTCTACGGTGTGATCCTGCTGGTGCAGCGCAAGCTGGAAAAAGGCCAATGGCTGACGTTGCTGGCCTGTCTGGTATTCGGTGGCATGACCATCGCCTTCAACAGCGAAACCTTCCTCAAGTGGAAGGCGCCGGTGGTCAACTGGCTGTTCGCCGCGGCCTTTGCCGGCAGTCACTTCATCGGCAAGCAACCGCTGATCCAACGCATCATGGGCCATGCCATCAGCCTGCCCCAGCCCCTGTGGACGCGCCTGAACATCGCCTGGGTGATGTTCTTCCTGTTTTGCGGCGCCGCCAACCTGTTTGTCGCGTTTACCTTCCACGAGTTCTGGGTGGACTTCAAAGTGTTCGGCAGCCTTGGCATGACGCTGCTGTTCCTGATCGCCCAGGGTGTGTTTCTTGCACGCCACATGCATGATAGTGCTCCCGAAAACAACAAGGACTGAATATGCTCTACGCCATTATCGCCACCGATGTACCGGGCACCCTGCAACAGCGCCTGGCTGCCCGCCCTGCGCACCTGGCACGCTTGCAACAGCTCAAGGACGAAGGCCGCCTGATTCTGGCCGGTCCGCATCCGGCCATCGACAGCAGTACACCGGGTGACGCGGGTTTCACCGGCAGCCTGGTGGTGGCCGAGTTCGAATCGCTCGGCGCCGCCAAAAGCTGGGCCGCTGCCGACCCCTACGTTGAGGCTGGCGTCTATGCCGGAGCGGAAGTGAAGCCGTTCAATAAGGTATTACCGTAACCGCCCGTCTTCCGCCGTACTTTTCTGAACAGCCACTGGATAGCCTGCAATGAGCGAACTGCTGCTGATCGACGACGATCAGGAACTCTGCGACCTGCTGGCTACCTGGCTGCGCCAGGAAGGTTTCGAGGTTTATGCCTGCCATGACGGGCAAAGCGCTCGCGTCGCCCTGGCTCAGCGCAACCCAGCTGCGGTGGTGCTGGACGTGATGCTCCCCGACGGCAGCGGCCTGGAATTGCTCAAGCAATTGCGCGTCAATCATCCCGATCTGCCGGTAGTGATGCTCTCTGCCCGTGGCGAGCCGCTGGACCGCATCCTCGGCCTGGAGCTGGGCGCTGACGACTACCTGGCCAAACCCTGCGACCCGCGCGAACTGACCGCGCGCCTGCGCGCCGTGCTGCGTCGCACCGTCGCGCCAGCCATCACCAGCCAACTCGAGCTGGACGACCTGTGCTTCAGCCCCGCCCGCGGCGTGGTTATTTTGGGTGATCGTGAAGTCAGTCTGACCGTTTCCGAAGGTCGCCTGCTCGAAACGCTGCTCAAGCAGCCCGGCGAGCCGGTGGACAAGCAGGAGCTGGCGCAACTGGCGCTGGGCCGCAAGCTGACCCTGTATGACCGCAGCCTGGACATGCACATCAGCAACCTGCGCAAGAAGCTGGGCCCACACCCGGACGGCAGCCCACGTATCCTGGCGCTACGCAGCCGCGGCTATTACTACAGCCGCGGCTGACAGAGTTAATTCGACTCCACGCGCCGCTTCGCGGAAGTCTTCGCGGAAGTGCTCAGCCCGGCTTCGCACCCTTTACGTTGCCTTTACCCTCGCCTGACCGCGCCTGACTTTCAGCTCCCTAAACTGGCCACATCCGGAACACGCCGGGAATCGAAACGAGGAAGTAATCATGCGCAAGACTCTGACCGCCCTGCTGATCGCCGCCGTTCTGCCCTCCGTAGCCATGGCCATGCCCAGTCATGAACCGCAACAGGGTTCGAAACATGGCCAGCATCATCGTCACCATGGCGCCAAAGCCTTTCATGACCTTGATCTGAGCAAGGAGCAGCGCCGCGAGATCGGCAAGGTCATGGGCGAGCAGATGAAGCAACGCCATGACATCCATCAGCGCTACCTGGACAAGCTGCCGGCCGCCGAGAAACAGGCCATGCAGAAGGACCTCAAGGCTAACCATGACAAGAGCCAAAAGGATATCCGCGCCCAGCTGACGCCCGAGCAACTCAAGCGCTTCGAAGAGCGCCAAAAGAACATGCAAGAACGCCGTGCCGAACGCGCCGAGTTCAAGGCCTGGAAGGACGCCAAGGATCAAAAGGCCCAATAATCATCATCCAAACGTTGTCATCCGCACCCGCCAGGTTCCGCCTGGCGGGTGTTGCCGCTTGAGGAGAAAGTAGCGTGCGCTCACTGTTCTGGCGTGTGTTTGCCAGCTTCTGGCTGGCCATTGCCCTGGTTGCCGGGCTGTCCCTGTTGCTCAGCCGCACGCTGGATCAGGATGCCTGGGTGCTCAGCCGTCATCCCGTGATCAAGAATCTGGCAGCCGACTGGACCCAACACTACGAATCCCGTGGACCTGTCGCCGCCCAGCGCTACCTCGAACACCTACGCCAGCAGCAGCGCATTGATGTTCAGGTGTTTGGCGAGAACGGCGAGCCGTTGATTGAAGGAACCTTTCCGCGTCGCGCCGCCGCGCTCGAGGAGCGCCACAGCAAACGCGAACGCCACCTGCCCTGGCGACGCCTGACCAGCGAGTACATCAGTCCCGAAAGTGGTGAGACGTTTCTGTTCCTCTACCGCATCCCGCGCACGGAAGTGGCGGCCTGGCACCGCGAGAGTCTGTTCGGGCCACTCAGCGCCTTGAGCATCGCCCTGGTAGTCCTGACCCTGTTCAGCGTGCTGCTCACCCTGTCGATCACCCGCCCGCTCAACCGCTTGCGCGGCGCCGTGCACGACCTCGGCCAGACGGCGTATCAGCAAAATAGCCTGGCGCAGCTGGCCGACCGGCATGACGAGTTCGGCGTATTGGCACGCGATTTCAACCGCATGGGCGAACGTCTGCAAGGCCTGATCGGCAGTCAGCGCCAGTTGCTGCGTGACGTTTCCCACGAGCTGCGCTCACCCTTGGCGCGCTTGCGGATTGCTATCGCCCTGTCCGAACGGGCTAATGCAGCTGAACGGGAAAAACTGTGGCCACGCCTGACTCAGGAGTGCGACCGTCTGGAAGCGCTGATCAGTGAAATCCTCGCCCTGGCGCGCCTCGATGCCGAACCTGGCGCCACCCATTCAATCGATCTGAGTGCGTTAATTGGCAAGCTGCGTGAAGATGCGCGTCTCGCGGCACCCGAGCAGGAGATTCGCGTCGAAGTGCCCGGCAACCTGCGTTTGCAAGGCTGGCCGGACCTGCTGGAGCGAGCCCTGGACAACTTGCTGCGCAATGCCCTGCGCTTCAACCCTCCCGGCCAGCCCATCGAGATCAGCGCCGAGCGCCGCGAGCAACGTGTGCGGGTGAGCGTGCGTGATCACGGCCCCGGGGTATCGCCTGAGCATCTGGCCCAACTGGGTGAGCCGTTTTACCGAGCGCCTGGACAAACCGCAGCAGGCTACGGCCTGGGCCTGGCCATCGCCCGCCGCACCGCCGAACGCCATGGCGGCACATTGCACCTGTCCAATCATCCCGACGGCGGCTTTGTCGCCACGTTGGATGTGCCGGATACGCAGCCGGGAGAAGTTAACTGGGCCTAAAAGTTTCTTGCTGGCTCCGCTCGTCGAGCGCCAGCAAGCGGGCTCCTACCAAATAAGGCGCCGCTGTACTCAGCGATATACGCCACGCCGGCGTTTGCCCAGGAGCAGCGAACCAAGCATGACCAAGATGCTTTCCACCACCAGGGCCAGCAGCAAGGCGCAGGACAACCCCCAGGCGATTGCTGCCGGGTCGAGCATGATCTGGTAACGGAATGCAGCCAAGGTCTCGGCCCGCAGCTTCGGGTCGGCTGCGCTGACGACATGCCAGGCGCGTGCATACCAGGTGCCTTGCATGGCCTGCCATTCACGCTCCAGCAAGGCCGCCCGCCTGACCAGGTAACTGACACTGGCCGCATCACTGCGCATCACCGGATCGTCGCTGGTGCGGTAATGGGCGACCAGTCGGTCGAGATCGCCGGCAAAGAAGCGCCGGGCGGTTTCGCTAAATCCCGAAAGACTTTCGGCGGACTCCAGGCGATGCGCTTCCACCCGCTGGGCATAGGCATCGATGAAGGCCGGCACCTGCACACCCGCCAGCAAGCCAAAGGCAAACAACACTAACCGCAGATAGCTTCGCAGCATGCAGAGGCCCTATGCCTTGCCGTCGGCGATGCGTTCGCCACAGCGCCACAGCGTCCAGTCGCCGGGCTGGTGCTGAATCCATTTTTCGTTGTCCGTCAGGGCTTCGGTGGTCAGCACAGTCACCACATCGTCCGGCGTGGTTTCCGCCTGGAAGTCCACGGTCAGGTCGGCATCCTTGAGGCGTGCCGGGCCGAAAGGCGCGCGGCGAGTGATTTCCACCAGTTTGGTCGAGCAGAAACTGAACAACCAGTCGCCATCGCTGAGCAAACAGTTGAACACGCCCTTGTCACGGTATTCAGCGCAGGCGCTGACCAGCACCGGTAGCAGCACCTGTACGGCTACCGGCTCGGGAAAGGCACGGCGCACGCGATTGAGCAGATCGCAAAATGCGGCTTCACTGTCGGTGTCGCCGACCGGGGAATACAGGCCAGGCTCGGGCGCAAAATCTGCCAATTGGCCATTATGGGCGAAACACCAATTGCGCCCCCACAGCTCGCGGGAAAACGGGTGCGTATTGGCCAGGCTGACCTGGCCGACGTTAGCCTGGCGAATATGGCCGATCACCACCTCGCTCTTGATCGGATAACGCTGCACCAGGCGCGCCACCTCGGAATCAATGCTGGCGGTCGGGTCCTGGAACAGGCGCAGTCCGCGCCCCTCGTAAAAACCTATACCCCAGCCATCGCGATGCGGCCCGGTCCCCCCGCCACGCTGCATCAACCCGGTGAAGCTGAACACAATATCGGTGGGCACATTGGCACTCATGCCGAGCAATTCACACACAGACGTCCCCTCTTTCGCACAGCCTTACAGGCGTGGCTCGATTCGCGCCGGCCGCAGCCGCTCTTGTTCGAGAATCTCGCGCAGGGTGGGCTCCGGGTGCGTGGAGTCAGGCGCACGCGCATCAGGGGCAGCCGTAGCGCGGCGCTTCTGCCACCAACGTTCCACTATCCAGCGCAGGGCGACAAAGACCAGGTACACGACGAAGGCGATCAGTCCATACATGGACACGTCAGCCGTTGCACGCCAGACACTGTCACCGACCTTGAACAGGATATCCAGGGCCGCGATGGCAATCGCTGGCGCGAGCATGTCTCGGGCTGGATCAACCAGGGTTGGTGTGAACAGCAGGATCGCGACCGCCAACCACAGCGGCTCGCGCAGCCAACGCCACATCCAGCGGGTGATCCGCACCCACACCAGCAGTAAACCCAGCGCGGCAATCGCGTAGATCGCCCACGCGAGCAGGTAGTCGTTCTCAAACATTGATCTTTGGCCCGTGGAATGGGGGCGCTTATGATAACGGCTTTTCCGCGCCCCGGCTTCCCGTTGCGCGGCCATTCGCCACATGAGATTTCGCGCATGAGCCAAGCCCCCATCGCCCGCATTGACGCTGCCAGCGCCGACCCCTACCAATGGCTGGAGCACCGCGACAGCGACGAGGTACTCGCCTATCTGCAGGCTGAAAATGCCTACACCGAAGCCAGCCTGGCGGAACAGGTCACGCTGCGCGAAACCTTGTTCGAGGAAATCAAGGGGCGTATCCGCGAGACTGACCTGTCATTGCCGGCGCCCTGGGGCCCGTGGCTGTATTACCAACGCACCACGGCAGGCGACGAATACGCGCGCCACTACCGCTGCCCGCGCCCCACCGACAATTCGCTGACGCTCGATCCTCAGAACGAACAGTTGCTGCTCGATCCCAACGAGTTGGCGCAAGGCGGCTTCTTGTCCCTCGGCGCATTCAGTATCAGCCCGGATCACCGCCTGCTGGGTTACAGCCTGGACACCAGCGGCGATGAGATCTATCGCCTGTTCGTCAAAGATCTCACCAGCGGTGCAGTGCGCGAGCTGCCCTTCGAGGACTGCGATGGCAGCATGACCTGGGCCAACGACAGCCAGACGCTGTTCTTCGGTGAACTGGACGACACCCATCGCCCCCACAAGCTGTACCGCTACCGCCTGGACGAAAGCGAGCCCCAACTGGTGTTCAATGAGCCGGACGGCCGTTTCTTCGTGCATTGCTACCGATCCAGCTCAGAGCGGCAGTTGATCCTGGCCAGCGCCAGCAAGACCACCAGCGAAGCCTGGGTGCTGGATGCCAGCCAGCCCCATGATGCGTTCATTTGCATGGCGCCTCGCGAAGAAGACCATGAATATGACGTCGACCACGGCTTGCTCGATGGTCAATGGAGCTGGCTGATCCGCAGCAACCAGACCGGCATCAACTTCGCCCTGTACCGCGCGGCGCAAGACACACCCTGCCGCGCGCACTGGCAGGAACTGCGCGCCCACGATCCCGAGTGCATGCTCGAAGGCATCGACCTCAACGCCGACGGCTACGTGTTAAGTCTGCGCGAAGGCGGCCTGCCGATTCTGCAGGTGCATCCGCAGGGCGCGGCGCCGTATCGCCTGGAGCTGCCGGACGCCGCCTACAGCTTGCACGTGCAGGACACCCTGGAATTCAACAGCCCGGTGATCCGCCTGCGCTACGAGGCACTCAACCGACCCGCTCAAGTGCGTCAACTGGAGCCGGTCAGCGGCCGGCAGCAGGTTCTCAAAGAAACCCCGGTGGAAGGCCCGTTCGATGCCGATGCCTATGAAAGTCGCCGCGTGTGGGCCACGGCTGAGGACGGCACGCGTATCCCCATCAGCCTGGTGGCGCGCCGCGAGGTGCTGGCGAGCGGTCAGCCCGCCCTACTCTACCTGTACGGTTACGGTGCCTATGGCGAGAGCCTCGACCCCTGGTTCTCCCATGCCCGCCTGTCGCTGCTGGAGCGTGGTTTCGTCTTCGCCATTGCCCACGTGCGCGGCGGCGGCGAGCTGGGCGAAGCCTGGTACCGGGCCGGCAAACTGGCACACAAGGCCAACACCTTTGGCGACTTCATTGCCGCCGCCGAGCAGCTGATTCTCGACGGCTATACCTCGCCAGCCCGCATGGCGATCAGTGGCGGCAGCGCGGGCGGACTGTTGATGGGCGCGGTACTCAATCAGCGTCCGGAGCTGTTCGCTGCGGCCATTGCCGAGGTGCCTTTCGTCGATGTGCTGAACACCATGCTCAACCCCGACCTGCCATTGACGGTCACCGAGTACGACGAATGGGGCAATCCTAACGAGCCCGAGTCCTATGCACGAATCAAGGCGTATGCCCCGTATGAGAACGTGCGTGCCCAGGATTACCCGGCGCTGCTGGCCGTGGCCGGCTACCACGACAGTCGTGTGCAGTATTGGGAGGCGGCCAAATGGGTCGCCAAACTGCGCGCCACCAAGACCGACAGCAATCTGCTGCTGCTCAAGACCGACATGGGGGCGGGACATGGCGGCATGAGCGGCCGCTACCAGGCCTTGCGCGACGTGGCCCTGGAATACGCCTTCCTGTTCAAAGTGCTGGGCGTTGAGGGCTGAAAAACCAGCCTTCCAATGCATGTCGAGTTTCACACCTCGGCGCTTGGCCACCGCTGCCAAGCGCTGAGGTCGCGGCTAGGCCACCTTCTCACCGGGGTTCTTGCCTTGCGGGTCGTGGTGTTCGATCACTGCATTGAGCTCGGCACCAAACAGCAGTACGGCGGCTGAAATGTAGAAATACATCAGCATGATAATGATCGCGCCGATGCTGCCGTAGGTCGCGTTGTAGTCGGCAAAGTTTTGCACATAGACACCGAAGCCCAGCGAGGCGGCGATCCACACCAGCACCGCGACAAGCGACCCCGGGGTTATGAAGCGAAACTCCTGCTTCACATCCGGTGTGACGTAATAGATCACTGCCACCGCCACAATCAACAACAGGATCGCCACCGGCCAGCGCAACCAGGCCCAGAGGACGACCAGATACTCTTCGATCCCCACAAGTCCGGCCAACCGCCCCATCAGTGTGGGGCCTACCACCATCAGCGCGGCTGCCGACAGCAGCATTAAGGCGATGCCCAGGGTATAAAACGTGGATAACGGGTACAGCTTCCACATGGGCCGGCCTTCCGGGACGTCATAGGCGCGGTTCATCGCCACCATCATCGAACGCACCCCAGCCGAGGCCGTCCAAAGAGCGATCAGGATGGCGAATGAAAACAAACCGGCCTTCTGTGACTGGAACTGCACGATGACCTTATCCACCTGCTCCATCGCCTGCCCTGGCAGCAGCAGGGCCGCCTGCTCGCGCAGCCAGTCAAAGAATGGCTGCAGATCGAAAAAACTGATCAGCGCCACCAAAAAAAGCAGGAATGGAAACAGCGAGAACAGCGCCTGAAACGACAAGGCTGCCGCATAGGTCGGCATCTCATCCTCACTGAATTCCTTTATTGCGCATTTGAACAGTTGGACTATGCCCATCCCGCGCAGATCCAATGCGAACATGCTCGTTCCCTTCTGCCAAACCAGTCGCAGGGTAGACGGCCGGACCCCGGTGAAGTTTCCCGCAGCCGAGAGGCGGCGATTTCGCCTCATTCCGCATAAGGGCTGCATCCTGTCGTTAATCTCGAACGCCTATCAGCGCTCGCAGTCAGTTGAAAGTAGCCAACCCGCTGGAGACTCCCGATGAACTATGACCAAACTGACCAATCGATGCCCAACGTACAAGGGTTCGAGCGTACGGCTTCAATCGTGGGCGGTGTCATGCTGCTGGGGTGCGGCATCCGCAAAGGAGGACTTGCCGGCCTGATCGAGATGGCCTTGGGCGGCATGGCCATCGCCCGTGGGGCGACGGGGCGGTGCGCCATGAAACGCGCGCTTTGCCAGGCCTGTGCCAAGGGAGAATATGGGGAGCATGGATCGGTTAGACACTCTGGCGAGACAGGCCAGGGAATGTCCTCGGGAACCGGTTCAGGTTCCTCTTCCGGTACTCGCTCAAGCTCCACCACCGGCTCCACTTCAGGAGCCGCCTCGGGGACTTCGCCCTCTTCTACTACTGGTACGCCCACAGGTAATGCGTTTAGCTCCACATCAGGTAGTGCTTCGGGGACTACATCTGGATCTGGCACTTTTTCAGGGAACGAGCCAGGCAAACACAACCCGTCGACGCCTCCAGGCGGCGCCAAAACACCCTGATCCCCCACACGGCAAAGCCCCCGGCGCAACAGCTGCCGAGGGCTTGTCGTATATCAAATGATTCGTGCTGGCGGCGCGAAGAACTGCTGCGCCAGCGACGCAGTCAGTCGATGGTCGCCACCAGCTTTTCCCATTCCTTCGTTTCTTTCTTGGAAACACCGCCAAGCAGCTCGATGGCCTGGCGCATGCGGAAACGGGAAAGATCCGGCCCGAGGATTTCCATGGCATCCAGTACCGACACCGAACTGGCCTGCCCGGTGATGGCGGGGAAGATCAACGGCATCAAATCACGCAGTTTGAGATCCAGCGCGGCCGCCACATTCTGGATGATGGCGGTGATGTTTTCCTTGTTCCACTGACGCAAGGCTTCCAGCTTCCAAAGCAGCAGTTGCAGCGCTTGCCGGACCTGATCCGGCGAGAGCTTCTTGTGCTCGAACAGCTTGGCATCCAACGGCACCGCGCCCGAGAAGAAGAAGCTGGCCAGCGGAGCGATCTGGCTGAACGTCTCAACCCGGCCCTGCACATGCGGTGCGATCTGCATCAGATATTCGGGGTTCAGTGCCCACTTTTGAACCTCGGCCGCGAAACGCTCGACCGGCAGTTCGCGCAGCCATTGCCCATTGAGCCAGGACAATTTTTCCAGATCGAAGATCGGCCCACCCAGGGAAACACGGGAGATATCGAAGTGTTCGATCATCTCGGCCAGGGTGAACTTCTCCCGCTCGTCGGGCATGGACCAGCCCATGCGCCCCAGGTAGTTGAGCATGGCTTCCGGCAAAAAGCCCATGCGCTCGTAGAACGTCACCGAGGTCGGATTCTTGCGCTTGGACAGCTTGCTCTTGTCCGGATTGCGTAGCAGCGGCATGTACACCAGCTGTGGCTGCTCCCAGCCGAAATATTCATACAACTGGATCAGCTTCGGCGCCGAGGGCAGCCATTCCTCGCCGCGCAGCACGTGGGTGATGCCCATCAGATGGTCATCGACCACGTTGGCCAGGAAGTAGGTGGGCAGGCCATCGGTCTTCATCAGCACCTGCATGTCCATGCGATCCCAGGGTATTTCCACCTCACCGCGCAGCAGGTCCGGCACCTTGCACACGCCCTCGGTGGGCATCTTCATGCGGATCACATGAGGCTCACCGGCGGCAACGCGCTGCTGCGCGTCTTGCGGGGCGATGTGCATGCAGTGACCGTCGTAGCGCGGAGTTTCCTTGTTGGCCATCTGCTCGGCGCGCACCTGATCGAGGCGCTCAGCGCTGCAGAAGCACGGGAAGGCATGACCCTTAGTGACCAGCTCATCGGAGTACTTCTTGTAGATTTCACCGCGCTCGCTCTGCCGGTACGGGCCATGCGGGCCGCCCACATCCGGGCCTTCGTCCCATTCGATACCCAGCCAGCGCAGCGCATCATAGATCTGCTGCTCCGACTCGCGAGTCGAGCGCACCTGGTCGGTGTCCTCAATGCGCAGGATGAACTGACCGCCATGCTGACGGGCGAAACACAGGTTGAACAACGCGATATACGCGGTGCCGACGTGCGGATCGCCAGTAGGCGACGGCGCGATACGGGTACGAACGGTGGTCATGGCGACTCTCGAAGCGGAGGATGAATCAGGGGCGGGATGTTAGCAGTGCGAACAAACAGGCTCCAGCAGGAGTAAAAAGAAAGGTTCATCGCGCTTTCCCCGGGGACGGCGGCCTTGATTTTCAGGAAGAAGTAGTCCGAGTCCCGAAAGCCATAGGCCATGCGCTTGATGACCTTGATGCGGTTGTTAACGCCCTCGAGGACGCTGGGACAGAACCAATAAAAAAGCCGGATACCCCGGCCTTTTTTGAACCGTCTGATCGATGGTTGACCAGTATCGTTGATACTACTGACTCTTGATCAAACGCCGAATCAAAGCTAAGAACACCCCGAGCATGCCGCCGAGGACTAAGCCCAGAGCCATAATCAAGCCCTTTTTCGGTTTGATTGGCGTTTCCGGAATCTGAGCCGGGCTGTCCAGCGTGAATACTGCTACGTTTTCTGGGGAAATATCCACGCCCTTGAGGAACTCATGCTGCTCTTGAAGGCTGCGTAGTTCGGGGATAAAGGGGTCGTCTGATTGACGATTCTTCAGTACTTCAAGCTCCGCACGAATTGCTTTCGCACCACGCAGGTAAATAGGACTCCCGTTGGCAATAGAGCTGGAAGCACTTGTAGAAATGGTTTGCCAAGAGGAAATTTGTGCCTCTTCGAGCCCAATCGAATGAGCTACGTTGAGCGCCTCTTCCAAGATGGCCACCTGGTCTTCCCGGCGCTGTTTTGCTGTATGGCGTAGGGCTTCAATCTGACGTTCCACGTCCTGAGCCTGCGCAAAAATCTCGCTCGCTACGTTCCGCTGCATATTGACTTCTGTTTTTTCAGAAGCCTGTGCCACCAACAAGTTGGTCCATTCGGCAGCCACTTGAGGGTCGGAGTTTTCTACCCGCACTTCCCAGTATTCGGGGCGTTGCTTATTCGGAGCAGTAATCGTTAGCTGTTTATTAAATCTGCTCCAAAGCGCATCTTCTGGCGCTGCTCTATCCGCATCACTTAAAGAGGGCAGATAGATTTCATTGAAAAAGCTACGGCGAAGCGACTCTGAGGTAAGGCTGCGAGTAAAAACACCGTATATCGCCTCGACAGTGAAGGGCTTCAACCCCACTCGTTCATTACGGCCCAAGTTATATTCAGCGATATCTGAAAGGTGCGGCGGCAATAAGCTGGCCTTGGTCTCATAGACTGGCTTACTCAAAAAAGCGTAAGCAGTAGCACAGGACGCCACTACGATTGTCACGGCAATAATGAGCAGCTTCTGTGCCCACAGCCCTTTGACCAGCTCTACCAGATCAATTTCATCGCTCTGATAGGCGCTCTGATTAGCGACTTGTTCCTGCATTCGTTACCCCAGCGAGCCATATTCAAAAAGCGGCATCTTACCATGCGCTCCCTTTGACGATGGGGAAAAATGAACTCCACCGTGCACGTGAATTGCTCTCAACCACCGGGCAGTTTTGAATTATTTTTTTGACGACTATCGGCCAGCATTCGCGATAAAACCTGCTGGCGATGATGCATTCGCATATAAACAGCGCTACCCAGCAGCGGCCCAACAAACAGCCCCACCAGGAAGGCAAGAACAAGAAAACTGGCCAAGGGCAGCATTGCGCTGCTTTGCCCGAACAGCGTCAACGCGACGGGCTGGCGGTTTTCCAAGATGAAAATGATGATAAAGAGCCCGACCAGCAAGGCGGCAGCACCTAGCAACAAACGCTTGATGATTTTCACGCGAGATTCCTCGGCTTGCTGGAAGGCAGATTATTCGTCTTCATTCACCCGATCGCGCAATTCCTTACCGGGCTTGAAGTGCGGTACGAATTTGCCATCCAGGCTGACGGACTGGCCGGTCTTGGGGTTGCGGCCGACACGTGGGGCGCGGTAGTGGAGCGAGAAGCTGCCAAACCCGCGAATCTCGATACGATCCCCCGTGGCCAGAGCTTGCGACATCTGCTCGAGCATGGTTTTGATGGCCAGTTCGACATCTTTCGACGAGAGCTGCCCCTGTTGCGTGACAATCCGTTCGATCAACTCCGACTTGGTCATGGTTTTCCCTTCTTTTTCAAGCGGCTAGACCAACATTTGCAATTGGTTTTAGCATGCTGAACAGAATTTGAACAGCCCATGTCGGGTTATCGGAAAAAGTGGCTCTCCAGAATGACGACGCAGGCACGGCCTTGCGTCATCGCAGAGCTGTGGCCTGGTTTACGAAGGTAACGTTATTCGATCTCGCGGCGAAACGGCGGCAATGCATTGAGGATCGCCTTGCCATAGCGCTGGGTGACCACACGGCGATCCAGCAAGGTGATGGTGCCGCGATCCTGCTCGGTGCGCAGGAGGCGACCGCACGCCTGGACCAGCTTGAGTGACGCATCCGGCACGGTGATTTCCATGAAGGGATTGCCGCCACGCGCCTCGATCCATTCGGCCAAGGCCGCTTCAACCGGATCATCCGGTACCGCGAAGGGTATCTTGGCGATCACTACATGCTCGCAATAGGCACCAGGCAAGTCGACACCCTCGGCAAAGCTGGCCAAACCGAACAACACACTTGGCTCGCCATCATCAACCCGCGCCTTGTGCTTGTTGAGGGTCTCCTGCTTGGACAGGTTGCCCTGGATCAATACCCGCTTACGCCAGTCCCGCTCCAGGCCATCGAACACGTCCTGCATCTGCTTGCGCGACGAGAACAGCACCAGAGTGCCGTGCGCTCCGCCTAACAGGCGCGGCATCTCGCGAATGATCGCTGCGGTATGTGCGGTGGCATCTCTCGGGTCCGCCTTGAGATCAGGCACATGCAAAATACCGGCATCGGCATGGGCGAAGGGGCTGGGCACCACGGCGGTAACAGCAACGCGGGGCAGGCCGGCACGCATGCGAAACCGTTCAAAACTGTTCAGCGCAGTCAACGTGGCCGAGGTCACCAGGGCGCCATGGGCCACATTCCACAGGTTACGGCGTAGGGTTTCGGCGGCCAGGATCGGGCTGGCGTTGACCTCGATGTCATACAGCGCGCCCGTTTCAGCCAGGGTCAGCCAGCGTGCCATGGGCGGGCTGTCTTGCGGATCCTCGACAGTGAAAGCGGTCCACAGCTCCCAGTTACCCTGGGCACGGGTGAGCAGACTGCCAAACAACGGGTACCACTCTTCGGCCTGGGCACTGCTCAAGCCGTTGCCGGGTTCGTCATCCATGGACTCTTTGAGCAGTTCGGCGATCCGGGTGAACAGGTCGGTGAGCTTGGCAAAGCCTTTTTTCAGTTCAATACCCAGCTCGATCAAATGCTCCGGCACCACGCCGCCGACAAAACGATGACGCGGCCGCTCACGGCCCTCCACGTCTTCCCCAGCCTTAAAGTCGGCCAACTGTTCGCAGGTGGCAAACATGAATTGCTGTTGGCTGCGCAGATCACGCGCCAATTCCGGCACGCCCTCGATCAGCCGGCCCAGTTCGCCGGGCAACGGATGCTGGGCGAGTAGCTTGGCGAGGTTCTTTTCCACCTGTCCAAGCCAGTCGGCGGTGGAGCGCAGACGGGAAAAATGCGCGAAATGATTGATGGCCTTGTCCGGCAAATGATGGCCTTCGTCGAAGACATAGATCGTCTCGCGCGGGTCCGGCAGGACCGCGCCGCCACCCAGGGCCAGATCGGCCAGTACCATGTCGTGGTTGGTGACGATCACATCGACCTTGGTCATGCCTTCGCGCGCCTTGTAGAAACTGCACTGCTGAAAATTCGGGCAATGCCGGCCCGTGCATTGACTGTGATCGGTGGTCAGTCGCGACCAGTCAGTATCGGCCAACTCCTGGGGCCAGCTGTCGCGGTCGCCGTCCCAACGGTTGCCGGCCAGTTTCTCGATCATCTGAGTGAACAGTTTCTGGCTGGCTTCATCGACATCCAGCTTGAAGCCTTCTTCTTCAAATAATTGTGCAGTGGCGCTTTGCGCATGCCCCTCCTGCAGCAGCAGGTCGAGTTTGGACAGGCACAGGTAACGGCCACGGCCCTTGGCCAGGGCAAAGCTGAAGTTCAAGCCGCTGTTGCGCATCAGGTCCGGCAGATCCTTATGGACGATCTGCTCCTGCAGCGCCACGGTAGCCGTGGCAATTACCAGGCGCTTGCCGGCGGCCTTGGCGGCGGGAATCGCGGCCAGGCTGTAGGCCACTGTCTTGCCCGTACCGGTGCCGGCTTCCACGGCGACGATGGCCGGCTCGCCGTCACGGCGGCCTTCATCATCGGTGGAGATGGCGCCAAGCATTTTGGCCACTTCGGCAATCATCAAACGCTGGCCGTAACGGGGCTTGAGGCCCTTGGCTTCAAGAAAGCGGGTGTAGGCGCCCTGGATCTGGGACTTGAGTTCGGTGCTGAGCATGGGCGCGGAGCTGTATATATTTTCAGTGTTTCACACGGGGCCGCTATGATAGCGCGCCCCATCCATCAGCGGAGATTTACCGATGAGCTCGTTTGCCTTGCTGTATGCCCTGCATCTATTGGCCGCCACGATCTGGGTAGGGGGCATGTTCTTCGCCTGGATGATCTTGCGCCCGGCAGCAGGTACAGCCTTGCAGCCACCAGCACGTTTGGGCCTGTGGGCCGAAGTCTTTCCGCGATTTTTCCACTGGGTGTGGGCGGCGGTAATCATTCTCCCGATCACGGGCGTAGGCATGCTGCACCTGCGCTTCAGCGGTTTCGAGACAGCGCCGACGTATGTACACCTGATGATCGGCCTGTACCTGGCCATGCTGGCTCTGTTTTTACGCGTTTGCCTGTTGCAGGTCCCGCAACTGCGACGCGCCGTGGCGGAGCAAAACTGGTCGGCTGGCGGTGCCACGCTTGGCCACATACGGCGTCAGGTGGGCTTGAACCTCATGCTTGGCTTGGCACTGATGGCGATTGCCGGCGCCAGGCCACTGCTGTAACCGCCTTCCGGGCAAGCTCCTCGCAGGTAACGAGGAAGCGCAGCCCGGATGGCAGCCCATCACTGCATCTGCGCTTCGACGGCAGCCTCGACGCGGCGGTTGATAGCGCGACCTTCTTCGGTCTCGTTATCCGCCACCGGACGCGCTTCGCCATAACCGATAGCATCCACACGTCCGCCTTGCACGCCGTACTGGTTGACCAGCACTTCACGCACAGCCATGGCCCGTCGCTCGGAGAGCTGCTGGTTATAACTGTCGGTACCCACCGAGTCGGTGTGTCCTTCCACAACCGTAGTGGTCTGCGGGAACTGCTTCATGAATTCCGCCAGATCGCGGATATCGTCAAAGCTACCTTCCTTGACCACCGCCTTGTCGAAGTCGAACTTCACATCCAGCTCGACCCGCACCGTTTCGGCGACCGGTTCGGGTGCTGGCTCCGGAATCGGCTCCGGCTCGGTATAGGCCACGACTTCTTCGCCCTGACCGTGCACCCAGCAGTAACCACCCGCGGTGACCGCCGCGACGAGCGCCCCCCATCCCGCATAGCTGCTGCTTTCAAAAGCCCCCAGCGCCGCGCCAGTGACACCACCGAGGGCTGCACAGGTAGGCCAGTCACTTTTTTGTACGCCCGCGCAACCGCTCAGTACGCTTGTTACTACCAACAACGGTACCGCTTTCCTTACGATGCTCATGGATGCCTCCTGATGAATCGGCTCGAACCGATACCCAGCAGTTAAGACAGCGCAACGGAAGTACGCTAGGCGAGAATATTTCACCGCCCCGAGCCATAGATACCCCGGCGATCCAACACGTCGCCGGGCCGCACCTTGTTAGTGCGGAACAGGTTCCAGGAGGTTCCGTGTGAAAGGGAGGGCGCGTCGAATCAGAGCGGGGGTTAGAGAGCATTTTCTTTGCAACGGCTAATTGGGATACAGTCGAAGATCCAAAACGATCAACCGCATCCGTGCTGCACTACCGGTGGTAACCATGAGTCCTGCCTGCCCCTGCGCCAGTGGCCTGCCACTGGCAGATTGCTGTAGTCCTTATCACGCCGGCCTCCCGGCCCCCAGTGCCGAACGGCTCATGCGCTCGCGCTACAGCGCTTATGTGCTGGGTTTGATTGACTACCTGGTGGACACCACGCTGCCAGCCCAGCAAGCCGGACTGGATCGCTCCGGCATGGCGGCTTGGAGCGCCCAAAGCGTCTGGCTAGGACTCGAAGTGGAAAACACTGAAGTGCTCGGCGGGCAGCCCGAGCATGCCTTTGTCAGCTTTACAGCGCGCTGGCACGACGGCGAGGCCGAACAGCACTCCCATGAACGCTCTGCCTTCGTTCAACACCAGGGCCGCTGGTATTTTCTCGACCCCACGGTGCCACTCAAGGCGGGACGAAACGACCCCTGCCCCTGTGGCAGTGGGGAAAAATTCAAGAAGTGTTGCGGCCCGTTTGTGTAAACGATCATCCGGCAGCATTAATCCAGTACGCGCAAATGGCTACTGTCCGGCACGCTGGTCACCACCGGCTCGATCCGCTGCCCCAGATCGCTGCCCACCGGCAGCAGTGCCAGGGCACTCACGTCAATGGCAGGGGTGGGCAGCGACGGCGTCTTGTCCTGCAAATCAGCGCCCACTGGCGCCAGACAGAAATCCGGCGCCTGCACAGCGCTGAAGGCCGCCATGTACTCGTCGCGGGGAATAACCTGGCGACTTCCCTGCGCTGGCGCTGCGCCCGGCCCAGGCTGCGCAGCAGAAGCACTAGCCTCGTGCGCCAGTTCGGCGTCCTGAGGGCACACCTCCGCCAGCGCGCCCGCCCGCGCCAGCGCCGCGCGGTATTTCTCCGCCGATGCCCCGTCCAGATTGTTCTTGATCACCACTCGACGCCCGGAGAACAACGCCTCGACCCGTGATTCATCAGCCTGGAACAGTTGGGCCAGATTAGCCCTGACCCGGGCGGGTTCGGCTCCCGGTTGCAACTGACCGGCAAAAGCGACTTCGTAGCGTTTCATCAGCCCACCTGGTCTATTCGTCTCGTTCGCAGCGCAGTATGGCGCAGCCTTTTCGCCCGCTACAATCGATTGCAGCCCAGCTTTTGCTTGTTACACTGCGGTCCTTCCTTCGGAGCCAAGACATGTCCTTGCAGGCACGAACAATAAGAATAATCAGCGTCAGCCTGTACGCCGCCCTGCTGTCGCTGCTCGGGGGGTGCTCAACCTGGCTGGGCAGCGACTATCAGGATCCCGATGTGCAGTTGCTCAACGTTGAGGTCGTCGAGGCGAAGTTGCTGGAACAGGAATTTCGCCTGAACTTTCGCTTTACCAACCCCAACGACCGCAGTCTGCCGATTCGTGGCATCAATTACAGCTTGCAACTCAATGAACTCAAACTGGCGGACGCCGAGTATGAGCGCTTCTTCATCGTGCCGGCGCACGACAGCAAGATCGTTCAGGTAGCCTTGCATACCAACCTCTGGCGACACATGCGCGACCTGATCAAACTGCTGGAAAAACCTGACCAGCCGATTCGCTATCAGCTTCAGGGCGTGATCAAAACTGGCTTGATGCAAGGCAGACGCGTGCACCTTTTGCGCAATGGCGAGATAATCCCCGGCGATATCATTCCGGAGTAGTTCCATGTCCCACGAACCCCACGTCCACGGCCCCGATTGCGACCACGATCACGAGCACGGCCATGAACACCATGTCCACGGTCCACACTGCAACCATGGCCCCAGCGAACCGCTGCGCAATCCGCTGAAGGATGTCGGTCGCAACGACCCCTGCCCCTGTGGCAGCGAGAAAAAATTCAAGAAGTGTCACGGTGCCTGATCAGTGAGCCCGGCGATGGTGTGGAGCCTGCTTGCGCTCGCCTTGCTGATCATCGCAGGCCTTGCTGCGTATGCCCTCTGGCTCTGGCGTCGCGTCTGGCGTCGCCAGCGCCAGCAGGCCGATGCCGAGCAGCACCATCATGAGCAGTTGGCCGGGGACTTGCGCATTCTCGCCGGCAGCCTGCTTGATGAGCAGTTGCCGCTGATTGAAGGCGCCATCCGCATCAAGGTGCTGATGGACAACTATGATCCGCAACTCAGCCAGGACCCGCGTTGTGCAGTGTTCCATGACCTGTACGCAGCCACGGCTCATGTGCCGACTCATGGAGACTGGATGGCCCTGGACCGCCGTGAGCGGCAACGCTACCGCAGCCAGTTCAGCGAGTTGGAACTGCAGTACAAGGCGGCCGCCCGTGCCGCCTCCCGCTGGCTGCTTGATGACGCACTGATCAGGAACACCAGTGCGTAATCGCTTCCGCCAGGCTCAAGCCCCTCTTTTGAGTTGGGGTTTGCGCCTGCTGTCTTGCTAAGCTGGCGATCCGTCTTCGTTGCACAAGGAACGCCGTGCATGCTGCCCCGCTTCTGTTTGTTGTCTCGCCTTGCGCCGTGCGCCGCCCTGCTGACGTTACTGACCCTGGGGGGTTGCCAGAGCCTGCTGGATGCCCGCTACCGCGACAGCGTGCCGCCAACTCAGGGCACCCTGACCTTTCCCGAGCTGAGCGATAGCGCCTCGGTGCGGCGCAATGCACTGGGCATGCCGCTGATCGAAGCGCACACCCTGCCCGGTGCGCTGTTCACGCTGGGCTACGTGCATGCCAGCGATCGCTTGAGCCAGATGGTCGGTATGCGTCTGATGGCCTCGGGGCGCCTGGCGGAAATGGTCGGCCCCGGCGTACTGGAGATCGACCGCTTCATGCGCACGGTGAACCTGCGCCAGAGCGCCGAGGTGCTGTATCGCCATGCATCGCCGGAACTGAAGGCGCTTTTCGCCACATACGCCAAGGGCGTCAATGCATACCTGCATCAGCATCGCGACACCCTGCCGATGGATCTGGCCGAATCCGGCCATCAACCCGCCGAGTGGCAGGCGGAAGATTCGGTGCTGATCTTTTGCCTGTTGAACTTTGGCTTGGCGGTCAACCTGCGGGAAGAAATCGCCGGCCTGGTGCTGGCGCAGAAAGTCGGTACCGAAAAGCTCGCCTGGCTGCTGCCCGTCTACCCCGACGAGCCGCTGCCCTTCGACGAGGCAGACAAGCTCAAGGGACTTGATCTGGCCGGAAAATTCCCCGGCCTGGCAAGCCTTGAGCAGACCGCCCGGGAACTCACCGACTTGAACATGCTCGGTGTCGCCGCTTCCAACAATTGGGCGGTCGCCCCTTCCCGCAGTCGCAGCGGCAAGAGCCTGCTGGCCAATGACACCCATTTGCCCCTGGCCATGCCGTCCATGTGGAACTTCGTGCACCTGCGCACCCCGCACTTTCAGGCCGCCGGCGTCTCGGTCGCCGGTGTGCCTGCAGTAGTGGCCGGTTACAACGGCTCGCTGGGCTGGGGCATGACCATGGTCATGGGCGACAATCAGGACCTGTTTCTTGAACGCCTCAAGGATAACAACGGACGCTTGCTGTACCTGGCCGACGGCCAGTGGCAGCCAACCCGCGAGCGCTACGAGACGTTCTTCATCAAGGGTCAGCGGCCGGTGCGCGAGTTGATTCACGAGACCCGCAACGGCCCGCTGCTCAACGGCGCGCTGCGCCAGTCCAAGCACATGCTGCAACCTCAGGCGCTGACCAGCCGCTACGGCCTGGCCTACCGCAGCGTGCAATTAGAAGCCGACCAGAGCCTGGATGCATTTTTCAAACTGTCCATGGCGCAGACGGTGGATCAGGCCTTCGAGGCCACCCGCGAAGTGCGCGCCATGCCGCTGAATATTGTCTTTGCCGACGCACAGAACATCGCCTGGCAAGTCACCGGCCGCTACCCTAACCGCCGTGCCGGGCGCGGACTGCTGCCCTCGCCCGGCTGGGATAACGCCTACGCCTGGGACGGCTTTGCCGGCCCCGACCTGCACCCCTACGATCAGAATCCGCAGCAAGGTTGGCTCGGCACGGCCAATCACCGCAGCGTGCCCAGCGGTTACGGCGTGCAATTGTCCAATTCCTGGTACTACCCGGAGCGGGCCGAACGCATCGGCCAATGGCTCGATGGAACCAGCGGTCACGACACTGAGGGCATGATTGCCATGCAGTACGATCAGTCCAGCCCTTTCGTCGCCAAGCTGCAGGCCATGCTCACCGAGCCCGGCATGGGCCAGGCGCTCGAACACGCCATTCTCGCCTTGCCTGCAACACCGCGGGACCATGCCCGCGAGGCGCTGTCTCGCTTGCTGGCCTTTGACGGCCAATTGACCAGTGACTCCGCCGATGCCGCGCTCTATGGCGCGTTCCTGCATGAAAGCGCGCGCCAGACGTTCCTGGATGAGCTCGGACCTGACGACAGTCCTGCCTGGCAGGCCTTGGTCAGCGTGGCTGACAGCTCCTATTCGGCCCAGGCGGATCACTTGCTGGGTCGCGACGACAGCCCGTTCTGGGACAACATCCACACAGCGGAGCATGAGGACAAAGCGGTCATTCTCGCCCGCAGCCTGGCCGGCGCCGTGGCGCTGCTGGAAAAGCGCCTGGGTCGCGACCGCGGGGGCTGGCAATGGGGCGCGCTGCACCGTTACACCTGGACCACCGACACCAGCAAACTGGCCCCCTACATGGGCACAAGTGAACGGATTGGCATCAAGGCGCTGGACAGCTATCTAAACCGGGGTCCCTACCCGGCTGGGGGCGATCACAGCACGCTGAACGTTTCGGCGTATCACTGGGGTCAGGGTTTTGATACCTGGCTGATACCTGCCATGCGCATCATTGTGGATTTTGGCCGGGACGAACCCTTGATCGGCCTGAACAGCAGCGGCCAATCCGGCAACCCGGCCAGCCCCCATTACGCCGACGGCATCGAGGCCTGGCGTCACGGTGATTATCAGAGCTTTCCGTTCAAGGCCGAGAACCTGCAGCAGGTGTACGGCGCAGAACGTTTGTTGTTGGTTCCGGACCGTTAAAAAAGCAACGGCCCGCACCCCGAGCACGGAATGCGGGCCGTCAGCTGGATTAGGCCTGGGTGATACCGGTGATGGTGATGCCATACAGCTCCGAGAGCAGTACAGCCGGCCCGCGCAAATCTCCATCCACCTCGCTGGGTTCCTGAGCCTCGAACTGCTGGCGGGCCCACTTCAAGGTATGCCGAACGGCCTGTTCCAGATTGGGTTGCTTAGCCGATTCGATTTCCAGAGTGGCGGTATTGTTGTCCTTGTTATAGGTAATGATCCATCGGGCCATGGTCTGCCTCCTTTTTATAAATACTCTGCAGTACTCAACTTCAGCGTAGGCTCTCACCATTAATTCGCCCGTTTGAATCGCGGTCAGGCGATGGGCTTGGGCGGCGGCTCATCCGGAATGGTCGGCTCACCGGGTTCGCCAGGGTACGGTGGCGGACCAGGAGGCGGCGGTTGCTCCGGGTCACCAAAAACGTCCGCCCCATTAATGAGTGCTCTCGTCCCAACGACTGTCTGTTGCGTGTATGAAGTCCGCATGACAACGCCCTCCTTTGTATGTGATCTCAGACATAGAGCCCGACATCAGCAGGGAATTCCCTTTCTTCGTTGGGTGGCTGCAGCAACGGCGGGCGCTCGATCTCCCACTGCTTTATCATTTGCCCCGCCCTGTCGCGGATGATTGTTATGCCCAGACACTTGTTAGCCTGTTTTCTATTCGCAACCCTGTTCACCGCTGCCGCACACGCCGCACCGGCGCCCTGGTTCAGTTGGGAAAGCCTGCTCAACGGCCACCGGGTGTGCGCACAAACCACTCCCGGTCCGGGCTGGCGCAAGGCCGCCGGCCCGTTTCGCAATGCCGCGTGCCGCCCCACCCAACAGGTGCCTGCCCAGTGAGTCACCCCGCCATGCATTGCGTCACACCGGTCGGTTACGTCCGCTCCTGCTTCAAGGATAAATTCGCCATTCCGCGCCAGCCACAACTGGCGCCCGCTGCCCGTGGCGTCCTGGAGCTGGTCGCGCCGTTCGATCAACCCGAGGCTGTAGAAGGCCTTGAGCAGGTCAGTCACGTCTGGCTGCTGTTTCTCTTTCATCAGGCGCTGGAAGACACGCCTCGCCTCAAGGTGCGCCCTCCGCGCCTGGGCGGTAACCGCAGCCTTGGCGTGTTCGCCACACGGGCGACCCATCGCCCCAACGGCATTGGCCAATCTGTGGTGCGTCTGGACAAGGTCGAACCCGGACGCCTGTGGCTCTCGGGTATCGACTTGCTCGATGGCACGCCGGTGGTGGATATCAAACCCTACGTGCCCTATGCCGACTGCCCGCCGACCGCATTCAACAGCATCGCAGCCGATGCGCCGCTGCCGATTGCCGTGGACTGGACGCCCAGCGCACTGTACCAGGCCCGCGAGCATGCCCAGCGCCTGGCGGAACCCTTGGTGCAGCTGATCGAACAATGCCTGGCGCAGGACCCGCGTCCCGCCTACCAGAAACCCACACCCGAGCGTCGTTACGGTGTGGGATTCTGGGACGTGCAGGTGCGCTGGCACTATCCGCGGCCAGGCTTGATTTGCGTACTGGAAGTGGTCAGCAACCCGGAATGATTCACAACCAGCTCCGCCTTGAACAGGCCGGCCCACCGACGCTACGCTCAGCGAGCTGTCTTCTTCTGAGGGTGCCGCCATGGGCCGAATAGCTTTGCCCGGCCCGCTAACCTACCTGGCCCGCCATCCTTCGGCCATGCTGCTGCTCATTCAGCTCCTCGGGGTGTTGCTCTATCCGTGGATGGAAAATACCCCGCTCGGCCGCGCGCTGTTCGGTGCCTTCGGTATAGTCGTACTTGGGGCGACGTTGCGCCTGGTGCGTCGCAGCGCGGCACAAGCCTGGATCGGCGTCCTGTTGGCGGCCATGGTGCTGAGTCTGTGGGCGTTGAACCTGTTCGCCATGCGCTGGCAGCTGACGCTGGCCATCGCCATCCTGGAAGGGGCTTTTTACCTCTACGCGGCGGGCAGCCTGATTAGCTACATGATGGAAGATCAGCGCGCCACCACCGATGAACTGTTCGCCTCCGGCGCCACCTTCACCCTGCTCGCCTGGTCGTTCGCCTTTTTCTACAACGCCTGCCAGATTCTGATTCCCGGCAGCTTCGCCGCGCTGGTCGAGCCTGAGTCAGCTCGCACCTGGATGGAGTTGCTGTACCTCAGCTTCGTCACCCTGTCCGGCGTCGGTATCGGCGATATTCTGCCGCTAAATCCCATGGCGCGGGCGCTGGTCATGCTGGAGGCGTTTGTCGGGGTGATGTACATCGCCTTGGTGGTCTCCCGGCTGATCGGCCTCACCATACTCCGCCGTTAACGCCCATAAAAAAACCCGGCAAGCCGGGTTTTGGAAGTATTCGTTACGGTCACTTCTCGACGAAGGCACGCTCGATCAAATAATCGCCCGGATCACCCATACGCGCCGACGCCGTCAGGCCAAAGCTATCGAGGGTTGCGCTGGTGTCGGTCAGCATGCTCGGGCTGCCGCAAATCATGGCACGGTCGTCCTGCGGATTGATCGGCGGCAGGCCGATGTCGCTAAACAGCTTGCCACTGCGCATCAGGTCGGTGAGACGGCCCTGGTTACGGAAGGGTTCGCGGGTCACCGTGGGGTAATAAATCAGCTTATCGCGCACCGCATCGCCAAAAAACTCATTCTGCGGCAGCTGCTGGGTAATGAACTCTTCATAGGCGACTTCGCTGACGTAACGCACGCCGTGGACCAGGATTACCTTCTCGAACCGTTCATAGGTTTCTGGATCCTGGATCACGCTGATGAACGGCGCCAGCCCTGTGCCGGTGCTCAGCAGATAAAGATGCTTGCCAGGCTTCAGGTCGCTCAGTACCAGGGTGCCGGTCGGCTTCTTGCTGACCATGATATTGTCGCCTTCCTTGAGGTGTTGCAGGCGCGAGGTGAGCGGGCCGTTATCCACCTTGATGCTGAAGAACTCCAGGTGCTCTTCATAATTGGGGCTGGCAACCGAGTAGGCGCGCATCAGCGGACGCCCATTCACTTCCAGGCCGATCATCACGAACTGGCCATTTTCAAAACGCAGCCCCGGATCACGGGTGGTCTTGAAGCTGAAAAGGGTGTCGTTCCAGTGGTGAACACTGAGCACACGCTCGACGTTCAGATTGCTCATGGTGGTCCTCGTAGGATGCCGAAAGGCAAGAAATTGCAGCGATTTTACCGACTCTCCGGTTATCTGTTAAATTAATTATTAAAATATAACTTATCGGTTAGATGAATATGCGATTTACCCTGCGCCAACTTGAGGTGTTTGTCGCCATTGCTAAGCAGGAAAGCGTGTCTCGTGCGGCAGAAACCCTCTCACTTTCGCAATCGGCCGCCAGCAGTTCTCTGACTGAACTGGAACGGCAATCCGACTGCCAGTTGTTCGAGCGTCACGGCAAACGCCTGAAACTCAACAGCCTGGGCGAGCAGCTGTTACCCCAGGCCATGGCTCTGCTGGCCCAAGGTCGAGAAATCGAAAACATTCTGAGTGGCCACAGTGATTTTGGCTCATTGGAAGTGGGCGCGACCTTGACCGTGGGCAACTATCTGGCGACTCTGCTGCTGGGTGTGTTCATGCAGCGCCACCCGGAATGCCGTGTGGCCCTGCATGTCCACAATACTGCTCAGGTGGTGCACCAGATTGCCCACTATGAACTTGATTTAGGTCTGATCGAGGGTGAATGCCATCACCCGGATATCGAAGTGCAGCCGTGGGTGGAAGATGAACTGGTGGTGTTTTGCGCGCCGCAGCATCCACTTGCCACCCGAGGCACCGCCAGCCTGGATGAGTTGCGCAATGAAGCCTGGATTCTGCGTGAAAAAGGCTCAGGTACCCGCATGAGTTTCGACCAGGCCGTGCGTGGCCAACATGCGCCGCTCAATGTACGCCTGGAACTGGAACATACCGAAGCGATCAAGCGGGCGGTGGAGTCGGGCCTGGGGATCGGCTGCATTTCGCGCCTGGCTCTGCGCGATGCCTTCCGGCGCGGCAGCCTGGTCGCCCTAGAAACCCCGGAGTTGGATTTGCGCCGACAGTTCTGTTTTATCTGGAACAAACGCAAATACCAGAGCGCCGCGATGCGCGAGTTTATCGAGCAATGTCGAGCGCTGACTGCCAATGTGCGACGCAGCGATGAAATCGTCCTGCCCACCATTACCTGAAACGCTGGGCGGCAATAGACTTCCCGACCGTTAGCTCGGGACGGTTTCCAACTGTTGAAGCAGCAAGGCCGCCTGGGTACGTGTACGCACGCCCAGCTTGCGGAAAATCGCGGTCACGTGCGCTTTGACCGTCGCTTCGGAGACGCTCAGTTCATAGGCAATCTGCTTGTTCAGCAGCCCCTCACAAACCATGGTCAGTACCCGAAACTGCTGCGGTGTCAGGCTTGCCAGTCCAGCACTGGCTGCGCGTTCTTCTTCGGATACGGCCGGCCCGGCATCACCCATCTCCGGCCACCAGACATCGCCATCAAGCACAGCCCTGACCGCTTGCTGAATGGTTTCCAGTGAGCTGGATTTGGGAATGAATCCACTGGCGCCAAATTCGCGGGAGCGGCTGACCACCGCCGCCTCCTCTTGGGCAGAGACCATCACGACAGGTATTTGTGGGTATTGACCGCGCAACAACACCAGGCCAGAGAAGCCATAGGCGCCGGGCATGTTCAGGTCGAGCAACACCAGATCCCAATCGGACTTGATAGCCAGACGCTCCTCCAGCTCCGCGATGCTTGCCGCTTCCACCAGGTTGGCTTCACTGCCCAACCCCTGGCTTAACGCCTGAAGCAACGCACTACGAAACAACGGATGATCGTCAGCGATGAGAATTTCGTAGGCAGCCATGAAATGTCCCTGTTTTTATATGGATCTTGGCAGACAACCAAGGATGACGAGCTTGATCAGAGTGGTCAAGCGAGATGCTTTGCGGCAAAGTTTGCGCCTTTTTCCCGTCGAGATGTTCTGCAATGCAAAGCAAAGCCCTGCGCGCCGATCTGTTGATGTTGATTACCGCGTTAATCTGGGGATCGGCCTTTGTGGCCCAGCGGGTCGGTATGGACGCCATCGGCCCTTTCCTGTTTACCGGTTTGCGTTTCTGCATGGGCGCCCTGGTGCTGTTGCCGCTGATCTGGCGACAAAAGAAAGCCAGTGAAACTCCCGCGCCGGGCTTTGCTCATCGTGGCGTGTTGCTGGGTGGCGTGCTGATGGGCCTGGCACTGACTCTGGGTATTAACCTGCAACAGGTTGGTCTGCTGTTTACGACGGTAACCAACTCGGGCTTTATCACCGGCTTGTACGTGATTGTCGTGCCTCTGCTGGGCCTGTTCATTGGCCAGCGCGCTGGGCTGGGAACCTGGCTTGGAGCCTCTCTGGCGGTGGCCGGCATGTTCCTGCTCAGCGTTGGGGACAATTTCCACGTGGCGTCGGGTGACTGGCTGCAACTGGCTGGCGCCTTTGTCTGGGGCGTTCACGTACTGGTGGTAGGGTTTTTCGCCAGCCGCTACGACCCGCTACGCCTGGCTTTCCTGCAATTCGTCACCTGCGGGGTGATCAGCCTGCTGCTGGCGGTGGTATTCGAACCCATTGTCTGGGACGCGATTGTCCAGGCCGCTCCGGCTCTGCTTTACGGTGGTTTTTTTGCCGTCGGTGTCGGTTACACACTCCAGGTCGTGGCACAGCAACACGCCATCGCCTCCCATGCGGCAATCATCCTGTCACTGGAAGCGGTCTTCGCGGCCTTCTCCGGCTGGCTGTTCCTGGGTGAAAGCCTGGCGATGAAAGGCTACATCGGCGCTGCATTGATGTTTGCCGGGATGCTGCTTGCCCAGCTGTGGCCCAAGAAGGCAGAAGTCGTCCGGTAGAGCTTCGGCGCGAGGGCGAGCCTCCTACAGAGGACCTGCGTCGAGCACGGTCTTCTGTAGGGGCTGCGGCCTCGCAGCGAAGAGGCATGGCCGGAAGAAGACTTGTCTACAAGAACGCCTGCATACCGCGATGCGACTCATTATTCACATCCAGCACACGCTTGTGCTTGGCCGCCAGGTAATGCTCGGTGAACAGGTCGAAATAGCCATCCAGCGCAGTGGCCGCGACAGCGTCACCGGCCAGCTCCAGGCATAACGCAGCGACTTCAGCGGTGCACAGGTGTTCGGTACGGGTGGAGCGGCGCAGTTGGTAGCGTGACAGCTGTTCCGGTTGCAGGCTGAGCACCGGCAAGCCATCCAGATACGGACTTTTGCGGAACATCTTGCGCGCCTCGGTCCAGGTGGCGTCCAGCAGGATGAACAGCGGGCGCTTGCCAGGTTGCGCCGTTACCTGCTGCACCACTCGCTCAGGCGCGGCGTATTCGCCCGGGAAAACCACATAGGGCTGCCACAGGGGATCTGCCAACAACGCCAGCAAACGCTCATCAACGCCGGTGCGCGACCAGCCGAAGGCGTGGGTATCGGGCACCACATCGGCGATCAGCCAGCCGGTATTGCTGGGTTTTAGCGCCTCGATGTCATGCATCAGCAGGCACATGCCGGATTCGGCTGTCACGGTCGGCCGCCAGGCGCACAGGCAGTAGCTGGGAACGACCCGACACGCAGGGCAACGTTCGGCGCGCGAACCACGGGCAATGAAAGGCTTGAGGCTACGCGCCAGGCGCTCGGCGCGCAGTCGGGCTACTGCATGCATGGGTAGGTCAGTGATAACGGAAGGGTAGCCAGTTTAACAGAAGCGGGCTTCACGCCTCGAACACCCTCGTCAGCGGCAGGTCAAAGCAGTTTTAGAGGGAACACTCCGATGTCACGCTTACTTGCCATGCTGTTGTGCTTAGCCATGCCTTGGGCGCAGGCAGAATCCTTGAAGGGCGAACAATTGACTCGGGACCTGCAACGCATCGCCCGGGAAAGTAGTGTCGGCACCCCACGGGCCATCAATGCCAACCTGCTTGATCGTGGATTTAGCGTGGAAGGCCACGAACTGGTCAACCACCTTGGCGTGCAACCGCGCCACGCTGAAGAAATGCGCCGCAACCCCGACGCGGTACGCGAGCAGCTAGCGCAAAGCGTGTGCAACAACGCGGGGTTCAAGCGGCTGCTGGATCAGGGCGCGACCCTGCGTTATCAATTCACCGAATACCCCAACGGCGAGCCGGTTAGCATCCAACGTTTTCAGGCGACAGACTGCCCCTGAGCGCCGCCGACTAAAGCTGCGCTTCCCATAAAAAATGCCGCGGCCCAGCAAGGGGCTGCGGCGCTTTTTAGATCAGCGCACCGCGCGTTTCAACGCAACACGTGCGGATCGCCTTTGCCCGCCACGGCGGCTGCCTCTTCGAGCGTCAGTAGCGCGGTGCGCGGTACGTTCATGATGCGAGCACAGGCTGCCAGCACGTTGGCCCAGGTGGAGCGGTTGGCAAACAGCATGCCCTTTTCATCGAAGGTGCCGCCACGGTTGCGGTAGCCGAGCACCCCGCTCAGCCGCGCATCCGGCAGGATCGGCCAGAGTACGCCGCGCGCAACTTCCGGGCGCATGTGGGTGAGCATCACGCGCCGCTCATAACTGTCGGGGAACAGCCGCCTCACCGTGGCTTCATCGGCCACCGCCCCCAATTCCCACTCGTCACGCGGTGCGCGGAAGCGGCCCGGCTCCTGCAGATACACCAGCCGGTATCCATAGCCGGCCTCCTTGAGACGCTGGCAGGCGCGACGCATTTCATCCAGTTGATAACTGCCGGTAGCAATCAACAACAGCGGATCGGCACCGACGGCCTCATCGACCACCACGGCGCCATCGCGCGCCAGGTATTCGGCCTGGGTCTGATCGAAGTACGCCGGGCGCTCGCGCTTGGGAATGACCATGCAGGCCAACTGGCCACGCGCCTGATAGATCGAGGGCAACAGCGCCAGCACGCTGTTGTGATCGGCGGGGAACACTACCCGCACCATATCGCTCATTTCACCCAGCAAGGCTTCGCAGAATGTGGTGTCTTGATGGGACTGCTGGTTCTTGCCGTTCTCCCAGGTGTGCGACGTGGCCACCACGGGAAAGCCCAGCCAGCCGGCCGGCCGGCCGACTTCTTTTTGCTGGCGGGCATAGATGATCGTCTGGCGCACCGCGCCGAGCATCTTCACGCAGAAGGCCTCATAGCTGGCCACCAGGTTCAAACCGCCCTGGTTGGCCAGGCAGGCCGAGACCACGGCCTCCTCGTTGAGTGCGGTGATGATTTTGCCATCTACCGCTTCCAGATCGTTTTCCGGTTCGCTGACCCGGTGCTTCAGTGCTTCAAGCACTCCGCCCAGGCGATTGCTGGCCAGCTCATCGGGATTGCCGACGCGGGCGCGCAACTCGGGGTTGGCAGCGGTGAGCTCCACGAAGAAACGATCCAGTGCAGCCATGGGTGAGCAGGCGTCCGCTCGATACTGCAGCGCTGGCACCTTCGGCGCAGTCGGATGACGCAGCGCCAGCGCATGGTCACGCTCCAGCGGGCGCTCGCCCCGCGTGCTGAACAGCGTGCGTACGGCAGCCAATTCATCCGGCGCAACCCACAGGGGCGCGGCATGCGTATTGAACAACGCACGGGCCTGGTCATCGCAGGATGGATTTCCGGGTAACGGCAGGTTGTGCGCGGCGTTGCTGTCGTCGCCGTAAAAGCCAAATCCCTTGGTAGTCTCGGCAATGGCATAGGGAATCGGCAACGGATAGTGCAGGATGCCGCGGTTCTTCTCGTCCACGCGGCGAGCCAGGCGCTGCTCCATTTCCCACAGGGTGGTGACGAACGCGGCCGGATCGCGGCCGTCGAAACGAATCGGATCGAAGCCACAGTGACGCAGGTGTTCGGCGAAGCCCTTGATACCTTCGAGGGTGCCCAGCTCGGTGCGCTGTTCAATGCGCCGACCGTTGGCGATCATTACCGGCAACGCAATGCCGCAGTCCTCAGCGCGCCACCAGCGGGGAATCCAGTCGCTGCCTCGCTGCTCTTCAGCGGCGCCGTCAGAGAGGAAGGCCACCAGGGTTTCGCCTGGTAGCGGAATATGGGCATATTGCAGTTCGGCAAACCCCAGGTAGCCACCCTCGGCAATGCCCCCGGCGGTATGCGGATTGACATGGCTACCCAACGGCACGCCAGCCGTGCCATCCGGCGCCTGGGCGTAACTGTAGAAATCACCCACCAGATGACTCAATCCCTGCTCGTCGAAGCGATAACGCGCCGCCTGTTCAGGATGCTGGTTGGCCGTCAGCACGTTGAGCGCCTCAATCGCCGCCACGCAATGCCCCTGGCCCATCAGCCAGCCACGGGTCGTGCCGGTCAGGGCATTCAGCGCCAGGTAACCGGCATACCCAGGCACCATATTCAGCGCTCCACCTGTATGACCTTCTGGCTGAGTCTTGAAATCTTCCGCCTGCAACGGTGCCCCATCCAGACGCACGCGACGCGCGTACGTCATGTGCACCACCAGCCACAGACCTGCGGCAGTCAGCCGGTCGAGCCCTTGCAGGAGGCGATAGACGCTGGCCAGATTCGGCTGGAGTCCCGCCTGCACCAGCTGATGTGCCATGCGAAATACCGCCGCGCGGGTTTCGTCAGTATGCTGAAGGGGACCGTATCCTTCGCTCCAACGGGCGAATTCTGGCTCGCGCTGAGCGTGCTCGGTCAGCTCGGCAAGACTCGGCAGGATTTGGTGCATGGTGCGAACTCCGTTACGGCAAGTGTTTCGGCCAGTCTAAGCAGACAGCCGGCCAAGGGATCTGATATGTATCAAGACAACCTGACGCTGATCGGCACAGACTGTTCTCAATCACAGGACTGGATTACAGACTATGGCTTTACTCAGCTTCCTCGGTGCCATTCAGCAAGTCACCGGCTCCTGCTACCTGATCGAAACCCATGACGGCGTCAAGGTGCTGCTTGATTGCGGGATGCATCAGGGCCGTCGAGAAGAGGAAAATCTTAATCGACAACCCTTCGCCTTTGACCCCGACAGCATAGACGCCGTAGTGGTGTCCCATGCGCACATCGACCACAGCGGTCTGCTGCCGCGCCTGGTCAGCGTCGGTTACCGCGGCCCGATCTACGCCACCGAAGCCAGCTGTGCGCTGATGGGCCTGATGCTGCAGGATGCCGCCCACCTTCAGGAAAAAGATGCCGAGTGGGAGAATCGCTGGCGTGCACGGCGCGGAAAACCGCTGATCAAGCCTCTGTATACCCGCGAAGATGCCGAACTGGCGGTGAGCCAGTTCAAGCCCGTTGAGTACAACCAGCCGGTCGAAGTCGCTCAGGGCGTGCACACGACCCTGCATGACGCCGGGCATATTCTGGGTTCGGCCATCGTCCAGCTGGATGTGCATGACCATGGACGCACCCGTCGCCTGGTATTTTCCGGCGACCTGGGCAACGACTGCTCACCGCTGATGCGCAACCCCAGCGTGCTCGAAGAGGCCGACGTGCTGCTGCTCGAATCCACCTACGGCGACCGTGATCACCGCTGCGCCGCAGACACCCTGGAGGAATTCGCGCAGATCCTGGAAGCCGCTCAGCGTGACGGCGGCAACGTACTGATCCCTTCTTTTGCCGTGGGCCGAGCCCAGGACCTGATCTACTACCTCGGGCGCTTTTACCACGAAGGGCGACTACCCCAGCAGGTGGTCTTCCTCGACAGCCCGATGGCCATCCGTGCCACGGAAATCTATACCCGCTACCTGGAGCAGCTTGACCCGGTCGAACGCCAGCGCCAGAGCGAGCGCGGCATCCACAAGTTGACCGACCTGCTGCCGATCTTGCGCACCACGCCGAGCGCCGAAGAGTCCATGGCGATCAACCGCATCACCAATGGCGCGATCATCATCGCCGGCAGCGGCATGTGTACTGGCGGGCGCATTCTTCATCACTTCAAGCACAACCTCTGGCGCCCGGAATGCCACGTGGTCATCCCCGGTTTCCAGAGTCAGGGCACCCTGGGTCGCGCCATCGTCGACGGTGCGTCAAGCGTGCGACTGTTCCATCAACAGATTGCCGTAAAGGCCCAAATACATACACTGGGAGGGTTTTCCGCCCACGCAGGCCAGTCACAATTGCTCGACTGGGCGGCCAATTTCAAATCCCGACCCGAGCTTTACCTGGTCCATGGCGAGCGGGAAAAGATGCTGGCTCTGCAGACCGCGCTGCGTGCTCGACTGAACTGGGAAGCCATTATTCCTGAGGCAGGCGCTCGCATTGCGTTATAACCAAGCATGGCAAGTTAAAAACGAATACCCGGAGACGCTGCATGCCTTTTGAATCGGACGATTATCTGTCCCGTCACTTCCAGACCAGCGGTATCGATCTGGCCGCTAAGGTCGATGAGATCGCTCGTCTCGTAGTGCCTGAGTCCAGCCCCAACCAGCCGCTGTATCAGGAAATGCTCACCACCGTAATCCGCATGGCACAAGCCGACCGCAATCGCTGGGACGCCAAGATCATGCTGCAGACCTTGCGCGAAATGGAGCGCGCCTTCAGCACCCTGGAAAAATTCAAGCGTCGACGCAAGGTGACAGTCTTCGGTTCGGCGCGTACGCCAATCGATCACCCGCTGTATAAATTGTCCGTCGAACTGGGCGCGACCTTGGCCCGCTACGACCTGATGGTCATCACTGGCGCTGGCGGCGGCATCATGGCCGCCGCCCATGAAGGTGCAGGACAGGAAAACAGCCTGGGTTTCAACATCACCCTGCCCTTTGAACAGCATGCCAACCCCACCGTGGAAGGCACGGATCATCTGCTGCCGTTCCATTTCTTCTTCATTCGCAAGCTGTTCTTCGTCAAGGAAGCCGACGCCCTGGTGCTCTGCCCCGGCGGTTTCGGCACACTGGATGAAGCCCTGGAAGTGCTGACCCTGATCCAGACCGGCAAAAGCCCGCTGGTGCCGGTGGTTCTCCTTGACGAGCCCGGCGGTAGCTATTGGCAAGACGCGTTGCACTTCATGCACAAACAGCTAGTGGAACACCGCTACATTCTGCCCAGCGACATGCACCTGATGCGCATTGTTTACAGCGCCGAGGAAGCCGCTGCGGAAATTGCCCAGTTCTACCGAAATTTCCACTCCAGCCGCTGGATGAAGGAATATTTCATCGTTCGCCTCAACCATGCCCTCAGCGAGCCTGCCCTGGCCACCTTGCACAGCGACTTCGCCGACCTGTGCCTGAGTGGCGGTTTTGAGCAGCAACCAGGTTGCGGTACGGAGCAGGATGACCCCGAGCTCAGCCACCTGCCGCGCCTGACCTTCATCTTCAACGGCCGCGATCATGGCCGCCTGCGCGAGATGTTCGACTTCATCAATCTGCCGAAAAACTGGGCTAAGTAACGCAGCTGAGGCAAACAACCCCTCGCCAAGAGGGGTTGTGACTATCGCGCGTAAAACTCGCCGTCCTACGCCATCCGCCCCTGCAGAAACCCCAACGCATCGGCGGCGCTGCGCTCGGGTATTTCCTCCATGGGAATATGCCCGACGCCCGCGTAAGTGCGCACCTGGAGACCCGGTACGTCACGCTGCCATAACGGCACATGTTCGGGAGAAATCCAGCGATCGCGATCGCCCCACATCAACAGGGTCGGCACACGAAGCTGCGCGACACGCTGTGGCGTCTGGTGCAACTCGCGCTTGTTGACCCGCATCATCATGCGGAAGATTTCCATCATCGCGCGGCGGTTACCGGGGCGGCGCGACAGGTCGTAATAGCGGTCAATGACCCCAGGCTTGATCCGTCCACGCTCGCCATACACTTCCTTGACGCCCTGAGCGATCAGCGCGCGCGGCATCCATAACGGCATTGCCCAGGTCGATCCCGGCAACGCGGCCGCCGCGATCATCCAGGGGATCGTGCGCATCTTGTAGCCCGCCGGGTCGATCAGGATCAGCTTCTCGACCCGTTGTGGGGAAGCGAGGGCAAAGTTCCAGGCGATATAGCCGCCCAGCGAATTGCCGACCAGCGTGGCCTTGTCGATCGTCAGGTAGCCAAGCAATTGCTCCAGCACCTTGATCATCCGCGCTTCGCTATAGTCGCCCCGCGCCGGCCCGGTAAGGCCAAAACCCGGCACATCGAAGCGCACGATGCGGTAATGGGGCGCGAAAAACGGCACCCAGGCATCCCAGGTGTGCAGCGAGGCAACCACGCCGTGGATCATCACAATGACCGGTTTGTCGTGATCGCCTTCATCGCGGTAATGCACATTGAAACCATCAAGCTCGACATACCGCGAGCCACTGGCGGCACTGCCGTAACGGGCCTTGAGGCTCTCCAGCGGCAGTTCGCCAAACCCCAGACGAGCCAGACCGGAGGCCAACGGTGGATGCATCGAATACGTGGAAACGGACATGTCAAACTCCTCAGCGGGGGAACGCTCAGCATCACAGCACAGCCGCCCAGCCCAAGGTCCCCAACCTAGGTAGAGCCTGCGTCACAGCCTGAACATCTTGGCTCGCCGCGGGATGACGCTGCGCTTGGGGCTGACTAAGCTGTCGCGAAGCCCATTTATCGGACCTGCCGATGCGCCTCTTTCCTCGCCTGCTTTCTCTGCTCCTGCTCACGCTGTTCGCCTTGCGCTCCGTCGCGGCGGCCGAGTTGTTTTACCTGGGTCAAAAAATCCCTGACATTCAACGCCCCTGGAGCAGCAGCGATTACCACCAACTGCTGACTGCCTTGCAAAAGGTCGACGCCAACCAGAGCAATGCGCTGCCCAGGCGCAGCGGCGAGTTCACCGGACCGATCTACCAGCGCATGGTCAGTCAGGAAAACTTCCGCCCGCAGCTAAACATTTATGCTCCATTGGAACTGCGTCAGAACGAAGCCCGCGAAACGCTGCTGCAGCTCAAGGAGCTGATGCGCCTGTATTTCGATTTTTCCGCCACGCGTCAACCCTATGCTGCCGAAGCCTTGGGTCTGATGAGCCATGCGCTAAGTCAGCAGGCGATCCTGTTTACCTTGACGGTCGAATTCTGGATGACGCTGTCGACTGAGGAGCAACGCAATCCTGTGCGCCTGCAGGGTTTGCACGAAGCCAAGGACGCCGCCGGCATGCTTTCCACCAGCGCTCTGGATTATCTGCAGCTGGGCAAGCAGTTCGCTCAGGACGACCTGACGCTCTATGCGGCAGAACTCGGCAAGCTGCTGCCGGAACTATTCGTGCACCTGCCCGCGACAACCCGCGATGAACTGGTAGCGCGTATCGCACAGCTGACCCATGAGCATCCACACGCTGAGGTCCGCACTAGCCTGGCTGAGCTGCATCCCGTTCTGCTCGCCATTCAGATGGACATGAGCAGACGCAACGCGGCACGCGGCTGAGCATGAAGGCAGCACTTGAATATCTCGCTGCGTAGAGTGGCGTTGAGCGCAGCAATGCCCCTCGAGAAAATGGATCATGACCCTTGGTCGCATGATCCGTACTCACATCGCTTAGCGCTCGGTGCACAGCATTGGCAGCCTAATCCAGCAACCCCAGCTCCTTGGCGCGGGCGACTGCCTGGGTACGTCGCTGGACGTTAAGCTTGCTGTTGATGTGCCGGGCATGGGTCTTGACCGTGTGCAGGGAGATGAACAACTTTTCGCTGATCTGCTGGTTGGAACAACCCTTGGCAATCAATCGCAGTACCGACAACTCCCGGGCGGTGAGCGTCTCGGTCGGCTCAGAACCGTCATGCAACTCTTGCTCGGCTGGCAGCAGGCTACGCAGGGCCGAGGCAACCGGACAGTCCGGCTGGACGCGAAGTTGCGCACGCAACCACTCAGCCTGTCGCTCGATCAACGGTTGAAATTGCCAGAACGCGCCACCTCGCGCCAAATCCAGGCTGGCACGCAGCTGCTGCTGAGCCTCGCGCTCGCTTCCTCCCATACGCTGCAATAGGCACAGGTGAGCGCCTGCCATGGTCGCAATCATCAAGCAATCGCTTGCGCGCGCCCGTTGTTCGAGTTGGCGCAGCAGTTTTTCGGCCTCTTTCGATTGCCCGCGCTCTATGGCCAGAGCCGCGCGCTGCAAGGTGATATGCATAGGCAGCTGGGGCAATAATTCCGGAGCTGCCGCGGCCTGCTCGCCCGCATAGGTTTCCTCCAGGCGAACTAGCCATATCCCCGCCAGCGGTAGTTGCCCCTGACTCATCCACAGCTCGCATTTGACCAGGGTCACCAGGGCCAGGTAATAAATCGGCGGGACATCCCAGGCATGCATGATGCGCTCGGCTTCAGCCAGCTGAGTGAATGCCTCGTCCTGCTTGCCCGCCTGCCCGGACAACCGAGCCAGGACGCAGTACCCGATCACCACGCTGACATCCCGGCATCGATGCGCTTCGGCAATGCCTGCCTGCAGGCAGTCGCGCGCTTCCCCAGGTTGCAGGCGCAACGCCAATAGATAGCCCTCATACAGGTGCAGGCGCGCACGCACGGCATAAGGTTGGCTCTGCGGATATTCACGCAACACCAGCAATCCCTGGCGAACTTCGCCCAGGGCGCGCGTGATCTCCCCCCGCGCCTGCAAGACCCGCGCGCGGTCATAATGAGCCAGCGCTTCGAACAGCGGATTACCGATCCGCTGCGCCAGCTCGAGTGCCTCGCGATTGAGCATCCGGGCCGGCCATAGCGAATTGCGCGCCACCGCAATATTGGCCAGCACGGAAATGCACATGAAACGTTGCCCGTAACGGTCGGCCGGCAGGGTATCCAGCGCCTCGCGACAGTAGTGCTCGGCCATGTCCAGCTCGCCACGCCCACGGGCAATCACACCACTTAACGCCAGCCATTGGGCCAGTAGCATGGTCTGTTCTTCGCGTGACGCAGCAGGAAGGAAATTACCCAGTTGACGGCCCAGCGTTTCAGCGGCGTCCAGTTGGCAGGCCATAGCCAGTGCCCACCCATACAGCACGATCAAGCGCGGCGATGTGCTGAGCAAGGTGTCCGGCAATTCGACTTTCCAGCGCAGCAGCATGGCCACGTTCTGCTCGCCCAATAGCTTCTCTTCGGAGAGGTTTTGCACCAAAGATGCCGCCACATCGCTGCGCCCTGCTCGCAGAGCATGCTCCACAGCCTCGATCAGCTCACCATGGGCACCGAACCAGCGGCAGGCCCGCAAGTGCAATGTTGCAGGGGTAACCCCTGTGTCGATGTCGGGATTGCGCAGCAAATCGGAAAACAAGTGGTGATAGCGAAACCACTTACCCCGCTCATCCAGCGGTACCAGGAATACCTGATGGACCTGCAGATAAGCGAGAATCTCGCTGCTGTCATGGGCCTCGCGCACCGCATCGCACAAGTCGATGCAAAAGCGATCCAGATGGGCGGTCTGGTAAAGAAAGTGCTGCACCTCAGCACTCTGCCGCTCGATCACTTCCTCAAGCAAATAATCGTGGATCAGCCCATCGGCGTTGCGCCGCTGGCCAACCCGTTCGGGCTCGCCTTCTTCCTGGCGTGCCAGCAACCATAGGCGCAAGCCGGCTACCCAGCCTTCACAGCGTGCCTGCACATCATTGAAGGCGTCCTGGGATAACGGTATGCCATGCCCACTCAGTAAGGCCTGGGACTCTTCTGCACTCAGACGTAGATCCTGCACCTGCATCTCCAACAGCTGCTGCGAAAGGCGCAGGCGGGCCAGATGCCAATCCGGACGCTGCCGACTGGTCACCAGCAGTACCAAGCCGGCCGGTAGATGATTGAGAATAAATTGCAGGCAGCCATCCAGAACGGAGCCCTGGGCCAGATGATAATCATCGAGCACCAGTAGCAATGGCTGCTCCGCTGACAAGCAGACGGCCAACTCATCCAGCACGGCGGTTAGCCATTCCTCGAACGCGAAGGGCTGATGCGGCTGACGCATTTTCAACAGCGCCAGCTCCTCTTCGCCCAGCCCCGGAAAAAACTGACGCAGCCCTTCCAGCAGGTATTCGAAGAAGCGCCCTGGATCACTGACCCGCGCGTTGAGCCCGAGCCAAAGGCTGCGCCAGCCTGACGGCAGGCTCTCACAAAACTCGCCGGCCAAGGAGCTTTTACCAAACCCGGCGGGTGCACTGATCAGCAGAAGTCGACCACGCAACCCGTGCGCCAGCCGTTCGCACAACTGTGGACGAGGTATATGCCCAGCCGGCAATGGCGGACGAAAAAAACGGCCTGCTTGAGCACCAGGCAAAGACTCTAGTAGCGAAGTCTGTGGGCGGGATAACACCGTCATGGGCAGGTCGGCCTCAAGGGGACAAACGTCGACCAGCCTAGCGCCTTCACTCCTGCTTTGAAAGGCGAGACCCGATTCGGTGCGTACGCCACAGCATTACTCAGGTCACATTGCGTGCATGGACGGTCATCCGCTGGGGCCTAGGCGGGTGAGCAGCCCGCAGCGTCAAATTTCTGCCGAGCGCGGCGCGCAACCTGTGGGGGCTGGCTTTCGGACCGAAGCTCTTGCCAGACACAACCGTGATTTCAGGGCAAACTCCAGTCTTCGCCGCGAAGTCGCAGCCCACCGAAGGCGAGGCTGCCACAAATCCGCTGTAAATGGCGACATCGGCAAAACGAAAAAACCCATGCAAGCATGGGTTTTTTCGTAGCGGCTGACCCAAGTGTTCTCGGGTCGGATAGTGCTGGATTAACGCACGCCGGACTGGCGCAGTGCTGCCGGAGTAAACTCGCTTTCTGTGGCCTGGTAGCCGAACTCGTAAGCCTTGCGCTCCTCGTTCTTCATGCCCAGTGCCAGGTAGCGGCCGGATTGCAGGTCATACAGTGCTTCCAGGGTGTACCAGGGTACCTGGCTGTCGTAGTAGTACTGCGAGTGCGCTTCGCCAACACGCCACAGGTTGCCGCGACCGTCGTAGTGGTCAATGGCAACGGCTTGCCAGGTGTCTTCGTCGATGTAGAAGTCACGCTTGGCATAGATGTGTCGCTCGCCCGGCTTCAGGGTCGCCTCCACATGCCAGACACGGTGCAGCTCATAGCGGCTCAGATCCTGGTTGATATGACCGGCCTTGATGATGTCGGCATACTTCAGGTTCGGCGAGTCCAGGCGGTAGCTGTTGTAAGGAATGTACACTTCCTTCTTGCCCACCAGCTTCCAGTTGTAGCGGTCCGGCGCGCCGTTATACATGTCCAACTGGTCGGAGGTACGCATGCCGTCGGCAGCGGTACCCGGACCGTCATAGGACACCTGCGGTGCGCGGCGCACGCGGCGCTGACCTGCGTTGTACAGCCAGGCCAGACGCGGCTCCTTCACCTGATCGAGGGTTTCGTGAACCAGTAGGACGTTACCTGCCAGACGCGACGGCGCGGTCACACGCTGCTTGAAGTAGAACAGTACGTTGCTCGGCTTGCTCGCATCGTAGTCCTTGAGGGCATCGCGGAAGGCGAACTCTTCCTGGAAGTACACCAGGCTATAGGAACCATTGACCTGCGGCGTGGCTTGGGTGACCTGACGGCGCACACTGCCGCCACGGTAGCGGGTGATGTGGTTCCAGATTACTTCCAGACCATTTTGCGGAATCGGGAAGGCGTTGGCGGTACGGAAATCATCCAGGCCGTTGCCCCCCGACAGCAGTCGGGTGTGGGTGGCGTTGTACTTGGTGGCTTCCAGCACGCTGGCCGGTAGCGTGGCGGTACGGTGCGTAGTGAACACCGGAATGCGGTAGCTCTCCGGGTAACGCTTGAACATTGCCAACTGACCTGGGGTCAACTTGTCCTTGTACTGCTCGGCATTCTTGGCGGTGATGGTGAACAGCGGCTTTTCGTTGGGGAACGGATCGGCCAGGAAGCCCCTGGCATCGACCGCGCCGGCATTCTTGGGCAAACCGCCGGTCCAGGCCGGAATGGTGCCCGCCGCGTTGCCGGCTTTTTCAGCGCCTATCGGAGTCAAGGTAGTGCCCAGCTTGGCCGCCTCGGATTCCGAGACCGCGGCCATTACACTGCCGGCCAACAGGGACAGTGCCAGTGCGCCGGTCTGCATAAATGTTTTTGTTTTCATATGCTTTTCCTTAATCGGGCAGCTTAGAAGTTCACGCCAAAGCTCAGGGCCACGAAGTCCCGGTCACTCTGGGTCGAATAATCGCCACCAAAGAAATCGGTGTAAGACAGGTTGGCGGTGTAGGTGTTCTGGTAATCAGCATTCAGACCGACGCTGACCGCCTTGCGACCTTCCTCGAAGTTGCCACCCGGGCCCGGCGAATAGCCCTTGACGTCATGCGACCAGGCCAGGGTCGGCTGCAGGTTTACCCCCAGCAGGGCGTTGGGGTATTCCCACATGACACGAGCGCGATAGCCCCAGGAATCGGCAGTGGTGAAGCCCTCGTTCTCGCAGAACTTGCTGACGTTGGCCTGAGAGCCAGCGCCCACAGTACCGACGTTCAACGCGGTACATATTGCCCCTGCACCCGGTCCAAAAATCGGATCGCGGCCATAGCGGGCCTCACTGGAACTTTCCAGCCCACCTACGTGCGTCCAGCCGATTTCACCTACCAGCGTCATACGCGAGGCGCCCATGATTTGGTCGACGAAATGGGTGAAGGTGGTTTGCAGCTGGGTGATTTCCTTACGGTTGTAACCGTTCAGTTCCTGACCCGGTGCAGCGGACAACAAGGAAGCTCCGTCATAGACGGCAACCCCACCAATCTCTAGGTTTCGCAGCCCAGCATAGAGCACATCGGTGGTGGACAGCTGCACCGGCGCATTCGGGCGATAGCTGATTTCGCCCTGCCAAGCCGTGCCGGTGGGCAGCGTCGTGGAGAAGCTCAGGCCGTACAGACGAATATCTTCCGGATATTCAATGAAGTATTGGCCGTTGGCTGCGGTGAGAGCGGCCCCCGCCTGAACGCCCAGCGTGGGACTCAGTCCCGCAATACCGGTTGCAAATCCATTAATAGTTGCTTGAGTCGCAGCATCCGGCCCAGCACCACTGAAAATCGGCATACGGCTGTGGTAATTCATGAAGTAAGCGCCGAACTCGGTATCCAGCGGCTCGAACATGTAACGGAACGCTAAGCCCCATTGGCCATCATCCTTGGCATGGCGATCCGGCCCACGTTCTACCAATAGGCCCTCACCGTACGCTGACGATGTAACACCCAATCCTGCCCCCGCAGCGAGGCTATTAAGCGTTCCAATCAGCGCTTCGTCGTTGATCAACACCGCCAGATTGTCATCACACCCTGGCGCCACGACGTCCGGCTGGGAGAAGAACGTACCGCAGTTCTCAAGTACGGTCGGATTCCATTCGATCTGATAGAAGGCTTCCATCGACAGGTTATCGGTCAGGCTCTGGCCGATATAGAACATGTTGACCGGAATCAGGCCTTCCTTGATTTCCGCGCCGGGGCGGCGGAAAGCGGAGACGTCCGCCGGGTTGGCGGCGTTAATGCCATTCATGATGAAAGTACTTTCACCCCAACTGATCACCTGTTTGCCCAGGCGCACAGTGCCTGGCAGGTCGGCAATGTTGTAGTTGTGGTAGACGAAAGCGTCGAGCAATTCGGCGCCTGAGGACTTGGCCAGGCGCTCGCGGCCTCGTTCCTCGATCGGCTTGAACAGACGATCTTCGTCCTTGAGTTCAAAGTCGTACCAGTATTTGCCGCGAAGGAATACGCCGGTGTCGGCGTACTTCAGTTCCAGGTCGTGGATGCCCTTGAAGATCTTCGAGAAGGTCTCGCCACGCTTGAAGTTCAGGTGAGAATCGTCGGACGTCTGCGAGAGTCCTCGCCCACCGTTGTTGGCACCGATCAAGTCCTGATCCGGCTTGGCGGCGGCCCAGCTGGCGCCGACCGACAGCGACGAGTCGAACTGACCTTCGATTTCCCCGATATTGAAGTTCAACGCAAAGGCCGGCGCGGAAAGAGTGGATGCCAGGCTGATGGCCAACGGCAGTCGTGCCCGACGCCAGAACGGTTTTGTTGTTGTCATCGACGCTACTCCATGTACTTTTTATGTTTGTTATGGCTGTACTGACTATATCCAGCGGGCTGCCCCGCATGATCCCCCGAAAGAGTGATTTGCACCTCCAAAGTCCTCTGGCTCGGCGCTTTCGCGCGCTGTTCGAGCTTTCGGCGAGGCGAAGCGGAGCAATTACCACGCCAGCGTTCGCCTGACCGATTAGTCACATTTCGAAGGTCCGCGCTGCGCCCCTTACAGCGTGGATAAAAACGCGCTACCCGCTGCCTGCCAACCCGCCACTTCCTGGCGGATGCGCTTTTTGTCCAGCTTCC
Source organism: uncultured Pseudomonas sp. (assembly GCA_964410065.1). Lineage (GTDB taxonomy): Bacteria > Pseudomonadota > Gammaproteobacteria > Pseudomonadales > Pseudomonadaceae > Serpens. The sequence goes on from CAYPFO010000009.1 coordinate 51,344, forward strand.
CCACACTGGTCTTGGGAATTTCGGTAACAACGGCAATCTGGCTGGGAATAGCCCATTTATTGATATGACCCTGTTCAACGAACGGCTTTAAATGCTCGCGAAGATCCCTTGCTTCAAGCGTTTTTTCAGAGCGCAGCACCAGTAGTGCAAAGGGTCGCTCCCCCCATTGCGGATCGGGCACACCCACCACCGCGACTTCGCGCACGGCCGGATGACTGCTGATCAAATCTTCCAGGGCCAGGGACGACAGCCATTCACCCCCGGTCTTGATCACGTCCTTGAGGCGATCACGAATATCGATGAAGCCCATGTCGTCCAGGGTGGCGACGTCACCGGTGTGCATCCAGCCACCCTGCCACAACTCTTCGCTTTTTTCCGGTTCGCGGAAATACCCCTGGGTCAGCCAGGGTGCACGCAGCACCAATTCGCCTTGGGTTTCACCGTCGTGCGGCAGCAGGCTGCCGTCCTCGGCCATGAGAGCCGCTTCGACTAACGGTACCGGTACACCGGCCTTGATGAGGTAGGTGGTGCGTTCGCTCTCGCTGCCGGCGAGTAGCTCCTCATTCAGATAGGCGGCGCAGATCAGCGGACAGGTTTCCGACATGCCATACGCGGCGCTGAGCTGGATGCCGGCTTCCTTGGCCGCCAGGTACAGGCTGTGATTCAGGGCGCTGCCGCCAATGATGATTTTCCAGCCGCCGAAATCCACCCCTTGCGCCGACGGAGCATTCAGGACCATCTGCAAAATGGTCGGCACACAGTGGGAGAACGTGACCTTCTCGCGTTGCCATAACTGAACCAGCAGATCGGGGTCATAACGTCCGGGATAGACCTGTTTCACGCCCAGCATGGTGGCCACGTATGGCATACCCCAGGCGTGCACATGGAACATCGGCGTGATCGGCATGTAGACGTCGCTGTTGCCCATCAGCCGCACGCTGTCCAGGCTGCTCACCACTCCGGCCATTGCCAGGGTATGCAGCACCAGTTGGCGATGGGTGAAGTAGACACCCTTGGGATTGCCCGTGGTGCCCGTGGTGTAAAACGTTGTGGCAACCGAGTTTTCGTCGAACTCGGGGAAGTCGTAGTGCGCACTCGCTTCGGCCAGCAGGCTTTCGTATTCACCAACCATGCCCGGCAGCTCGACGGCTGCGCCTGGGTCATCGCTGAGCAGCAGTGTTTTTCCCACCGTGGTCAGCTGCCCGGCAATCGCCTGGTAGAGCGGCGCGAATTCGCTGTTGACCAACACGAAGCGGTCTTCGGCGTGGTTCATGGTGAAGAGGATCTGTTCCGGTGACAGGCGGATGTTGATGGTGTGCAGTACCGCGCCGATCATCGGGATCGCGAACATGCACTCCAGATAGCGGTGGCTGTCCCAATCCATGACTGCCACGGTATCGCCGGCCTTGACCCCGGCCGCGGTGAGTACGTTGGCCAGGCGCGCGACCCGCTCCGTGAAGGTTGCGTAGCTATGGCGCACCAGGTCGCGGTAGACGATTTCACGGGTGCGCTCATAACGACTTCCAGACAGCAGCAGGCGTTTGATCAGTAGGGGACTGGCATGGGCGTTGTGCGCAGGAGGAATGATTCGTGTCTGGAGCATGTCGTCTTCCGTGCATGTTGTTTTTGGTATGGATCCACTCTAGATGGCTTGGTAGGAACACCCATCAACCCAAAGGATGATTTGTTGCGTGACTCTTTTGGCCGCTTTGGTCACGGTATAGAATCGTCAGCCTCGGCCAGTTCCGGTACCGATCAACAAGAGGTGTTTTCGATGTCCGATATCGTCATCGTCAGTGGTGCCCGTACCCCCATGGGTGGTTTCCAGGGCAGCCTGTCCAGCATTCCCGCCGTTGACCTGGGCGCCGCCGCCATTCGCGAGGCCGTGGCCCGCGCCGGTATTGCGCCCGACGCGGTACAGGAAGTGATCATGGGCTGCGTGCTGCCCGCCGGCCTCAAGCAAGGCCCGGCTCGCCAAGCCGCGCTGAATGCCGGCCTACCCGCCGCCACCGGCTGCACCACCATCAACAAGCTGTGCGGCTCGGGCATGAAAGCGGTGATGCTGGCCCATGACCTGATCAAGGCCGGCACCAATAGCGTGATGGTCGCCGGCGGCATGGAAAGCATGTCCAACGCGCCCTATGTCCTGGAAAAAGCCCGTAGCGGCCTACGCATGGGTCACGGCGAAATCAAGGACCACATGTTTCTGGATGGCCTGGAGGATGCCCGCACCGGTCGCTTAATGGGCTCTTTCGCCCAGGAGACCGCCGACCAGTACGGCATCACCCGCGAACAAATGGATGAGTACGCCATCGAGTCGCTGAAACGCGCTCAGGCGGCCATCGCCGACGGCAAGCTGAACGACGAGATCGTGCCGATCACCGTCAGCAGCCGTAAGGGCGACACCCTGATCAAGGATGACGAGCAGCCGCTGAATGCCAAGCTCGACAAAATCCCCGGCCTGAAGCCGGCGTTCCGCAAGGACGGCACCATCACCGCCGCCAACGCCAGCTCTATCTCCGACGGCGCCAGCGCCCTGGTCCTGATGAGCGCCGATGAAGCCGCCCGCCGTGGCCTGACCCCTCTGGCGCGCATCGTCGGCCATGCGACCCACAGCCAGGACCCGAGCGAATTCACCCTCGCCCCGGTCGGTGCCATCACCAATCTGTTCAAGAAAACAGGCTGGAACAAGGACGTCGTCGACCTGTTCGAAATCAACGAAGCCTTCGCCATGGTGACCATGCTGGCCATTCGTGAACATGGCCTCGATCCGGCCAAGGTCAACGTGTACGGCGGTGCCTGCGCCCAAGGTCACCCAATCGGCTCGACCGGCTCACGCCTGATCGTCACCCTGATCAATGCCCTGAAACACACCGGCGGCAAACGCGGCGTGGCATCACTGTGCATCGGCGGCGGCGAAGCCACTGCCATTGCGGTCGAGCTGCTGTAAACCCTGCAGTGGGGGTCGTTCGAGCGACCCCACTGCAAGCAGCGTCTGCGCCGCACCTCTTGCCCCACGATCACGCCCCAGGCGGCCAGCCCTCTGGTAGGCTCTGCTTCTTTCTCATCTCCCGTAGCAGAGGGCCTTCCATGAGCATCCGCGCTGTTTTCCTCGATCACGCCTCCCTCGACCTGGGCGATCTTGACCTCGCTCCCTTGCGTGACTGCTTCGACGAACTGACCTTGCACGACGCCAGCGAGACCGCGCAGGTCAGCGAGCGGCTGCAGGGCGCTACCGTGGCGATCACCAACAAGGTTCGCCTAGATGCCGAGGTGTTCGCCCATTGCCCGGAGCTTAAGCTGGTACTGATTTCGGCCACTGGCACCAACAATGTCGACCTGGATGCGGCCGGCGCCCATGGCGTGACCGTGTGCAACTGCCAGGGCTACGGCACGCCGTCGGTGGCCCAGCACTGCTTGATGCTACTGCTCGCCCTGGCCACGCGACTGCCGGATTACCACGCCGCGGTGCGTGCCGGACGCTGGCAGCAAGCCAAACAATTCTGCCTGTTGGACTTTCCGATCATCGAACTCGAAGGCAAGACTCTCGGTTTGCTCGGCCATGGCGAATTGGGCAGCGCAGTGGGTCGCCTGGCCGAAGCGTTCGGCATGCGCGTGCTGCTCGGCCAGTTGCCGGGCCGCCCGGCCCGCGCTGATCATCTGCCGCTGGAGGAGCTGTTGCCGCAAGTGGATGCCCTGAGCTTGCATTGTCCGCTCACCGAACAGACCCGCGATCTGATTAACGCCCGCGAATTGCGGCTGATGAAGCCTGGCGCCCTGCTGGTGAATACCGCGCGCGGCGGGCTGGTGAACGAACAGGCCCTGGCCGATGCCCTGCGCAGTGGCCACCTGGGTGGCGCTGCTACCGACGTGCTCAGCGAAGAGCCGCCGACCCACGGCAATCCCCTGCTGGCCGACGATATTCCACGCCTGATCATCACGCCCCACAGTGCCTGGGGCAGTCGCGAGGCGCGCCAGCGTATCGTCGGCCAACTGACGGAAAACGCTCAGGCCTTTTTCAACGCAGCGGCGATCCGCGTGGTCGGGTAAAATCCGCGCCTTTTTCGGGCCTGCCATTCAGGCCCAAACCAGGTTTTATCGGGAGATCCCATGGACCCGCGAAGCGAAGTACTGCTGCGCCAGGCCGAGTTATTCACCGGCCGGGTGCTTCTGGCCGGCCTGCCAGCCGATGACTTGCTCGGAGAACTGCCCGACACCCTCGGCTGGAGCTGGCATGCCGGCGAGCAGGCCACCCTGGCGGCGCGTTTCCCGGGGCGCAGCCACTTCGGGACCTGCCCGCCCGTCGAGGACTTCACCGCTGCCGTCCTGTTCCTGCCCAAATCCCGCGACCTGACCGAGTACCTGCTGCAGGCCTTGGCCTCACACTTGCCCGGTGCGCCGCTGTATCTCGTTGGGGAAAAGCGCGCCGGCGTCGAACGCGCCGCCAAGCAACTGGCTGCCTATGGCCAACCCCGCAAGCTGGACAGCGCTCGGCACTGCCAGCTATGGCAGATCAGGGTCGAGCAGACACCCCTCGCGCCTGATCTGGAAAGTCTGGCGCAGCGCTACGAACTGCACCTGAGCGACGGTTCGCTGCACGTGGTCACGCTGCCGGGAGTCTTCAGCCATGGTCGCCTGGACATAGGCACGGCGCTGTTACTGGAGCACCTGGACGATCTGCCTGCCGGCCCGTTGCTGGATTTTGGCTGTGGCGCCGGGGTGATTGGCGCGGTGCTCAAGCGTCGCTATCCGCACAACACAGTAAACATGCTGGACGTGGACGCCTTCGCCCTGGCCAGCAGCCGTTTGACGCTGGCCGCTAACGGTCTGGACGCGCAGTTGATCGCCGGCGATGGTATTCACGCGGCGCCCAAGGATCTGGCCGCGATCATCAGCAATCCGCCGTTCCATCAGGGCGTGCACACCGATTACCAGGCCAGCGAAACGCTACTGCGCGAAGCCAGGCGACACCTCGTCAATACCGGGGAGCTGCGTCTGGTGGCGAACAGCTTCCTCAAGTATCCGCCGTTGATCGAACAGCACCTGGGCACCTGTCAGACGCTGGCCGAAGGCCAGGGTTTCCGCATTTACCGGGCCAAGTGCCGCTAGGACAAGGCTGAGTATTCCGCAGAGACTCCTGTACCGCCTTTGCTGCCATCCCCGCGAGCTTGCCCTTCCCGGTCACATTGGGCAAAATGCCCGCCGTCCTAGGGGAGTAGTCTCCCGCGAGCGCCAGCTCGCCCGGCTGGCGTCAACATACTTGCTCAACAGAGCATGGCGCCAGCGACCTCAAGCCTGTCCAGACAGGCCCGTGGTTTGACAAGACCTATGACACGAACGACCTGACCCGGGGTGGGCAGGACGGCGTGTCATATGTGCTCAGTCGACCCACCCCTCTTAGGAAATCCCTGTGCTGGAATCCCTCCTGGTTTCGACCGGAATCGTCGCGCTGGCCGAAATCGGCGACAAGACGCAACTGCTGGCCCTGGTGCTCGCTGCACGCTTTCGCAAACCTTGGCCAATCGTGGCCGGGATCATCGTCGCCACGCTGCTCAACCATTTCATCGCCGGGGTCGTCGGCAACTGGGTTGCCGGCTTCTTCACCCCAGCCATGCTGCACGCAATCCTGGCCATCGCGTTCCTCGTTGTCGCGGGCTGGACGCTGATCCCCGACAAACTTGATGAAGACGAAGCCTCGCGTGTCAGATACCGCGGAGCCTTCATCACCACCTTGATTACCTTCTTCATCGCCGAGATGGGCGACAAGACACAGATCGCCACGGTGATGCTCGCCGCGCAGTACGACTACCTGTTCATGGTGGTCGCCGGGACGACTCTGGGCATGCTGATCGCCAACGTGCCGGTGGTTCTGGCGGGGAATTTCGCCGCTGACCGCCTGCCACTGACACTGATCCATCGTCTGGCCGCAGCGGCATTTGCATTACTGGGCCTCTATGCAGGCTATGAAGCATTGAAGCTGGCGGGTATCTGGTAACCAGCCAGTCTGCCAAAGGGTGAGAGGGGCGGCGTCGGGCAAAATGCGCGGGTACGCCCCACCTTCTGCGCGGCGTCGCCATCCTTCGCTTTCCGCTACTTGCGACGCGCCTGCTCATACAGCGGCATGACCTTGGGAATATTGGCCTGCAACGAACTCATGCGCGTAGTGGATGAGGGGTGAGTGGACAGGAATTCGGGCGGGGCGCCGTTGCTGGCCTGGCCCATCTTCTGCCACAAGGTGGTGGCCGCGTTGGGGTTGTAGCCGGCGCGCGCGGCCAGCTCCAGGCCAATCAGATCCGCTTCGTTCTCGTTGCCGCGACTGTTGGGCAGCGTCATCAGGTATTCCACGCCCATGTTGGCCATTTGCAGACTGCCCGGCCCCACACCCAGCGCTGCACCCAGCTGGCTGGCCAACTCGACACCATACGCCTTGGACAGCGCCTCACGGCTGTGCTCGCGCAAGGCGTGGGCGATTTCATGGCCGATTACCGCGGCCAGCTCATCGTCGGTCAGCTTCAGTTTCTCGATCAAACCGGTGTAGACCATGATCTTGCCGCCCGGCCCGCAGTTGGCGTTCAGCTCCTCACTGTCGATCAGATTGACCTCCCAGGCCCATTGCGCCGCATCCGGACGAAATACCGGCGCCTGGGCAATTAAACGCTGGGAAATCGCCTGGACCCGCTTGGCGTCGGCACTGGATGTCTCCAGCACCCCTTGGCCGGATGCCTCGCCAATCGCCTGCTGATAGGACTGGGCATACATCTGATTGACCTGATCGGTCGACAGCATGCTGAACATATACTGCTTACGATCGACGCCCACCGCCCCGCCGCTGGTGGTGTTCACAGCCTGGCAGCCCACCAACAGTAAGGCGGCAACCAGAGTTGCCCGTGAAAAAGACCGTTTCATATCCAGCTCCGTGCAAAGGTGACCGCCGCCCCGGGATTGTCGCGCATGCTAATTCGAGGGGAGCTCGCCCGACAACCGCACCGTTCACCCCGCCATGCAACAGCGTGCGCAACTCGGCTGCCGCTGCGGCATTCGACCATACTCATAACGGTTTCAGTTCCCGTACGACAACGTGTAGAGGAGAAACAGCATGCGGTGGCGACGAGCACGGCAAAGCGACAATGTTGTGGATGCACGCGGCAGCGGGCGTGGCTTGCGGGTTGGCGGAGGATTAGGGCTGGGCGGGATCGCCATTGTGGTAATCGTTGGCCTGCTGATGGGCCAGGACCCCTTGCAGATACTCGGCCAGCTGGCCAACCAGTCAGGCGGACCAGTGGCGACCCAGCCGGGTCAGCCCGCGGGTGACGATGTTCAAAGCCAGTTCGTGCGCGCCGTTCTTGGCGATACCGAAGATACCTGGGATGCACTGTTTGCAGGCGCCGGCAGCCAGTATCAGCACCCCCAACTGGTGCTGTTCAGCGGCGCCGTGAAATCGGCCTGCGGCCTCGCCTCGGCCGCAGTAGGGCCGTTCTACTGCCCGGCGGATCGGCAGGTGTATTTGGACCTGCAATTCTTCGAGGAACTGGAACAGCGCTTCGGCGCCGCCGGGGACTTTGCCCAAGCCTATGTCATCGCCCATGAAGTGGGCCATCACGTGCAGACCCTGCTCGGAGTATCAGCCCAGGTGAATGCTGCCCGCCAGCGCGGCGAGACCATGGAAGGCGCAACAGGGTTGTTGGTGCGCCAGGAATTGCAAGCTGATTGCCTGGCCGGCGTCTGGGCCTACCACGCCCAGCAACGACTGGATTGGATGGAGGAAGGCGACCTCGAGGAAGCCCTCAATGCCGCCACGGCCATTGGCGATGACCGCCTGCAAAAGCACACCCAAGGACAGGTAGTGCCGGACTCGTTCACCCATGGCACCTCAGCCCAGCGGACCCGCTGGTTCCGCGCCGGATTCGATACGGGCGAAGCCGGGCGCTGCGATACGTTCAAGGCACGAACGCTGTAAGCGTCAGGTGATCTGTATGGAGGCTCGCCGTCGGACTGAAGCGCTCAACGAGCAAGCCCCGATGCTCGGGTCAAGCACGCCTTCGACGCGGAGTCGCTACTCCCAAACGGTATCGCTCATGCTGAGGAAAACGGCGTGCTTCCTGGGTACCGTTACCCCAGCCACTCCAGCACCTCACCGCAATCGCGCGCATGCCAGTCGGTCAATTCCGGCCACAGGTTTTCCGGCTGATTGACCAGCACCGTCTTCGCACCAGCGGCACGGGCGCATTCCAGGTCGAAGCGAAAATCACCCACCATGACCAACCGCTGGGGCGCCACATCCCAGCGTTGCGCCAGGTGCAGCAAGCCACCGGGATGCGGTTTGGGTGTTGCTTCGTCACGGCCCAGAATGTCGCCACGTGGAAAGCAGTCGCCCAAGCCAATGCAGTCCAACGTTACCTGAGCCAATTCGCGGGCATTGCGGGTCAGCAGTCCCAGCTGTACACCGCGGGCATGCAGCTCACGGACCAGCTCCACCGCCCCGGGCGCTGGGCGCGAGGCACAGGCCAGTTCGCGCTCATGCTCCAATAGCCAGGCATGCTTGGCGGCGGCCTCGCGGGTTGGCAGCCCGGCCAGATGGTCGAGGATGTCTTGCTCCTGCGGAATCTCCAGCGCCCGGCGGATGGCGTCGAAATCGTGGACGGCGATAGTCAGGGTGCCGTCCATGTCGAACACCCAGTGACGGACCTCCTGCAGCTTCATGTGCGGTCTTCGCGACGACGGATCAGGCCTTCCTGGGCGACCGAGGCCACTAATTCGCCGGCCCGGTTGAAAATATGACCGCGGCTGAAACCCCGGGCATTGCCGCTCCACGGGCTGTCCATGGCATACAGGTGCCACTCATCAACCTTCAGGTTGCGGTGGAACCACAAGGCATGGTCGAGGCTGGCCACCTGCATATGCCGCTGCCAGAACGACGCGCCGTGGGGCAACAGCGACGCGGTCAACAGGCCAAAGTCCGAGGCATAAGCCAGGATGTACTTATGCAACGCAGGAATGACCGGCAGCGGGCCGTCGGCGCGGAACCAGACATACCGGCACGGCTCACTCGGCGAGGGATTGAACGGATCGCCAGGGTTCACCGGACGGATCTCGATAGGCTTTGCGCAGAGTATTTTTTCGCGCATGGGCCCCGGGATCAATTCGGCGTGGCGGCCAAACAGCTGCAGTTCGCTGAGCAGATTCTCCGGGCCTTCCACCTCGGGCATGGCCACCTGATGTTCGAAGCCCGGCTCCTCAGCCTGAAACGAGGCGCTGCAAAAGAAGATCGGCTGGCCTTTCTGGATCGCGGTGACTCGCCGGGTGGTGAAGGAGCCGCCATCGCGCACCCGGTCCACTTGATAGACCACCGGCAGCGAGGCGTTGCCTGGGCGCAAAAAGTAGCCGTGCTGGGAGTGGACATGACGCCCCGGCTCAACCGTCTGACTGGCAGCTGAAATTGCCTGCCCCAACACCTGGCCGCCAAACAGCTGGGGAAAGCCCAGGTCCTGACTGGCGCCACGAAACAGGTTTTCTTCGATGGTTTCCAGGCTCAGCAAGGCCACCAGTTCGTCCAACACGTCACTCATTTACAACCTCGGCAAGGCAGGTATGGCCAACGGTTTTCTTCGTCCGCTTGGCAGATAGTGTTCGATCAGCTCAACCGCGCAATACAGTAATCAATTCAGCGATCCAGGGCTCGGCATCCTGCTCCGGCGTTACGCTTTCGCTGGCATCCAGGCGCAGCATGGGCAGCACTTCGCGAATGCCCAGCTCAGCAAACAGCTCACGCACCTGCTCGCCGCCGCCGCAATAGGTATCGCCGTAGCTGGAGTCACCCAAAGCAATTACCGCTCCTGGCAGGCCATACCAGGCTGGTGGCTGATCGCGCAAGGCGTAATACAACGGCTGCAGATTATCCGGCAACTCGCCCATGCCGGTCGTCGAAGTCACCGCCAAGACCATCTCGGGTGACCCGTTCTGCAAATCAGCCAATGTGCCACGTGGCTGATACCAGGTTTCGAAGCCCGCGGCCTGCAGCAACTGCTGGGCATGATGGGCAACTTCTTCAGCCGTGCCGTAAACCGAGCCGCTGATGATGGCAATTTTCATGAAAAATTCCTTAACGGGGTCAAGTATTGTCACATTATGCCGAAAGATTGCCTGAAACCCGACCTGTCACCGTGACTCGAAACCGTGCAGATGCTCAAATAACGGGAACTACTGCAACAAATCGTCGCAGCGCTAGTCTTAGTATCGCCACAGCACTTTCGTTCGAGAACATCATGCGCAACGAGCCTTTGCTCACTCGGGATGAACTAATATTTCTCCAGCAACTTCTGGATGACCCGGCGTATTCTGCCAAAAGCGCACATGAGCTGACCCTCAACAGCAGCCCCGACACACAGACCCTTCTCGCCAATCTGGGCGAAAATGCGCAGCTGACACTAGAGGCTCGGGTTGGCAATCAACGCCTGACTTTTCCCTTGCGCCTCATCCTGGATGAATTCCGGGCCTTGAGCCTGCAACTGGAAGTTCCGCAGATTTTCGAAAAGGGCGTGGTCGAGCGCCCCTGGCGCGCCACTCTGGAGACGCCTCTGAGCCTGACGTCGAAGAACGGCCAGGCCAGCGCCTTGTGGGTTCAGCAGATTTCCCAGAACGGCGCCCTCGTCAGCAGCAACGACGGCAGCGAGCCGCCCGAACATTTTGTCCTCGGATTGGCCCTGCCGGGTAAAGCGTTCCTTTCGCTGCGCGGTTCGCGCGTGCGTCAGCTTTCACCGACGCTGGCCGCCTACCGCATCACCCCTTCGCACCACTCCGGCATCCAGCGCCTGCAGGAACTGCTCGTGCAGCTGCGCAACCAGGAGCAAGCTCTTTAAGACCAGCAGCGCTCAAGCATGCACGCTGCTGTGTGCGAGCGTTGCACGCCCCCAGAGAAAGCCGTCAATCCCCCGATGATTGTCGTCCACGACCGACTGTTATAAGTTAGCCGGGGTTCGGTCGGCGCGGCGTCATACTGGTCAGGTACCTGGTGGCGCGCCGCCGGACCCTTCTTTCATGTTCGTGAGCACCATGCGCAAAGACCCGGCCCCCATCCTCATCACCGGCGCCAGCCAGCGTGTCGGCCTGCACTGCGCGTTGCGCCTGCTGGAAGACGGCCACCCCGTAATCGTCACCTATCGCCGCGAACGCGAGAGCCTCGAACGCTTGCGCCAGCAGGGCGCGCTTGCCCTGCACGCGGACTTCGGCGATGAAGCCGGCATCTTCACGTTCATCGAGCAACTCAAGCAGCACACGGAGTGCCTGCGGGCCATCGTCCATAACGCTTCGGAGTGGCTGGCCGAAGAACCCGGCCACGAAGCGCAAGCGTTTCAGCGCATGGTCAACGTGCACATGCTCGCGCCCTACCTGATCAACCTGCACTGCGCCGAGCTGCTGGAGCACAGCAGCCCGGCGGATGTCGTGCACATGAGCGATGATGTGGTACGCAAGGGCAGCGCCAAGCACACCGCCTACTGCGCCAGCAAGGCGGGCCTGGATAGCCTGACCCTGTCCTTCGCCGCGCGCTTCGCGCCGCGCATCAAGGTCAACGGCATCGCGCCGGCGTTGTTGATGTTCAACGAGCACGACGACCCTGAGTACCGCGACAAGGCCTTGGCCAAGTCGGTGATGGGTTTTGCACCAGGCCCGGAAGTCGTCTATCAGAGCCTGCGTTACCTGCTCGACAGCCCCTATGTCACGGGTACCACGCTGACCGTCAATGGCGGTCGCCACCTCAAGTAACAGTCCGTGCGATACTCCCCGCGCTACTGAATTTCGAAAGGAGAACATCGGCATGCCGCGACTGGAACCGGGAATGGCGCGCATTCGGGTCAAGGACCTGCGCCTGCGCACCTATATCGGCATCAAGGAGGAGGAAATCCTCAACAAACAGGATGTGCTGATCAACCTGACCATTCTGTACCCCGCCCATGATGCGGTGCGTGACAACGCCATCGAGTACGCCCTCAATTACCGCACCATCACCAAGGCGATCATTGCCCACGTCGAAGAACACCGTTTCGCCTTGCTCGAACGCCTGACTCAAGAAGTTCTCGACCTGGTTATGAGCCACGCGCAAGTACGTTACGCCGAAGTGGAAGTGGACAAGCCTCATGCGCTGCGCTTTGCCGAGTCGGTGTCGATCACCCTGGCCGCCCACCGCGACTGAAGCGTTGCGCGAACACGCCTTGGCGCCGGCCAGCATGCCGCGCCCTTACCCTTTCGGAGCCCGATCATGACCGAACAACAACGCCTCGAACTGGAAGCCGCCGCCTTCCGCCGCCTGGTTCAGCATCTGCAAGAGCGAACTGACGCGCAGAACATCGACCTGATGAACCTGGCCGGCTTCTGCCGCAACTGCCTGTCCAAGTGGTACAAGGCCGCCGCCGACGAGCGCGGCATCGAACTTGATCAGAACAGCGCGCGCGAGTTGATCTACGGCATGCCCTATGACGAATGGAAACAGCGCTACCAGCGCGAAGCCAACGCCGAACAATTGACCGACTTCGAGAAAAACAAGCCGCAATGAGGCCGCTGGATGACTTTCGCGTCGCCCTGCGGGGCAGCGCCCACGCTTTCGCCGATACGCTGGTCTTTATTACCGCCCATTACGATTATCGGCCGCGCGCCTTCCGCAATGGCCAACAGCTGAACGCTGCCGGGCAGAACGAAGGTTCCTGCAAGATTCTTGGCCTGGCGCTGCTCGAAGGCTTCAGCGACGAAGAAGCTCTGCTGGCGTTTGGCGAGCATTACCGCGCTGTGCGAGCCAGCCCAGCGGGCAGCGATCACGGGAATATCCGCGCGCTGATGGAAACAGGCCTGGCGGGCGTGCACTTCGAGCAACCGCCCCTGACGCGCAAGCCGGATTGATTGCGAAGGGTGGGAGACCGCTTCCACCCACCCGCTGCCTGTTAAACCGCCGTTACGCCTGGCGCACTGCCTGAACAGCCTCGATATACGGCTCAGCCTGACGCTGATCCTTGACCAGGGCGATAAAATCCTCGCCTTGGGCATTTTTCGCCTCGAGGTCGTAACCGGCCTCGACGAAAAAGGCCAGAAAACGCTCGAAATCTCCGATGCGCAAACCGCGATAGGCCTTGATCAGTTTGTGCAGTGAGGACGGGGTCTCGTCGGCCGGCTCCATGCTCAGAAACGTCTTGATCACCTCGTCGCCAATTTCATCGCCAACCACTTTTTTCTTGTCTTTACGCATCACACACTCCAAACCGCGGACTTTAAAAAGGTGGGCAGTTTACCCCTCGCCTCCTCTGCTACTCAACGAAGGGCGTAGACTCGTCAAGACGCCTTGGCGCAGGCGTATACTCAGCCGGCGAGCGTTCCCGGGAGTCACCATGGCATTCGAATTACCCCTCTTTGCAGCCTGGCGCCAGACGCTTCGCGCGGGCTATTCCCTGAAGGCTCTACGCGGCGACATCGCCGCCGGCCTCACCGTCGGCATCATTGCCATCCCCTTGGCCATGGCCCTGGCCATTGCGGTGGGCGCCGCGCCCCAGCATGGCTTGTATACCGTGCTGATTGCAGCGCCGCTGATTGCCCTGTTTGGCGGTTCACGCTTCAACGTGTCCGGGCCGACCGCCGCCTTCGTGGTCATCCTGCTGCCCATTACGCAGCAATACGGCCTCGGCGGCCTGCTGCTCTGTACGCTGCTGGCCGGGCTGATCCTCATCACCATGGGGTTGCTGCGCCTCGGCAAGCTCATCAGCTTCGTGCCCTATCCTGTAGTGCTCGGCTTTACCGCCGGTATCGGCGTGGTCATCGCCACCTTGCAACTGCAGGACTTCCTCGGCCTGCAACTCACCAGCGATCCGCAGAACTACCTGGAACGAATCGCTTCACTGGGACAGGCACTGCCCAGCCTGCAAGTGGGCGATGCCCTGGTCGGCATCATCTGCCTGGCCGTGCTGATTGTCTGGCCGCGCTATGTACCCCGGGTTCCGGCTCACTTGGTGGCGCTGCTGGTCGGTGCGCTGCTCGGTCTGTTTCTGGAAAACATCGGCCTGCCGCTGGCCACCCTCGGCGAACGTTTCAGTTATGTACTCGATGGCGTGGAGTACCCCGGCATTCCACCATTCCTGCCAACGTTTGAGTTGCCCTGGAACCTGCCGGGTCCGGATGGCCTGCCGCTGACGCTGTCCTTTGAATTGATTCGCCAACTGATGGCCCCCGCCTTCGCCATTGCCATGCTGGGCGCCATCGAATCGCTGCTGTGTGCGGTGGTGGCCGACGGCATGGCCGGCACCAAGCATGACCCCAACGCCGAACTGCTCGGCCAGGGCATCGGCAACCTGGTCGCGCCCCTGTTCGGTGGCATCACCGCCACGGCGGCGATTGCCCGTACCGCCACCAACGTACGCGCCGGGGCGTTCTCGCCGCTGGCGGCAATCATTCATTGCGGTGTGGTGCTGCTGGCTGTTCTGCTGCTCGCCCCGTTGTTCAGCTACTTGCCCATGTCCGCGCTGGCCGCCCTACTGCTGATGGTGGCGTGGAACATGAGCGAGGCACGCCATGTCGTGCATACGGTCAAGATCGCGCCGCGCAGCGACGTGCTGGTGCTGTTCACCTGCCTGGTGCTCACGGTGCTGTTCGACATGGTGCTGGCGGTCGGTGTCGGCCTGCTGCTGGCCGCTGGGCTGTTCATCAAGCGCATGAGCGACCTGACCGACACCGCCAGCCTGCCGCGCGGCTTCCACGCCGCCCTGCAGGACCTGCCCGATGGGGTCAGCGCCTACGCCATTCGCGGACCGCTGTTCTTTGGCGCGGCGGAAAAGGCGCTGAGCGTGCTACGCCGCTTCCCGGCCGAAATAAAGGTGGTGATTGTCGAAATGAGCGCCGTGCCCATGCTGGACATGACTGCACTGGCCGCCCTGGAAAGCATTCGCGACGACTATCGACGCCAGGGCATTGGACTGATCCTGGTGGGCACCCAGCCCCGCGTGCGCCTGAAACTGCGCCGCGCCGGCATTCGCCGCAGCGAAGGGCGACTGGCCTTTGTCCGTGACCTTAGCCAGGCTCGGATGCGGGCGTTGCACTGGCTCAAGCCTGAGCAGCAACCCACCGAACAACCAGGGTTGGCCGCTGAGACAGGCGTGCCATAGACACCCCTCGCTTTTATCGGCAGCTGTGTAGGGTGGATGTCGCTTTTCACATCCACCAGCTCCGCTCGGTGGACACTGGAGTACGTTGTCCACTCTACAGGCTGACGCTCGCGTGCAACAACAGCGCCACAGATCGCCAGCCATCCAAAAACATGAGTGAAAGGCGAGCCGCGCCTTACAGCCCTTTCACCGCGTAGATGCCCGGCGCGTTACGCCAGTAGCCCTTGTAGTCCATGCCATAACCGAAGATATAGCGGTCAACGCAGGGCAGTCCGACGTAATCGGCCTTGAGGTCCGGGCGCGCCTTACGGTCATGCGTTTTATCGATCAACACCGCCGTGTGCACCTGACGAGCACCGGAGTGCTTGCAGAAGTCGCTGATCGCCGCCAGCGTGTGCCCTTCATCCAAAATATCGTCGATGATCAGCACATCGCGGTCCATGAAGGAAATTTCCGGCTTGGCTTTCCAGAACAACTCGCCGCCGGTGGTTTCGTTGCGATACCGCGTGGCGTGCAGGTAAGACAGTTCCAGAGGGAAATTCAGCTGTGGCAGCAGCTTGCCGGCGAAAATCAGCCCGCCGTTCATTACACAAAACACGACCGGATTGCGTTCGGCCAGCTCCGCGTTGATGGACTGAGCGACCTGGCGAATGGCGGCTTCAAGCTGCTCGTTGCTGTAGAGACAATCGGCTTCGGCCATCACCTGGCGGATGTGAGCGAGATCGGCGGGCATGGTACTTCCTCTTCAAGGCGGGGCGGAAACGCAAAAACCGGGCGCACGCGAAGCGAGACGTCAGGAAAAGACCGGCAAAGGTATCTATCCCGGCGAGTCTGGGCAAGGAGCAGCAGACGCATGCCGCGGCATGCTTGCCCGTGAAGTCAAAATGTCGCAGGTTGCGTGTAGCTTCGCCATTACAACCCGGCCCACAATGTTTTACCCTAACCCGATTTTTTTGCCCGCCCCACCCGGAGACAATCCCCATGCCCGTCCGTGAGATCCGCCACCCGCTGATCCGTCATAAGCTCGGCCTGATGCGCCGCGCCGATATCAGCACCAAGAACTTCCGCGAACTGGCCCAGGAACTGGGCGCGTTGTTGACCTATGAAGCCACCAACGACCTGCCGCTTGAGCAGTACGAAATCGACGGTTGGTGCGGCAAGGTGCAAGTGGAAAAAATTGCCGGCAAGAAAATCACTGTAGTACCGATCCTGCGCGCGGGGATCGGCATGCTCGACGGTGTCCTCACTTTGATTCCGGGCGCCAAGGTCAGTGCCGTGGGCATTGCCCGCAACGAAGAAACCCTCGAAGCGCACACCTACCTGGAAAAACTCGCGCCGGAAATCGGCTCACGGCTCGCGCTGATAATCGACCCGATGCTGGCCACCGGCAGTTCCATGGTCGCCACCATTGACCTGCTGAAAAAAGCCGGCTGCAAGGAAATCCGCGCCATGGTGCTGGTTGCCGCACCGCCGGGCATCGAGGCGGTGCAAAAGGCCCATCCCGACGTACAGATTTATACGGCCTCCATTGATGAACGCCTGGATGAGCACGGCTACATCGTTCCCGGACTGGGCGATGCCGGCGACAAGATTTTCGGCACCAAGCAGAAGGAAAGCTGAGCATGACCGATGAATTCAAGGAGCCGTTGTGGCGCCAGTCAATCGCTGGCGCGCAGATGCTCTTCGTGGCCTTCGGCGCCTTGGTATTGATGCCACTGATCACCGGAATGGACCCCAACGTAGCATTGTTCACAGCCGGTATCGGCACCTTGCTGTTTCAATTGGTCACCGGTCGCCAGGTGCCGGTATTCCTGGCCTCGAGCTTTGCCTTCATTGCACCGATCATCGTTCTGAAAGCCGAGATGGGTCTGCCGGCAGTGCTCGGCGGCATCATCGCCGCCGGTATGGTGTATATCGCGCTAAGCCTGGCGGTAAAGCTGCGGGGCCCAGCGTTTATCGATCGCTTGCTACCACCGGTGGTGATCGCCCCGGTGATCATGACCATTGGTCTGGCCCTGTCGCCCGTGGCGGTCAACATGGCCATGGGTAAAACCGGTGACGGTGCCATGGAGCTGATTCCCTATGGCACCGCCATCTCCATTTCCATGGCCTCGCTGCTCACCACGCTAATGGTCGCGATGTTGGGTCGCGGGCTGTTTCGCCTGGTGCCGATTCTCGCCGGGGTGATCGTCGGCTGCGTCTTGTCGTACCTGCTCGGCCAGATCGACACGCGCGCGATCGCCGCTGCGCCCTGGCTGGCCTTGCCGAACTTCGTTGCGCCGGAATTTCATTGGGGCGCGATCCTGTACATGCTGCCGGTAGCCCTGGCGCCCGCCATCGAGCACATCGGTGGCGTGGTGGCGATCGGCGGCGTGACCGGCAAGAACTTTATCAAGAAACCCGGCCTCCACCGTACCCTGCTCGGCGACGGCCTCGCCACTTCGGCCGCCGGCATGTTTGGCGGCCCGCCGAATACCACCTACGCGGAAGTCACCGGGGCGGTGATGCTGACCAAGAACTACAACCCGAAAATCATGACTTGGGCCGCGGTCTTCGCCATTGTCCTGGCGTTCATCGGCAAGTTCGGGATTGCCCTGCAAAGCATTCCGGTGCCCGTGATGGGCGGCATTCTTTGTCTGCTGTTCGGCTCCATCGCTGTGGTCGGTCTGAATACCCTGATCCGCAACCAGGTGGATCTGTCCGAAGCGCGCAACCTGATCATCGTATCGGTGACGCTGGTCTTCGGCATCGGCGGGATGAAGTTCGGCGGTCAGGGCTTCGCCCTCTCCGGCATCTCCCTGGCGGCGCTTGCCGCCCTGCTGCTCAACCTGCTGCTGCCCGGCGGACAGGGCTGGAAAAGCAAGCCGCTGGAAGACGGCAATCCCTGATCGGTAGCCCATAAAAAAACGCCACGCCTCCTGAGGGAGCGTGGCGTTTTTTTATCCTTAACGATTACCAGAGGGTGGCATTCCACTCAGGGATGTCTCACGGACCGGGCGGCGTCGCGTGTTGCACTTATTTACTCTGCGACGCTGCCTGCTCGCACAGTTCATTGAGCGCGCTTGCCCACTGCGACTGATCGTTCAGGCACGGCACCAGCGTCAGCTCCTCACCGCCGGCCGCGATGAATTGCTCGCGGCCACGAATGCCCAGTTCTTCCAGGGTTTCGATGCAATCGGCGACGAACGCCGGGCTCATCACCAGCAACTTCTTGACGCCGCGGGCGGCCAACTCGTCGAAGCGCGCCTCGGTATAGGGCTCGATCCACTTGTTCTTGCCCAGACGCGACTGAAAGGACACCGACCACTGCTCCGGGCGCAAACCGGCGCGTTCGGCGAACAGCTCGGCGGTGCGCAGGCACTGGCTGCGGTAGCACAGCGCCAGATTCTCTGCGCTGACGCCCCGGCTGTCGGCCGCACGCAGGTCATGCTGCGGGTCTTTGATCAGCTTGCGAATATGCCCCTCGGGAATGCCGTGGAAGCTCAGCAGCAAGTGATCGAAATCCTGCTGCAGGTAAGGTTGCGCACTGGCCAGCAGGGCCTCCTGATAGGCGTCCTCGGCATAGAACGGCGCCAGGGTGTTCAATTTGAAGCTCAGGCCGCGAGCAGCAATCACCCGCTGCACCTCCTGCAAGGCCGTGGTAATGGTGCTGTCGGCGAATTGCGGGTACAGCGGCGCCACGGTCACCGTGCGCACCCCCTGCTCGGCCAGACGCTGCAAAACGCTGTCGATGGACGGCGAACCATAGCGCATCGCCAGTTCCACAGGCCCATGTTTCCAGTGATCGCGCATGGCGTCCTGCAGTCGGCGGCTGAGCACGATCAGCGGCGAGCCTTCACCCCACCAGATCGACTGGTAGGCATGAGCGGATTCCTCTGGACGACGATAGAGAATCAGCGACACCAGCAAGCGGCGTACCGGCCAGGGAAGGTCGATGACATAGGGATCCATGAGGAACTGGTTGAGGTAGCGGCGCACATCGTCCACTTGGGGGGAATCCGGGGAACCCAGATTGACCAGCAACAGCGCGTGATCGGTCATGCTCATTCCTAATCAGTGACGGCCCAGCAGATCCACCAGCGCCGCATCCAAATCATTAAAGCGAAACGTGAAACCTGCAGCCAGCAAACGCTCCGGCACGGCCTGTTGGCCGCCAAGCAGCAAACCGGACATTTCTCCCAGCATCCGCAGCGCCAGGGCCGGCACCGGCAGCAGTGCCGGGCGATGCAACACCCGGCCCAGCGCCCGGGCAAACTCGCGGTTCCGCACCGGGTGCGGCGAGCAGGCATTGTACGGGCCTTGGGCCTCGGGGTGGCAGAGAAGAAAATCAATCAGGGCAATCTGATCCTGCAGATGAATCCATGGCATCCATTGCCGGCCGGTGCCCATCGGCCCGCCAAGCCCCAGACGGAATATCGGCAGCAATCTGGGCAACATGCCGCCCTCCACCGCCAGCACCGGCGCCGTGCGCACCAGCACCACCCGCATACCCAGGGTTTCGGCATGGCGTGCTGCATCTTCCCAGGCGCCACACAAGCGTGCAGCGAAGCCTTGGTCGGCCGGCGGCGTTTCCTCGGCTACCCGCTGCTCACCGGTATCGCCATACCAGCCCACGGCCGAGCCGGAGATAAGAACCAAGGGGCGTTGCGCGCGCAGCGCCAGCCAGGCCAGCAAGTGCTCGGTGAGGGCGATACGGCTGTCGCGCAGTTCCGTGCGCCGCGCCTCGGTCCACGGACGGTCGGCAATGGGCGCGCCGGCCAGGTTGATCACTGCGTCCAGCGGCTGGTTGCCCAGCTCGTTGAGATCACCCAGCCCCTGCACGCCGCTGCCGCACAATTCGGGCACCTGCCGGGGACGCCGGCTCCAAACCCAGAGTTCATGCCCCTGGGCATGCCAGTAACGGCACAGGGCACGGCCGATCAGGCCGGTACCGCCAGTCAGCAAGATACGCATAATGAACTCCTGGGTCGCACGTCTGACTCAGTCTGGCTCAGATCAGGATGAATAACCGATTACTGACCGAGCACTGCACTGAACCAAGGCGTAAACTGCCGCCATGCCCGAACAACCGCCCCTTATTCATCGCCAGACACCCAGCCCGCCCGTACTGTGCAGCAACTGCGCCGCCTGCTGCTGCCGCCTGGAAGTCATGCTGGTGACCGACACGGGCGTTCCGACCCGCTTTATCGAGCAGGATCGCTGGGGCGGCGAAACCATGCGGCGTCTGGACGATGGCTGGTGCGCAGCCCTCGACCGCGACAGCATGCGCTGCACCATCTACGCCAACCGGCCGCTGATCTGTCGGGAGTTTGAAATGGGCTCGCCAGAATGCGTCGAGGAACGCGGCGACTTGGCCCAGGCCTATCGATAACGCTGCCCACGCCTCAAAAACCCATCCGGTAATACAGGCTGTACACCTCTACCCCATCATTTGGGCTTTTCAGGCCCGCGTTCGAGTAGTGGATCACCCGCAGCCCGAGATTCTGCCCAGCACCGAAGCGCACGCCCAGGCCCAGTCGATCCTCGAATTGGAAAGACGAGCCCAGGTCGCGGTCCTCGATTTCGGTATTGGCAAAAGCCGCCACGCCAACCCCCGCCTCGATGTAAGGCCTAAAGCGCTCGCCGGCAAATTCGTAGACGAATACAGGGGACAGCGACAGGCTGTGGTTGCTGGAGGTTTGGTCACCCTGCCAATAGCTGTAGGCGGAATCCCAGTAGCCGGTCAGACGCCCGGTGGAGGTTTCCCACCAACTGCGCTGGAAATCCCACTGCAATCCCAGGCGGTAGACCATTTCCGACTCCGAGCTCTGGCCGACGCCTAGGGTTACATCCGCCGCGTGTGCGTGTTGCAGGCCGAGCAGTGCTAGGACGAACGCTGCCAGGGGGAATCCTTTA
This sequence comes from uncultured Pseudomonas sp., assembly GCA_964410065.1. Lineage (GTDB taxonomy): Bacteria > Pseudomonadota > Gammaproteobacteria > Pseudomonadales > Pseudomonadaceae > Serpens. The sequence goes on from CAYPFO010000009.1 coordinate 72,373, forward strand.
TTCATGGGAAACATCCTTATCCAGAAGGAAAAGAAGACAGACTTCCCGTTATATGAAGGCTCAGCCGGAGGTGAGTTCCAAACCCAGCGGTTCCAGGTGCGCTTCGCCCTGCCACAGGGTAGGCAATACCTGCTGCAATCCGCCCACCGCGCCGGTGGTGTAAAAACGCGTGGCCAAGGGCGGTCCGCCGGCCAGCAGGTCACGGGCTTGCAGCAGGCGCTGCAACTGACGCGCGACGGCTTCGCCCGTGTCGATCAGGCTCACCGAGTCCGGTATCAGTCCACGCAACAGTGGCTTGATGAACGGGTAATGGGTGCAACCGAGGATCAGCGTGTCGCAGCCCTGGGCCAGCAGCGGCTCGACGAAACCGTTCAACAGCGCGCGGGTTGCGGCGCTGTCCAGTGCTCCCGACTCGATGCACTCCACCAGGCCCGGACAGGGTTGGGTGATCACCCGCACGTCATGGGCGAAGCGATCCAGGAGTGCAGCGAACTTGGCGCTTTTCAGCGTGCCGGTGGTGGCCAGCACGCCCACCACGCCGCTGCGCGTCGCCGCGGCTGCCGGCTTGACCGCCGGTTCCATGCCGACAATAGGCAATGCGGGATAGAGATCGCGCAGATCGGCCACGGCAGCTGCCGTCGCTGTGTTACACGCCAGCACCAATGCTTTGGCACCTTGCGCCAGGAGAAAATCCGCGATCAGCCGGCTGCGCTGGCGAATGAATTCGGGGCTTTTCTCGCCGTACGGCACATAGCGGCTGTCGGCGACGTAGATCAGCGATTCTTGAGGCAGTCGCGCACGAATCTCGCGCAGCACGGAGATCCCGCCGACACCAGAATCGAACACGCCAATCGGTGCACTACGGAGCATGGCGACTTCCACACACGGCGCAGCCTGGATCACGTTTGACCTTAAGTTCGCGGAAGCGGCTACCGAACGCATCGATCAACAGCAAACGGCCCACCAGCGGCTCGCCAAAGCCGGCCAGTAACTTGAGGGTTTCCAGCGCCTGCAGACTGCCCACCAGGCCGACCAGCGGGCCGATCACGCCGGCTTCACTGCAGGTCAATTCGGCCTCGCTGCCATGGCCGTACAGGCAGTGATAACAAGGGCTGGCCGCGTCGCGAGGGTCGAAAACCGCCAATTGGCCTTCGAGGCGAATCGCCGCACCGGATACCAGCGGCTTGCCGGCCGCCACACAGGCGGCGTTGACCGCCTCGCGGGTGGCGAAGTTGTCGCAGCAATCGACTACCACATCCACTGCGCTGACCGCCTCGGCCAATGTGTCGCCATCCAGCACCTGACGATGAGCAACCAGCCGCACGCCGGGGTTGAGCCTGGCGAGGCGAGCCATGGCGGAATCCACCTTGCCCACGCCCACGCTCTGGGTGTCGTGAATCACCTGACGTTGCAGGTTGGTCAGGTCCACGGTGTCGAAATCCGCCAGATGCAGCTCGCCGACCCCGGCGGCCGCCAGGTACAGCGCCACTGGCGAGCCCAGTCCACCAAGGCCGACAATCAATACGCGCCCTTGCTTGAGGCGCAACTGGCCCTCGACATCGACTTGCGACAGGAGAATCTGCCGGCTGTAGCGCAGCAGTTCATCATCATTGAGTTCATTGAACATCGGCAGCTCCCGAGCCGGGCTGCCAACAACCCAGGCTGATGCGTTCGTGGCGGGCCAGGTCGCGGCGGCTGTGCACGTCGACGAAACCGGCGGCGCCCAGTAACTCGCGCACAGCCAGCGCTTGATCGAATCCATGTTCCAGCAGCAACAAGCCGCCCGGTTCCAAAAAGTGCGGCGCCTGGGCAATGATCAGGCGGATATCATCCAGTCCATCCTGACCGGCCACCAACGCGCTGGCCGGCTCGAAACGTACATCGCCTTCGCTCAAGTGAGTGTCATCGGCGGCGATATACGGCGGGTTGCTGAGGATCAGGCGATAACGCTGCCCCTGCAACGCGGAAAACCAGTGACTGAGGGCAAATTGCACGTTGTTCAGCTGGAGGCGCTGGCGATTGCGTTCGGCCAGGGCCACGGCCTCGTCAATGCGATCCACCCCGGTCAACTGCCAGGCAGGCCGCTCGCTGGCCAGCGCCAGGGCGATGGCGCCGGTGCCGGTGCCCAGGTCCAGCGCGGCCAGTGGCGTGGCGGGCAGCAGCGCCAGCGCGGTTTCCACCAGCAGCTCGGTGTCCGGGCGGGGAATCAGGGTATGCGGCGCAACGTCTAGGTCGAGGCTCCAGAAGCCCTGATGGCCCAGCAGGTAGGCCACCGGTTCGCCGGCACGACGACGCTGCAGCAGCGCGGCGAAGGCCTGTTGCTGTGTCTCGCTGGGCGTTTTTTCCGGCCAGGTACGCAGGTAGCTGCGCGGCTTGCCGAGCACATGGGCCAGCAGCAACTCAGCGTCCAGCCGCGCACTGGGCGAGTCGGGCAAGTCGGCGGCGTTGAGCAGTGTTTCGATGGTGGGCATACGTTTAAGCCTCGAGCCTCAAGCGGCAAGCTACAAGACGCCGCTCAGTCAGCTTGCGGCTTATAGCGTGCGGCTTGCGGCTGCTTCAATCGCCCAGCGCCGCCAACTGGTCGGCCTGGTATTCCTGCAGCAGCGGCTCGATTATCTGCTCCACCGCGCCGGTCAAGACTTCGCTCAGCGAATACAGGGTCAAGTTGATGCGATGGTCGGTCACCCGGCCTTGGGGGAAATTGTAGGTACGGATGCGTTCGGAACGATCACCCGAGCCCACCAACATCTTGCGCGAGTCGGAAATTTCCTTGTGCGCAGCGGCGTCCTGCTGGTCTTGCAGCTTGGCCGCCAGCCAGGACATGGCGCGAGCACGGTTCTTGTGCTGCGAGCGCTCTTCCTGGCACTCGACCACCATGCCGGTGGGCAAGTGGGTGATGCGCACCGCCGAATCGGTCTTGTTGATGTGCTGTCCGCCGGCGCCGGAGGCGCGGTAGGTGTCTACGCGCAGGTCGGCCGGATTGATTTCGATCGCTGCCTGTTCGTCCGGCTCGGGCAGCACCGCCACGGTGCAGGCCGAGGTATGGATGCGACCCTGGGATTCGGTTTCCGGCACGCGCTGTACGCGGTGGGCGCCGGACTCAAATTTCAGTTTGGCGAACACGTTGTCGCCTTCGACGCGGGAGATCACCTCTTTGTAACCGCCGTGTTCACCGAGGCTTTCCGACAGTATCTCGACCCGCCAGCCCTGACGCTCAGCGTACCGTGAGTACATGCGGAACAGGTCGCCGGAGAAGATGGCCGCTTCGTCGCCGCCGGTACCTGCACGGATTTCCAGGAAGACGTTGCGTCCGTCCTTGGGGTCCTTGGGCAGCAGCATGCGCTGCAGGTGATCTTCGATGCCGAGCAGTCGCTCCTTGGCATCGGCGACTTCTTCCTCGGCCATTTCCCGCATGTCCGGGTCGCTGTCCTTGAGCATTTCCTGCGCCCCGGCCAAGTCGTTCTGCACCTTGCGAAACTCGCGGTAGGCAAGGATCACCGGCTCGACGTCGGCGTACTCCTTGGAATAGGCGCGGAATTGCTTTTGGTTGGCGATGACTTCACCGTCGCCCAGCAGCGCTGTGAGTTCTTCGTAGCGGTCCTGGAGAATGTCCAGTTTATTGAGCAGCGAGGCTTTCATTTTTTCGCGTCGCCCTCGTCAAGGCCAAACAGTTCCTGGGCCACAGCCAAGGCATCGCCGCGGCCATCAGCAGAGAATTTCTTCAGTTGTACGCTGGGCGCATGCAGCAACTTGTTGGTCAGGCTGCGCGCCAGTTGCGCCAACACGTCTTCGGGCGCTCCGCCGTTGGCCAGCAGTCGCTGCGCCTTGCCCAGTTCCTCGTTACGCAGTTGCTCGGCTTGTTGGCGATAAGCCTTGAGCACGTCCACGGCGGCCAGTTCGCGCAAGCGCACCATAAATTCGCCGGCACCCAGCGTGACCAGTTCCTCGGCAGCTTGGGCGGCACCCTGACGGCTCTTGAGGTTTTCCTGGACGACATCATGCAAGTCGTCCACGGTGTACAGGTAGACGTCATCCAGCTCGCCAACCTGCGGTTCGATATCCCGCGGCACGGCGATATCGACCATGAACATCGGTTTGTGCTTACGCAGTTTCAGCGCACGCTCGACAGCGCCCTTGCCCAGGATCGGCAATTGGCTGGCGGTCGAACTGATGACGATGTCGCTGTTGACCAGCTCATCGGGAATTTCCGACAGCAACACCGCCCGCGCACCGAACTCGGCGGCCAGCTGACTGGCGCGCTCCAGCGTCCGGTTGGCCACCACGATGCGCTTGACGCCCTGCTCGTGCAGATGTCGGGCGACGAGAGTAATGGTCTCGCCCGCGCCGATCAGCAACGCCTGGCTGTTTTGCAGGTTGCTGAAAATCTGCCTGGCCAGGCTGACCGCAGCAAAGGCCACGGACACTGGGTTTTCACCGATGGCGGTATCGGTGCGCACGGTTTTCGCCGTGCTGAAGGTGGCCTGGAACAACCGGCCCAGCAGCGGGCCAACCGTGCCGGCCTCGCGGGCCACGGCATAGGCGGACTTCATCTGGCCGAGAATCTGCGGCTCACCGAGCACCAGCGAGTCGAGTCCGCAGGCGACACGCATCATGTGCCGCACTGCCTCATCCTCGGTGTGGACATAGGCGCAGGCGCGCAGATCGTCTAGGCTCAGCCCGTGAAAATCGGCCAGCCAGCGCAGCACGGCGTCGGCTTGCGGCGACTCCTGGCGAACATAGAGTTCACTACGGTTACAGGTGGAAAGAATCGCTGCTTCACCGCTCGACGTTAACCGGCAGAGCTGCTGCAGGGCCTCTACCATCTGCTCAGGGGTGAATGCCACGCGCTCGCGGACATCCACCGAAGCGGTTTTGTGGTTGATACCAAGGGCGAGGAAAGCCATGCGGGTCGTAAATCAAGCTAGAGAAGCCGGCAATTCTCCTACGTCGTCGGGCGTAGAACAACCTCCATCACTTATTGCCACTATTAGTCGCCCCCGTCTTTTCGCCGGCAAGCGGCAGCCCATGGGCTTGCCTGAAAGCATGTGTCATGATGGCGCAACAGCAGGTAAGTCTTCTTTCCCATGAAAAAATCCTTCGCATCTTTGGCCATCCTTGTGTTGCTGGGTGGCTGTCAGAGCATCACCAGCGCCCCCGAAACCACCCCGCCGGCGCAGGCCAGCGCACCCGAACCGCAACAGTACGCCTCGTTCAGCCAAGAGACCCTGTACGCCCTGCTGACTGCGGAACTGGCCGGCCAGCGCGGTCGTTTTGATATCGCCCTGGGCAACTACCTGCAACAGGCCAACGCCACCGAGGACCCTGCCGTTGCCGAGCGCGCCTATCGGATCGCCGAATACCTGGGCTCCGAGCAGGCAGCCCTGCTCAGTAGCCAGATCTGGGCTGATGCCGCGCCGGACAACCTGGATGCACAGCGCGCCGCCGCGATTCAACTGGCGCGCGCCGGCCGCTTTGACGAATCACTCATCTACATGGAAAACGTGCTGAAACGCCATGGCAGCACGCACTTTGATTTTCTTGCGCTCTCTGCTGCGGAGACCGACCCGGATACCCGCAGTGGGCTGATGCAGAATTTTGACCGCCTGCTGCAACAGTACCCGAATAACGCGCAATTGCTGTTCGGCCAGGCCCTGCTGCTGCAGCAGGACGGTCGCCCTGAAGAAGCCCTGGCCTTGCTGCAACGCCAACCCGTACAAGACAGTGAAATCGCCACCCTGCTGCTGCGTACCCGACTGCTGCAAAGCGTTGGCCGCGGCAATGAAGCGCTGCCGCTGCTGGAGAAAGGCATCCGCCAGCACCCCGACGACAAACGCCTGCGCCTTGCCCAGGCGCGCCTGTTCGTCGACCAGGAACGCATTAAAGACGCCAAGCAAGCGTTCTCAAGATTGCTCGAACAGTACCCGGACGATGACGACCTGCGCTTCTCCCTCGCCCTGGTGTGCATGGAGGCGCAAGACTGGCAGGAAGCCCGCACCCATCTGCAGCAACTCGTTCGCAACGAGACCCATGTGAACGCCGCGCACCTGCACCTGGGACGGGTACATGAGGAACTGGGCGAACCCGAGCAAGCCCTGGACGAGTACTCACAGGTCGGCCCGAGCAACGAATTTCTGCCCGCCCAGGTGCGCCAGAGCAATATTCTCTTTTCCAGCCAGCGCAGCGCGGAAGCGTCTCGACGCCTGAGCGGCGCCCGCCTCGACCAGCCGGACTACGCCCTGCAGCTGTACCTGATCGAATCCGAAGCCTGGGCCAAGCACCAGCAGCCCGAGCGCGCCAGCAGATTGATCGAACAGGCCCTGAAGCAATTCCCCAACGACCTCAGCCTGCTGTACACGCGCGCCATGCTGGCGGAGAAACGCGGCGACCTGGCGCAGCTGGAAAAGGACCTGCGCTTCATCCTCGAGCGCGAGCCTGATAACGCCATGGCCCTCAATGCGCTGGGCTACACACTGGCCGACCGCACCACGCGTTACGCCGAAGCCAAGGTGCTGATCGAACAGGCCCATCAGCTCAACCCGCAAGATCCGGCCATTCTCGACAGCCTGGGCTGGGTGAATTTTCGTCTGGGCAACCTCACCGAGGCCGAACGCTTGCTGCGCCAGGCCCATGAGCGCTTTCCCGACCCGGAAGTCGCCGCCCACCTCGGTGAAGTGCTGTGGACTCGCGGCAAGCAAGCCGAGGCTCGCAGGATCTGGGACGAAGCGCTCAAGGAACAACCCGACAGCAGCATCCTGCGCAGCACCCTGCAACGTCTGACCGGCTCGGAGAAACCCTGACCATGCGCCTCGGCTACCTGCTCGTTATCAGCCTGTTCACCCTGCTTGCCGGCTGTGCCGCCCAGAAACCCCAGGAAGCCTTGCAGGGCCAGGGCGACCCCGCCCAATGGCAAGCCCATAAATCACAGATTGCCCAGCTCGACGGCTGGCAGATCAGCGGCAAGGTGGGCATCCGCTCTCCCCAGGAGTCCGGCAGCGCTACCCTGTTCTGGCTGCAACGCCAGTCCTATTCCGATATCCGCCTCTCCGGACCGCTCGGCCAGGGCGCCAGCCGCCTGACCGGCCGCCCCGGCGCCGTAGTGCTGGATATCGCCAATCAGGGCCGTTTCGAAGCATCCTCACCCGAGGCGTTGCTGGAAGAACAGCTGGGCTGGCGCTTGCCGGTCTCCAACCTGCTGTGGTGGATACGCGGCCTTCCCGAACCGGAGCGGCGCAGCCAGGTGACCCTCGACGCAGACAGCCGCCTGGCCCGCCTGCAACAGGATGGCTGGCAAGTCGACTTCCTGACGTATGCCGAGCATGACGGCTACGCCCTGCCCAGCCGCCTGAAATTACAGGGTCACGACTTGTCCATCACCCTGGTCATCAAGGAATGGCGGCCGCGCCTGTTGGGTCACTGATCCGCACGATCTATCGCCCCCCCTCAAGCACCCACCGACATGACGCCATGCACGACGCCCAACTGATCCTGCCGGCCCCGGCCAAGCTCAACCTGTTCCTGCACATCAACGGACGCCGTGCCGACGGCTACCACGAGCTGCAGACCCTGTTCCAGTTTCTCGACCATGGCGATCAGTTGGGCTTTCGTAGCCGTAGCGACGGCATCATCCGCTTGCACACGGACATTCCTGGCGTGCCCCACGACAGCAACCTGATCGTGCGCGCCGCCCACCAGCTGCAGGCGCGCAGTGGCACAACCCTGGGGGCCGATATCTGGCTGGACAAGCGCCTGCCCATGGGCGGCGGCATCGGCGGCGGCAGCTCGGACGCCGCAACCACCCTGCTCGGCCTTAATCACCTGTGGCAGCTGGAATGGAGCGAAGACCGCCTCGCCGACCTGGGCCTGGAGCTGGGCGCCGACGTGCCGGTCTTTGTGCGTGGCCGCGCAGCGTTTGCCGAAGGCGTGGGCGAGCGCCTCACTCCAGTGAACCTGAGCGAGCCCTGGTTTCTTGTACTGGCACCGCAAGTCTCTGTAAGTACTGCGGAAATTTTTTCCGACCCGGAGTTGACACGTAATACGCCGGCCATTACAGTTCGCAGCCTTCCTGAGGGGGGCGGTCATAACGACTGTCAGCCGGTGGTTGAGAGGCACTACGCAGAAGTGCGTAACGCCTTGAACTTGCTGAACAAATTTGTTCCCGCAAGAATGACCGGCACTGGAGCTTGTGTATTTGGGAGCTTCCCAAATCGTAGCGATGCTGATAAAGTCTCGCGCCAACTTCCAGCCACTCTGCCACGCTTCATCGCTCGCGGCTGTAACAGGTCTCCTGTTCACCAAAAGCTCGAAACACTGGCAAGGAAGTGAATGTTTGACATTCGGTTATACGATACAGGGGCGTCGCCAAGCGGTAAGGCAGCAGGTTTTGATCCTGCCATGCGTTGGTTCGAATCCAGCCGCCCCTGCCATAACCTCTCTGAGGTTACGTAAGCTGAATACACATTCGAATCGCAACATTCTACAGGGGCGTCGCCAAGCGGTAAGGCAGCAGGTTTTGATCCTGCCATGCGTTGGTTCGAATCCAGCCGCCCCTGCCATATACTCGAGAGCTGTTCGAAAAGCCTGGCTTTTTGAACAGCTTTTTAATTCATCGGACCCACCCTCAGGCAGGTACTGCGCGTGTCCAAGATGATGGTCTTTACGGGGAACGCTAACCCCGATCTGGCGCGTCGCGTCGTTCGTCAATTGCATATCCCACTGGGCGATGTTGCAGTAGGCAAATTCTCCGACGGCGAAATCAGTGTCGAAATCAATGAAAATGTTCGCGGTAAGGACGTCTTCCTGATTCAACCGACCTGCGCGCCTACCAACGATAACCTGATGGAATTGGTGGTGATGGCTGACGCCTTCCGCCGCTCCTCGGCATCCCGCATCACGGCGGTCATCCCCTACTTTGGTTACGCCCGCCAGGATCGCCGTCCGCGCTCCGCTCGTGTGGCGATCAGTGCCAAGGTCGTGGCTGACATGCTGGCCAACGTCGGCGTCAACCGTGTTCTCACGGTCGACCTGCACGCTGACCAGATTCAGGGCTTCTTCGACATTCCGGTCGACAACATCTACGGTTCGCCGACCTTGGTCGACGATATCGAAGACCAGCGCTTCGAAAACCTGCTGATCGTCTCTCCGGACATCGGTGGTGTGGTTCGCGCGCGTGCCGTGGCCAAGAGCCTCGGTGTCGACCTGGCGATCATCGACAAGCGTCGTCCGAAAGCCAACGTGTCGGAAGTCATGCACATCATCGGTGATGTCCAGGGCCGTACCTGCGTACTGGTCGACGACATGGTCGATACAGCCGGCACTCTGTGCCTCGCTGCCAAGGCCCTCAAGGACCACGGCGCCGAGCGTGTCTATGCCTACTGCACCCACCCGGTACTGTCTGGCCGCGCCATCGAAAACGTTGAAAATTCCATTCTCGACGAACTGGTAGTGACCAACACCATTCCGCTGTCCGCAGCCGCGCTGGCCTGCCCGCGCATTCGTCAGCTGGATATTGCACCGGTAGTCGCTGAAGCGGTGCGCCGCATCAGCAATGAAGAATCTATCAGCGCCATGTTCCGCTAACGGCTTGCCGTTGGCTGCATCGCGCTGAACACTGCCCCGTCTTTGCACGGGGCTTTTTGCCGAACCGTCCGGACGCTGGTCGCAAGCGAATGGACGGTAAAGCTATTTTGGAGAAACTGAAATGACTAAATTTACCCTGGAAGCCGCTGCGCGTTCCGACCTGGGGAAAGGTGCGAGCCGCCGCCTGCGTCGTAACGAAAACATGGTTCCTGCCGTAATCTACGGTGGCAACCAAGAGCCGCTGGCCATCAGCCTGCTGGCCAAAAACCTGGCCAAAATGCTGGAAAACGAAATCGCGTTCAGCAACGTGATCACCCTGAACGTCGACGGCACCAGCCAAGACGTCGTGATCAAGGCCCTGCAGCGCCACCCGGCGAAGAACTTCGTCATGCACGCTGACTTCCAGCGCGTGGTTGCCGGCCAGAAGCTGACCGCCACCGTACCGGTGCACCTGATCAACCAGGAAAGCTCCATCGGCGTCAAAATGCAGGGCGGCGAAGTCTACCTGAACGTCCCGGACGTTGAAGTTTCCTGCCTGCCGCAAGACCTGCCCGACGTGATCGAAGTTGACATCGCCAACCTCGAAGTCGGCCAGATCCTGCACATGAGCGACCTGAAACTGCCGGAAGGCGTTGCACTGGTTTCGCTGATTCATGGCAGCGACCTGCCGGTGGTCAACATCCACGCTTCCCGCGTTGCGAAGACTGCTGAAGAAGGCGAAGAAGCTGCCGAGTAATCTACTCGCAGCTGCTGCTTGAGGAAGGGCCCCTGATGTGACTGCCGTACAACTGATCGTCGGCCTGGGTAATCCAGGCCCCGAATACGACCAGACCCGGCATAACGCAGGGGCTCTTTTCGTTGAGCGTCTGGCCGACCGCGAAGGCGTGCGCCTGGCCCTCGACAAAAAGTATTTTGGCTTGACGGGTAAATTCACCCATCAGGGCCGCGATGTTCGTCTGCTGATCCCCACCACCTTTATGAACCGCAGCGGACAGGCCGTCGCCGCGCTGGCGAGATTCTTCCGCATCGAGCCGGAAGCCATCCTGGTGGCCCACGACGAACTCGACATGCCTCCCGGCGTCGCCAAGCTCAAACAGGGCGGCGGACACGGCGGGCACAACGGGTTGCGCGACATCATTGCCCAACTCGGCAATCAGAACAGCTTCCACCGCCTGCGCCTGGGCATCGGTCACCCCGGCCACAGCAGTCAGGTCACCGGCTACGTACTGGGCCGCGCCCCGCGCAGCGAGCAGGAACTGCTCGACGCCAGCATCGACTTCGCCCTGGGCGTATTGCCCGAAATGCTGGCCGGCGACTGGATCAAGGCCATGCACAAGCTGCATATCCAGAAAGCCTGATCACCTCCCCTTTTTCGTCTTTATCTCCGCGAGGGATACACCATGGGATTCAATTGCGGCATCGTCGGCCTGCCCAACGTCGGCAAGTCCACCCTGTTCAACGCCCTGACCAAGTCCGGCATCGCCGCGGAGAACTTCCCGTTCTGCACCATCGAGCCGAACAGCGGCATCGTGCCCATGCCCGATGCGCGCCTGGATGCCCTGGCGGAGATCGTCAAGCCCGAGCGCGTGCTGCCGACCACCATGGAATTCGTCGACATCGCAGGTCTGGTGGCCGGTGCCTCCAAGGGTGAAGGCCTGGGCAACAAATTCCTCGCCAACATCCGCGAGACCGACGCCATCGCCCACGTGGTGCGCTGCTTCGAAGATGACAACGTCATCCACGTGTCCAACAGCGTCGACCCCAAGCGCGACATCGAAATCATCGACCTGGAACTGATCTTCGCCGACCTCGACAGCTGCGAGAAGCAACTGCAGAAGGTGACCCGCAACGCCAAGGGCGGCGACAAGGATGCCATTGCCCAGAAGGCCCTGCTGGAACAGCTGATCGCCCACTTCACCGCAGGCAAGCCGGCTCGCAGCCTGATGAAGGACATGAGCAATGAAGAGAAGCTGATCATCCGCGGCTTCCACCTGCTGACCAGCAAGCCGGTGATGTACATCGCCAACGTCGCCGAAGACGGCTTCGAGAACAACCCGCTCCTGGACGTGGTGAAGGCCATCGCCGAGGAAGAAGGCGCCATCGTGGTGCCGGTGTGCAACAAGATCGAGGCGGAAATCGCCGAGCTCGACGACGGCGAAGAAAAGGACATGTTCCTCGAAGCCATCGGCATGACCGAGCCGGGCCTGAACCGCGTGATCCGCGCCGGCTACCAGCTGCTCAACCTGCAGACCTACTTCACCGCCGGCGTGAAGGAAGTGCGCGCCTGGACCGTCAAGATCGGCGCCACCGCCCCGCAAGCGGCCGCCGTGATCCACACCGACTTCGAAAAAGGCTTCATCCGCGCCGAAGTCATCGCCTATGACGACTTCATCCAGTTCAAGGGCGAAGCCGGCGCCAAGGAAGCCGGCAAATGGCGCCTGGAAGGCAAGGAATACATCGTAAAAGACGGCGACGTGATGCACTTCCGCTTCAACGTCTGAGGATCTCCGCTGGATTTCAGCAGCTCCCGCTGGACACCGAACCCCTTGCAGCCAAAGGCTTCAAGGGGTTTTTCATTTCCGCCTCTACCTACTAGTGTTCAGTGAAATCCACACCAAAACCGGGTGCGAAAACGGGTGCA
>CAYPFO010000010.1:0-83804 GCA_964410065.1 uncultured Pseudomonas sp.
GCCGCAGACCCAGTGCGGCCAGTGCGGCTATCCCGGCTGCAAGCCCTACGCCGAGGCGATTGCCGGCGGCGACAAGATCAACAAGTGCCCGCCCGGTGGCGAAGCGACCATTGCCGCGCTGGCCGACCTGCTGGATGTCGAGGCCGAACCGCTGGACGCCGAAGGTGGCGAGAAACCACAGATGGTCGCCTACATTCGCGAGGCCGAATGCATCGGCTGCACCAAGTGCATCCAGGCCTGCCCGGTGGACGCCATTGTCGGCGCCGCCCGGCAGATGCACACGGTCATCGTCAGTGAATGCACCGGCTGCGACCTGTGTGTCGAGCCCTGCCCGGTTGACTGCATCGACATGCTTGAAGTGGGCGGTACGCCGCATAGCTGGAAATGGGAATTGCCGCTGGCACCCGGCCAATTGATCGCCAGCGACCGGGAGCAGGCCGCATGAGTTCGTTGAAGATTTGGGACATTCCTGGTGGCATCCATCCGCCCGAGTGCAAAGCGCAGTCCACGGGTATGCCGATCCAGCCGGCCCCGCTACCCGCACGTCTGATCCTGCCGCTGAACCAGCATATCGGCGCGCCGGCCGAGCCTTGTGTGACGGTTGGCGAACGGGTGCGCAAGGGGCAGAAGATCGCCGATGCCCAAGGCTTCGTCAGCGTACCGCTGCATGCACCCACCTCCGGGGTGGTCAGCTTCATCGGCCCGCAGCCCTACCCGCATGTGTCCGGCATGCCTGTTTCGGCCATCGTCATCGACAGCGACGGCCAGGACGAGTGGATCGAGCGCCAGCCCCATCTTGACTTCCGCACGCTTGAACCCGCTGCGCTGCTGCAGATCATTCGTGACGCCGGTGTCAACGGCCTGGGCGGCGCCGGTTTTCCCAGCGCGGTGAAACTCAGTGTGCGGCCCAGCCAGAAGATCCGCTCGCTCATCATCAACGGTGCCGAGTGCGAGCCGTACATTACTGCCGACGATCTGCTGATGCGCGAGAAGGCCGCCGAGCTGGTCGCCGGCATCGACATTCTCGCCCACTTGTTACAGCCCGAAGAAGTGCTGATCGGCATTGAGGACAACAAGCCCGAAGCCCTCGCCGCGGTGCGCGCCGCCGTGGGCGAACGCCCCTTCGTGGTCAAGGTGTTCCCCACCAAATACCCTTCCGGCGGCGAGCGTCAGTTGATCCAGATTTTGACCGGCGTCGAGGTGCCCAGTGGCAGCCTGCCGGCGGACATCGGCCTGCTCTGCCACAACGTTGGCACCTGCGTGGCCATCCACGATGCGGTGCTGCTGGGTCAGCCGCTGATCTCGCGCATCACCACCCTGACCGGCGAAGCGCTGGCGCGGCCGATGAACGTCGAATGCCTGCTCGGCACACCGGCAGGTGAGCTGCTGGCATTTGCCGGCCTGGATGCGGCAAAACTGCACCGACTGATCATGGGCGGGCCCATGATGGGCTTTACCCTGCCCGCGCTCGATGTTCCAGTGATCAAGACCAGCAACTGCCTGCTGGCCAGTACTCGTGAGGAGCTGCCGCCGCCCCCACCGGCGTTGCCCTGTATCCGTTGCGGTGAATGCTCCGAGGTATGCCCGGCCAGCCTCCTGCCCCAGCAGCTGCATTTCTTTGCCCTCGGCCAGGAACACGAACAACTCAAGGCGCATAACCTGTTTGATTGCATCGAATGTGGCGCCTGTGCCTATGTGTGCCCCTCCAACCTGCCGCTGGTGCAGTACTACCGCGCCGCCAAGGGCGAAATTCGCCAGTTGGAGCAAAAACAGCAGAAAGCCGAACACTCCAAGCAGCGCTTCGAGCTGCGCCAGGAACGCCTGCGCCGCGCCGAAGAGCAGAAGGAAGCCGACCGCCAGGCCCGCGCCGAAAAAGCCGCCCGCGCCAAGGCGGCGCAGCCCCAAGCCAGCCCCGCACCTGCGGCAAGCACCACCCCGGCCGATGAGCAGCTCAAGCGCCTGAAGATTGAAGCCAGCATGGCTCAGGTGGCGCTGAACAAAGCCGAGAAACAGCTGGCCCAGCACGATACGCCGGAGCTGCACGCCCAGGTCGCCGACCTGCGCAGCGCCGCCGAAAGCGCACAGAACGCCCTGGAGTCGGCCCAGGCCGCTGCCCCGGCGCCTGCCGCCAAACCGGCTGCAGACGACACCCTGAAAAAAGCCAAGATTCAAGCTGCCATGCTCAAGGCACAGATCCGCAAGCTGGAAAAAATCGATGCGCCGGATGACGACCAGCAGGCCGAATTGGCCCGCTTGCGCCAGGAGCTCGAGAACGCGGAACACGCCTTGAGCAACGCGCAACAGACGGCAGCACAACCTGCCGTCGCTAAACCGACCGCTGACGAGGCCCTGAAAAAGGCCAAGATCGAAGCCGCCATGCTCCGGGCGCAGATCCGTAAGCTGGAAAAACTCGACGCGCCGGATGACGACCAACAGGCCGAACTGGCCCGCCTGCGTCAGGAACTTGAAGTAGCGGACCTGGCGTTGAGCGATGCCACAAACAGCGCACCAACAGCGACGCCGACCACAGCCGGTGTAGAGGCGCTGAAAAAGGCCAAGATCGACCTGGCCATGAAGCGCGCGGAGTTGAAGAAAGCCGAGCGGGCCGGGGCTGACGAAACCGAACTGGCACCTTTGCAGACCGCCTTGAGCGCCGCCGAACAGGCCTTGCACACCGCCGAAGAGGCATCGGGAAAACCTGTGCCAGCGCTGGAGCGTACTGCCAAGCCCGGCGTGGATGATCGCCTGCGCGAGCTGAAAACCGACCTGGCCTTCGCTCGCGCCGACCTGCGCAAACTGGAGCGCACCGTGGATGCCGATCCGGCCGCGCTGGAAGCCGCCCGCGCCACGCTGGCGGAAGCGGAGCGCAAGCTGACGGAGCATGCGTCAGGTTGACGTAGGGTGGATGTCGCTTTTCACATCCACCGTTTGTGCGTGTCGACGGAGGACAGGTAAAGCGATGTCCACCTAACGCGTCTGAAACCCCCGTTGGCCGGCGTAAAGCCGGCCCCACAGGAAAAGCGGCAACCCCGGGTAGTCGCCCATTGAACACAGGCCGCCATCGCACCGACGGCGGCGAGACACAGGAACATCGGAGCCTATGGCCCTGCCCCGCATCACCTCGCCCCACGCCACAGGCGCCAATCGCACCCAGCGCGTCATGCTGCTGGTGCTGGCCGCCACCTTGCCGGGCGTGGTCGTTCTCACCTGGCTGTATGGCGCCGGCACGCTGATCAGCCTGCTCTGGGCCAGTGCCCTGGCGCTGGGTTTCGAAGCCACGATCCTGAAGATTCGCCAGCGCCCGGTGCAGTTCTTCCTGCGTGACGGCAGCGCGGTGGTCACCGCCGTGCTGCTGGCCTTGGCGCTGCCGCCCTACTCGCCCTGGTGGCTGACGCTCATCGCTGTCGGCAGCGCCATCGTGTTCGGCAAGCAGTTGTATGGCGGCCTCGGCCAGAACCCATTCAACCCGGCGATGGTCGGCTACGTAGTGGTACTGGTGTCCTTCCCGCTGGAAATGACCAGTTGGCCCTTCCCCCACGCCGTAGGCCTGCTCGACGGCATCCAGCACATCTTCGGCCTCGCCCCGCTGGCCGATGGCTGGAGCCACGCCACCGCCCTCGACGTGCTGAAAACCAACAAGAGCCTGACCCTCGACGAGCTGTGGCAAAACCGCGCCTTCGGCCATGTCGGCGGCATCGGTGCGGAAGTGGTCAACCTGGCCTTCCTGGCGGGCGGCCTGTTCCTGCTCAGCAAGCGGATGTTCACCTGGCACGCACCGGTGGGCATGCTGGCGGCACTGGCGGTGATGAGCCTGCTGTTCTGGAACGGTTCGGGCTCGGACACTCACGGCTCGCCGCTGTTCCATTTGCTGTCCGGCGCGACCATGCTCGGCGCGTTCTTTATCGTTACCGACCCGGTGTCCGGCGCTACTAGCAACCGGGGTCGACTGGTCTTCGGTGTCGGCGTCGGCATTCTGGTCTACGTGATTCGCGCCTGGGGCGGCTACCCCGACGGCGTGGCTTTCGCCGTGCTGCTGATGAACCTCGCCGCCCCCACCATCGATTACTACACCCGTCCGCGCACCTACGGCCACCGCAAGGCCGAGCGCGGCTTCAAGCTGGGCGAATGACCATGATCACTGCCGAAATCAGCCGCTCGATGCTCAAGAACAGTCTGGTGCTGGGTGTCTTCGCCATCGTTACCGTGAGCCTCGTCGCCTTTACCCAGCAGCGTACCGCCGAGCGCATCGTCGCCGCCGAACGCGAGGCCAGGGTCGCCGCGCTGGCGCAAATTCTCCCCGCGGACAGCTACGACAACCACCTGCTCGACAACCAGGTCGAGGTCCACGACCCGCTGCTCGGCACGCGCGCACCCAGTCCGGCCTATATCGCCACCCTCGGCGGCCAACCGGCAGCGGTGATCCTGCAAGCCACCGCGCCGGACGGTTACAGCGGCGCGATTTATCTGCTGGTTGGCGTGCTTGCCGATGGCCGCCTGAGCGGAGTTCGCGTGGTCGGCCACAAGGAAACCCCCGGTCTGGGCGACAAGATCGAACTGGCCAAAAGCCCATGGATTCACAGTTTCGACGGCAAATCGCTGGGCAATCCGGACGAGAGCGGCTGGGCGGTGAAGAAGGATCAAGGCCAGTTTGACCAGTTCGCCGGTGCCACCATCACCCCGCGCGCAGTAGTCACCGCGGTGCACAATGCACTGCGCTATTTCGATGCTCACAAAGATGAGCTGTTCGCCACAGTGGAGACTCCCAATGGCTAGCTACCGAGAAATTGCCGCCAATGGCCTGTGGAAGAACAACCCCGGCCTTGTCCAGTTGCTGGGCCTGTGCCCGCTGCTGGGCACCAGCAACTCGACGGTCAACGCCCTCGGCCTGGGCCTGGCCACCGCTCTGGTACTGGCCTGCTCCAACGCCGCCGTCTCGCTGATCCGCAACGCGGTGACGCCCGCCGTGCGCCTGCCGGCGTTTGTGATGATCATTGCCGCGCTGACCACCTGCATCGAATTGCTCATGCAGGCGTTCACCTACGAGCTGTACCAGATTCTCGGTATCTTCATTCCGCTGATCACCACCAACTGCATCATCCTGGGCCGCGCCGAAGCTTTCGCGGCCAAAAACAACGTGGCTCGCGCCAGCTTCGATGGCTTGATGATGGGCATTGGCTTCGGCCTGGTGCTGCTGGCCATTGGCGCCGTACGAGAGCTGTTCGGTACCGGCGCACTGTTCGCCAACATGCACCTGCTGTTCGGCCCGATGGCGGCCGACTGGCAGATCACCTTCGTGCAAAACTACAAGGGATTCCTGCTGGCCATCTTGCCGCCAGGCGCTTTCATCGTCCTCGGCCTGCTGATTGCCCTGAAGAACCGCATCGATGCCAGCCTGGCCGAACGGGCCAAGGTCGAGCAACCCGAAACACCAACGCCGAGCCGACGCGTGCGCGTCACCGGGGTGATCGAATAGCGCCCGTCGCCAGCTGCCAGCGTGTTCAGGTGCTTGAACACGCTCTGGCCAAACTCCGCTCGGTGTGTCGTTAACGCATGACCCACCCTAGCCTGAAGCCTGAAAAATGAATGCCGCCAAACGTCTGGAAATCTTCCGCCGCTTCCACGAAGACAATCCCAATCCGACCACCGAACTGGCTTACAGCAACACCTTCGAGCTGCTGATTTCGGTGATCCTGTCCGCCCAGGCCACTGACGTAGGCGTCAACAAGGCCACGGCGAAGCTTTACCCGGTGGCCAATACCCCGGAAGCCATCTACGCGCTGGGCTATGACGGGCTGTGTGAATACATCAAGACCATCGGCCTCTACCCGAGCAAAGCCAAAAACGTCTTGGAAACCTGCCGCCTGTTGATTGAAAAGCACAACAGCCAGGTGCCGGATAACCGCGAAGACCTCGAAGCGCTGCCCGGCGTAGGGCGCAAGACCGCCAACGTCGTACTGAACACCGCGTTTCGCCAACCGGCCATGGCGGTGGACACGCATATTTTTCGGGTCAGTAACCGCACCAATATCGCGCCAGGCAAGACGGTGCTGGAGGTGGAAAAAAAACTGCTCAAGTTTGTGCCCAAGGCCTATCTGCTTGATGCCCACCACTGGCTGATTTTGCATGGCCGCTATGTGTGCCAGGCGCGCAAACCACGCTGCGGCAGCTGCCGAATCGAAGATCTGTGCGAATACAAGCACAAGACGTCCGACGATTGAGAGATATAGCCCTTTCCGTCCGTCCTCATTGATAAAATCTTGTGTACCCGCCACGTCTTTGCCGCTATAAGGTGCGCCATCAGCACCCCGCAGCCTGGAGTGACACACATGACAGACAAAGCCGAACTTGAATTGGATGATGACTTTGTTGGAGAGGACGCGGATGACAGCGTGGAACCTCGCCACGAAGTGGCCAAGACCAACCTGACCAAGCGCCGCATCATTGATAATTTGCTGGATGAGCGCCGCCTGAAAAAGAACCTGGCCGAGTACGACTTCGATCTTTGACGCGTTATCTCTATCCTGAAAAAACCGCTCGGCGAGCTGATCGCGAGCGGTTTTTTTTTGGTAGCGACGGTGGCGAAGCCGCCCCTCCCTGGCCAGGTTAGCCGGGACAAAAAAACCGGCCACCTCAGTGGCCGGTTGGGTGACGCCTCAAAAGGGGAAGGCGTACAAATCGATCAGGCGATCTCGGCGACCTTGGCCTTCGCTGTGCTCAATCCCTGCACCGCGGCATCATCACCCATGGCCTGACCTTCGGCGTGAATGAACTGCACATCGGTGATGCCGACAAAGCCCAGCGCCCGGCGCAAGTAGGGCTCTTGATGATCAAAGCTGCTGCCCTCGCCGCTATAGATGCCGCCGCGAGCGCTCAACACATAGGCGCGCTTGCCGGTCAGCAGACCTTGCGGGCCTGTTTCGGTGTACTTGAAAGTGACACCGGCGCGCAGCACATGGTCGATCCAGGCTTTCAGGGTGCTGGGAATGGCGAAGTTGTACATCGGCACCGCCAGCACCAGAACATCGGCAACTTGCAGCTCTGCGATCAACTCGTTGGAGCGAACCAGCGCCGCCTGTTCCGCCGCGCTCTGCTCTTCGGCCGGCTTCATCCAGCCGCCCAGCAAGTCACCGTCCAGGTGCGGGACGGGCTGTTGGCCAAGATCCCGGACCTGCACGTTGTCACCGGGATGAGCAATTTTCCATTGCTGGATAAAAGCTTCGGTGAGCTGACGAGATACCGAGCCTTGTTGGCGAGCGCTGCTTTCGATGACGAGTACACGGGACATGGCGAAGCTCCAAAACAGGTGAATTACCTTGATGGGGCGCACTCTATCCAGAGTAAAACCGATGAAAAAGCGAGTAATGTCGTTCATTTCCATCGAATAATTTGATTCAAAAACCTGTTCTGGCTAGGCTTGTCCCTACAGCCAAATCACGGCGTCGCTGACACGCATTCCACCTCAACACGCAAACGCACCACCTGGCGATGGAGCTTTACGGTGAGGTGAGTCGTTTCTCCAGGCGCCAGCAACGTGCGACGGATGCACGGCATCTCCGGGCCGTTATTGAACGTGACCGTACAACGCGCGGCATTTTTGCCGGAGTTGATCAGCGTCAGGCTGGCAAGATCCGCTGCGATGTCATGGGCGCTGTACTCGATCTGTGCATCACCGGCCATCTTGACGTCGATCGGGTAAGCCGGTGCCGTCAACGGCAACCCGGCCAGCAAGGCAACACACCACCTATTCATATTGAGCCTCCCGCGAGAGTGCCCAGCGTAAGACAAGAGGATTCGAGGATGAAAGCGCCCCGCGTAACCCTGGACCAATGGCGCACCCTGCAAGCGGTGATTGACCATGGCGGTTTCGCCCAGGCGGCCGAGGCACTGCACCGTTCGCAATCTTCGGTGAGCTACACGGTGGGTCGCATGCAGGAACAGCTCGGCGTGCCGTTGCTGCGTATCGAAGGCCGCAAGGCGGTGCTCACTGATGCTGGCACGGTACTGCTGCGGCGGTCGCGGCAATTGATCAAACAGGCCAGCCAACTGGAAGACCTGGCCCACCATATGGAACAGGGGTGGGAAGCCGAGGTACGCCTGGTGGTGGATGCCGCCTACCCGAGCGGGCGCATCGTCCGCGCACTGGCTGACTTCATGCCGAAAAGCCGTGGCTGCCGGGTGCGCTTGCGCGAGGAAGTCTTGTCTGGAGTCGTTGAAGTGCTGCAGGAAGGCACCGCCGACCTGGCCATTACCGGCCTGGAAATTCCCGGCTACCTGGGCAGCGAGCTGGGCAGCGTGGAATTCGTCGCCGTGGCCCATCCCGAGCATGCCTTGCACCAAGTGGCGCGCAGCCTGAATGCCCAGGATCTGGAAAGCCAGATGCAGATCGTGATTCGCGACTCCGGTCGCGAGCAACCTCGCGACATCGGCTGGCTCGGCGCCGAACAGCGCTGGACAGTCGGCAGCCTGGCCACCGCCGCCACCTTCGTCAGCCGAGGCTTGGGCTTTGCCTGGTTGCCGCGCCCGCTGATCGCACGTGATCTGCATGAAGGCCGGCTCAAGCCTTTGCCCCTGGAACAGGGCCGCACCCATACGCCACACTTCAAGCTGTTCGCCAACAAAGACAAACCCCTCGGCCCGGCGACTCAGATCCTCGTGGACTCGATCAGAAACTGTGCCGCCCCCGACCCGAGCGAGGAATGCACGGAATGATCTGAAGCGCGCCTCTTCGCATAACCTGTCACAGCCACTATCCTCGCCCCGGATCTTTTCCCTTCCTCAAGGATTGCCAGACCATGCTGAGAAAACTTGTCCTTACTACCTGCGCCCTGCTGTTCGCCACCAGCGTGCTGGCCGCGGAAAAACCCCGCGTGCTGCTGACCACCAGCCTGGGTGAAATCGAAATCGAACTGCAGGACGACAAAGCGCCAATCAGCGCGCAGAACTTCCTCGCCTATGTGGACAGCGGCTTCTACAACGGCACCATTTTCCACCGGGTGATCCCGGGTTTCATGGTTCAGGGTGGCGGCTTCGATGCCACCATGAAGCAAAAGCCCACCCAGGCGCCGATCAAGAACGAAGCCGACAACGGCCTGCGCAACGAGCGCGGCACCCTGGCCATGGCCCGTACCCAGGCGCGCGACTCGGCCACCAGCCAGTTCTTCATCAATCACAAGGACAACACCTTCCTTGACCACGGCAGCCGAGACTTCGGTTATGCCGTGTTCGCCAAGGTGGTGCGCGGCATGCCGGTGGTCGACCAGATCGCCCAAGTGCCGACCGGCAACCGTGGCATGCACCAGGACGTGCCGCGCGAAGCCGTGGAAATCATCAGCGCCAAGCGGCTGTAAGGCCATGTGTGGGTGAGGCAATGCTTCACCCACTCCTCTGCTTACGCCTGCCGATACGGTAACAATTCCCGCGCCTCCTCGGCATAGGCCAGCACACCCGGCCGCTCCTCGGCAAGAAAATCCGCCACAGCGGCACGCAGCCCCGAATGGCGCAGGTAATGCCAGGAATGTGTGATTACCGGCTCGAAACCACGGATCAGCTTGTGCTCACCTTGGGCACCTGCATCGAAACGTTTTAATCCCAAGGCAATCGCCTGCTCGATGCCCTGATAGAAACAGGTCTCGAAATGCAGCCGGTCGTATTCGGCCAGACACCCCCAATAGCGGCCATACAGGCTGTCGCCATCCATCAGCGAAAACGCCATGGCCACCGGGCGCGTGCCCTGCAACGCCAGCACCACGCGAATTGCTTCGGGCATGCGCTCGGCCAGCAGACTGAAAAACCCCCGGGTCAGATAGGGTGCCTGACCGCGCACCTCATAGGTATTGGCGTAGCAGGCATAGACGAAATCCCACTCCGCCTCGCTGAGCTGATGGCCTGCGCGCCAGTCGAAGTCGATACCCTGGCCGGCCACCTGCTCGCGTTCCTTGCGCAGTTGTTTGCGCTTGCGCGAGGTCAGCGCATCGAGGAAATCCTGGTAATCGCGATAGTCCCGATTGAACCAGTGGAACTGGCAACCCAGACGCTCCAGCCAGCCCTCGCGACTGCGCAGCAGCGCATCTTCTGCCGGCGTGGTGAAATTGATATGCCAGCCGGATAGCCCACGCTCCGCCAGGGAACCAGTCATAGCGTCCAGCACATCGGACAGCGCCCCCGGTTCGCCCAGTAAGCGCGCACCGGTGACCGGCGTGAAGGGCACACCGGTCAGCCATTTAGGGTAGTAGGCAATACCGGCACGCTGGCACGCATCAGCCCAGCTCCAGTCGAAGACATACTCACCATAGGAATGCGCCTTGGCATACAGGGGCAATGCAGCCAGCAGGCGGCCCTGGCCGTCTTCCAGCACACGATGCGCCGGCTTCCAGCCCGTTCCGGGCCCGACACTGCCGCTGTCTTCGAGACAACTGAGAAAGGCATGGCGCAAGAACGGCTGGGCGTCGGGCAGCAACGCGTCCCAGGCGGCGGGCGAACATTCATCGAGGCGCGAAAGGATTTTGATAGGCATGCCGGCAGTCTGGCGAAAGCCCGGCACAAATAAAAGCAGCCAGGCCTGCCCCGATGAGTGCTCAGCGGGCTTCAGGCATAAAAAACCCCGCCGAAAGCGGGGAAAGGAGCATAGGGTCAGAGCCTACTGCGAGGCCATGACGATGGCGTTACCGCCATCGTTGCGGATTTCCCGCCATGAGTATCGCGCGACTTACTACTGCTGCGCCCACTTCAGGAACGCCGCTCGGCTTTCCGGACTGAGCAGCAACCACAGTTGCTGCAGGGTGTTCAGGGTCGCGTCATTGTGCGGCAGAGCCTGAGTAGGCGTTGCCGCACTGGAAGGGACAGGCATCGCTGCGGCTGCGCTCGGCTGCGCGCTATTTATCGGCTCGACCGTGGATTGTGTGTCGGTGGCGGAAGAACCGCCTCCTAGCAATTGGTTAATTGCAGAGACCGGTTTTAGGCCCACCTCGGTGGCGACACGCTCCCCGGTACGCTGATTGATTGCCCACCCCGCAAAAGTATCCACCATGGCCTGGGCCTCTTGCAGGTTGCCCGGTTCGTCGTACTCCAGCTTCCAGACATCACCGGCACGTCCTTCCAGGCTGTACACCGCACTGCGCGTGCGTACGACTTCATGACTGAGACCACCGCCAATATCGAAGCCGTTCTTGTAATAGGCATTGATGCGGTATTCGCCTGGTTGCAGATGCAACGTCTTGTTAGCGGTACCGAACAGGGCATTGGCTGAAGGTACTGGCTGGCCGTTGATGGTCAGCACTTCCAGCTCGTTGGGCACCTCAACGACCAGCACTTGCGACTGCGGCAATTCCGAGCCCGCATACAGTTTCACGTGGGACTGCTGGGCACAGCCTGATAACAGGCCAACAACAAGGGCGACCCCGAAAAAACCACGCATGAAGACTCCTGGTAACGATAAGCAAACGGGTTGCACGAACTAAAAAGGCAACCACCTTGGGTGAAAACCGAGGCACCAGAATAAGTACAAATAATTTCAGTTCGATGACAAATAAAGCCGGGTTGCTCCAAGGAGCAACCCGGCTTCATGTTTCTGATCCCGCTAGGCGAGATTAGAAGTCGTAGCGCAGTCCCACGGAGAGCCCAGTGGCGTCTTCACCCGCAGCACCGCCCGGCGTGGCAGTGCGAGCCTGGCCCCAGGGGGTTAGCGCAACGTTGTCGTCATTGCTGACTACCGCATAGTTGGCATAGACGCGAACGGCCTTGTCCAGCTTGTGCTCGACACCGACGACCCACATGTCGGAGTCATAGTTGTCAGCGTCTGCATCGCGTGTCATCCACATGGCCTTGACGGCAGTGTTGGCCGCCACCTTGAGTTCGCCACCCAGACCGTAGGTGTCGGAGGTCAGCTGATCTCGGGTGACATCAGACGTAGCGTCGGTGCCGGTGTAGTCCAGCGTCTGGTAGAAACCGACCACCTTGAAAGCATCGGTCAGCTTGTAGGCGGCAGCAGCACGAATGCCATCACGCTCGCCGCGACCCGTGTCTTCCTCAGCCTGCTCGTATGCCAGGGAAGCCTCGAATGGGCCGCCGACATAGTTCAGCGACATGCTGACGGAATCAGTTTTGAGTGAATCGCCATCAGCATCCACTTGAACCGAATCACCTTCATGTACCGAGTAAGCCAGTTTGGCATTAAAGCCGCTGAAAGTCGGGGTGGTGTACTGGACCGTGTTGTCATAACGCTCGTCGAAGCGGGCATTGCCAATACGGGTCAGGTTGCGCATATCGCCGACCTGGTCACCGAACAGGTTAGCCGGACCACGGGCAACCTTGAACGGGCTGTCGAAACGGCCCAACTGGACGGCACCGAAATTTTTGCCGCTCAGCCCGACGAAGGTATCGCGGGTGTTGAAACCATTGCCATCACCACCGTTGGTGAAGTTGATTTCCTGCTCAATCTGGAAAAACGCTTTCAGATCCGGGTTGATCTGATGATTGCCTTTGAAACCCAGACGCGAAGAGTTGCTGGAAATGTTGGTTTCGGAATAATCAGCACCGTCGTCCAGGAAATCGGTTGATACATGAGCGCGACCATAAACAGTGACATCTGCCATCGCCACGGCAGGCAATACGGCGGCAGCACTAACAACAATCGCAATCAACTTCTTCTTCATTGGGAAAGCTCCATCGGGTTTGTATAACGTCCCAGCGACCTGAACGTTTCGTTGTTTCGACCGAAGCGGAGTATGGAAACCCGATGTGACAGAACCCTTGCTGAATTATGAAGATTTAAAGTCAACGGAACTTTTAGTAAAAAACCGAAAAAACAAAGGGTTGCAGTTGCGAAACCCTAAATGAAGCCCTTCGTACTAAATGGCGTCGCCAAGGCCAGGAAATATTGACAGGGCAGCAGAAGTTGCTCGGCGGATTGTCGAAGCTTCACAACCTTTTTCGACACAAAAAAAAGGGGCGACCGAAGTCGCCCTAAATGCCTTGCGTGCTCTTGAAACTGGAAAGATCAGTTGGCTTTGGTTTTCTTGGCATCTTTCCAGATGAAATATCCGAATCCGGCGCAGAACACGACGCAAAGTCCGACAATCAGGACTCCTGCAACAACTACTTCGTCGATGTACATATCCTGTCTCCTAGGCTAGCGCTGTTGCTTTGAATAACTGCAGATTGCCACAAGACGCAGGCCAGCCATTGACGTGGGTCAACTTTCAAGCCTGGGTAGCGGCGCAGCCATGTGGAAACTGATCTGAATCAAGTGATCTCGGTACGGCGCAGGGGCGTGGCCGATTTGGGGCCGACGTTGCGGCGTCCTGGCAGCCCCTTAGCGACGAGGGCCCCGCTTGCACAGAAGACTCGAGCCCGCCGCACGGACTACGGTGGGAGGCCCGACCTCGGGCCGAAGCTTTTAAACAAACGCCTCAGCGCTTTTTCGGTGTGCCCTTGGGCTTCTTTTGGGCCTTCTTGCCCTTGGGCAACGGCAGGGCTTGCTCGAAGGCCTGACGCATATCGTTCAGGCGTTTTTCGTGCAGATCATGGATGCGCTTGCCGCGTTCGGCAGTGAAGTCGATCAG
Source organism: uncultured Pseudomonas sp. (assembly GCA_964410065.1). Taxonomy (GTDB): domain Bacteria; phylum Pseudomonadota; class Gammaproteobacteria; order Pseudomonadales; family Pseudomonadaceae; genus Serpens. The sequence continues at coordinate 13,560 of CAYPFO010000010.1, forward strand.
CTTGTCGTCTGGATTCATGGTCAGCTTCAATCGGGTCGGAATCGGTGATGCACACCCTGACAGGACGCGCCCGGACAATAATGATGCGTCGTCATGAGTCCCATGACCAGTACAACCGCCGGCCCTCAGGCTTTCACATCCACCCACAGCCCTTTGCGCGGCAGGTTTTCATCCAGGCTGTACTCGTCCTCAAGCGCCTCGCCAGAGGCCTCGCCCTCGGCCCGGGCTCGCTCGCGCTGTTGCTGGCGACGGCGCTGTTCCTCGCGCAGGCGCATGGCTGTTTCCTCTGGATCACGTTTGTCCAGAGCAACAGAATTGTCGGCTGAGGTTTCCTGGACCGGCACCACAGGCGGAACATCGGGGCGGGCCTTGGGTGGGTCCTGCTGGCTGGTGACCGCAACCTGGCTGGGCAAGATCGGCGGAAGCATGGCTGATTCTCCTTGTTATCAGTCTGTCGGCAGCAGCCAGTCGGGCTTGAGTGGTCGCTACACTACTCGGAAACCCTCCGCGCTTCCGGTACCATACCCGGCTTTTTCACTCGACGGAGACACGCATGGCGCAGCAGCAGTATCAACCGGGGCAACGCTGGATCAGCGACAGCGAAGCAGAGTTGGGGCTCGGCACCATCCTCGCGCAGGACGGCCGCCTGCTGACCGTGCTCTACCCTGCCACCGGCGATACGCGTCAGTACGCTCTGCGCAGTGCGCCGCTCACCCGTGTGCGCTTCGCCCCCGGCGATGAAATCACCCATTTCGATGGCTGGAAACTCACCGTCCGCGAAGTCGAGGATGTCGACGGCCTGCTGGTCTACCACGGCCTTAACGCCGAGAACGAAGACTGCACGCTGCCGGAAACCCAGCTGTCCAACTTCATCCAGTTCCGCCTGGCCAGCGACCGCCTGTTCGCCGGGCAGATCGACCCCTTCGCCTGGTTTGCCCTGCGCTACCACAGCCTGAACCACCGCAGCCGCATCCTGCAGTCGCCGCTCTGGGGCCTGGGCGGCGTGCGTGCGCAGCCCATCCCGCACCAGTTGCACATCGCCCGCGAAGTCGCCGATCGCATGGCGCCGCGCGTTTTGCTGGCCGACGAAGTGGGCCTGGGCAAGACCATCGAAGCCGGCTTGGTGATCCACCGCCAGTTGCTCACCGGACGCGCCAACCGCGTGCTGATCCTGGTGCCGGAAAACCTCCAGCACCAGTGGTTGGTGGAGATGCGCCGGCGCTTCAACCTGCAGGTCGCGCTGTTCGATGCCGAGCGCTTCGCCGAGAGCGATGCCGACAACCCCTTCGAGGACACCCAACTGGCGCTGGTCGCCCTGGAATGGCTGAAGGAAGACGACAAGGCGCAGAACGCCCTGTTCGCCGCGGGCTGGGACATGCTGGTGGTCGACGAAGCTCACCACCTGGTCTGGCACCCCGAGCAGGCAAGCCCGCAATATGTGCTGGTCGAGCAACTGGCCGCCGCCATCCCCGGCGTGCTGCTACTCACCGCGACCCCGGAACAGCTAGGCCAGGACAGCCACTTCGCCCGACTGCGCCTGCTTGACCCCAGCCGTTTCCACGACCTGGAAGCGTTCCGCGCCGAAAGCGCGAACTACAAGCCGGTGGCCGAAGCAGTGCAGGAACTGCTGGACGAAGGTCGCTTGTCGGACCAGGCACACCGCACCATTCATCAATTTCTCGGCGACGAAGGCGAGGCGCTGCTGGCCGCCGTCACCGATGGCGATATCCAAGCCAGTGGCCGTCTGGTGCGTGAACTGCTCGACCGCCACGGCACCGGCCGCGTGCTGTTTCGCAATACCCGCGCCGCCGTACGCGGCTTCCCGGAACGCGAGCTGCATGCCTACCCGCTTGCCAGCCCCGACGAATACATGGAGCTGCCCGTTAGCGAGCATGCCGAGCTTTACCCGGAACTGGGTTACCAGGCCGGCGCGCAAGAAGAAGAGCCGCGCTGGTGGAGTTTCGATCCGCGCGTGGAGTGGCTGATCGACACCCTGAAGATGCTCAAGCAGTTCAAGGTGCTGGTGATCTGCGCCCATGCCGAGACCGCACTGGACCTGGAAGAAGCGCTGCGTGTGTGCTCCGGTACCCCGGCCACGGTATTCCACGAAGGCATGAGCATTCTTGAGCGCGACCGCGCCGCCGCGTATTTTGCCGATGAGGAATTCGGGGCGCAGGTGCTGATCTGCTCGGAAATCGGCAGCGAAGGCCGCAACTTCCAGTTTGCCCATCACCTGGTGCTGTTCGACCTCCCAGCTCACCCCGACCTGCTCGAACAACGTATCGGCCGTCTCGACCGCATCGGCCAGCAACACACCATTCAGCTGCACGTGCCCTACCTGGAAAACAGCGCCCAGGAGCGGCTGTTCCAGTGGTACCACCAGGCGCTGAACGCCTTCCTGAATACCTGCCCGACCGGCAATGCCCTGCAGCATCGTTTCGGCCCGCAGTTGTTGGAGCAGCTCGAAGGTGGCGATGAGGACAAGTGGCAGACGCTGCTGAGCAACGGTCGCAGCGAGCGCGAACAGCTGGAAGCCGAGATGCACAGTGGCCGCGACCGCCTGCTGGAACTCAACTCCAGCGGTGCCGGCGAAGGCCAGAGCCTGGTCGAAGCAATCCTCGATCAGGACGATGAATTCGCCCTGCCGATCTACATGGAGGAGCTGTTCAATGCGTTCGGCATCCACAGCGAAGACCATTCGGACAACGCCCTGATTCTGCGCCCCAGCGAGAAAATGCTCGACGCCAGCTTCCCGCTCGGCGACGACGAAGGCGTAACCATCACCTACGATCGCAACCAGGCACTGGCCCGCGAAGACATGCAGTTCCTCACCTGGGAACATCCCATGGTGCAGGGCGGCATGGACTTGGTGCTATCCGGCGCGATGGGCAACACCTCGGTGGCATTGATCAAGAACAAGGCGCTCAAGCCGGGGACTGTCCTGCTCGAACTGCTGTTCGTCAGTGATGTGGTCGCTCCTCGCGTCCTGCAGCTAAGCCGTTACCTGCCGCCCGTGGCACTGCGTTGCCTGCTTGACGCCAAAGGCAACGACCTGTCGGCCAAGGTCGGTTTCGAGACCCTCAACGACCAGTTGGAAAGCGTGCCACGCATCAGCGCCAACAAGTTCGTCCAGGCCCAGCGCGATGTGCTCGCTGCCCAGTTCAATCTGGCCGAAACCAAGATGCAGCCACGCCACGCCGAACGCGTCGCCGATGCCAAGCACCGTCTGGCCGCTGAACTGGACGAGGAAATCGCGCGTCTTACCGCGCTGCAAGCGGTCAACCCCAGCGTGCGCGACAGCGAGATCGAGGCGCTGCGCCGCCAACGGGAAGATGGGCTGAGCTACCTTGACAAAGCCTCGCTGCGCCTTGAAGCCATCCGTGTACTAGTGGCTGGCTAACCGCCTCAAAATGAGTGGGGGCAGGGACGCCCTCATGGCAGTTTTTACCCGCTGCCGTAATAAGCAACAGCAATATGCATTTTGCCATCACGCCATTTTCTTATTAAGCTCTGCTTAAACTAGAAAAGAGCCTGCGTGCATGGATGTATTTAGCTCGAAACTGGTGTCCGGCCTGCCTCCGGACAACCAGTTCATTGTCTTGCAAACCAGCCACGATACGTGGCTGGTCCTGTTGTCGCTGTTGGTGGCGATAATCACCAGCTTCACGACACTCAGCCTGATTGAGCGCATGGCACATGCCTTCGATCCCCTGCGCCGCCGTCTCTGGGCCATCGCGGCCACGCTGTGCTTGACCAGTGGAATCTGGTCCATGCACTTCGTCGGCCTGCACGCTTTCCAGGCCCCCATCGAGCTGCACCACGAATTACCGCTCACCCTGGTGTCGCTGCTGATCGCCTTGGCGGCCTCGGCCTTGACCATCTATACGCTGGGCCCGCGCTGGCTGAGCTTGTCGCACGTCGGCATTTCAGCGTTGATAATCGGGCTGGGTATGAGTGCCATGCACTACACCGGCAAGGCCGCCATGTCTGCCGCGACGGTCATTGCTTATTACCATGGCGATAGAGTCCTGCTGTCCATACTGCTGGCAGTGGCTGCCGCCTTGGCAAGCCTGCTGCTTGCCCGCCACGCCCATCACCTGCGCTACGACTTGGGACGGCAAACCAAACTCCTGGCCAGTCTACTGCTGGGCGGAGCGATCCTGGCCATGCACTACTGTGGCATGTGGGCCTTGGTCCTGACCGTGCCGAGCGATAGTCCCCTGCCGGCGGCGGCACAGATCAATGATTCCTCGCTGGGCCAGGGTACCGCTCTGGCCATGCTGCTGTTTGCCGCCGGCTGCCTCGGAGCCGCCTGGTTCGATCGCACGCTGACACACAAGGAACGCGCCCTGCGCCGTGCCAATGCACGTCTCAAGGAATTGGATCAGGCCAAGGATTCCCTGCAGGAAATTGCCCATCGCGACGCCCTGACTGACCTGCTCAATCGCCGGGGCTTCGAGGAGCAGTTCGCCCGCCGCCTGGAGCTATCTGGCCGGCGCCACCAGTCATTGGCGTTGATGTTCCTTGATCTTGATTACTTCAAACGAATCAATGACAGCCTTGGCCACGCCGTCGGTGACGAATTGCTCAAGATCGTCGCCCAGCGTTTGCGCGAGGTATTGCGTGGCGATGACGTGATTGCCCGTTTCGGCGGCGATGAATTCTGTGTGCTCATTGGCCTGCCCCCACAGCGCGATCCGGTGTTCTTGGCCCAACGCATTGTGCACTGTCTCACTCAGCCGGTTCGTCTCTGTGGGCAACGCCTGGAAATCTCCGCCAGTATTGGCATCAGTCTGTACCCTCGCGATGGTATCCAGGTCGGTGAACTGCTCGAACACGCCGACCTGGCTCTCTACGAAGCCAAGGAAGCCGGGCGTAATCAGGCCTATTTTTTCAACCAGGAGTTGCGCACTCGCTCAGTCGGCGTCCGCCATCGAGAAGGCGAACTGCTACAGGCGCTGAAGCTGGACCATGGGTTGCTTCTGCATTATCAGCCCATCATCGACCTGCGCAGCGGTCAGGTCGTCAAGCTAGAGGCGCAGATGCGCTGGGAACATCCACAGCTGGGGTTGCTATTTGCCGAAGACTTCCTGCCCCTGGCTTCCGCAGCCCTGCGCGCGAATCTGGATGCCTGGTGCCTGCGCCGCGCTTACCAGGACGTGGCTCGGCTGGCACTGCCGCAGCGGGTCACAATCGCCATCAATACTGCAATTCCGGAGCTGGGCCAGAATCTCTGGATCGAAGGCTTGCGAGGCATCCTCGAACAGCTGGCAATCGATCCCGCGCAGGTGGAGCTGGAAGTGTCGGCCAGCAACCTGAACAAACCGCAGGCGCCCACCCTGCTCATGCAGATACGTGCATTGGGGGTGAACCTGTCCATTGATCATTTCGGCGCCGCGCCCTTTGCCCTGGATGTCTTGCAGCGCCTGACCCCAAGCGGAGTGAAAATCGGTCACGGCCTTGCCTTGTCGACGCACGAGCAAAAGCACCTGGCAGCTGTCAGCGCAGTGGCTCATGCGCTGGAACTGCAAATCACCGCGCTGGATGTAGAGAACGAGGACCAGCTTCGACTGTTGCGTCAGCAGGGCTGCAATCTGGCCCAGGGCCCATTTATTGCCCCAGCCATGTCGCTGCCGAGCCTACGCGAATACCTGACGAACCCGTACCACCTGCTCGAACCGGCGCTAAGCTGACGAGGAGCTGTCTAGCTCGCGTTCAGGCGGAGTCGCTAGAGGGCGCCCTTGCGCCAGCGCAACAGCCAGCCAAGGTCGGCGCGGGTGCCCGCTACGCCCGGCTTGTACTCAGCCGCCAGCCACCCCTGATAACCGCTGCGCGCCAGCGCCGCCAGCGCCGCGGCGAAATCCACACCACCGCTGCCCGGCGCACCACGCCCCGGACAGTCGGCAAACTGTACATGGCCAATACGCCCGGCCAGCCGTTCGATGGCCAGAGGCAGGTCTATCCCCTGGCGGGCCATGTGATAGAAATCCAGCAGGGCGAAGAAGTTGGGATGATCCACCGCGCGCATCAGCTCATCGAGATGTTCGGGGGTGTTGATCAGAAAGCCCGGCATATCCAGCGGGTTGATCGCCTCGGCCAGCACACGGATCCCCAGCGTGTCGAACGCCTCGGCGCTCTTGCGTGCATTGCTCACCAAGGTGTGCAACGCCTCGTCACGGCTGAGGCCTTCGGCCAGGCGCCCGGCCAGCAGGTTGACGCAGCGCGGCCGCACCATGGCCGCGTAGCTCAGTGCACTTTCCAGCGCAATATCGAACTCATCCTGGCGCTGCGGCACTGCCGCCAGCCCCGCGCCACCCTGCATGACGTCGCCAGCCGGCAGGTTGATCAGCACCAAGGGCAGGCCGGCGCGCTCCAGTTCTTCTTTCAGGCGGATGGCTGGCAGTTCATAGGGAAACTGGATTTCCACACCGTCGAAGCCCGCTGCACCGGCAGCACGAATACGCTCGATCAACGGCATCTCGGTAAATAGCATGGACAGGTTGGCGGCTATTTTCATGATTGCTCCCCATCTCGGTACATCTGCACCAGCGTTGCCGGGTCTTGCGCAAGGTGACCCTGACTACCATGCAAGCGCATCAGTTGTGCAGCCAGGCCACTCATCGGTGTGGCACTGCCTTGCTCACGGGACAGTTTCACGGCGGTATTCAGATCCTTGAGCAAGGTACGCACATGCCACTTGATTGGTTCAAAGCAGCTTTCAGCCATCTGCGGCGCGAGGATCTGCAATGGCTTGGAATCGGCAAAACCACCGGCCAGCGCCGGCGCAATCAGGCTTGCATCTACTCCGGCACGCTCGGCCAGCGCCACCACCTCGGCGATCACCAAGGCATTGCAGGCGACAATCATCTGGTTGCACACCTTGGTGACCTGGCCTGCACCCACCTCGCCCATACGTGTCAGGCGCTGACCAAGGTGCGCCAAAACCGGCCGCACCCGCTCGATATCCGCCACAGCCCCACCGGCCATGATTGCCAAGGTTCCGGCCTCGGCGCCAGGCGTACCACCCGATACCGGCGCATCGATCCAGCGCATGCCGGTGCGCGCTTGCAGCTCGGCGGCCATTTCACGGGTGGCAGCCGGTTCCAGGCTGGAAAAATCCACCAACAGCTGCCCAGCGCGCGCACCCTCGACGATCCCACCAGGACCAAACACCACATCTCTTACCGCTGCCGTATCGGCCAGGCAAAGCATGACTATTTCGGCAGTGGCGCACAGATCAGCCGGCCTGTGTACCGAACGCGCGCCCTGCTCCAGAAGCGGCGCGCACTTGTCCGCCGAGCGGTTCCAGACATGCAACGGATAGCCGGCGGCCAGTAGGCGGCGGGTCATTGGCAGACCCATCAGGCCAATACCGGCGAAAGCGAGAGAAGGCAACGGCTGCATACCAGGCTCCAGTCAAAAAAAGGAGGGCATCCTAACAGGCAGCCCCCAGGTCGAAATTGGCCGGCGCTCCATCTTTCACACATCACGCGCGGACAGGCATGGGCGTGCCCACGTTCGCCACAGACTGCGCCAGCGAGCCTCCGGACAGGACCCGGCGAAAAGCTTAGGGCCGATCCTTTTCCACATGGTCCAGGTTGATCGGATCACCTGCGCGCGCGTCGAGCTTTTCGCGAATGTCAGCGAACATCCGGTCATATTCATCGTGGTGCGTCAGGATCAGCCCATGCTCGGCAGGCAGACCGTGGCGTGAGGCCAGGCGCGAGGCAACGCTGGCGAAGTTGAAGGCGGTGTCCTGGTGCAAGGTGAAGCGTTCTTCGAATGGCCGCCCTTCCACGACGCCACTCATGTGCAGCTCCAGCACCTTGCCTTCCACGGGATCGCCGCGTACCTGGTAATAGAGATCGATGGCATAGCACGGTGTATCACCAGGCAGACTGGCGCGATGCAGGTGTCCGGGTTCGAACATGGCGGCGTACCTGTTTAACAGGAACGCTCAGCGTAGTTGTTTTGTGCCGTTTCAGTGCAGCGCAGGGCGCTCTGCCCTTTCCTGAACCAGTACCCAAGGGGCTACGACCACCGCCCAGAGCTGTGGATCACGGGCCAACAGATCGCTTGCACGCTCTTCCTCGACCTTGCCCAGCGAGCCCTCGGCCAGCCAACCGGAAACCTTGCTCGCCTGGTTCTCGGCAACCGCCTCGGCCACGGCAATCAAATCAAGGTCTTCACTGACCCACAACAACGCGCCACGGGCGAAGAACGGCTGCAATTCCTCCCACGTGATGGGAGCGGTTTCGCCCAGCAGCTTGGCATAAAGGGTGCTTGGTGATTGCGACATGAACAGGACTACCGGTTGCGTTGGGCCGCACATGATAACGCCCGTACCGGCAACACAAAACCGGACACCTGTGAATGACGGGCCAAGGGATCGGGACAACACTCGTCAGGCGCCTATCGCTGCGATTTGACGACAGGTTCTCGGCATTCATACCCAGCGGATTTCCAAGCGGTGAAACAGCGCTCTACACTGAGTTCGATACGGTTTGGAATCCAGTACGCCAATCGCCCGGACTACCCCGCCCGGGACACAACAACAATGAGACGAGTGGACAACATGACCAAGACGACCCAGCACCTGTGCAAACTGTTCTCTGCCATTGCCCTGGCCGGTTGCGCCAGCTACTCGATGGCCGCGGACACCATCAAGATCGCCCTTGCCGGCCCCGTAACCGGCGCCGTGGCGCAGTACGGCGAAATGCAGTTCGTGGGCGCCAACATGGCGATCGAGCAGATCAACAAGGCCGGTGGTGTAGACGGCGCCCAGCTTGAAGGCGTGGTCTACGATGACGCGTGTGACCCGAAACAGGCCGTGGCGGTAGCCAACAAGATCGTCAACGATGGCATCTCATTTGTTGTGGGCCATCTGTGCTCCAGCTCGACTCAGCCGGCCTCCGACATCTATGAGGACGAAGGCATCCTGATGATCACGGCGGCATCCACCAGTCCGGACATCACCGCGCGCGGCTACGAGCTGATTTTCCGCACCATCGGTTTGGATAACATGCAGGGCCCGACTGCTGGCGATTACATTGCCGATCACGTCAAACCCAAGGCTGTTGCGGTCGTGCATGACAAACAGCAGTACGGCGAAGGCATCGCCACGGCGGTGCGCGACACCTTGAAGGAAAAAGGCATCAATGTCGTGGCCTTCGAAGGCATCAACGCCGGCGACAAGGACTTCTCCGCGCTGATTGCCAAGCTCAAGCGCGCCAACGTCGATTTCGTCTATTACGGCGGTTACCACCCGGAACTGGGCCTGCTGCTGCGCCAATCCAAGGAGAAGGGCCTGACTGCCCGCTTCATGGGTCCTGAAGGTGTCGGCAACAAGGAAATTTCCGCCATCGCCGGCCCGGCCTCCGAAGGCATGCTGGTCACCCTGCCGCGCTCCTTCGATCAGGAACCCAAGAACCAGGCACTGGTCGAGGCGTTCAAGGCCAAGAAGCAGGACCCCAGCGGTCCGTTCGTGTTTCCGGCCTATGCCGCCGTGCAGGTCATCGCCGAAGGCATCGAGAAAGCCGGCAGCACCGACACCGAGAAAGTCGCTGCCGCACTGCGCGCCAACACCTTCGACACGCCCACCGGCTCCCTGGCCTTCGACGAGAAAGGCGACCTGAAGGACTTCAGCTTCGTCGTCTACGAGTGGCATCAGGACGGCACCAAGACCGAAGCCCAGTAAACCTGCCGCACAAGCCCCCACGGCATTCGCCGCGGGGGCTTTTATCCGAGTATCCCGAGGCATTGGCCGTCCACAAGACGGTGCCGGCGCGTACCCGAGGAGACAGGTAAATGCCTGAGATTTATCACTACCTGCAACAGTTGGTGAACGGCCTGACCATCGGCAGCACCTATGCGCTGATCGCGATTGGCTACACCATGGTTTACGGCATTATCGGCATGATCAACTTCGCCCACGGCGAGGTGTACATGATCGGCTCATACATTGCCTTCATCGCCATTACCCTGCTAGCCATGGCCGGCATCGACAGCTTGATGCTGATCATGATCGTTGCCTTCGCCGCCAGCATGATCGTCACCAGCGCCTTCGGCTACAGCATCGAACGGGTCGCCTACCGACCCTTGCGGGGCGGCAATCGGCTGATCCCACTGATCTCAGCCATCGGCATGTCGATTTTCCTGCAGAACGCCGTGATGCTGTCGCAGGACTCGAAGGACAAAGCCATCCCCAATCTGCTACCCGGCAACTTCGTGTTCGGCGAAAGCACCATGAACGGGGTGACTATTTCCTACATGCAGGTGCTGATTTTTGCTGTCACCTTCATCGCCATGCTCGGCCTGACACTGTTCATTTCCCGCTCACGCTTGGGTCGCGCCTGCCGCGCCTGCGCCGAAGATCTGAAGATGGCCAACCTGCTGGGCATCAACACCAACAACATCATTGCCTTGACCTTCGTTATCGGCGCGGCCCTGGCCGCCGTGGCCGGCGTGTTGCTGGGCATGCAATACGGGGTGATCAATCCGTACCTGGGCTTCCTCGCCGGCATCAAGGCATTCACTGCAGCGGTACTCGGCGGTATCGGCAGCATTCCCGGCGCGGTGCTGGGTGGCCTGGTACTGGGTGTGGCCGAAGCCTTCGGCGCCGACCTGTTCGGCGATCAATACAAGGACGTGGTGGCCTTCACCCTGCTGGTGCTGGTGCTGCTGTTCCGTCCAACCGGGATTCTCGGCCGTCCGGAGGTGGAAAAGGTATGAGCCGTAACCTCAAGACCGCTATTTTCAGCACCGTGCTCCTGCTGCTGATCTCCTACCCTATTCTTGGCCTCAAACTCAGCGTGATCGGCATCGGCCTGCAGGTCGAAGGTGCCTCGCCGCGCACGCTATGGACCATCGCCATCGCCGCCGCACTGGTGTTCGTCTGGCAGTTGTTTCGCGACCGTTTGCCCGGCAGTGGCCGGTTCACGGCGCTGCTGCCATCCATGCCGACCAGCATCACGCACCAGCTGACCCTGCCCTCGACCCAGCGCGGGATCATTCTGGTGCTGGTGGTCATTGCCCTGGTCTGGCCGTTTTTCGGCTCGCGGGCGGCGGTGGACATCGCCACGCTGATCCTTATCTACGTGATGTTGGCCATCGGCCTGAACATCGTCGTCGGCCTGGCCGGGCTACTCGATCTCGGTTACGTTGGCTTTTATGCAGTGGGCGCCTACACCTACGCCCTGCTCGCCGAGTACGCCGGCTTCGGCTTCTGGACCGCGCTGCCGATTGCCGGGTTGATGGCCGCCACTTTTGGCTGCGTGCTCGGTTTTCCGGTGCTGCGTTTGCGCGGCGACTACCTGGCCATCGTCACCCTGGGGTTCGGCGAGATCATCCGCATCATGCTGCGCAACCTCACCAGCATCACCGGCGGCCCCAACGGCATCAGCTCGATTCCCAAGCCAACGCTGTTCGGCCTGTCCTTTGATCGCCGCGCGCCGGAGGGCATGCAGACCCTGCATGAGTTTTTTGGCTTTGCGTACAACTCCACCCACAAGGTGATCTTCCTGTACGTGATCGCCCTGCTGCTGGTGCTCTTGGCCCTGTTCGTCATCAACCGGCTGATGCGCATGCCCATCGGTCGCGCCTGGGAAGCGCTGCGCGAGGACGAAATCGCCTGCCGCGCCCTCGGACTCAATCCCACCGTGGTGAAGCTTTCCGCCTTTACCATTGGCGCCACCTTCGCCGGGTTCGCGGGCAGCTTCTTCGCCGCCCGTCAGGGGCTGGTGACACCGGAGTCTTTCAGCTTCATCGAGTCGGCAATGATCCTCGCCATTGTCGTACTGGGCGGCATGGGCTCGCAGCTGGGCATCATCTTTGCCGCCGTGGTCATGGTGCTGTTGCAGGAAATGCGCGGGTTCAACGAGTACCGCATGCTGATCTTCGGCCTGACCATGATCGTGATGATGATCTGGCGTCCACAGGGTCTGCTGCCCATGCAGCGGCCGCACCTGGAGCTGAAGCCATGAGCCGCGCCATTCTCAAGGTCAGCGGCCTGTGCATGCGCTTCGGCGGGCTTTTGGCGGTCAACGGGGTGAACCTGACCGTCAAGGAAAAACAGGTGGTGTCGATGATCGGCCCCAACGGTGCCGGCAAGACCACCGTGTTCAACTGTCTCAACGGTTTCTACCAGCCCACCGCTGGGGAAATCCTGCTCGATGGCGACCCCATCCAGGGCTTGCCGGGACACAAGATCGCCCGCAAAGGCGTCGTGCGTACGTTCCAGAACGTGCGCCTGTTCAAGGAAATGACCGCGGTGGAAAACCTGCTGGTGGCCCAGCACCAGCACCTCAACACCAACTTCTTCGCCGGCCTGTTCAAGACGCCCGGCTATCGAAAGAGTGAAAAGGAGGCCATGCGCCACGCCGCCGAATGGCTGGAGCGGGTCAACCTCACCGAAGTCGCCAACCGCCCCGCCGGCACCCTCGCCTATGGCCAGCAGCGGCGCCTGGAAATCGCCCGCTGCATGATGACCCGCCCCCGCTTGTTGATGCTCGATGAGCCCGCCGCCGGCCTCAACCCCCGGGAAACTGAGAGTCTCAAAGCCTTGATTGGCCAGCTCCGGGACGAACATGGGGTCACCGTGCTGTTGATCGAGCATGACATGAAGCTGGTGATGAGCATTTCCGACCACATCGCCGTGATCAACCAGGGCGCGCCCCTGGCCGAGGGCACGCCGGAGCAGATCCGCAATAACCCGGATGTGATCAAAGCCTACCTGGGGGAAACCTGATGCTGCAGTTCGATAATGTTTCCACCTTCTACGGCAAGATCCAGGCGCTGCATGGGGTCAGCCTGACCGTGCAACGGGGCGAGATCGTTACCCTGATCGGCGCCAATGGCGCTGGCAAATCCACCTTGCTGATGACCCTGTGCGGCTCACCGCGTGCGGCCAGTGGCAGCATTCGTTATGAAGAGGAAGAGCTGGTCGGTCAGGACACCTGCGACATCATGCGTAAAAGCATCGCAGTGGTGCCCGAGGGCCGGCACATCTTTGCCCGCCTGACGGTGGAAGAAAACCTGGTGATGGGCGCCTATTACCTGGCCAAGCAGGACTACCAGCAGCAATTGGACAGGGTTCTCGGACTATTTCCCCGCCTCAAGGAGCGCTTCACTCAGCGCGGCGGCACCATGTCCGGCGGCGAACAACAGATGCTCGCCATCGCCCGGGCGCTGATGAGTCAGCCCAAGCTGCTGCTGCTCGACGAACCTTCGCTGGGCCTGGCGCCGATCATCATCCAGCAGATCTTCGAGATCATCGAGCAGTTGCGCAGCGCCGGCGTGACCATTTTTCTGGTCGAACAGAACGCCAACCAGGCGCTCAAGCTCGCCGACCGTGGTTATGTGCTGGAAAACGGCCGCATCGTTACCCAGGGCAGCGGCGAAGAATTGCTCGACGATCCCAAGGTGCGCGATGCGTATCTGGGCGGATAAAGCGGCTGCAGGTAAACCTTTCCGCCCCACGCCATCTACAGTGAAACCAGAGATCAGCCGCTTCGCCAGTCACTGGAGACACCAAAGATGCACACCTCGTATCGCTTCTCCTCGCTGCGTACATTCGCCAGCCTGCTGCTGGTCACCCTGCTGACCGGCTGCGGAATCAACAATATTCCCAGCTATGACGAGCAGGTCAAATCCGCCTGGGCGCAGGTGGAGAACCAGTACCAGCGCCGCGCCGACCTGATTCCCAACCTAGTGGAAACCGTCAAAGGCTACGCCCGCCAGGAACAGGAAACCCTCACGGCGGTGATCGAAGCGCGAGCCAAAGCGACCTCGATCCAGGTGGATGCCAGCACCTTGGACGATCCCGCCAAATTGCGTCAGTTCGAGCAGGCCCAGAATCAGTTGAGCGGCGCGTTGAGCCGGCTGATGGTGGTTGTGGAGCGCTACCCGGATCTCAAGTCCAACCAGAACTTCCTCGCCCTGCAATCCCAACTGGAAGGCACCGAGAACCGCATCGCCGTGGCCCGGCGCGACTTCATCACCGCCGTGCAGCGTTACAACACTGAGATCCGCACCTTCCCCGGCCGCATCTGGCACACCCTGATGTACAGCGACATGCCGATCCGCGAGACCTTCGAGGCCACCTCGGAGAATGCGGAGCAGGCCCCGCAAGTGCAGTTCTGATGCACAGGCTTCCTGCCATTGCCGACTGGCGATATCTGCTGCTGATCGCCCTGCTGTTCTGCCTGGGCGCCACGGGCGTGCAGGCACAAGTCCAGTTCCCGCCGCTGACTGGCCGGGTGGTCGACCAGGCCGAGCTGCTGGACGCTCCCAGCGAAAGCCAACTGACCCAGCAACTGGCCGCCCATGAACAGGCCACCGGCGAACAGCTGGTGGTGGTCACCGTGCCCGATCTGCAGGGTCGCAGCATCGAGGAGTTCGGTGTCGAACTGGGCCGCCACTGGGGCATCGGTCAGAAGGACCGGGACAACGGCGCGCTGCTGATCATCGCCCGCGACGAGCGCAAGATCCGCATTGAGGTCGGCTATGGCCTGGAGGGCCGACTCACCGATGCGCAGTCGGCGCTCATCATCCACAACCTGATTGCCCCGGCCTTTCGCCAGGGCGATTACGCTGGCGGCATCCGTGCCGGTGTCGACGCCATGCTGCAGGTGCTCGGTGGCGAGCCGCTGGAAGGCTACAGCGCTGCCCAGGGCGGTGGCGAACAGCAGCCCGCCGGGCTGGTGTTCTTGATCATGTTCATCGCGATCATCCTGTTTCTCGGCGGGGGCGGCGGCGGACGCAAACGTGGGCGAGGACGGGACGTGATTGCCGGCGCGATGCTTGGCAGTTTGCTCGGTCGCGGCGGCGGAGGGTTTGGTGGGGGTGGTGGATTCGGCGGGGGTGGCGGCGGTTTCGGAGGCGGTGGCGCCTCCGGTGGCTGGTAAACGGAGAGACACATGAGCCTACTCAGTGAACAGGAACAGCAGCAGGTCGCTGATGCGATTACCCGTGTCGAGCGCAGTACCGATGCCGAGCTGGTGACCGTGCTGGCGGCCCAGGCGGACGACTACCATTACATTCCGCTGTTGTGGGCCGGGCTGATTGCCCTGCTGCTGCCCGGCATGCTCAACGTGTTCGGTGACTGGCTCAACGCCCGTCAGCTCTTGTTGAGCCAATGGAGCAGCTTTCTACTACTGGGCCTGCTGTTCAGGATTCCCGCGCTGCGCCTGCGCCTGATCCCACGGCAGGTGCGTCACTGGCGGGCGGCCAACCTGGCGCGCCGACAGTTTCTCGAGCAACAGTTGCACCACACCGATGGCGATGTGGGCCTGCTTATTTTCGTCAGCGAAGCCGAGCACTATGTGGAGATTCTCGCCGATCGCGGCATCTCCAGCCGCATCGGCAACGAGGTGTGGGAAAGCCTCATCGCGCGCTTTACTCAGCAGGTGCGCCAGGGACAGACCCTGCAGGGTTTTCTTGACTGCATCGAGGGCTGCGGTCAGCACCTCAACCTACATCTGCCGGTAACCCATGAGCGCAACCAGTTGGCCAACCGACTGGTGGTTCTGGAGTAGAACAGTGGATTCAAGGCAGTGAGCAGATGGATTGAGGCGCGAGCGGGACGATTCAGAGCGACCCAGTGGCATTGCGCCGATACCCATCAGAAATGTCACGACAACGCGATGAGTATCGCTGCGCTCAACGCCATCCTACCTGGCGACGAAAACCTTATGAGCGAGCATCGTTTTTCTACCCACCAAGACCTTACTTGGCCTGGTAAATGATCCCTGGGCTGCACTGAACCATCTGGTAGTGATCCGACAAGCCATTGAGTGCTTCGGAGGCCCCCAGAAACAGGTACCCGCCCGGTTTGAGCGTCCCGTGAATACGCAGCAGGATGTCGCGCTTCACCTCGGCGGAGAAGTAGATCAGCACGTTACGGCAAAACACGATGTCGAATTTGCCCAGCACCGCATAGTTGTCCAGCAGGTTGAGGGCACGGAACTCGATACGGCTGCGCAAGGCTGCCTTGATTGCCCAGCGTCCCGGTGCGACCTGGTCGAAATACCGTTGCTTGCGCTCCGCAGACAAGCCGCGCGCCATGGCCAGGCTGTCGTACTCGCCGGCCTTGCAGGCCGCCAGCATGGTGCCGGACAGTTCAGTGGCGACAATCTGCGCGCCCATGCGCAGCTGGCTGGGATAGGTACGTTCGTACTCATCCAGGGTCATCGACAGCGAGTAGGGTTCCTGCCCCGAGGAACAGGCCGCCGACCAGATACGCAGGCGCTGATGCGGGTTGGCCTTGAGCAGTTCCGGCAAAACGCGATTCTTGAGCACCTCGAACGGATAGCCATCGCGAAACCATAGGGTTTCGTTGGTAGTCATGGCGTCCACCACCAGTTCACGCAGGCCGCTGCGCGGCTGGCTTTGGATCCGCTGCACCAATTCACCGAGGCTTTTGATGCCTTGCTCTTCCAGGAGCCGATTCAATCGGCTGGACACCAGATACTGCTTATTGCTGCCAAGCAGAATCCCACTGGTTTTTTCCAGAAAGTCCCGGAACAGTTCAAAATCCAAATTACCCGAAGACACCTAACCCGCCTTTAATTATGGAGTGCGGAGAACCGTAGCACTCAGTTGCTTTGCGCAGTGATCCGCTCGATGACTCGGGTGGCGAGTTCATCGGGGCGAAACTTGGCGAGGAAGTCGTCCGCACCCACTTTTTTTACCATCGCCTGGTTGAATACCCCCGACAGGGAGGTGTGCAAGAGTACATGCAGCTTCTGCATGCGCGGATCCTGGCGAATTTCTGCGGTCAGAGTGTACCCATCCATTTCCGGCATTTCGATATCGGAAATGACCATCAGCAACTCCTGCTCGGGGCTGCGCCCCTCGTTAAGCATGTTTTGCAGATAATCAAGCCCCTGACGGCCATCACTCAGGGCGGTAACCTCAACGCCGAGACTCTCCAAGCAGCGAATCAGCTGCTTGCGGGCCACGGATGAATCATCCACCACCAGCACATGCTGAGTCTTGGCGAACTGCTGAACCTGCTCGGAAATGACGTGATCAGAGACCGTTTCTTTCGTCGGTATGACTTCGGCGAGAATTTTTTCCACGTCGATGATTTCCACCAGCCGATCATCCACATGGGTCACGGCGGTCAGGTAATGATCACGTCCAGTGCCCTTGGGCGGCAGATGCACCTCATGCCAGTAGAGATTGACGATGCGCTCTACGGAGCGCACCAGGAAGCCCAGCACGCGTGAGTTGTATTCGGTAATGATGACGAAACTGTTCTGCCGATCGGTCAGAGCGCGACGGCCGGTAGCCATCGACAGATCGATAATCGGAATGGTCCCGCCACGAATATTCGCCACGCCACATACCACGGCGCTCGACTTGGGCATGACATTCAGACGGGGACAGGGCAGTACTTCCTTGACCTTGAAGACATTGATGCCATACAGCTGGCTGCCGTCAAGACGAAACAGCAAGAGCTCCAGGCGATTCTGTCCGACCAGCTGAGTCCGCTGGTTTACCGAGTCCATTACACCAGCCATGCCGGCTCCCTTGAAATGAATAAGAACATTGTCTTTCAGCTAGGAATGGTGGGGCCGTCGTATTTACCGCACGCATACCCACGCCTCATTGGGCGGCACGCACTTTGCTTCTTCGGAGACATGAAGATTGCCCTGTCATTTTTACGACGCTTGCCCAGGCTGGCGCATACCTTGACCTGCCTTGCCGTGCTGTACAGCACCGCGGCGCAGTCCGCACCAACGCCCCAGACACTACCTGATCAGCTTATCGGCACGGCCCAGGCATTTCTTGAGGCCACTGTCGCCGACTATTTGCAGCGCAGCGCCATTGCCGGGCGCCATGAAATAGACATGAACCGACTGGACCCGCGGCTGCGCATGCCGTTTTGCGACCAGCCGTTGTACGCCAGCCTGGAAAATCCTCCACAGCCCATCGGTCGGGTCACCGTACGCGTCGGCTGCAGCGGCCGTTCGCCCTGGAGCGTTTTTGTTCCGGCCCAGGTGCGCCTGTATCGCGACGTCGTCGCCGTCGCGCGCCCCTTGTCGCGCTCCAGCACCCTCGGTTTTGGCGATATCCGCCTGGCGGAGCGCGACGTTGGCCAACTCAGCCAAGGCTATCTGACCGAACTGGATCAGGCCCTGGGTTATAAATTGACGCGCCCCGTCACCGCCGATCAGGTGCTCACGCCCAATCATCTGGAACGAGCCGATGTGATCAGCAAGGGGGATCAAGTCGTCATCAGCGCCCGCAATACCGGCCTCAATGTGCGCATGCCGGGCGAAGCCCTCGGGGACGGAGCACCGGGCGAGCAGATCCGGGTACGCAACCTAAGCTCTAAACGCATCATCAAGGCCAGGATTACTGGACCTGGGCAGGTTGAAGTGGACCTCTAACAACCCGTGAAAAACTACCTGCGTTGGCAATACGGCGTTAAAAACGGCCTCGAAATGCTCATTTACCGCCGTAAACTCCGCTTTCTCGTCCGTTTTTGCCTTGTCTTGCCTGCCTCGCCTACGTTTTCACGGGCTGTTAACCGTCAATAGCGTCATAAAACCGTTAAACTGTGACCCGAAACGCAAAAACGTATCGGTTCGCACTAAAGTTCCTGCCTCCATGGCCGAGAATAATGGCATGCGTCCATACACCCGTCCGAGGTAGCGAATCATGGTTATCGACATTCAGCGGTCGAACGGCACCCCCGTCCCGCCCAGTACAAACCGCAGCACTGCGGCGCAGGCGCCGATCGACACTGCGGCGGCTCAGCCTGCAGCACCGGTTAAAAGTGGCGAGCCCGTACGCCTCAGTGCCGAGGCTCAACAACTGCAGCAGGTCACCGATCAATTGCGTAGCCAGCCCAGTGTCGACCACGAGCGCGTGGCACAGATCAAGCAAGCCATCGCCGATGGCAGCTATCAGGTCGACAGCCAGCGCGTGGCCGGCAAGCTGCTCGGTTTCGAAACCCTGCGCTGATTGACCTCCCGCGAGGGAGCAGGACGCCCGCTCAACAGAGGTTGTTATGCCAGCAGTAAGCCTTTTGCAGCCGTTCAATGACGATATCGCCAGCGCTGAGCGACTGCTCGCGCTGCTCGACAGCGAATATCAGGCCTTGAGTCGCAGTGAGCTGACGCCACTGGAAGAACTGCTGGAAGAGAAACAACAGCTGCTCGCCCTGCTCGAGCAGCATCGCCAGCAGCGCAGCGAGCTGTTGCGCGGCCTGCAATTGACACCCGACCGTGATGGCCTGGAAGCGCTTGCGCAACGCTCGCCGCAAGGCCCGGAGCTGATGGAACGTGCCGATACCCTGAGCGACCTGCTAGAGCGCTGCCAGGAAGCCAACCTGCGCAATGGCCGACTCATCCAGCACGGCCAGAACAGTGTCGAAGGGTTACTGATGATCGTGCGCGGCAAGAATGACACGGCCGGACTGTATAACCGCCGCGGTCAGAGCAGCGGCAACATTGCTCGCCAACGCCCCATCAATCACGCCTGAATCAATAAACTGATCTGCCTCGATGCGCGTCCGAGGCAGGTCGGTGTCGTACCGTTCGGAGACTTCGAGACAGTGTCAAAATTCCTGGATGATGACAACGCTCCCCAAGGCCCGGTGATACTCAGGGAACCCTTGGAAATCCTCGCCAGCTTGAAGCTGCTCCAGCAAGGCCTGGATGGTTTGACCATCACCTTCGACGGCCACCCCCAGCATTACCAGAGCCACCTGGTGGATCTTGATCGGGAGCGCGGCTTGTTGGCGCTCGACGAATTGGTACCCGCCGACGGCGAGACCCGTCTTCTGGCGGGTGAAAGCTTTCACGTCCAGGGGTATCACGAAGGCATACGCATGGCCTGGCGTACTGAGCGCGCTCAGATTCGCCGCGGCGAACACCAGGGGCATCGCTGCTACTGGATCGAGCTGCCTGAGGAAATGGATTATCACCAGCGCCGTGACGCCTATCGCGCACCGCTCAAACCCAGCCAGATCCCCACGATCAACCTGGCGGGCAGCCTGCTCTCCCCCTCGCTGGTGGGCAAGCTGCTGGACATCTCGGCCACTGGTTGCAAGCTGCGTTTTCCCGGCAACGTGCTGAGTGTGCTCGAGCGCGGCGAGGTCTACGAACGGCTGAGCATTGCCCTGCCCGAGGCCACTCTGGTGCTGGCCGCCGAACTGCGCCACCTGCACTACGAAGAGCGCCACGAGGCCAGTTTCGCCGGCATGCGCTTTCACGAAATCAGCGGACTGGAACAGCGGCAAATCGAGCGCTTCGTCTTTCAGGTACAGCGGGAAAGCCGCCGCCTCGAGCGCGAAGGCCCGTTCGAATAACCTCGAGCCCGCTACGGAGACGCTGGCGCGTCTCCGTCACATCGCCGTGCTCTAGCACCCGCCACACGGTTAATCCTGCATCTGTTCCTGTACCACGTGTTCGTCGACACGCGGGTCCAGGGCCGCCTGCAAGGGCGAGCCCGCCATGCTGTCCAGTACCGGGATGTGATGCAGCGGCGCATCTTCGACCTGGTGCAGGTTGGTGACCCGATGCGGACGAATGCTCAGTGCCAGCAGCAGCCCACAGCCACTGATAAAGGCATACAGCAGGTTCGCCCCCAATGAGCGCATCAACACCCCCGCCAGCAACGGCCCGATCGCCGCACCCACGCCGAAGGTCATCAGCAGCATCGCCGTCAGTGACACCCGTCGCTCGGCTTCCACGTGGTCATTGGAAAACGCCACCGCCAACGGGTACAGACTGAACATCAGCAGACTGGCCAGGCAGCCGATGGGCAGCAGCAGCCAGAGCGCTCCCTCTTGCAGCAGCGCCAACGGAAGGCTGGCCAGGCTTAGCAGCAGCGCGCAGACCCGAATCAACTGCGGCCGGTCGTAGCGGTCGGACAGCCAACCCAGCGGCCATTGCCCGACCAGTCCTGCCAGGATGCAGCTGCCCATGAACAGGCCGACCTCGGCCGTCCCCAGCCCCATCCGACTGGCATACAGCGGCGCCAGACCATAAAAGGCACCAACCACCAGCCCCGCAATGACCACGGTGACCAGCGACTGCGGCACCCGGCGCATGAAGAAACGCGGCTCCATCGGCGCCGGGTGCAAAGGCGCCGGGTGGATGCGGTCGGTCAGCGTGACGGGCGTCAGGCACAACGCAAAGCACAGCGCCACCAGCATGAGCAGCTCGAGCCCCAGGGAAGGATACGCCACCAAAACCAGCTGCCCCAACACCAGCCCGCCGTAAGAGGCCGCCATGTAACCGGCGAATACCCGACCGCGCTGATGGTCTTCAGCCTGCTCGTTGAGCCAGCTTTCCACCACCATGTACAGGCACATCATGCCCAGGCCGACCAGCATGCGCAGCACCAGCCACATGGGCAGCCATTCGATCAGACCATGGCCCAGCACCGCCGCGGTAACCGCACCGGCACTCGCCGCATAGGTGCGGATGTGCCCGACCCGGGCAATCAGGTGATGGCCAATCTTGCCGCCCATCACCAGGCCCAGGTAGTAGGCCGCCATCAGCGCCCCCACCCATACACCGTCCATTACCTCGGCCACTCGCAGGGCCAGGTAGGTGCTCAACAGACCGGAACCCAGCAGCATCAGCAGGGTGGCGGTATACAACGCAGGAAATGATTTCAGGGCGCGAAACATAGTTGGTTCAGACAAGCCTCCCTATAAAAAACGGCCCCCGGTACGGGAGCCGCAGCGTCCATCATACCCATGAGGCCAGGTGTCGACGCTCCCACGGGGTGATTTCGTCGTAATAGCTGCCCAGCTCCAGCAGCTTGCTGGCAGCAAAGCCTTCGATGAACTCCGCTCCCAACAGTTCGCGCGCCAGCTCACTGTTCTGCAAGCGTTCCAGTGCGGCCGACATCGTGAACGGCAGGCGCAACGCCTGCGGCGCCACGAATTCGCCTTGTACCGGCGGGCTCGGCTCCAGCCCCAGGCGCATGCCGCGCAACCCGGCCGCCAGGCTCGCAGCGATGACCAGATAGGGATTCGCGTCGGCACCGGGCAACCGATTCTCCACCCGCCGCGCCTCAGGCCCACTGACGGGCACGCGCAATCCGGCGGCCCGGTTGTCATAGGCCCAGCATGCGTTGTTCGGCGAAGCAAAGGGGTGAAACAGACGCTGGTAGGAGTTCACATAGGGGGCGAACAGCAGGGTCAGATCGCCCAGCACCGCCTGCAACCCGCCGATGAAATGTCGAAATACCGGGGCTTCCCCACCCTGCTCGTCCGTGAACACATTCTCGCCAGTGTCGGTGCGCACCACACTCTGATGCAGGTGCATGGAGCTGCCCGGTGTGTTCGCCAGTGGTTTGGCCATGCACACGGCGATCAATCCATGCTTGAGCGCCACTTCCTTGAGCAGATGCTTGAAGAGAAAAGTCTGGTCGGCAATCAGCAACGGCTCGCCGTGCACCAGGTTTATCTCGTACTGGCTGATTCCCATCTCGTGCATGGAGGTGTCGCGCGCCAATCCGAGCGCGCCCATGCCGTGATACACCTCGGCAAAGAACTCGCGCAAATTGTGGTTGGCCGTGACGCTAAATGCCGACGAGCCGGTTTCCGGACGGCCATCTAGGCCGCGCGGCGGCTCAAACGGCTGCAACGGATCCGGGTTGCGGGCAAACACGAAAAACTCAAGCTCTGTGGCCACCACGGGCGTCAGGCCCTGCTGCGCATACTCGGCCAGTACCTTGCGCAGCAGGCCGCGGGTCGACAGCGGACACGGCCCACCGTCGATTTCTTCGGCATCGCAGATGGCCATTGCGCGCGGCTGCTCGCTCCACGGCACGCGATGCACCTGAGCGGGGTCCGGACGCAGCACCAGGTCACCGTCATCGCCGCCGTAATAACCGGGCGGCGGGTAACCGCCCATGATGCATTGCAGCAATACGCCCCGCGCCATCTGCAGACGCCGCGGTGCGAAGAAGCCCTCGGCGGTCATCACTTTGCCGCGCGGTACACCGTTGAGGTCAGGGGTTATGCATTCGATTTCACCCACCCCGGCAAGGCGCTCGGCGAGCGCGTGGAAGTCCATCTCGGTCATTGCGTCCAAACCTCTGCGTGCACGCCAGCATGGCAACCTCTTCACAGTAGGTAGCCCAGCCCGCAGAGATCAAGCGCGCAGGCGGATATAAACGCCATCCACCTGTCACGCCAGTTGCTCGACGAACCCGCGAGTGCAGCGAGCTCGTCCGGTACACCGAGTGCTTTACACCTTGAAGCGCATCACCAGGCCCTTCAGCTGGACCGCCAGGCGCGCCAGTTCCTGGCTCGCGGAGTTGGTCTGGTGGGCACCCGCAGACGTTTGCACGGCCAGATCACGGATATTCACCAAGTTGCGATCAACTTCGCGGGCCACTTGCGCCTGCTCTTCCGAGGCGCTGGCAATGATCAGGTTGCGCTCGGTGATATTGCCGATCGCCGCGGTGATCTGGCCCAAGGCCTCGCCGGCAGCGCGGGCGATGTCCAGCGTGGAATGGGCGCGGTCATTGCTGGTCCGCATGGCTGCCACAGCCTGATCGGTGCCCTGCTGGATACCGCCGACCATCTGTTCGATTTCCTGGGTAGACTGCTGGGTGCGATGGGCCAGGGCCCGCACCTCGTCGGCTACCACAGCAAAACCGCGGCCGGCATCCCCGGCCCGTGCCGCTTCGATGGCCGCGTTGAGTGCCAGCAGGTTGGTCTGCTCGGCAATCGAACGGATCACATCGAGCACCGTGCTGATATGACGGATCTTTTCTGCCAACTGCTCGACTTGCCCACCCGTGGCGGTGACATCGTTGGCCACGTGATGAATCGAGTCGACCGTGCGATTGACTTGCTCCTGGCCCTGGCGCGCGACCGTGTCGGAGCTGCGCGACGCTTCCGAAGTGGCCACCGCGTTGCGCGCCACTTCATCCACTGCGGCGGTCATCTCGTTGACCGCCGTGGCCGCCTGCTCGATTTCATGGTTCTGCTGATGGAGGATCTTGCTCGAGTTCTCAGTGACCGCATTCAGTTCTTCAGCAGCCGAGGCCAACTGGTTGGACGAGTCGCCGATGCCCCGGATGGTCGCCTTGAGGCTTTGCTGCATGGTTCTGAGCGCGGCCAGCAAGCGTGCCGGTTCATCTTCGCCGCTGACGCGGATGTCTTGAGTGAGGTCACCGGCGGCCACGGTTTCCGCGACCCGCACCGCCTCGCCCAGCGGCGCCACGATGCTGCGGGTAAACAGCAGCGCCAGCCCGACGGTCAACAGTGCGGCAATGATCAGGAAGATCATCACGCCGACTTCCGCGCGCTGGTATTGGGCGCGGGACAATTGGGTGAAATTCGCCGCCGCCTCGCTGTTAATCTTGACCAGCTTGTTGAGCTGCGCACCGAGTGCAATGGACAACCGGTTGTAATCGCCGCCCAGCAATGAATGCATTTTTTCCACGTCGTTCTGGTGAGAAAACTGCACCAGGCGCTGGTGGATACCCACGTAATCATTCATGGCCCGCTTCAATTCAGCAAATTGGACCCGCTCCGCATCGTCGCGGATCAACCGCTCGTAGCCGCCAATCTCTGCCGAGAGTTCGCCGACCAGCTCGTCAGCACGTGCCAGCGAAGCCTTGAGCTTGTCATCTTCACGGTCGACCAGTAGGCGGAACGACATGATGCGCAGGCGCAGCATCTTCTCGCTGACCGAACCCAACGACACATAGCTTGGCAGGGTGTTATCGAGCAGCACGAGCGTTGCGCCGCGAATGACTTTCATCTGACTCTGTGCGAACAAGCCGAGCAGCACGACCAGCAACGCAACCAGGGAAAAGCTGATGAACGCCCTGGGACCGACCTTGAAACGCCGAAGAAACATGGAATGACCTCACCCGAAGTGGATTGTTTTTCTTCTTACCGATGTGCGCACTGTGAAGCGGAGCACGTCACGAGTAGTGGGTCTTATATCGGCGGGCAGGTCAGGGCCATGACATTTTGACGTCAAAAAAAGGCCCTTTTGACGTCACTCTTTTCCTAATGGGGCGTTAGGGCGAACAAAACGCAGATGCTCTGTGAATTGATAAAAGGCGCGGTCCACACCAGGTTTCGCTGTGCCCAAAAAACGCGCCTCACGCCAAGGTTCTACTAGACAGACGCTGTCACGATCAGCGCAGGCATGATGAAATCAACTCGGCCCTCTGTCAGCACGGGCTGCAGCGACTCTTCGCCCTCCTGGCGCAAGCGGTCAAACTGCGCATCGTCGAGCAGGCCGCCCAGCGTCCAGATACAAGCACGCTCGGTGGCGACCATCGCCTCGATAGACGCAAAGCGAACCACCCGCCATGCAGGGTGACCTGGGCACCGCCCAGACCAGCCGCGACGGCCTGGGTGCGCAAACACCTCCCGCTCGCCCCAGGCAAACGGCATGCGAACGGCTTGGGCCACTGCCTCGCCGGACATCCGCTGCGCTCGGCGTCCTCAAGTTCAGCGCGCCGCCAGCCGATAAACGGTAAAGGCTTCAATTGAGTGGTGCGCAGCCCGCCTCTGCGCTTTTCCAACCGTTATACGTTGTCCGCCATCCTGGTCCAGCGAAAGTCCAGGTGGGCGCACTTCTCCCGTACCCAAGGAATGAGTCATGTCTTTTGCCAACTCGCTGCGCAGCCAAGTCCTGATCCTGCTGGGCGGCAGCCTGATGTTGATGCTGCTGATCGCCCTGGCCTGTTTTCAGTCCTTGAGTGACAGCGCCCATGCGTATCAACGCCTCTTGTCCGGCCCGACGCATTCCACGCTGGTGCTGAACCAGGCCAACCTCGACTTCAAGACCCAGGTTCAGGAATGGAAAAACATGCTGCTGCGGACTCGCAGCAGCAACGATATCGCGACGTTCTGGAACCGCTTCGAGGCTCAGGAGCGCGACGTGCAACAGAGTCTCGAGAGACTCATCAACGACTCTCACATCGATCCGACGCTCAAGGCACAGCTGGTCGAGCTGCGCGATGAACACCAACAGGTTGGCCAGGCCTATCGTCAGGGCCGCGAGGTGTT
Source organism: uncultured Pseudomonas sp. (assembly GCA_964410065.1). Classification (GTDB taxonomy): domain Bacteria; phylum Pseudomonadota; class Gammaproteobacteria; order Pseudomonadales; family Pseudomonadaceae; genus Serpens. The sequence continues at coordinate 39,571 of CAYPFO010000010.1, forward strand.
TCTGAGCAGCGGCTTCAATGCCCGCGCGGCGGACCAGAACGTGCAGGGGATCGACCGCCACTTCAGTGATGAACTCGAACGGGTGGCGCGCAACTGGCGTGAGCAGACCGAAGCCGAAATTCCGGTTCTCGAGCGTTCCACCGCTAACACCGTCACCTATGGCCTGCTGTTTATGCTGTCGTCGAGCCTGGTGGTCGGGCTGCTGGGCCAATGGCTGATCAATCGCCGTCTCATCGCGCCCATCAACGGACTGATCGAACATATCGCCCAGCTCAGTCAGGGACGCCTGGGCCTGCCAGTCGATGACAGCCGACGCGACGAGCTAGGCCGGTTAGCCCAGGCGGCCAATCGGCTGCGCGAGTTTCTTTCCGAAACGTTCAGAAGCCTTCAGCAAAGCACGACTCAACTGGATCAGGCCAGCGGCGACCTGACCGCCATCTCTTCTCAGATGGGCGAAAGCACCCGCCACCAGTTTGAGCGCACCGACCAAGTGGCTACCGCCATGCACGAGATGTCGGCCACCGCGCAGGAAATCGCCCGACATACCACCGAGGCGGCCAGTGCAGCCGATGCGGCAGAACACATCAGCCAGCAAGGCGAGGCCGCCATGCAGGTCATGGTCTCGAGCATCGAAGCCGTGCGCAACGAGATCACCCAGGCCGCCGACGTTGTGCACAGCCTGGAGGCAGATACCGGGCGAGTCGGCGCCGTGCTCGAGGTGATTCGCGGCATCGCTGATCAGACCAACCTGCTGGCCCTGAATGCGGCCATCGAGGCGGCGCGGGCCGGCGATGCGGGGCGCGGCTTCGCCGTCGTCGCCGACGAGGTGCGCAATCTGGCCAAGCGCACCGCCGAATCCACCGCCGAGATCCAGCAGATCATCGAAGCAGTGCAAAACGGTGCCCTCAACGCAGTGCGCGCCATCGAGAACGGCCAACAGAGCAGCGAGCAGGGTGTAGAACAGGTGAAGCGCACCAGTGACACTCTCGGCGGCATCACCGACGCCGTGGAAACCATCCGTAATATGAGCCGTCAGATCGCCACCGCCGCCGAAGAGCAGACCTCGGTCGTTGAGGACCTCACCCAGAACCTCACCGAAATCACCGATATTGCCAGCACCAATCAAGGCCACCTGCAACGCACCCAGGAGGCTGGGCAGCACTTGCACAGCCTGTCCAGCAAGCTCAGCGCACTCAGCCGGCACATTCAGGCCTGACCTGCGCTGCGCGGTCTCTGGAGCTGCATTCACGGGCCTTGGCAGCACGAATGGATTCAGCTGGCTGGCTCTCAAAGCACTCGTTGGGTGGATGTCGTTTTTATACCTCCGCCCATGGCCGCTCGGTGGATCGAAAAGCGCGATCCACCCTACGAAATGCCTCGCCCCGGCAGAGACACGGGGCGGCGAACGGCTCCTGCGCTGGACAAGACTACGTCTAAGCTTTCCTCTCGCGCGTCCCGCTTCGACGAGGAACCGTTCCCATGCTGCTGCGCCGCATGCTCATCATGCTTGCCGTGGTCGTGCTGGTCATTCTGGCCCTGGCTGCCTACAAGGGCTATTCGATCTACCAGCAAATTCAGCTTTTCTCCGCCCCGCCGCCGCCCATCAGCGTGGAGGCCGAACCTGCGCGGGAAATCCCTTGGCAGCGTCGCCTGCCGGCTATCGGTACGCTCAAAGCCATTCAAGGCGTGGAGCTGACGGTCGAAGTCCCCGGCACCGTGCAGCAAACGCTGTTCGAGTCCGGGCAAAAGGTCACCCAGGATCAACCGCTGATCCAGATGAGCAGCGAGGTGGAACAGGCCGGTCTGGCGTCCGCCGAGGCGGCCTTGGGCCTGGCGCAAGTGGAACTGGGGCGCGCCCGCAATCTGGTCGGCCGCCAGATGATCTCGCGCAGCGAATTCGACCGACTGAACGCCGAGGCCCGTCAGGCCCAGGCAAGCGTTGAGCAATTCAGGGCCAGCCTGGCCAAGAAACGCATCCTGGCACCTTTTGCCGGCACCATCGGCATCCGTCAGGTGGAGGTCGGCGATTACCTCGGCTCCGGCACGCTGATCGCCACCCTGCAGGATCTGTCCCGCCTGCAGGTGGATTTCTTCCTGCCGGAGCAGCGCGTACCGCAGCTGCACGTCGGCCAACAGGTACAGCTCAGCGTACCGGCCTATCCCGATGAGGTCTTTACCGGGCAGATCAGCGCCATCAACCCACGCACCGAGGAAAGCACGCGCAATATCCAGCTGCGCTCCCAATTGCAAAACCCGGAAGAAAAACTCCTGCCGGGGATGTTCGCCAATCTGGATGTCCTGCTTCCCGAGACACCCCAGCGCGTGGTGGTGCCGGAAACCGCCATTACCTACAGCCTCTACGGCAACGCGCTTTATGTGGTCAAGGACCAGCAGGATGAGACCGGCCAGGTACAGAGCGACGAGCAGGGCCAGCCTCGCAAGAGCGTAGAGCGGCGTTTCATTACTACAGGCGAACGCCGCGAAGGCCTGGTGGTGATTGAAAAGGGCCTGGCTGCCGGCGAGTGGGTGGTCAGCTCCGGCCAGCTGAAACTGGACAACGACACCCCCGTTTCTATTACCGCCCCCGCCGCCCAGCCTTGAACCAGCCCCATCAGACCGTTCAAAACCTAGGCGCAGGTGGTTTTTCAATGGCCTGAGAGGATATCGCCATGGCCTTTACCGACCCCTTCATCCGTCGCCCGGTGCTGGCCAGTGTGATCAGCTTGCTGATCGTGCTGCTCGGTTTCCAGGCCTTCAAGCAACTGTCGATTCGCCAGTATCCGGAGCTGGAAAGCGCACTGATCACGGTGACCACGGCCTATCCTGGCGCCAATGCCGAGACCATCCAGGGCTATATTACCCAGCCCCTGCAACAGAGCCTGGCCAGTGCCGAGGGCATCGACTACATGACCTCGGTGAGCCGACAGAACGTGTCGCTGATTTCCATCTATGCGCGCATCGGCAGCGACAGCGATCGGCTTTTCACGGAGCTTTTGGCCAAGGCCAACGAGGTGAAGAACCAACTGCCGCAGGATGCCGAAGACCCGGTCCTGGCCAAGCAGGCCGCCGACTCCACGGCCCTGATGTACATCAGCTTCTACAGCGAGGAGCTGTCCAACCCGCAGATCACCGATTACCTGTCGCGGATCATCCAGCCCAAGCTGGCGACCCTGCCGGGCATCGCCGAGGCGGAAATTCTCGGCAATCAGGTGTTCGCCATGCGCCTGTGGCTCGATCCCATAAGATTGGGCGCGTACGGGCTGAGCGCGGCGGATGTCAGCAGTGCGGTGCGCCGCTACAACTTCCTGACCACCGCCGGCGAGTTGAAGGGTGAATACACGCTCACCGCGGTCAATGCCGAAACCGAGTTGAAAACCGCCGAGGCCTTCGCTGCAATACCACTGAAAACCGAGGGCGATACCCGCGTGCTGCTCGGCGACGTGGCACGCGTCGAGATGGGCGCGGAAAGCTACGACAGCGTCAGCTCCTTCGACGGCACGCCCTCGGTGTACATCGCCATCCAGGGCACGCCCAGTTCGAACCCGCTGGAGGTGATCGAACATGTACGCGGCCTGATTCCCGAACTGCAGGCGCAGTTACCGCCCAACCTCAAGCTGTCCATCGCCTACGATGCCACCCAGTTCATCCGCGCCTCCATCGACGAGGTGGTGAAGACCCTGGGCGAGGCGGTGCTGATCGTGATCATCGTGGTGTTCCTGTTCCTGGGCGCGCTGCGCTCGGTGCTGATCCCGGTGGTGACCATTCCATTGTCGATGATCGGCGTGCTGTTCTTCATGCAGCTGATGGGTTACTCGATCAACCTGCTGACCCTGCTGGCCATGGTGCTCGCCATCGGCCTGGTGGTGGACGACGCCATCGTCGTGGTGGAAAACATCCACCGGCATATCGAGGAAGGCAAGACACCATTCGACGCGGCCCTGGAAGGCGCACGGGAAATTGCCGTACCGGTGGTCTCGATGACCATCACCCTGGCGGCCGTCTACGCCCCCATCGGGCTGCTGCAAGGCCTGACCGGCGCGTTATTCAAGGAATTCGCCTTCACCCTCGCCGGCGCGGTGATTATTTCCGGCATCGTCGCCCTGACGCTATCACCGATGATGTGCGCCAAACTGCTGCGCCCCACCAGCAACCCTTCCGGCCTGGCAAAGCGTATCGACCGCACGTTTGAGCGCGTGCGCCTGCGCTACCAGCGCGTTTTGCACGGCACCCTCGATACGCGCCCTGTGGTCCTGGTCTTCGCCCTAATCGTGCTCGGGTTGATTCCCGTGCTGCTGATGTTCACCCAGAGCGAGCTGGCACCCGAGGAAGACCAGGGCGCGATCTTTCTGCTGAGCAATGCGCCGCAGCCCACCAACCTCGACTACACGAACCGATACACCGACCAGTTCCGCGACATCTTCAAAGCCTTTCCCGAGTATTACTCCTCATTCCAGATCAACGGCTTCAATGGCGTGCAATCCGGCATTGGCGGGTTCCTGCTCACCCCCTGGGACGAACGCTCGCGCACGCAGATGGAGCTGCTGCCGCTGGTACAGACGCGCATCAACCAGATTCCCGGCCTGCAGATCTTCGGCTTCAACCTGCCCTCGCTGCCCGGCACCGGCGAGGGGTTGCCGTTCCAGTTCGTGATCAACACGCCCAACGATTATGAATCGCTGCTGCAAGTGACGGACCGCATCAAGCAGCGCACCCAGGAATCCGGCAAGTTCGCCTTCCTCGACGTCGACCTGGCCTTCGACAAGCCCGAGCTGGTGGTTGAAATCGACCGGCAGAAAGCTGCTCAAATGGGCGTTTCCATGCAGGAAGTGGGGCAGACCCTGGCGGTCCTGCTGGGTGAGGGCGAAATCAACCGCTTTACGGTGGAAGGCCGCAGCTACAAGGTCATCGCCCAGGTGGAGCGTGCGTGGCGTGACAATCCCGATTGGCTGAATAGCTATTACGTGCGCAACGACCAAGGCCAGATGCTGCCGCTGGGCACGCTGATCCGTGTCCACGGCCGAGCGCGACCCACCCAGCTCAATCAGTTTCAGCAACTCAATTCAGCGATCATCCAGGGGGTGCCCATCGTCAGCATGGGCGAAGCCATCGACACCGTACGTGCGATTGCCGAAGAAGAAGCCCCGCGCGGTTACGCCTTCGACTATGCCGGCGCGGCGCGTCAGTTCATTCAGGAAGGTGGCGAGTTGTATGTCACCTTCGCCTTGGCGGTGGCGATCATTTTTCTGGTACTGGCCGCGCAGTTCGAGAGCTTTCGCGATCCGCTGGTGATTCTGATCACCGTGCCGCTGTCGATCTGCGGCGCCCTGATCCCATTGTTTCTCGGCATTTCGACCATGAACATCTACACACAGGTCGGCCTGGTGACATTGATCGGACTGATCAGCAAGCACGGCATTCTGATTGTCGAATTCGCCAATCAGCTACGTCGCAGCAAGGGCCTGACGCCTCGCGAGGCGGTGGAAGAAGCCGCTGCGATTCGCCTGCGACCAGTGCTGATGACCACCGCCGCCATGGTGTTCGGCATGTTGCCGCTGCTGCTGGCCACGGGCGCGGGGGCGGTCAGCCGTTTCGATATCGGCCTGGTGATCGCCACCGGCATGTCGGTCGGCACGTTGTTCACGCTGTTCGTGCTACCGAGCATGTATTGCCTGCTGGCCAAACCGGATGCGTACCAGCAGGCGCTGGAACCTGCGCGATCCAACCTATAGGTAACTGGCCTGATGTAAAAAAGCCCCGACGCGCGAACGCTCGGGGCTTTCCAGATGAACCAACGGTCTCCGTCACTGCCACGCCTCATCCGCGAGACTGAGCACTCTGCGACAAACCGTACAGCAACAGCAGCAATTCTTCTCCAGGTTGAACCGACAACATTTTCTCGCGCGCGTTGGGAGGAATCGGGCAATCCGTCAATCCATGACTTCCTTGTACGATGCCCGGTCCCGGCTCGTGCCAGGCCGCGGTGGCCAGGGAAACCACGCCCAGAGCGCCCATGAGAAACAGGCCTCTAGCGATTGTTGACGTCATGACAGTAACCTCATGCTGGTTCCGCCATATGCAGCTGGTGATCACGCCGTAGGAAATCGCAGGCGAGACAGCCGAGATAGCGAAACGTTGCGAAAGCAGAGCCTACCTGTCGTAAATGATCCTTTTTTGACTGTCCCTCACCGGCCACGCGCGACGACGCTTCTCAGCGGCCTGTATTACGCTAGACCAGCGCAGCGACCGCCGAGCCGGCACTAGACCAATGGCACCGGCACTCGGGCGCGTTCATCGGCTTCGCCAGCTTGCGCGGGCACCTGATGAGCTTCTGCCTGCAGTTCCGCCCACAACCGGGCGGCGCCGGAAAATTCGGCACCACAATCATCACTTACCTCTTCCAGATCGAAGCGCTGCACGCAGCCTTCGCCCTTGGTGGGCGGCAGGCTGGCAGTCGCGCGGCGCATTGGATCGGTCATGGTGGACAGCCTCAGGCAAAAACCACAGTCTTGTTGTCATGCACAATGACGCGATCTTCCAAGTGGAAACGCAGACCACGGGACAGCACCATCTTCTCGACGTCCTTGCCCAGACGCACCATGGTTTCGATGCTGTCGCGATGGGTCACGCGGACCACGTCCTGCTCGATGATCGGGCCGGCATCCAGCTCCTCGGTCACATAGTGGCAGGTCGCGCCGATCAGCTTCACACCGCGCAGCGACGCCTGGTGATAGGGCTTGGCACCCACGAACGAGGGCAGGAAGCTGTGGTGGATGTTGATCACCTGATGACGATAGCGCTGGCACAGATCAGGCGGCAGGATCTGCATGTAGCGAGCGAGCACTACGGTATCGGCGCTGTACTCGTCTACCAGGCGCGACACTTCATCGAAGGCCGGCTGCTTGTTCTGCGGATCGACCGGCACGTGGTGGTAAGGAATGCCATGCCACTCGACCATGCTGCGCAAGTCTTCGTGGTTGGAGATCACACAGGGGATCTCGCAATCCATTTCACCACTGCGCCAGCGGTGCAGCAGGTCTGCCAAGCAGTGCGATTCACGGCTGGCCATCAACACCACGCGGCGCTTTTCCGCAGAGTCGCTGATCCGCCAGACCATGGAAAATTCCTTGGCAATGGGCGCGAAAGCTTGTCGAAAGCCGTCCAGATCAAATGGCAGCGAGTCGGCACGGATCTCATGACGCATGAAGAACCAGCCGTTCTGATTATCCGAATGATGGCTGGCCTCGGTGATCCAGCCATTGTAAGTGGCCAGAAAGTTACTGACCTTGGCGACGATCCCGACGCCATCCGGGCAGGCGATTACCAGCCGAAAAGTGCGCATGTGTTGAAAGCTCCAATTCGCAAAGGGCTGCAATTCTAGCCGCACGCCACAAAAAGATCAGTAACGGGCTGACAATGTACTTACCCTGCGGAACAGACCACGCACCTTGAGATGCCTTGCCTCGCTTTCCTGTACGTTCGCTCGCTGACAATGCCGCTGTTGCCATTTCCTACCCTGCCCTGCAAACGTGTTTGCCGCATAGCGCATTGGCTATCAAACCTTCCAAGACTCTTACTCTGTAAACGCTTCGTTAATTCAACTATTTCTCGATCCGGTGTTATGATCGCCAGCAGGCGTTTCAACACCTCAAGTACAATTAGTTTCCTGGCGTGTGATCAAGGACGAAAAACGTTTTCAAAACTTTAAGTTCAGTTTACTTGTGCACTACAGCTGACTATCATTTGTTTCACGAATCCTGAAAACTCCTCCTATTGCAAGGAAAAAAAATGTCCCTTCTCTCTGAATACCGCGCCACTAAAGAAGCCATAGAAGAACTTCAAGAGCGCCTGAAGAACCTCGAGCAGGACGAAAAGCTGCAAAAGGAAAAGCAGTTTGAAGAAGAACTGCGCAAACTGATGAGCACCCACGGGAAATCCCTGCCGGATATCATTGCCATCATTGACCCGAGCGCACGTTCTTCCAAGTCAACACTGATTGCCAAGCCTGCTCCGGCCAAGCGTACCCGCAAGGTCAAGCAGTACAAGAACCCGCACACCGGCGAAGTCATCGAGACCAAAGGTGGCAACCACAAGGTTCTGAAAGCCTGGAAAGCCAAGTGGAGCTCCGACGAAGTAGAGAGCTGGGCGACCCTGCTCGATTAAACGTCGCTTCGCTTAAAAAAAACGCCAGCATTATGCTGGCGTTTTTTGTTGTAATAATCCTGCCTCAGCGAACATGCCCCATACCTGGGGTATAACCCTATTCCGGCTCCGGATAATGGGCGGCATGAAAGCCACCCCCGTCACTCTTGCAAATAGAACAACGACGCCTTGCAGATTTCAATACTGAAATAAACAGCGCCGACAGACTCTAAAGCGCTTCCACGGCAGTCGGCACACCATAATCCTCAGCCCGTTGTTTGGCATAGTCCTGCCAGGCCAGCAAGATGGTGCGCTCTAGTGGCGAAGCATTCCCCAACAACTCCAGAGTGGCCGTTTGAAAGGCTGTATAGGTTTGGGGAGCCCCCATGGCGGGATCATTCAGCCGGGATCGGCAAAACGCCTGCCAGCGCTGTTGTTCATCGGCAGTCAATGTCTCGGCAAAGTTGCGCGCGCGATAGCGGAACAACAGTTCAGGTAGACGTGGATCATCGAACGGCCAACGTTCGCTTGCCAGCCTGCTCGCTTCGGCATTGCGCACCTGATCGCACAACAGACGATCCCGGTCACCCAGGAACCCGCCGTACAATTGCTGTTCCGGGTCGTCGACGCCGGCAAACTCATCGTGTGCATAGACCGTCGCCAGCTTGCCTCGCCATTGCTCCTGGGCATCCCTGAGACGCTGTGCCTGCGCCAGGCAATGATCCAGGTTGAGCTGCAACCGCTCGCGATCCTCACCGCGCAGCACGTTCAGCGGAGCCACTACCGGACATTTGTTGATATGCAGCAGCTTCAGCGGCACGGGCAGTTGTCCCTCACTCAGTTCCGCGTGCCGCGTATAAAGACGTTCCCGCAGGGTCTCGCCATCCAGTTCCAGCAGCGGTGCCAGATCGGCCTGCAAGTCGCAAACAATCAAGGCATTGCGATTCCTTGGGTGCCAGGCCAGCGGCAGCACCACGCCCAGGTAGCTGCGCTCGGCTGAGAACCGTCCGGAAACATGCACCAGCGGCTGCAGAAGGCGAATCTGCTCCATGACCTGGGCCTTGCTGCGCAATCGATACAGGTAGTCATACAGGCGTGGCTGGCGCTCACGCAGCAGGCGCGCCAGCCCGATCGTGGCGCGCACATCGGACAGCGCATCGTGAGCCTGACCATGATCGATACCGTTGGCGGCAGTCAGAAGCTCCAGGCGCAGGCTGACGCGCCCGTCCTGCTGCGGCCACGCGATGCCATCCGGGCGCAATGCATAGGTAGTACGCACCAGATCGATCAGGTCCCAGCGACTGTTGCCGCCCTGCCATTCCCGGGCATAAGGATCAAAGAAGTTGCGGTACAGGCCGTAGCGGGTCACTTCGTCATCGAAGCGCAGGCTGTTGTAGCCGACCCCACAGGTTCCCGGACGCGCCAGTTCGGCGTGCAGACGGGTCATGAACTCGGCTTCGCCGAGGCCCTGCTCGCGGAGGGTTTGCGGCGTGATACCGGTAATCAGGCAGGCCGCAGGATGCGGCAGGATGTCATCGGCCGGTCGGCAGTACAGATTGAGCGGCTCACCGATCTCGTTGAGCGCCTCGTCGGTGCGGATGCCGGCGACCTGCAGGGGCCGATCGCAACGCGGGTTGATACCTGTGGTTTCGTAGTCGTACCAGAATAGGGTCGGGGTCACGGAGGCGTCCTTTTTCAGCAAGCCACCGAGTCTAGGACCTTTCAGCATGTGTTTGCGAGTGAACACACGCTGAATGACCTGCCCTTTAATGCGTATTTTTATCGCTTAGGCAGATGTCGCCAAGCGTTGAAAGGTGAAGTACTCGCGCAGGGCACTCACCATTTCAAGGTATTCCGGCGGTGGCGATTCAAGACGAAAACCCGAGTCGTAACTACCGGGGGTCACGTCTTCCTGGCTCCACTGGCAGGTGCCATAAAAATCGACTGACCGCCAGCTGCCGTCCTGGGTAGGGATTTTCAAGCGCATGTCGAATCGCGCGCCCACCAGCAAAGGCCACTGGCTGATCAGCATCAGTCCTTCACAGGACACGTTGCCAAGGCAGCCTATGGGCCTATCGGTGATGCGATTGAAGACTTTCAAGTAATAGGGTAACTGGTGCCGCTGGATGGATCGCTGTCGGGACATTGGATAATTCGCTGCTGTTGATCTGGAATGGGTCTTCTGTGCTCAGGCACAGAGACCCGCCACTCGTTCGCGCAATTGCTGGCGCGCCTTCGTTAGCTGTTCATCGCTGTAGAACCGATGTTGCTGCTCATCGTCCAGATAATAGAAGCGGCCACCACGCTCCAGCCTCGCCAGGTGCTCGCGCAATCGCCGACATTCCTGATTGCGCTGTGCCTGGCGTTCCCGGGCAACCTCCCGGGCCTGAGACTGCTCCTGGCGCCGGGCATCGAACACATCCGCGACCCGCGCCTCGCGTTCGCGAGTGACCTGATCACGCTCGATAATCTGGGGTTGTACCACGATGAGGTCGGCATCCGCGCCGGCTTGCGCTCTCGAACCGAAATGCACCCGCCCCTGGGTATCGGTCCAGCGATAAATCTCGGCTTGAGCCAATAGTGGCAACAGAACAAGCCCAAACAACCATGATCGCATCGAGTGTTCTCCTCCCTGAGAACCCGAGCTTAGCCGCTAGCAACCATCGCTACCAGCCTGACGATGACGATTGCAACCTTCAAAACAGCCCCGCAGCGCTTTTATCGAGTGGCCTGAACGGGTTTTTCCGGGTGGTAATGACCCAACTGACGCAGGGTTTCCAAGCGGGCCCGAGCACGGTAGGAATACTCGCTGGCTGGGAAACTTTTGATGATGTACAGGTAGGTCTGGGTAGCATCGATGAACAGGCTTTGGCGCTCCAGGCACTGCCCGCGCAGCATGGAGATTTCCGGCTGCATGTAGACCCGCGAACGGCTGGCACGGTCAGCCAACGACAACTGCAGCATCACTTGCTCGCAATCGCCTTGGTCATAAGCGCGGTAAGCTTGGTTCAGGTGTTTGTCGAGCGAAGCACGGGTACTGCAGCCGGCAACGGCGAGGATGGCAACCAGGATAAGCGGGATTTTCATAGGGGGGATCTCCTTCGTTTGCCAGTGTATCGACAGCTCCTTTGTTTTCTTCAGTCCGCTGCATAACCTCCGTTGGGTTGTGCCCGGGCACGACCCAGGCGGCAGCCCGGCGCTGCTAAACTGCAGCGCTACGCCTATCGCAAGGAATGCACATGCGCTCTGTCAGCCTCACCCTGCTCATGCTTACTCTGCTTGTCGGCTGTGCACCCACCACCCCACTTTTTATCGCCCAGATCACTACCCAGGAAGTCGAAAGCTACAAGGCCATGAAAGGCAAGCGCATGACCGCTGCCGTGGAAGAGGAAGGCGACCTGCTGACCTACAGCGCCCTGGCCATACGCGACGCCCACAGCCCGCAAGCCGAGCAGCTTTACCTGAGCGGCTATCGGGACACCAAGCTGAGCGAAGAGGTCCGCGCCATTGCGCTGTACCAGAACGGCCTGATTTATATGAGCCGTTACAACGATCAGCGCGACGATGCCAAAGCCCTGGCGTACTTCAAACAGATTCTTGATGAGTTTCCTGCCAGCCAGGCAGCGGAGCGCGCAGAGGCGCGTATCGTCATGCTCCGCGAACGGGCCCGCCAGCCGGTACAGAAAAGCTCGCGGGAGTTGCTGGCCACCTGGCAACCGCAACGCAATCTCGATCTGGACAAGCCCAGCCTCGACGAAGACATGACGCTGCTGTCCCGGCGCGCCGTGCTCAAAGACCGGGTTCCGGAAGCCGAAGAGCTTTATATGCTGGCCCTGCGCGATCCCGCCATCAGTACCAGCATCAAGGAAAAGGCCCTCTACCAGATGGGCCTGATGTATCTGGCCCCCGACAACCCACGCGCCGATCGGGACAAGGGCATCAGCTACTTACGCCGCCTCCTCATTCAATACCCGGAAAGCGAGCTGACCGACAAGGCCTCGCGTCATCTCGACCAGGCGCTGAACCACCAGGCACGCTGACCCAGATCAACCTCAGCCGGGGGATCTATGCTGGAATGCCTAGGATCTGTTTCCCCTGAGGATAAAAAATGAACACCCACCAGTTGCTGGTCGTCATCGACCCCACCCAAGAAGCCCAACCGGCCCTGCAGCGCGCAACCTGGCTCGCGCGCCAAACCGGGGCCGTGATGGAGTTGCTACTGTGTGAGTATCATTCGGCACTGGAGGGCGGGCTGCTCGATGGCCCACGGCTGGAACATGCGCGCCGCTCCTTGCTTGAACAGCGCCGTACCTGGCTTGAGCAACTGGCGGAGCCCTTGCGCGCTGAAGGTTTAACCGTAACCTGCGAGGCCCGCTGGGGCCGTCCGCTGCACAAGATGATTCTGGCCCGAGTGGCCGAGCTGCAGCCCGACCTCCTGTTCAAGTCCGGCCACCAGCATGGCCTGCTGCAACGGCTGTTCACTACCAACACCTGCTGGCAACTGATCCGCCAATGTCCTTGCCCCCTTTGGTTGACCGGGGACCTCGACTGGCAGCCCAAGCGCCTGTGCGCCGCTGTCGACCCGCTGCATGCGGCGGACAAGCCAGCCAGCCTGGATCATCAATTGATCGAAACCGCCCGACAGCTGGCGGACGCGTTCAAGTTGGAAGAGTTCATCGTGCACAGCCACGCCCCGGTACCCAACACGCTGATCTTCGATGTCGACCTGGCCACCACCTACGAGCAGTACCGTGAAGAAGAAGCCAAGGCGCACCACGCAGCCTTTGCCAAGCTGCTGGCCAGCCATCCCGACAGCGCGGCCAATGGTCAATTACTAGAGGGATATGCCGAGCAGACCATCCCGCGCTTCGTCGAGGAGCGAAACATCGACCTGATGCTGATGGGCGCCATTGCACGCGGCAGTCTGGACAATGCGTTGATCGGCAATACCGCCGAACGCATCCTGGAAGCCGTGCACTGCGACCTGCTGGTTCTCAAGCCCGCGCAATTCGGTAGTGCACAGGAACAATGACTACAGGGTAACGGCGTAGTAGCCTCAGGACATGCTTGAAAAACCAGGAGTCCTGAATGATTTCGCGCCGCACCAAAATTGTCGCCACCCTCGGCCCCGCCAGCAGCTCCCCAGAGGTCGTGGAGAAACTGATCCTGGCAGGGCTCAACGTGGCCCGCCTGAATTTCTCCCATGGTACCCCCGATGAGCACAAGGCACGCGCCCGCATGGTGCGTGAGATTGCCGCCAAGCACGGGCGCTTCGTTGCGCTGCTCGGCGACCTGCAAGGCCCAAAGATCCGCATCGCCAAATTCGCTGACAAGCGTATCGAGCTCAAGGAAGGCGACAGTTTCCGTTTCTCCGTCACCCACCCACGCGATGCTGGTACCCAAGACGTGGTCGGCATCGACTACCCGGACCTGATCAAGGACTGCCGCGTCGGCGATGAACTGTTGCTCGACGATGGCCGCGTAGTAATGCGTGTCGAAACCACCACCGCCGATGAACTGCACTGTGTGGTGCTGACCGGCGGCCCGCTGTCCGACCACAAGGGCATCAACCGTCGCGGTGGCGGCCTGACTGCCCCGGCCCTGACCGCCAAGGACAAAGCCGACATCAAGCTCGCCGCGGAAATGGAGCTGGACTACCTGGCCGTGTCCTTCCCGCGCGATGCCGCCGATATGGAACTGGCCCGCCGCCTGCGCGACGAAGCCGGTTGCACCGCCTGGCTGGTAGCCAAGATCGAACGTGCCGAAGCCGTGGCCGACGACGACACCCTCAACGGCCTGATCCGCGCCAGCGACGCTGTGATGGTTGCCCGGGGCGACCTGGGCGTGGAAATCGGCGATGCCGAGCTGGTGGGCATTCAGAAGAAGATCATCAAGTACGCCCGCGTGCAGAACAAGGCGGTGATCACCGCCACGCAAATGATGGAGTCGATGATCACCAACTCCATGCCGACACGTGCCGAAGTCTCCGACGTGGCCAACGCCGTGCTCGACTACACCGACGCGGTGATGCTCTCTGCAGAAAGCGCCGCCGGCAGCTATCCGATCGAAGCCGTGGAAGCCATGGCCCGCGTCTGTCTGGGTGCCGAACGCAACCCGATCAGCCGCAAGTCGATGCACCGCCTCGGCGAGCAGTTCACCCGCTGCGACGAGAGCATCGCCCTGGCGACCATGTACACCGCCAACCACTTCCCCGGTATCAAGGCCATCATCAGCCTCACCGAAAGTGGCTACAGCCCGCTGATCATGTCGCGCATCCGTTCCTCGGTACCGATCTTCGCCTTCACCCCGCATCGCGAAACCCAGGCCCGCGTGGCGCTGTTCCGCGGTGTCGAGACCATCCCCTTCGACCCGGCCAACTTGCCGTCGGAGAAGGTCAGCCAGGCAGCGGTGGATGAACTGCTCAAACGCGGCGTGGTGCAGCAGGGTGACTGGGTGATCCTCACCAAGGGCGATAGCTATCACACCACCGGCGGTACCAACACCATGAAGATCCTGCACGTGGGCGAACCGCTGGCCTGACGTGCAATCAGCGAACGGCCTGCTCAGGGCCTGCCACTTAGCGTCTTGTCGGGTCGACCTGCCTAACGGGCAGGTCGACCACTGACAATCCTCTCGCATTGACTGAAAACGCACCGCGCTCTAAAGCGCGGTGCGTTTTCACCCGTCCTGTTTTTTGCGCAGCAGGCCATACAGCACAGCGGCGGCTTAGCCGCGCCACTGCTGAGTGCCAATCGAAAACCCCAACCGGGCCGATGCACTATTCAGCAACCAAGGTCGAGGCCTCGCGGCTGTCGGCCACCCAACCGGCGCGTTATACTGCCGCGCCTTTTGGTAATGCGCCGGGTCGTGGTCCGGCGTTTCCTTCGAGTTCCCGCCTTCCAGAGGAGCGCACCCATGACCGTGATCAAGCAGGATGACCTGATCCAGAGCGTCGCCGACGCCCTGCAGTACATCTCCTACTACCATCCCACCGATTTCATCCAGGCCATGCATGAGGCCTACCTGCGTGAAGAGTCGCCGGCTGCGCGCGACTCCATGGCGCAGATCCTGATCAACTCGCGCATGTGCGCCACCGGCCACCGGCCGATCTGCCAGGACACCGGTATCGTCACCGTCTTCGTGCGTGTCGGCATGGATGTGCGCTGGGATGGCGCCACCCTGAGCCTGGACGACATGATCAACGAAGGCGTACGTCGCGCCTACAACCTGCCGGAAAACGTCCTGCGCGCCTCGATCCTGGCCGATCCGGCCGGCGCGCGCAAAAACACCAAGGACAACACCCCGGCGGTGATCCACTACTCCGTGGTGCCCGGCAATACCGTGGAAATCGACATCGCGGCCAAGGGCGGCGGTTCCGAGAACAAATCGAAGATGGCCATGCTCAACCCGTCCGACTCGATCGTCGACTGGGTCCTGAAGACCGTCCCGGAAATGGGCGCCGGCTGGTGCCCGCCGGGCATGCTCGGCATCGGCATCGGCGGTACCGCCGAGAAAGCCGCGGTGATGGCCAAGGAAGTGCTGATGGAGTCCATCGACATCCATGAGCTGAAAGCCCGCGGCCCGCAGAACCGCATCGAAGAAATGCGTTTGGAGCTGTTCGAGAAGGTCAACCAGCTGGGCATCGGCGCCCAGGGACTGGGCGGCCTGACCACCGTGCTCGACGTGAAGATCATGGACTACCCGACCCACGCCGCCTCCCTGCCGGTGTGCATGATCCCCAACTGCGCGGCCACCCGCCACGCGCATTTCGTGCTCGACGGCAGCGGCCCGGCCGTGCTGGAAGCACCGGATCTGGACGCCTACCCGGAAATCGTCTGGGAAGCCGGCCCCTCCGCGCGCCGCGTCAACCTGGACACCCTGACCCCGGAAGACGTGCAGAGCTGGAAGCCGGGCGAAACCGTGCTGCTCAACGGCAAGATGCTCACCGGCCGCGACGCCGCCCACAAGCGCATCGTCGACATGCTCAACAAGGGCGAGACGCTGCCGGTGGACCTCAAGGGCCGCTTCATCTATTACGTCGGCCCGGTCGATCCGGTTGGAGACGAAGTGGTTGGCCCGGCCGGCCCGACCACTGCCACGCGCATGGACAAGTTCACTCGCCAGATCCTGGAAAGCACCGGTTTGCTGGGCATGATCGGCAAGTCCGAGCGCGGCCCGATCGCCATCGAAGCGATCAAGGACAACAAGGCCGTCTATCTGATGGCCGTGGGCGGCGCTGCTTACCTGGTCGCCCAGGCGATCAAGAAGTCCAAGGTGCTGGCCTTCCCGGAACTGGGCATGGAAGCGATCTACGAGTTCGAGGTGAAGGACATGCCGGTAACGGTTGCGGTCGACACCAAGGGCGAGTCCGTGCACCTGACCGGACCTGCTCTGTGGAACAAGAAAATCGCCGAAAGCCTGGCGATTGAAGTGAAATAAGCACGCCCCCGCGCGCGCAACAAGAAGCCCGGCCATGTGCCGGGCTTTTTGTTGCGCAGGGAACGACTGTTGCGCGCCTGGCGACTTCGACACCCTTCACGACGCAGCGGAGTCGTCACCGGCTGGGGCAATTTTGGAGCAACATCAAAGGCTGATCTGCGTCCCCAGCACACTCAGGAATTGCGCCAGCCACGCGGGATGGGCTGGCCAGGCGGGTGCGCTGACCAGGTTGCCATCGGTGTGCGCCTGATCCACGGCAATGTCCACGAACTCGCCGCCGGCCAGACGCACCTCCGGCGCGCAGGCCGGGTAGGCACTGCAGGAGCGGCCCTTGAGCACCCCGGCAGCCGCCAACAGCTGGGCACCGTGGCAGACGGCGGCAATCGGCTTGTCGGCATCGGCAAAGTGGCGCACCAGCGCCAACACCTGCTCATTCAAGCGCAGGTATTCCGGGGCGCGGCCGCCGGGAATCAATAGGGCATCATAGTCAGCAGCCCGGACCTCGGCAAAATCGAAGTTAAGGGTGAAACGGTGGCCAGGCTTTTCGCTGTAGGTCTGCGCGCCGTCGAAGTCATGGATGGCTGTGTGGACGTACTCGCCCGACTTCTTGTCCGGGCACACCGCATGGACCACATGCCCCACCATCAGCAGCGCCTGAAACGGCACCATGGTTTCGTAATCTTCGACGTAATCGCCCACCAGCATGAGAATCTTTTTCGCAGTCATTGGACGGTACCTGGGAAGGGGGTTGGCTGAATCAGCCTAGTGCCAACCTCGTATCGGAGCCAGGCGATTCATATACCGATCTTGTCCAGCACCTCACCCACCCGGCGCCAGAAGCCGCGCTGCGGGCGTTCATGCTCGACACTCAGGGCAACGTTGCGCTCTGGCTGGGCCTGGTTGGTAAACAGCACTTCCCAGCCGTACAGGCGCTCGCCCACCAGTTGCAGCGGCCCGTCGCCGCGGTTGACTTGATCCAGGTGCGATGGTGGCGGATTGAGTTCGTCATAACGCAGGTAATAGCTGCGCCCGGCCTCGGTCTCCAGCATGAAGCTGGCCACATGAGTGAAGTCGAAGGGGCTTTCAGCCAGCAACGTCCAGAACGATCCGAACAACGGCCGGCGCACTTCCAGCTTGTAAGTGCCCGGTTCGGCGCGTAACAACAGGTAAGTGTCGCTGGGCAGGTTGCCTACATGCTGGTTGTCGAGGAACAGTCCCGGGGCCTCCAGCTCATGGTTGGCCCAGTCGGATTTGGGGCGATAGACGAAAATCAGCGCCTCTGTGGGCGTGTTCTCCCGCGGGTGGTAAAGAGTTCCATTCGTGGGAGCGAAGAAGGCCCCGTGCGATGCGCAACCGCCCAGCAACAGGACCAACACAATCAACAGCGGGCGGCTCATGCGCGCACCTCATTCAGGGATGTGGCCACGAGCATAGCCGCCGGTCGCCACGCCTCTCCCCCCGTCAAAAGTGTGGTGACAGTCAGTCGCGGCGCTGATCGATCAGGTTGATGACCAGCCGATCCAGCCACCCCCAGATGCGCTGGAATGCCCGCATGCGCAACGGCCGGGCATGCCAGCTTTCCAGGGTGATTTCCAGGCTGCTCTCGAAATCATCGACGAAACAGTCGGCGACAGCCGCAGACAGGGATGGATCGTAAGCCTCCAGGTTGGCTTCCAGGTTCCAGCGCAGGTTCCAATGGTCGAAGTTGCACGAGCCGATACTCACCCAGTCGTCCACCTGCACCATTTTCAGATGCAGAAAACGCGGCTGGTATTCAAAGATCCGCACTCCGGCGCGTAACAGTCGCGGGTAGTAACGCTGGCCGGCGTAGCGAATCGGCGGGTGGTCGGTATGACGACTGGTCAACAGCAGTTTCACGTCCACGCCCCGAAGGGCCGCCTTGATCAGCGCGCGGCGCACCTTGCGCGTCGGCAGAAAATAGGGCGTGGCCAGCCAGACTTGTTTCTTCGCCTGCCCAACGCTACGCAACAAGGCGCGCAAGATATCCCGGTGCTGGCGGGCGGCAGCATAGGCGACCCGCCCCAGCCCCTTTTCCCGCGGCGGCGATGCCGGCAGGCGCGCCGGCATCAACGGCTCACTTGGCCGCCAGAAACGTCGCTCACCACAGCGCTTCCACTGATAGTCGAACAGCGCGCGCCAGTCATCCAGCAAGGGGCCGCGCATCTCCACCATCACTTCGTGCCAGCTCTGCTCCAGCCGGTCCGGGTCCCAGAATTCATCCGTGGCGCCCGTCCCGCCCACATAGCCGATTTCATTATCCACGAGGAGGATTTTGCGGTGATCGCGAAACAGGTTGCGCACACCCCGACGCCAACGCAGCGGGTTGTACAGCAACAGCTCGACGCCGGCGGTCTGTAACGCTACGCGACTGGCATTACTCAGCTTCAGGCCGCCGAAGGCGTCGAACAGGCAACGTACCCGCACGCCTCGCTGCGCGGCGCCAATCAATACCTCGCTCAGCGCCTGGACGCAGCGCCCGTCCTCGACCAGATACAGTTCCAGCTCCACCTGCTCGCGAGCCTGGGCGATGGCCTCCAACATGCGTGGAAAAAAACACGTGCCATCGACCAGCAGGGCGAAGCGGTTGCCGCCGCGCCAGGGAAATACCGCACCGTCGCGCATCAGCGGGCCACGAAAATCAGCACCGCGCCCACTGGCACCGCCTGGCTGATGGCGCGCACGTTGGCCAGCTCGCGCAACACGTCCACGCCGTCAGCCAGGCCAAAGTCGCCGGCATGCAGGATCACAGGCGCCAGCGTTACCACCTGGAAGCGCTTCTCATCCAAGCGAGTGACCAACAGCTCGGCGCGCTGGGTTTGCTCGTGGCCATGCAACCTGACCACCAGCGGCAGGCGCAATTCAAGCTGCGCCCCGGGAGCCAGCTGGGCGATTGTGTTCAAGGACAAGCGCGCCTCGATGCTCGCCAAAGGGTAATTCTTGACGTCGAACAACAGCGCGCGCATGCGCTGGTCGCGCAAGGGAATGCCTGTGCTGACCGAGTCCAGGGCAATCTGCAGGTTTACCTGACCCTGATCGTCGACTCGGCCTTCCAGGGTCAGAAAGCGGTGCACCTCGGAAAGATTGCCCGTCTGGGTGGAGATGAACGACACACGAGACGAGTCATTGTCCAACTGCCAGTCGGCGTAAGCCGGCAGTGCCAGGATAAAAAACACACAACTCAGCCAGCGGTGCATGCAAGCTCCCTTTCAGCATATAAAAGTGCAGCACACGATAGCCGTCGCGCTCGGCGCACTCAACCAGCGAAGCCTAGGCAGCCAAAGCGCAACCTGACAGCACCGGCATTGGAGTGATTGCGCATTTCCACCAGACTTGCCAGGCATCAGCCCAGCCCGGCCACCACAGCATTGAGGGCCACCATGCCAGCTCCTCTCAATACGTCCCCCGCCTGGCATGCCCAGACCGCCGAACACCTGATCACCCAGTTGCAGGCCGATCCACAGGGCCTGAGCACTGCCGAAGCCGCCCGCCGCCTGCAGCACTATGGCGAGAACCGCCTGCCGGCCGCGAAGAAACGCGGCCCGCTGCTGCGCTTTCTGCGGCAGTTCCACAACCTGTTGCTCTACCTGATGCTGGGCGCCGCCGCGATCACCGCCCTGCTCGGCCACTGGGTGGACAGTGCGGTAATTGTCACCGCCGTGCTGGTCAATGTACTGATCGGTTTTATTCAGGAAGGCAAGGCGGAGAACGCCCTGGACAGCATTCGCCAACTGCTGTCGACTCGCGCCACGGTGCTGCGCGATGGCCAGAAACGGGAAATAGGCGCCGAGCAGTTGGTACCAGGCGATATCGTACTGCTGGCCTCAGGCGACAAGGTACCGGCCGACCTGCGCCTGCTTGATATCAAGAACCTGCGCATCGAGGAGGCCGCACTGACCGGCGAATCCCAAGCCGTAGACAAGGATTGCGCCACCGTCGCGGCGGACGCTCCCTTGGGCGACCGTTTCGACATGGCCTGGTCGGGCACGCTGGTGGTCAACGGTCAGGGGCACGGCCTGGTGGTGGCCACCGGCGCGCAGACTGAACTGGGCCATATCAATAGCCTGCTGAATCGCGTACAGGCCATCTCCACCCCGCTGCTGCGCCAGATCGACCGTTTCGGTCGCTGGCTGGCGTTGGTCATCCTCGGCATGGTGGTACTGACCTTTGCCCTCGGCACTCTGTGGCGCGGCCATGATCCCGGCGATATGTTCCTGATGGCCGTGGCACTCACAGCATCGGCCATCCCGGAGGGCCTGCCGGCGATCATGACCGTGATGCTCGCCCTCGGCGTGCAACGCATGGCGCGCAAGAACGCCATCGTCCGGCGCTTACCGGCGGTGGAAACCCTGGGTTCAGTGACGGTGATCTGCTCGGACAAGACCGGCACCCTGACCCGCAACGAAATGACCGTGCAGCGCGTGGTCTGCGCCGAGGCGATCTACACGGTCGAGGGCGTCGGCTATGCCCCGCAGGGCGGGTTCACTCAGAACGGTCAAGTGGTCGATCCCCTCGCGCAACCGAGCCTGCTGGCCAGCCTGCGCGCCGGGCTGTTGAGCAATAACGCCCGTCTGGTGCAAGACGCCAGCGGCTGGGGCATTGAAGGCGATCCCACGGAAGGCGCCTTGCTGGTGCTGGCGGGCAAGGCCGGTTTGAGCCACGACGCGGAACACCGCGACTGGCCGCGCAGCGACGTCATTCCTTTCGAGTCAGAACATCGTTTCACCGCCAGTCTGCATCACGCCACCAACGGCTCGGCACGCATCCATGTTGTTGGCGCCCCCGAACGCATTCTGGAGATGTGCAGCCTGCAGCGCGGAGAGCAGGGCGACCAGCCCCTGCAGCCGGATTATTGGCGGCGCATGTTCACCGACACCGCCGCCAACGGCCTGCGCATGCTGGTGATCGCCGAAAAGGACGTGGCACCGGAGCAACGTCATCTCGGATTCGAGGACATGCAAACCGGCTTCACCCTGCTCGCCCTGATCGGCATCATCGACCCGCCGCGCAGCGAAGCCATTGCTGCGGTCGCCGAATGCCAGCGGGCCGGCATTCGCGTCAAGATGATCACGGGCGACCATGCCGACACCGCCCGCACCATCGGCGCGCAGCTGGGCATCGGTGTCGGCAAGCCGGCCATGACCGGCGCCGAACTGGAAATGGTCGATGACGCCGAACTGCGCCGCCTGGCACAAGAAATCGACATCTTCGCGCGCACCAGCCCGGCCCATAAGCTGCGCCTGGTGCAGGCCCTGCAGGCCAATGGCGAGGTCGTCGCCATGACCGGCGATGGCGTCAACGACGCGCCCGCCCTGAAACGCGCGGATGTCGGCGTGGCCATGGGCAACAAGGGCACCGAGGCGGCCAAGGAAGCCGCCGACATGGTGCTGGCAGACGACAACTTCGCCACCATTGGCAACGCGGTGCGCGAAGGCCGGGCGGTCTATGAAAACCTGAAGAAATTCATCCTGTTCATGCTGCCCACCAATGGCGGCGAAGCCCTGATCGTGATCGCCGCCATTCTGTTCCAGCTGGCCTTGCCGCTCACGGCAGTGCAGGTGCTCTGGATCAACATGGTCACCTCCGCCGCGCTCAGCCTGGCCCTGGCCGCCGAGCCCACCGAACCCGGCCTGATGCGCCGCCCGCCCCGTGATCCTGGTGAAGCGCTGCTCTCAGGGCTGTTCATCTGGCGTGTGGTGTTCGTGTCGGTGTTGATGATGACCGCTGCCCTCGGCCTGTTTCTCTGGGAGCTGGAGCGCGGCACACCGCTGGACAAAGCGCGCACCCTGGCGGTCAACGTGGTGGTGGCCTGCGAAATGTTCTACCTGCTGAGCAGTCGATTTATTTTCGCCTCGGTGCTCAACCGCAACGGGCTGCTGGGCAACCCTTGGGTGCTGGTGAGCATTGCCGCGTGCATCCCGCTGCAACTGCTTTACACCTATGCCCCACCGCTGCAGAACCTGTTCGGATCAGCGGCCCTGGGTCTGGTCGACTGGGGCAAGGTGGTGGCGGCGGGATCGCTGGTGCTGATCGGCTCGGAGCTGGAAAAGTGGGTGATTCGTCAGTTCGATTTACACCCTCAGGCGCGACTGCACGTGCAGCCCGCCTGAGTCTGCGGGTGATTCTGGCCGTGGATCAGAACGCCAATCCCAGCTCTTCAAGCGCCTTGTCCAGGCGCTTGCCGCGCGCCGCGGCGGCCAGCTTGAGTAGGCTGCGATCGCGACGCCACAGCCCGATCCACGGCTGCGGCGTGGTGGCCAACGCGGCCTCCAATTCGGCCTCCAGCCCATCGTTCTGGGCGAACAGGCCGGCGAGCAGTACATGGGTAACCGGGTCTTTAGCGTCGTGCCGGGCCAGCTCGGCACCCGCGGTCAGCAGACCGGCCAGGCGCAGCTGCAATTCTCGCGGCCAGCCGCAGTTCAGACCGACGCCATACAGCCAAGCGGTCAGCGCCATCAGCACATGCAGGTCCTCGATGCTGCGAAACGGTTTTACATAATCATCCCAGCCGTCACCGGGTAGTACTTCAGCCACAGCATTGGTTAGATGCAAACGGGCGTGGGGAATGTCCACCAGCATCGGCAGCGCCGGCCGCTCTTCCAGGCGCGCACCGTCGCCCTTGCTGTTGACTCGGCACAGCGTCAGCCGTGGCGCCTTGCCAGCCGGTTCGCTGCGCGCCGCCACTAGATACCAGTCCGCCAACGTGCCGGCGGTGACGAAATCCTTGCAGCCCTGCAGACGGCCGTGGTCCAGACGGGTGCTCAAATCCGCCGGGCGCAGGCTGCGGCGTTCGGTGACGCAGAAAGCCCCGAGGCTCAGCGGCGCCGCTGGCCAGAGCGCGCGTAACGCCGCCTGATAGCCCGCCAGAAACGCCAGCCCCGGCGTATCCGCCAGACGGCCGCCCAGCATGGCCAATCCGATCGGAGCCAGCCCGTCGGCGTGGGCCAGCAGGTCGGCGTACCAGGTTTGCAGTTCAGTAGAAGGCAGGCGATCGAGAGGGCCAAGCAGCCGTTTCCAGGGCATCGGGAAGTCCTTCAGGGGGAGATGGGGCGAGGCTAGCAGGTCAGTCGCTGTCATGTCCTCGACTGCCTGTACATTCCCGTGACCGAGGCGCGGAGCGCCTGCGGCTGCATTCCCACACGGAACGTGGGAACCATCACATGCCCATCAGACCAACTCGATGCGATCCGCTTCGATACGGATCAGGCCCTGCTTGTACAACCCGCCGATGGCCTTCTTGAAGTTGCCCTTGCTGACGCCGAAGCGCTGGGCGATGACGTCCGGCGCGCTCTTGTCGGACAGTGGCAGCGTGCCGTCATTGTCACGCAACTGAGCCAAAATCTGCTCAGGCAAGCTGTCCACCAGTTGCTCGACAGGCGGCTGCAGGCTCAGGCTGATCTTGCCGTCGTCACGCATGTCCTTGATGAAGCCGGTCTCGCGCATGCCGGGGCGCAGGAACTTGAACACTTCGTTCTTATGGATCAAGCCCCAATGCTGGCTGTCGATGATCGCCTTGAAGCCCAGGTCCGTGGGTTCAACTACCAGCAAATCGACCTGCTGCCCAGGGGTGTAGCGGGCCGGGGTGGTGTCCAGATAACGATCCAGGCGCGCGGTGGCGGTGATGCGCCGGGTGCGGCGGTCCAGGTAGACGTGCACCACCACATAATCGCCCACTTGCAGCGGACGCTTTTCTTCCGAGTGCGGCAGCAGCAGGTCCTTGGGCAGACCCCAATCGAGGAACAGGCCGACGCGGTTGATTTCCACCACCTTGAGGCTGGCGAATCCACCGACCTGCGCCTTGGGCGTGAGGGTCGTGGCGATCGGCCGGTCGTCGCTGTCCAGGTAGACGAACACGTTCAGCCAGTCGTCGATCTCGCTCGGCTCGTTCTTGGGGATGTAGCGCTTGGGCAGGAGGATTTCCTCGCCCGCGCCACCGTCCAGGTACAAACCGAAATCGGTGTGCTTGATCACCTGCAGGGAGTTGAACCGTCCGATCAATGCCATGTTTGCCAAACCTCAATACGCCAGGCCGCGCATTCTACCTGTCCCGCTAGCGATTGCCCGTGGCTTTTACAGCGCGGGCCGATCAATCACTGCGCAGTCCGACGCGCAGCAACTGGCCGTTCGGTTCGTCGGTGAGCACATACAGATAACCGTCCGGACCCTGGCGCACGTCGCGGATGCGCTTGCCCAGCTCGCCCAACAGACGTTCCTCATGCACCACACGCTCGCCGTCCAGTTGCAGGCGGATCAGCTCGCCCTTCAGGGCACCGATAAACAGGTTGTTGCGCCAGGCGGGAAAGCGATCATGTGCGTAAAAGGCCATGCCACTGATCGCCGGAGATTGTTCCCAGACGTAATGCGGCGCCTCGGTGCCGGGCACGCTCTTGCCCTTGGCTTCGGGAATTGGCAACAGACTGTAATTGATGCCGTGGGTTGCCAGCGGCCAGCCATAGTTGCGCCCCGGTAGGGGAATGTTGATCTCATCGCCGCCACGCGGGCCGTGCTCGTGAGTCCACAGCTTGCCGCTGCGCGGGTCGAGCGCCGCCCCTTGCTGGTTGCGATGCCCATACGACCAGATTTCCGCGCGGGCGCCGGCCTGGCCGACAAAGGGGTTGTCGTCGGGAATGCGGCCGTCGGCATGCAGGCGCACCAGCTTGCCCTGTAATTTGTTGAGATCCTGCGCGGTGGGTCGCTGGTTGTTTTCGCCCAGCGCAATAAACAGGTAGCCCTCGCGGTCGAACACCAGCCGCGAACCGAAGTGAATCCCGGTGGACAGCTTGGGTTGCTGTTGAAAGATGCGCTGAAAGTTTTCCAGACGCTGCCCGTCGCTGGACAGCCTGCCGCGCCCTACCGCAGTGCCGGCTTTGCCGTCGCCGGCTTCGGCATAGGACAGATACACCAGGCGGTCGGTGAGGAACTGGGGCGACAGCGCCACATCCAGCAACCCACCCTGCCCCTGGGCATAGACCTTGGGTACGCCCGACAACGGCGCCGAAAGTTCTCCCTGGCCATTCAGCAGGCGCAGCTGGCCGGGCCGTTCGGTAATCAAGATGCCCTCGCCATCGGGCAGAAAGGCCAGCGCCCAAGGGTTTTCCAGTCCGCCGACCACTTCCTCCACCTGCACGGTGCCCTCTTCGCTGCGGTACTCTCGTTGGTTTTCCGCCGCCGCGGCCTGGCCCAGCCAGCCGGCCAGCATCAGGATCATCACTAAACGCATAGGTCCTCCGGGCTTATCCTGTGTCCTAAGAGCAGACACTATAGAAGTAGCCTGCATGACGCTTCTGTTTTGCCCCCTACCGCTCCTGTTCCCATAGTCGGTTCCTGGCAGCAAAGCGAAGCTTTTGTCGGCCCCTGCGGCTACAATCACGCCCCGTTTTCGAGTCGATGCCCCCATGAGCGAGCCTGTCCGTCTGTCCAAACGCCTGGCCGAGCTGCTGCCCTGCTCGCGCCGTGAGTCCGAACTCTATATCGAGGGCGGCTGGGTCACGGTCAATGGCCAGGTGGTGGAAGAACCGCAATTCAAGGTCGCCGACCAGCGTATCGAGCTGCTGCCCGGTGCCACGCCCGAAGAAGTCCCGATGGTCACCCTGTTGCTGCACAAGCCGGCCGGCTACGGCATCGGCGATGGGCCGAACTCGGTGCAGCAGTTGCTCACCTCGGCCAACCATTGGAGCGAGGATCAGTCGGGAATTCGCCCAGTGAAAAAACACCTGCTGCGCCAGAAAATGATTGGCAGTCTGGAAACCGATAGCAGCGGCCTACTGGTGTTCACCCAGAACTGGGGCGTGACCCGTCACCTGGAAAATGCCCGCAAGCCGCTGGAAGAAGAGTACGTCGCTGAAGTGTCTGGGCACTTGGGCGAAGGCGGGCTGGAACGCCTCAAGCGCGGCCTGGAACTTCGCGGCCAGCAACTGCCCCCGTGCAAGGTCAGCTGGCAGAACGAAACCCACCTGCGCTTCGCCCTCAAAGCGCCCCAACCGGGGCAGATTCGCCAGATGTGCGCGGCCGTCGGCCTCAAACTGCTCAGCTTGCGGCGCATCCGCCTCGGCGCGGTGAACATGGCCAAACTGCCGCTCGGCCAGTGGCGTTATCTGATGCCTAACGAACGGTTTTGAGCCCATTACGGTGGGCACCTCGCGAGTTGTGGTAGGGGAATTCATTCGCCTGGCCCGAGGCTGCCGACTCGCACCGGGTTGAGACGAGCTGAGGGTGGAGGCTCCAACGTTTGTCGCAGCGGCTGTATGGCCTGTATGTAATGTGCCAGGCGGATGAATTCGCCCCTACGTCGAGGTGGCGGTCACCCGTGGCCAGAAAACGCTACCCGCCGACTACTCGCTACGGCTATCCCACAAGCGCAACAATTCTTCCGGTGCGTCCTGTTCCGGCACGCTGAAGCTCAGCGGCTCGGGCTCATCGTCGGTGAAACTCAACTCGATCAGAAAATAGCGCTGGTCGCCGCGCCCAGCCTGTTCCGTCGCAACCGCCTGCGGCGCGGCGTCCTTGACCACCTGACAGATGGCCTCACGCTCGTCCGGTGGGCAGTCGACCAAATCGATGGAGCACCTTTGGCGGCGTCCCGGCAAATAGGCCAGTCCGCCTTCGCGGGACAGTTCCAGTCTGATGACACGCTGCAAAGAGGGTAATTCGATCATCATTCGACTCCCACGGCCGCCCAGGCGGCCGCTACCGCATGCTGCTCTTCACTGTTTACGCCAAAAAGCTCCCCGGCCATGGTCGCGCTCAATCCGGCGAACGCAATGAAATCGGCCTGGGCATCCAGCCGCTCGTCGCACAAGGTTTCATACCAGATCCGTCCGGCGCGCTCCCAGGCATAACCGCCCAGCTGCGTGGCGGCCAGATAGAAAGCCCTATTGGGAATTCCCGAGTTGATGTGCACGCCGCCATTGTCATAACGCGTCGCCACAAAGCCGTCCATGTGTCCTGGCTGCGGGTCCTTGCCGAGCAAGGGGTCGTCGTAGGCACTGCCCGGCTGCTGCATCGAACGCAGGCCCCGTGCCTGGACTGCCGGACCGAACAGCTCCGCGCCGATCAACCAGTCCGCCTCCTCCGCCCGCTGGCCGTGGTAATACTGCTTGACCAACGAGCCGAACACATCGCACAGCGACTCGTTCAACGCACCCGCCTGGCCTTGATAGATCAAGGCCGCTTCCTGGTCGATCACCCCATGGGTCAGCTCATGGGCCACGATATCCACCGCGATGGTGAAGCGCTGAAACACTTCGCCGTCGCCATCGCCAAAGACCATCTGTTCGCCGTTCCAGAAGGCGTTTTCGTACCCCTGACCATAATGCACAGTGCCAACCAGGGGCATGCCGGCATTGTCCGTGGAATGCCGCCGGTACACCTCCCAAAACAGCGCGTAGGTGGCGCCCAGGTAGTTGAACGCCTCGTCCACCGCCGCATCACCCGATTCCGGCTGGCCTTCCTCACGCACCAGCCGGCCAGGCAGAAAATTGCCCTGATCGGCGCTGTAAACGCGCCGCAACACCTGCCCTGGCACACTGCTGGGCGACTCGGCGGACAGGCTCGAGGTCACCCCTGTACCGATTCGCTGGACCAGCAGTTGCCGGTTCAACGCCAGGGTGTCGCTGGCAAACGCCCTCAGACGGGCATGCCCATGGCGGATCAGGTGATCCAGCAAATAGGGCGGTAGTACCTGATGCGGTCGATGACAAATAATATCCATGCGCAAGCATCCTCAACCACAATGAGCAACAGTTCGCAGAACAGCGTTGGCGAACCACCGGCTACCGGTATTTCAGCTAAGACCATGTGACGCTGCAACGCACTTCGGCTCTGCACTTCGGAGCCAGTGGCATACCCGAATCAAGAGATGCATAGCCATGATCAAGTGGATGTTCCTGGTTGCCCTCCTGGGCCTCGCCGGCTGCGCAACACAGTCGTGCGAGCCGCCAGCGGCACTGGACAAGCAAACGCAGCGACTGTTGTTCAACAACGACATGCTCCAAGCCAAGCTGCTGATAACCTCCGGCGATCTCGAGCACTTGCCGCTGGCCGACGCCCTGCTGGAGCGCAACATTGCCCAGGACTCGCGCGGCGAGATCGCCTTCTACCAGGCCATTTCAAGGATTCGCCAGGCGGCGCCGGTGGATCAGATACTCGACGCATTGCAGCGCTCGGCCAGCCGGCAACACCCCCATGCCGTAGCGCTGCTCTACAAGATGTACAACGAACCCTTCCTTCTCGCCCGGGCCGACCGCGCCAAAGCCGCCGAGTACCGCGCCGCCTATGCCGACCTGGACGTGGCGAAAAGCGGCTACCCCTCGTTTTCCCGCGCACTGATGGTGGTCGACCGGCTGGTCAACCCACCGCCGGAGTTCGCCAGGCGTCGGTGAAGGCAACGTGGCGCTGGTTGTTTTGATGCTAACGGCACGGCTCCATACCGAAAATCGTGCCCGGACACCGTAGGGCCGAGCGCATCACCTTCCGGCCAGCCCGCCGCTGCGACAAACGTCGAAGCCCTCACCCACAAGTTCGTCCTGCCCTGTGGAAGTCGGCAGCCTCGGTGTCAGGCGAATGAATTCGCCCCTACAGGTGCCTCGCTCGGGCATCGGGTTAGATGCCCGCATCCCGAATCAACACCCCGCGCAACCGCTCTTGCTCGGCGGAATCGTCCACGCCCCAGAACTCGAGTTGTCCTGCACTCATCGCCGCCACCGGCACGCCGTCGCGGTAGAGCACGCGGTTGCCGGCCAGCGCGGGCACCTTGGCGCCCGGCAACAGCGTGCCGGCCAGGTTCAGCGGGTCGCTGCCGCTGACGCGGATCAGCGCACCGTCCACCGGGCGCTTACGCACGTCGCGCAACAGGCCGACCGCCTCGGGCAGGGCGAACTGTTCGCCGGGCAGGCCGGCAACGAAACGTCCGCCGCGAATCTCGCCGCGTGCTTCCAGGCGGTGATACACCCGCAGCAGTTCGCGCCACGGCGGCAGCCAGTCCGCTTCACGTTCCAGCAGTCGCCAGAACACCACCCCGTAGCGGCGCAGCAACACCCGCGCAACATGCTCCACTCGGTCCGGGTCTTGGCGCGTGGCGTCTGCTTCGCCGTTCGGCCGTCGCAACAACGCCCAGCGCCCGGCATCGGCCATGCCGCCCAGATAAGCGCCACCCCGTCGGCGGCGACCGTGGTGCGGCTGGCGCTTGCCCGCCGGCACCAGCAAGGCACGCAGCCCGGCGAAACTGTCCGCGTTGATCAGGCCCTGAGCGACCAGCTCGCCCAGCGCATCTTCCAGTTCGCTGCGCAGCAGATGGGCCTCGTCCAGCAACTCGTCGAAGAACAACGCACCGTGGCGCTGCAAGGCCTCGACCACCCGCTGCGCACGGGGCGACGGTTGCGCGTCGGCGCCGGCGGCCTGCGTCATCCACAGCGGCAACTGGCGGCGCGGCAGCAACACGATGGGCGTGCTGCGCACCGGGCCGGCGCTGGCCTTCTGGCGGCCGGCCAGGCGCGTCCACACGATGCGCCCAGAGCGGCACAGCGCATCCAACCAACTGCCGCTGTAGTCCTTGAGCCGCGCCGGGAGAATTTCCCCCTCCCAGGCCGAGGCCGCCGCCTGATAGCCCTCCAACTGATCGAGCAGCACCGCCAGCGCCTCGGGGCCTTCGCCACGCCGACCCGCTGCCAGGCGCTGCCAATCGAATAGAAACCGCATGAAATCGCTGCGCTCCACCGGCTCGATCTCACGGCGCAGACGCTTGACCGTGTAGCGATGAATGCGCGCCAGCAGATGGCGCTCGCACCATTCTTCTTCGCGGGCCTGCGGCGTAAAGCGGCCCCGCAACACATAACCCTCGCGCTCCAGGCTGGCCAAGGCGACCGCCACCGCACTGGCCGGCTGGGCTAGCGCACGGGCAATACGTGGCAAGGGCAGCGGGCCGAAGCCGGACAGCCGCGCACGCACGACATCCACCAGAACCTCCTCCTCAGCGCCGGCGTTGGCGAACTCGGCGGGAACCGTCAGCGTGGGCGAGGCTTTTACGCGGGGATACAGCACCTGAAACTGCGCCAGCCGCTCCAACGGCACCCACAGGCCATCGCCCTCGGCCACTTCCAGGCGGGTGGCCCGTCCAGCCGTTGCCAACGCGGCGAGCAACGCCGGCCAGTGCGGTCTGGCCTGCACTTCGGCATCCGCCAGACAGGCCAGCCCCATCAAGGCCTCGTGCATCTCATCGCTAGTTCGCGCCTGCGGCCAGGCTTCCTCGGCCACTGCGACGATGGCCTCAGGAACGAGCGCGCCCAGATCATCGGCCGACTCGGGATCGCTCCAGCGCCGCGACAGCACCGCCTGAGTCCGTCGCTCCTCCAGTGGTGCGTCGTCGAGAAAGGCGTAAGGCTTGGCATTGAGGATTTCCGCCGCCAGCGCCGAGGGTGCAGGCAGATCACGCGCCACCAGCTGCACTTCGCCACGCTCCATGCGCCGCAACAGGGCCAGCCAGCCCTCGCAATCCATCGCTTCATGCAGGCAATCGTCGAGGGTTTGCGCCACCAGCGGGTGATCGGGAATCTCGCGCTCGCCAACGAGGTTCTCCACGCAGGCCACCTGATCGGGGAACACCGTGGCCAGCATGTCCTCGCTGCGCATGCGTTGAATCTGCGGCGCTACCTTGCGTCCACCGCTCATGCGCGGCAGCGCCAGGGCCACGCTCGCCACCCAGCGCCAGCGCACGCCGAACAGCGGCGCATCCAGCAATGCCTGGATCAGCACCTGCTCGGCGCTGTTGGAATGCAGGTAACGCCACACCTCGTCGAGCGCAAAGCTGTGACTGGTGGACAGCGACAGAATGATCGCGTCCTCAGTGGCCGCCGCCTGCAGCTCAAAGTTGAAGGTGCGGCAAAACCGCTTGCGCAGGGCCAGCCCCCAGGCCCGGTTGATGCGACTGCCGAACGGCGCATGGATGATCAGTTGCGTACCGCCGGACTCATCGAAGAAACGCTCCATCACCAGCGTGTTCTGGGTCGGCAGCACACCCAACGCCGCTCGGGCGCGTGCCAGGTATTCGACGATCTGTTCGGCGGCCGCCAGAGACAGGCCCAGCTCATCGGTGAGCCAGCCAATCGCTGGCTCCAGACGTCCCGCAGGGTGGACAACGTTTTCCATGTCCACGACCGGCACCGCATCAATACCTCCGGTGGACAACGCTTCGCGGTTGTCCACCCTACCGGGCAGCAACTCAGAGGCAGGCGCCGGCAGACCCGTAGGGTGGAAAACGTTTTCCTTGTCCACCACGAGTACCCCATCGATACCTTCGGCGGACAACGCTTTGCGACTGTCCGCCCTACCGGGAATCAACCGTCGATCCACCTCCTCGCGCAAGCGCCCTACCGCGCGGGATAGCTCATCACTGCGTCCCGGCGCCTCGCCGAGCCAGAAGGGCATGTTCGGCGGTTGCCCCTGGGCATCCTCGACGCGCACCCGGCCGGGCTCGACGCGCAGGATGCGGTAGGCAGTATTGCCCAGTTGGAATACGTCGCCAGCCAGACTCTCGACGGCAAAATCCTCGTTCACCGTGCCGATGTTCAGCCCCTGGGGTTCGAGAAGCACCTGATAATCCGCGGTTTCCGGAATGGTGCCGCCGCTGGTCAATGCGGTCAGCTGCGCGCCGCGCCGACCGCGCAAGCTGCGCGTCACCGCATCGCGGTGCAGATAAGCGCGGTGCGCGCCGTGGCGACTGGTATAGCCCTCGGCCAGCATGCGCAACACCGCCTGGTATTGATTGGCGGACAACTCGGCATAGGGCTCGGCGCGGCGAATCAGCGCCAGCAGCTCATCTTCGGCCCACTCACGACAGGCCACCTCAGCCACGATCTGTTGAGCCAGCACATCCAGGGGCGCGCGGGGAATCTGCAGCCGATCCAGCTCCCCCCGCCGCACGCAATCCAGCAGTGCGGCGCATTCGATCAACTCGTCCCGGGAGGTCGGGAAAATCCGCCCCTTCGACACCCCGCCGACCTGGTGCCCGGCGCGGCCGATGCGTTGCAAGAACGCCGCAATTGAACGTGGCGAGCCGATCTGGCACACCAACTCCACCTCGCCGATGTCGATGCCCAGCTCCAGCGAAGCCGTGGCCACCAGCACGCGCAATTCGCCGGCCTTGAGGCGTTGCTCGGCCGCCAGGCGATGTTCTTTGGCCATGCTGCCGTGGTGCGCAGCCACCACCTCGCTGCCCAAACGTTCGGACAGATGCCGCGCCGCGCGCTCGGCCAGTCGCCGCGTGTTGACGAACACCAGCGTGGTGCGCTGCCCGACGATCAACTCGGCGAGACGGTTATAAACCAGTTCCCAGGCATCGTTGCTCATCACCGCCTCGAGCGGCACCGGCGGCACATCCAGGGCGAGATCGAGACTGCGCTGGTGGCCGATATCAACCAGGGCGCAGTCCTGCCCGCCGGTGAGAAAGCGCGCCACCGCTGAAAGAGGTTTTTGGGTTGCCGACAGACCGACGCGCACCAGCGGCTGCGGGCACAGCGCCTGCAAGCGCTCCAGGCTCAGCGCAAGGTGGCTGCCGCGCTTGTTGCCGGCCACCGCGTGAATCTCGTCGACGATCACGCTGCGTGTGCTGGCCAGCATCTCCCGCCCGGACGCCGAGCCGAGCAACACATACAACGACTCCGGCGTGGTCACCAGAATATGCGGCGCGCGCTTGCGCATCGCCGTGCGCTCGCCCTGGGAGGTGTCGCCGGTGCGCACCGCCGTGCGAATTTCTACGGGAGGCAACCCCAGGCGCTGCACTTCCTCGGCAATCCCGGCCAGTGGCACCTCCAGGTTGAGGTGAATGTCGTTGGACAGCGCCTTGAGCGGCGAGACATAGACTACCTGCGTGTCATCCGGCAGATCGCCGCCATGGGCCAAGCCCTGGCGCAGCAAGTCATCCAGGGCGGCGAGAAATGCCGTCAGCGTCTTGCCCGATCCGGTCGGTGCCGCCACCAGTGTCGAACGCCCGGCATGAATCGTCGGCCAAGCCGCCACCTGCGCGGGCGTCGGCGCCGCAAAGGTACGCCGAAACCAGCTCTGCACCGCCGGGTGAAAGGCCGCCAGCGGATCGACAAGGTCGGGCATTTCCGAAGGACGGTTCATGTCGGCACTATGAAACGGGCCGGGATAGGACTCAAGGGCTGGCGGTCGGGGCGGACAGTCCTCTAGCCGATGGGAATGAACTTATGCGCCAACGACACGCTCCGTTTGTAAGGCACACAATCAGAGCGAATCTGCTGGGCCAGCGCATCCGTCCGAGCATCAGCCCAGGGTCGCCCGCGAACAGGAGAGCCCACCGTGACCGTAACCACCTACCGTTACCGAAGCACGCCCAATCCTCTGCACGCGACGTTGCTGGCCGGAACCGTTCCCCTGTTCCTTGGCGCCCTGTTAAGCGACATCGCCTACTTTCGCAGTTATCAGATTCAGTGGAGCAATTTCTCCTCCTGGCTGATAGCCGGCGGGCTGGTCTTCTGCGGCCTGGCGCTGTTGTTCGCCCTGGTCAACCTGATCCGCGCCACGCCCAGGAAAGGGCGCCCCCTGGCTTATTTTCTGCTCCTGCTGGCCACTTGGGTGCTGGGCTTCATCAATGCCCTTGAGCATGCCAAGGACGCCTGGGCAGTCATGCCCGCCGGCCTGATTCTCTCGGTAATCGTCACCTTGCTGGCCTGCGTTGCCACGTGGATCGGCCTCACCAACCTGCGCTCGGGAGGTGTCGAGTGAACTACGCCAGCCCCCTCACCGCCCTGACTCTGGGGTTGTTGCTGAGTGCCTGCGGTAGCGACGAGCAGGATACCGCCGAGCTGTATGGCCCAGATCCCAAGCTTCCCGCCCCTGAACGGGGCTTGCTGCCCAGCATGAAAATTGCCGAACCGGTGCTGTGGGCCGATCAGACGCCGACGGTGCCGGAGAACTTCACCGTTACCGCCATCGCGACCGACCTGAAAATCCCGCGCCAGACGCTGGTGTTGCCCAACGGCGACATTCTGGTGGCGGAAGGCCGGGGCGGCGGCGCTGCGAGCCTCAAGCCCAAGGACGTGATCGCCGGTTATATCAAGGCGAAGGGCAACACCACGGTCAAAGGTGGCAATCGCTTGACCCTGTTGCGCGATGCCGATGGCGACGGCACTTACGAGATGCAGACAGTGTTTGCCGACAACCTCAACGCGCCGTACGGACTGGCCTTTTTCGAGGGCACGCTGTACGTGGCCAATCAGGATGCACTGGTGCGCTTCGATTATCAGGACGGCCAGACCGAAGCCAGCGGCCCACCAACGAAGATTACCGACCTGCCCTCGGCGATCAACCACCACTGGACCAAGGCGCTGACCGTCAGCCCCGACGGACGCTTTCTGTATGTCGGGATCGGCTCCAACAGCAATACCACCGAGCGCGGGATGGAAGCTGAAGTCGACCGTGCCCTGGTCTGGCAGATCAACGCTGACACCGGTGCCTACAAGCCGTACGCAACTGGCTTGCGCAACCCCACGGCCCTGGCCATCCAGCCCGGTTCGAGCCAGCTGTGGGCGGTGGTCAACGAACGTGACGAACTGGGCGAGGACCTGGTGCCGGATTATCTGACCTCGGTGCGTGAAGGCGGCTTCTACGGCTGGCCCTATAGCTACTGGGGCAAAAACGTCGACCCGCGCGTGCGGCCGCAGGACCCGGACAAGGTCGCCGCTGCGATCACACCCGACTACGCGCTGGGTTCCCACGTCGCCGCCCTCGGCCTGGACTTCTCCAGCGCGGCCATGGGCGAACAATTCGCCGACGGCGTGTTCATCGGCCAGCACGGCAGCTGGAACCGCAAGAATCCGGTGGGCTACAAGGTGGTTTTCGTACCCTTCAGTAACGGACGCCCCTCGGGACCGCCCGTTGACTTCGTGACGGGCTTTCGCACCGCCGAGGGCAAGACACGCGGACGACCGGTGGGCGTGACCGTCGACCCGCGCGGCGCCCTGATCGTCGCCGACGATCTGGCCAATACCGTGTGGAGGGTGACCCGCACGCAGTGACGGGTGCGGCTGGACGATTACGCAGTTCCCTCACAGCGGTTTGAATACGCTGTTGGAGATTAGAAAAAGGAAGGCAGATTTATTTATTGACCGAGCCCTCGATCAAAAATAAACCTGCCTCCCCCTCCCGAGAACTGCCGTGTTATGCCTAGGGCCAACCCTGTCTACGGATAGACACTCGCTCCCCGCTCAAGGATGAATCAGTTAGCCCAAAGCCAGCCGATCATCACATAGCAAAGAGCCGTCACCAGGAACACACCAAAGATGTTCAGGGCGAAGCCGGCCTTGATCATCGACTGGATGCGCATCTGCCCGGTGCCGAACACGATGGCGTTTGGCGGGGTTGCCACCGGCATCATGAAGGCGCAGCTGGCGGCGATGGCGGCCGGGATGGCGAGCATTTCCGGCGGCAAGCCCTGGGCAACGGCCAGTGCGCCGAGCAGCGGCAGGAAGGCAGCGGCAGTGGCCGTGTTGGAGGTGATCTCGGTGAGGAAGGTAATCACCAGCACCACCAGGCCAATCATCAGGATCAGCGGCAACGTGCCGAAGCCCTGCAGGCTCTGGGCAATCCAGGTAGCGAGCCCGGAAGCGCCGATTACGCCGGCCAACGACAAGCCGCCGCCGAACAGCAGCAGCACGCCCCACGGCACCTTGTTGGCGGTTTCCCAGTCCATCAGGAACACCCGCTTCTTGATGTCGACCGGAATGAGGAACAGGCTCAGCGCCGCCGCGATGGCGATGCTGGTGTCGTTGACGCCATTGATGTATTGCGCCAGGAACGGCTGAAAAATCCATGCCGCCGCCGCCAGACCGAATACCACGGCGACCATTTTCTCGGCTTTCGACATGGGGCCGAGTTCGGCCATTTCCTGCTCCAGTATGGCGCGGCTGTCGCCACCGGCCAGTTTGAACCCGCCACGGGTCAACCACCACCAGGTAAACAGCAGCATGCCGACACTGACCGGAATCCCCAGCAGCATCCACTGCCCGAAGCCGATATGCACGTCGTAGTTGTCACGCAGGAAGGCGGCCAGCAGGGCGTTGGGCGGTGTGCCTATCAGGGTAGCGATACCGCCGACGCTCGCGGCATAGGCGATACCCAGTAGCAAGGCGGTGGCGAAGCGTGCGCCTTCCTTCTCGTCGCTGCCCTCCACGAGCAGGGCGATCACCGAGATGCCGATGGGCAACATCATGATGCTGGTGGCGGTGTTGCTCACCCACATGCTGATAAAGGCCGTGGCGATCATGAAACCCGCGATCTGCCGGCGAGGTGCGTTGCCGACTGCCAGCAGCGTCGACAGGGCGATGCGCTTGTGCAGATTCCAGCGCTGCATGGCCAGGCCCAGCAGGAAGCCGCCGAAGAATAGAAAGATCGTCGGGTTGGCGTAGGGCGAAGTCGCCTTGCTAAGGGTGTCGATGCCCAGCAAGGGGATCAGCAGAATGGGCAGCAGGGAGGTAGCCGGAATCGGTATGGCTTCGGTCGCCCACCAGACGGCCATCAGGCCGGCCATGCCGACGGTCAGCCAGGCCGTTTCGGAAAGTCCGGCGGGCGGAGTGGTGATCAGGCAGAGCAGCAGGATCAGTGGCCCGAGGAACAGGCCAATGTACGCTGCCCGAGCAGCTCCAGTGTTGTGTGAATCGGTCATACGGGAATTTCCTTGGTTCGCTAACCCGTTGCGAAGGGTCCAGGAAGGGAAGGGAAAAATGCGGCGCGCAGTGTACCAGCACTTTGTTAGCCGACGAATTAATAGTGATGATCTATATTAGCCACCTACCTGACAGGCGATGCGGCTCTGAGTGACGACACGCCGCTGAGCAACGCTTTATCGGGTGTCAGATTAGTAGTCTGAATGCTGTCCTACGCTCTCCCAGACTGATGATCTCGGAGCGAAACATGGCCAAGCACGAGCACACCGGCAAAAAAGCCACATGGGCTGGCATTTTGTTGGGAATAGGCATGGGCGGTTTTGTGGACGGAATCGTTCTGCATCAGATCTTTCAGTGGCACAACATGGTTTCCAACTGGATTCCGCCCACAACCATGGAAGCCATGAGCACCAACATGCTGTGGGATGGACTTTTTCACGCGTTTGTCTGGCTGATAACCCTGGGCGGGGTCTTGATGCTATGGAGCGCAGCTTATCAGCGTGAACCCATCCCCTCTCTTCGCGCCCTGATCGGACAGTTGATCTTGGGTTGGGGGCTATTCAACCTGATCGAAGGCATCATCAATCATCAGATCCTGGCTGTGCATTATGTACGGCAAGTTCCCAACTACACGGTTTATAACTGGACCTTTCTTGCCATCGGCGGTGTGCTTTTTATTCTCGCGGGCTGGATGCTGATGAAAGCGGGGAAGCGAGATGTGGCCGCGGCCAACGTATCCGATACACATAAAGGCTAATACCGCCTCGAGCGCCCCTCATGCAGACTCGACAGAACGAGCTGCATGACCAAGCCAGTGGGGAGCCTGGACTAGCTAAACGTCTCCAGTGAGCCTTGGTACAGCGGGCGATCGGGGGCACTTAATGCTAAGAAATTCCTGGCGTGGCCGTGCGTACGGCTTGGCAATAGTCGCGGGCATCCTTGGTGGCGCGCTCTACCTGGCGGACTGGCCCACCCTGCAAGAAATTGCCAGGGTCACGCCAGCGCTCTTCATGCCACTCATTCCTGCCTGGGCATTTTGGTTTATAGCCCCATTCATTGTCTTTATCATTACGCTTATTAATTTTATTTATTCCACTCGCGAAGCGGATATTCGCGAGCCGGATTTCGTGGTGTATACGGGCGACATTATCTTCGACATTCATTGGTCGTGGCGTTGGTTTCCACCAACCGTGCACGGCAATTTCTACACCCTCGCAAACCTCACACCCTACTGCCCTTCGTGTTCGGCCTTGCTGACTCTGCACGAACATCATCATCCCTTGGTCATCTGCCCTAATGGGAACTGTAATTGGCAGTGGAGCGGGCAACTTCAAAACGAGTTGCTAATTTCAACCGAGGCGGATCTTGTTGCCCAAGTACGTACCGAGATCGATAGAAGAACCCAGACCCGCAACAAAAAATAAAGATTGCACTGCTCAGCGCATAAACGACACCAGGGAAAAGCGATGCACCCGCTCGAAAACAGGATACCTCCTCCCATCGTTGCTACCTTCTTTGGCGCTGCGATGTGGCTTCTCGCTCTATATGTTCCAGGCATGGTGATTGCCTATTCGGTACGCATCGCCATGGGGTTGGCCATGACCGCACTGGGTGCCTTTTTCTGCGTGTCGGGCGTGGTCTCGTTCCACCGCGCCAGGACCACCGTGAACCCCTTGAAGCCTGAAACGGCTTCAGCCTTGGTCAGTTCCGGCATTTACCAGTACTCACGCAATCCCATGTACGTCGGCTTCGCCCTGTTTCTAGTTGCCTTGGCGGCTTACTTGGCATCGCCCGTGGCCCTGCTGGGAGCCCTTGGCTTCGTGCTGTACATGAATCGATTCCAGATTGCGCCCGAAGAGCGCGCCTTGACGACGCTGTTCGGCGCTGAGTTTCAGGCCTATCAAGCGCGGGTGCGCCGCTGGTTGTGATGGGTGGCGCTCAGACATGCGCAGTCTCCTTGTGCGTGCTCCCTATTCTCACCTGAGCATGATTGTTGCGGCGCTGCTCGGCGTTACGCGCACCGGCGTCCCAGGCCATAGAGCCCTACAGCTGTCGCAACGGTTCTTTCCCGCCTATCGCCTATAAGGGCGCATTCAGCCTTGGTGAAATTACGGCACGAGCAGAAGAGCGAATTCATTTTCGCGACGACGCCAAGAGATGGCCCACATATCCGGGCTGTGTGGAAAAGCCTGCCTGGTAAACGGCGATCCGGCTATTTTTATCGGATCCCTAGAATCAGCCTCTGGCCTTGCGCCAAAAAGGGATCAAACCTGCATGACTTAGCAGCATTCAATCCAGGCTTTCCGCCACACGGAGTCATGCGGGGCGGGTCTACACCTACACTCTCTAGGTTATTTTTTAGTGGGAGTGACCCATGCCCCATGTGGTTTTCGCCCCGGCGCTGCAGCGCCATCTCGCCCTGCCGGAACGCGAGGTGCTGGGCGATACGGTAGCCAGCGCACTGCATAGCCTCATGCAGGAGCAGCCGCGTTTGCGCAGCTACCTGCTCGATGACCAAGGTCAGTTGCGTCGGCATGTGCAGATTTTTGTCGATGGCCTGGCCGTGCGCGACCGCCAGCGGCTCAGCGATCCCCTCGGTGACTCCAGCGAGGTGTTCGTGGTACAGGCCTTGACCGGTGGCTGAGCATCGGGAGGCTGACATGCATGAACGCCTGCTGATTGCCACGCGCAAAGGCTTGCTGATCTTTGAGCCCATCGCCGGGCAGTGGCGGCAAACCGAAACGCATTTCATGGGCGAGCCGGTCAGTATGGTCCTGGCCGACCCTCGCGATAAGACACTCTACGCCGCGCTCAACCTTGGGCATTTCGGAGTCAAGCTGTGGCGCCGCCCAGCTTCGGGCGGGTGCTGGCAAATCTGCGCGGTGCCTGTCTATCCGCCACAACCCGAAGCCATGTCCACAGAAGCCGCGACCGATCTGCCGCCGGCGGCGCCTTGGAGCCTGGAGCAAATCTGGGCGCTGGAAGCTGGAGGTGTCGATGAACCCGGCGTGCTCTGGGCCGGCACCCTTCCCGGTGGGTTGTTCCACTCCGCCGACCGGGGCGACAGCTGGACGCTGAACCGCTCGCTGTGGGATCGTCCGGAACGGGCCGAGTGGGCAGGTGGCGGCTACGACTGGCCGGGCATCCATTCGATCTGTGTCGATCCCGAGGACAGCCAGCACATCAGCGTGGCGGTGTCCTGCGGTGGGGTCTGGCAGAGTCGCGATGGCGGTGCCAGTTGGGCCTGCACGGGTGACGGCCTGCGCGCGGATTACATGCCGCCCGAGCGACGCTACGATCCCAATATCCAGGACCCCCATCGCATGGTCTGCTGCCCAGCCAACCCCCACCACTTGTGGATTCAGCACCACAACGGGATTTTTCGCTCCACCGATGCCGGCCAGTCCTGGCAGGCGGTCGAGGCACGTCCGTCGAGCTTCGGCTTCGCCGTGGCCGTGCACCCGCTGCGACCGGGCACCGCCTGGTTCGTGCCGGCGGTCAAGGACGAGTGCCGCGTGCCGGTCAATGGACATTTCGTGGTCACGCGCACGCAGGATGGCGGTCAAAGTTTCACTGTGTTCGACCACGGGCTGCCTGCGCCGCCGGCCTATGACCTGGTCTACCGCCATGGCCTGGCGGTGGATGACAGCGGCGAGCGCCTGGCCATGGGCTCGACCACTGGCGGTTTGTGGCTGTCGGAAAACGGCAGCGAAAGCTGGCAATGCCTGAGCGCCCACTTGCCGCCGATCTACTGCGTGCGCTTCGGCTGAAGCGCCGCCTGGGATTACGCTTGCCGGCGCTGCAAGCGGGTAAGGAGCCAATTCACCGGACTCCCCGAGGTGTTCCCATGTCCTCGATTGCACCGCACCTGCCGCGCCTCGACGGCCACCTGTTTCTCACCGACGGTGGACTGGAGACGTCGCTGATCTTTCATCACGGCCTCGATCTGCCCTGCTTCGCCGCTTTTCCGCTGGTACTGAGTGAGGCCGGCCGCCTGCAGCTCGACCATTATTTCCAGCCCTTTCTGCGCACGGCGGCCCGGCATCGGTTGGGCTTTGTACTCGACACGCCCACCTGGCGCGCCAATGCCGACTGGGGCGCGCGACTGGGCTTCTCCGCCCATGCGATGGATGAAGTCAATCGCGAGGCGGTGACCTGGGCACAGGCGCTGCGTGCCGAACATGCCGTTCCCGAGGCGAATATCCTCATCAATGGCGTGCTCGGCCCGCGCGGCGATGGCTACAAGGTCGAGGCACGCATGAGCGCCCAGCAAGCCCAGGATTACCATCGTGCGCAAATCACCAGCCTGACGCAGACCGGCGCGGAATTGATCAGTGCCTACACACTGAATTACAGCAAAGAAGCCATCGGCATTGTCCGCGCCGCCGCTGAACTGGGCATTCCGCTGGCGATTTCCTTCACGGTGGAAACCGACGGCAAGCTGGCTTGCGGCGAAAGCCTGGGCGAGGCGATCCAGCGCACCGACCAGGCCAGCGCCACCCCGCCGCTGTATTTCATGATCAATTGCGCCCACCCGACACACTTTGAAAACCTGCTCGACACCGATGCCGACTGGCTGCGGCGCATCGGCGGCTTGCGCGCCAATGCCTCGGCCAAGAGCCATGCCGAACTGGATGTCTCGGAAACCCTGGATGACGGCGACCCGCTCGACCTGGGGCGGCGCTATCAGGCCTTGCGCAAGCGCTTGCCCCAGCTCTCGGTGCTTGGCGGCTGCTGCGGCACTGATCATCGGCATGTCGCGGCGATCTGCGCAGCCTGTCTGGCGTCGTGAAAAGTTGTAACGAGCGTGCACCTGAGCAACTGTTCCAGGCGTTTTTTGGGCAAGCGGGCAACCCTCAGCCGTTCCATCTGTCAATCCAAACACCGGATGCCAAGGGAGAGCCCGCATGACCACCACCCTACTGACCCTCGATAACGCCATGCAGTTGGCTTCAAACGCCTTTCAGCCCTACGGCTGCGTTACCGGTGCCAACGCCGAGGACGACAGCTTCAGCCTGAGCATCATGAGCCTCAGTGGCAACGAGGTGCTGAGCGTGCCGCATATTCCGCGTACTCAATACGCCGACCCCGTGCGCCTGGCCGGTGTGCTCGAGCAGATGCGCCTGGACCTGATTCACAAGGGCTGCAACCTCGAACCCTGGTCGATGCCCTACATCACCGACCCCAGCGTCATTCCGGAAACTCCACCGAATTATTGAGCGCAGCCGCAGCAGTCGACGCGAGAGCCCACCATCGGACAACCGGGAAAGCTTCGCCTTGCCTGTTCGGGAAAGGCTTCATATGCTCCTGCCGCACAAGGATTCAACACCGCAAAAGGACAGGCACATGAATACCCGACTGGCTTCCGTCTTTCTCACCGCAGCCATGACGGCAGCGGCACCCGCCGTCGCCGATGACATCAAGGACGCGCTGCAGGAAGCGCTGCAGGCTTATGAGCAAGGCGACATGGCGCTGGCCAAGGAAAACCTCGGCTACGCCACGCAACTGCTCAACCAGCGGGGCGCCGATCACCTCGCCCAGGTATTGCCGCCGCCGCTGTCCGGTTGGGAAGGCGATGAAGCGGAAACCTCCGCCGGCACAACGGCATTCTTTGGCGGCGGCGTGCAGGCATCGCGCACCTATCGCAAGAATGACCAGCAGGTTCAGGTGGAGATCATTGGCGACTCGCCCCTGATGTCGCAAATGATGATGGTCATGGCCAACCCCGCCCTGGCGGGCTCCATGGGCAAGATGATCAAGGTCGGCAAGCAACGCGGCATTCTCGACAGCAACGGCAAGATCATGGTGATCATCAACAACCGCTTCATGGTCTCCGTGGATGGCGATGCCGAGGCCACGGACAAACTGGCCTATGCCGAAGCCATTGACTTCAACGCCTTGCAGGCGCTCTAGCAGGCGGTTAGATGGGGGCTCTCACGCTCCGTGGGAGCCGCCGGAGAAAAGCGGAGAAAAAGGGGACCGGAGAAAAAGGGGACGGATTTATTTGTCCAGCTTCCTGGGCCTACCCTGCCCACGCCGTTCAATTCTCAAGCCGGCAATCCGCTCCACTTCATCCACGAAACGACTATTACCCGTCAACTGCCCTCGTTGCAGCGCCTCTCGAATCAGGCGAGCCTCAGGTTCCGAAACAGCCTGCTTCACAAACGACGCGTAACGCTCCTGCCGCTCACATGGATCAGGACCCAGCGCCAGAAAGCAGGGATCGGTATCCAGCCAGTCAGACGACTCTCCTCTGCCAGTACGTGACGGGTAGCTCGACCATGGATAATCACCCGGCTCCGCGCACATACGGGCGCGGACTGGATTCAATTCGATATAGCGGGAGCAGGCCAGCAGATAGGTATCCGTTTGCACAACGCTGGATTTGTAGCGGCTTTCCCAGAGCGTACCGGAGCGCCCCTCAAGCCGGTTGCGGTAGCGCGTGGCGCGAGCGGCCAGCGCTTTCATCAGTTGGCTCAAGCCGGACGTGGATTCACCGGGCGCCAACAGCAGATGCACATGATTGGTCATCAGGCAGTAGGCGTACACCTTGACCCCGAAGGCGTCCTTAAGCTCGCGAAGATCCGTCAGGTAGCGCTGATAATCCTCTTCGGCCGCGAACACAACCTGACGGTTATGGCCGCGTTGGACCACATGGTGCGGGTAATTGGGCAACACGACACGTGCCATCCTGGGCATGGCTCATCCTCCATCCAGTGGTGTCAGTGAAGTGGGCGTGTTTCTAACCCAATGGGCGCAAAGCGCCGGAGGGCGGTTTTTAGAGCGCGAAGTGTGGCTGCTCTTGAAGATCTCAGCCTTACATCATCCTCTCAGACGTACTCTCAATATCATTGCCGCAACAATCATTAGGCTGTCTAGTCCTGAAATAGGTTTACACCTTTCGAGACCGGGTCCACACCTCAGAGCGCCTGATGCACGGCATCAGGCGTTTTGTATTTC
>CAYPFO010000011.1:0-44209 GCA_964410065.1 uncultured Pseudomonas sp.
ACAGCGAGGTCTGTAGTCGGCCAGAAATACGTGGCTACTTCAGACCATCCCTAACAAAACTAATAATTATCACAACACTCTTAAGCGGCTGCGCAAATTATGAATATTTGGCAAGCCAACCGGAAGACCCACGGATTACTTTTGGTGATCGCTTTATTGATGCATACCCAAAACAAGGTAGAGCTTTCTCTGTCAACATCTCCGAAACTATAAAATGCGCGGACTTTAAGCGCACAGGTCAACTTTCAACCAACTGGATGGACTTTGCGAAAAGCACAAGAGATATCTATGTGCCCAAAAACAAAAAAATATCCATAATGGGAAGCCACAGACACCAAATCGGATACACCATCTCCCAGTGCGACACTGGCACAATATCTTTTTACCCAGAAAGCTCTAAGCACTACTCTGCAGACATTCTAATCGTAAACAATAAGTGTGCGGTATCCATAAAAGAAGTACTGCCCGACGGAACTCACTCAGATAATGAAATCAGAACCATCAGAGAAAAGGCGTGTGTCGAAAAATAATTAATAAGACTTAAAAGGGACCACTTAAAAGGGGACAGATTTATTTAAATCCGCCTTTTTTGTAAGCCGCTACAAGCCGAACATACAAGGACTCCAATGCCCGGCATTCACAACGTCACCGCAACCTTCAAGGCCTTTCTGGA
Source organism: uncultured Pseudomonas sp. (assembly GCA_964410065.1). Taxonomy (GTDB): domain Bacteria; phylum Pseudomonadota; class Gammaproteobacteria; order Pseudomonadales; family Pseudomonadaceae; genus Serpens. Next base: position 674 of record CAYPFO010000011.1, read on the forward strand.
CGACCTGAGTATCCGCCGTACTGCCGACCTGCAGCGGCTGTCGCAGCTGAAAAATGGTTTTGAAGGCTGGCTGAAAATCGAGCTTTATCTTTGGCTGATTGCGCAATATGAACTGGAGCTAGACAACGAGGATGTCGGCCTCGAGTACAAGGTCTGGCTGGACCAGCGACGCAGGCAGATGGACCGGGACACCAAGCAATGCGATGTGTGGGTGCGCGAGGCCAGTGGTCGTGGCTTTCACTACATCGAACTGAAAGTCCCCTTCGCCAATACCAACCAGGGCAAGATGATGCTCAGTGCCTCGGATGACTTCTGGTACATGTCGCGTTTGCTTGCCAGCAATCAGTCAGTAGCCACCGGCAGCTCCATTCTGCTCGGAGTCGGTTTCACCGATGAGCGCTGGCGTCGGGCAATCGACGAGGCGGTGGAGTACGCAGGCAACGAGCCGGGTTGCGTGCAGACCGAAGTGGGCAGCCTGACCCTGGTGGCCGAGTTTCCACTGCGCTGGGCGGTGATGACCAAGACCTACCTTCAAGGACGTGACAACCTCGGCCTTGCCGAGCGCGCTGAGCTGTCGGCACAACCCGTCGTTTAAGCAGTTCAGTTTGATCGATCGAGCGTCACTGGTTAGCCAGTAGCTTGTATCCAGGGTGGAAAACGCTTTGCGGTTTTCCACCCTACGTTCGGAAGCAACGGAGTGACGCATTTGTAGGGTGGACAACGCGTAGCTAGTCCACCATGCGTAATCTGCGTAACCGCGGCAGCCAATAGCCTGGAGATCCACGGCGGAAAACGCTTCTCGGTTTTCCACCTACGGGTTTGAGCTGGCATGGCGGATTCGTAGGGTGGACAACGCGCAGCTTGTCCACCATGTTTGCAGTCCCCGCATGCTCAAGGACGAGACGCCATGCCCGACTACCGCCGTGCCCGGGTGCCTGGCGCCACCTATTTCTTCACCGTGAATCTGCATAACCGCAGCAGTGATTTACTGATCCGCGAAGTCGCGTTGCTTCGCGATACGGTTCGGGCCACCAAAGCTCGTCATCCTTTCCATATCGATGCCTGGGTAGTGTTGCCCGAACATATGCACTGCCTGTGGACGCTACCGCCCGGCGATGCCAACTTCGCACTGCGCTGGAAGGTGATTAAATTCGCCTTCGCCAAACGTCTGCCAATCACCGAGACGCTCACCGCAACGCAACAACGACGCGGCGAGCGAGGCATCTGGCAGCGGCGCTATTGGGAACACCTGATCCGTGACGAAGAGGACTATCAACGCCACTTCGACTACATCCATTACAACCCACTGAAACACGGCCACGTGCAACGACTGGTGGATTGGCCCTATTCGAGTTTTCATCGGGCTGTGGCGATGGGTATTTACGCTGAGGACTGGTGCGGTGACCCATCGTTGGATGAGAACGGCTATGGGGAGTAGTTGTGCTGCTGGTGGAAAACGCTTCGCGGTTTTCCACCCTACGAACTGAAACACGGCCCTATTCGAGTTTTCATCGGGCTGTGGCGATGGGTATTTACGATGAGGACTGGTGCGGCGACCCATCGTTGGATGAGAACGGCTATGGGGAGTAGTTGTGCTGCTGGTGGAAAACGCTTCGCGGTTTTTCACCCTACGAACTGAAACACGGCCCTATTAGAGTTTTCATCGGGCTGTGGCGATGGGTATTTACGCTGAGGACTGGTGTGGTGGCCCATCGTTGGATGAGAACGGCTACGGGGAGTGCCTTGGGCTGCTGGTGGAAAACGCTTCGCGGTTTTCCACCCTACGAACTTCGCAACACTCCATTTTTGTTCGTTCCTGCTCTCCCCATGAGAACGCAGTTCTCGACGCTCCGGCGTCCGCGGCAATGCCCGGACGTGAACGCAAACTATTCCCTCCAACGAACCGCGCGAACTCAAGAAATATCGATCTGGTATCGGAACCCCTCGGCCCCGGCGCGGGACAGCCGGTATTCCAGTGGGGAGCGATCGTAGCCCAGGGCTGTGCGTTCGATGGTGACCACGGGTGAGCCCTCGGCAACCGAAAGGGTCTTGGCCATGGCGCTATCGGCTGCACCGACGGTGAGGGTTTCCTTGGCGGAGGCGATGCGTTGCCCGCACTGCTCTTCGTAAAACGGGTAGAGCAATTCACCAAAATCGTCGGCGTCGATATCCAGCAATGCGCCGAAGCGTGAAGCAGGGATTTCGCCACTCAAGTAGCAGTCACCAAACAAGCACTCGACGGTTACCTGGTCGCACTCGAGGCCGTCGTGGCCCAGACCGAGGCAATTGCCACGGCACGCCAGGAAATGGCGAATCAGACCACGGAGATTAACCGTCTTGGCATGGCGTTGGCCCAAGCCCAGGACGCGTTACTTGAGGAAGATATTGCGCAAGCTCGACTCACCCAGCTCACGGTTGCGACCCTGGCCTTGCTGATCGGACTCTTCGCTGCATGGCAGATCACCCGGCAGATCACTCAGCCTCTGGCCGCGACGCTGGCGGTGGTCAGGAATATCGCTGCGGGTAATTTGACCGACCAGCGCCACATTTCGCGCAAAGACGAAATTGGCGCGTTGCAGCAGGGCGTAATGAGCATGGCGGCGACCCTGCGCGAGCTCATCGGGGGCATTCGCGACAGCGTCACGCAAATGGCCAGTGCCGCCGAGCAGCTGTCAGGCGTGACCGAGCAGACCAGCGTCGGCATGAACGCTCAGAAGGTCGAAACTGACCAGGCCGCCACGGCCATGCACGAGATGTCCGCCACGGTGCAGGAAGTGGCACGCAATGCCGAACATGCTTACCAAGCGGCCAGCGATGCCGATCGCGAAGCCCGTGCGGGCGACGCGGTGGTCAGCGAAGCTATCCAGCAGATCGAGCGCCTGGCCGACGAGATGCTCCGCTCTACCGACGCCATGGCCAAGCTGGAATCGGAAAGCAAACGCATCGGCAGCGTCATGGATGTGATCAAAACAGTGGCCGAGCAAACCAACCTGCTGGCGCTCAACGCGGCCATCGAGGCAGCCCGTGCGGGTGAAGCGGGACGCGGTTTCGCGGTGGTGGCCGACGAAGTGCGTGGCCTGGCACAGCGGACCCAGAACTCCACCGAAGAGATCGAACAGTTGGTCGCCGCGCTGCATCAGGGAACGCAGCAGGTTGCCGGTGCGATGCACAATAGCCACAGCCTGACCGAAAGCAGCGTCGCACTTACCCGCAAGGCCGGGCTGTCGCTCACTCACATCACCGCCAAGGTCTCGAATATCCAGGCGATGAACCAACAGATCGCCACCGCTGCCGAAGAGCAAAGCGCCGTGGCCGAGGAGATCAGCCGCAGCGTGATCAATGTGCGCGACATCGCCGAGCAGACCGCTACGTCCAGCGATGAAACCGCTGCCTCAAGCATCGAACTGGCCCGCCTGGGTAATGAACTGCAGGCCATGGTCAGTCGCTTCCGCATCTAGGGCTATTGAGGTCGTTTCCACGCTCCGCGTGGGAACGCAGCGCAGCCCTTGGCGCTCCGACGTTTACCGGGCCGGCGGAAAACGCTTCGCGGTTTTCCACCCTACGGGTTCGAGCCGGCATGGCGGGATTCATAGGGTGGACAACGCACAGCTTGTCCACCAGTGATCGTTGCCACACCACGCGTGAATGCAGCCCTCGACGCTCCGGCGTCCACCGGTAATGCCGGCATACCGGCGGAAAACGCTTCGCGGTTTTCCACCCTACGGGTTCGAGCCGGCATGGCGGGATACATAGGGTGGACAACGCGCAGCTTGTCCACCAGTGATCGTTGCCACACCGCGTGAATGCAGCCCTCGACGCTCCGGCGCCCACCGGTAATGCCTGCATACCATGGCGGAAAACGCTTCGCGGTTTTCCACCCTACGAACTGTGCTGCCTGAACGCCCGGTACAATGGCTCTCTTTGCCGTACCGTCCCGGAGCCGCCGCCCTTCATGTTTACCCTCGCCCACCTGGACACCCCGCCGCCTGAATCTCTCAACGCCCAGGTGCTGCAGATGGTGGTGGATTACCTGAGCGATATCAGCCCGGTGTCGCTGACGCCCAGCAACCCGCTGTATCAGCTGTATCAGTACGTGGTGGGCTACGAGGTACATCTCTACTTGCAAAGCATGGACGGCGCCCAGCCCGGCCAACCCAAGCTGATGCTGGCGCTGGACGATGAAGACCCAGCCCGCGTGCTGGGTTTTACCCTGTACCTGCCCTATGTGGACGACCCGGATGCCTGCGCGCTGGTGTACCTGGCGGTGCAGGCCAGCCACCGCCGAAGTGGAATCGGCAGTGCGATGGTGGCGGAAATGGTGGCCCGCTATCCCCATGCCCAGGTGGCGTGCGTGGCTGGCAAGGCGCCGTTCTTCGAGGCGCTGGGCTTTCATGCCCTCGCCGCCCACGGCCCACAGGTGTTGATGAATACTCGCCGCGAAGCCAGCCCCGGCACCGTGGCCGTGCAGGATCTGGAACCCATCTACCGCTCCACCGAGGTGTGCCAGATTCACACCTACCTGTTGAAACAGCACGGCCAGAAGGCCATGGGCGACGCTGAACGAAAACGCGACCGCCTGCTCGACCAACTGGCCCGACAGGCCCAGGCCTATGTGAGCGAACGGCAGACGCCGCGCTTGCATTGACGGCCCCGTAGATCGCTCCCACGCTCCGCGTGGGAGCGATCATGATTCCCGGCAACGAGCCTCAGAAACCCATGCCGTTCGGTCAACACTCATTTACCACTCCCCGGCTGTTTCACGCGGTTATGCGCCGCTAATCTGCCGCCATCCTTTTTTACGAGCCCCCCATGAAAAACGTTCTACTCCTCAACGGCGGTAAGCCATTCGCGCACTCCAAGGGCCAGTACAACACGACGTTGCACGAGGCGGCAGCGGCCTTCTTTGACCGTGCCGGGTTCGACATCCGCACCACCGAGATCGAGGCCGGCTACGACGTCGCAGCCGAGGTGCAGAAAATCCTCTGGGCCGATGTGGTGATTTACCAGATGCCGGGCTGGTGGATGGGCGCGCCCTGGACAGTCAAGCAGTACCTGGATGAAGTATTCACCGCCGGCCACGGCAGCCTCTACACCAGCGACGGCCGCACCCGTTCGGACGCCTCGCAGAAGTACGGCAGCGGCGGCCTGGTGCAGAACAAGCGCTACATGCTGTCGCTGACCTGGAACGCCCCACAGCAAGCCTTCGACGACCCCAGCGATTTCTTCGAAGCCAAGGGCGTGGACGCCGTGTATTTCCCATTCCACAAGGCCAACGAATTCCTGGGCATGCGCGCGCTGCCGACCTTCCTGTGCACCGACGTGATCAAGCAACCGGACATCGAGCGAGACGTTGCCCGCTATCAGCAACACCTGGCTGAGGTGTTTGGAGCGAACTAAAACCCAAGACGCGCACCACAAAAGGGGCCTGCCACACGGCAAGCCCTTTTTGATTATTCCTTCACTACACACCGCGTCCCGCCGGCCTGCCGGCCTGCCAAACGCCACGATAAACAGCCGCCCGAAATAGCGCGGCGTGGCTATACGTCTCTCGATTCGCAACGTAAACTATTCGCATTTGCAACAGAATGCATCTGCCTCCATGCCCGCCACTTACGCCAGCACCCGCCAGATTCTCGCCATCGAAGACGACACCGTTTTAAGCAACCACCTGAAGACCTCGCTGGAGCAGCAAGGTTTTCAGGTCACGGTGGCCAATGACGGCAATACGGGGCTATCGCTGGCCTTTCAGCGCACCTATGACCTGATCTTGCTCGATGTGCTGCTGCCAGCGCTGGATGGCTTGAGCCTGCTCACCCGCCTGCGGGCGGAACGCGGTACGCCGGTATTGATGATGTCGGCCCTCAACGATGAAACCCACCGGATACAGGGCTTCGATGCCGGCGCGGATGATTACCTGCCCAAGCCGTTCAGCCTTGATGAACTCAAGGTGCGCATGTACGCCATCCTGCGGCGCGTGGCCTATGAGCGTGCCCAGCCGCAGCCGGCGCCCAGCGGCCCGCTGCTGTTCGATGACGAGCGCTGCGATCTGGCGTTTCAGGGCGAATGGGCCGGGCTGACGCCGACGGAATATCGCCTGCTGCACCTGCTTTACAACGCCGCCGGCGAGCTGTTGAGCAAGCCCTACCTGTATCAACAGGTGCTGCATCGCGGTTATTCGCAGCACGACCGCAGCCTGGACATGCACATCAGCAACATCCGCCGCAAACTCGCCCATGCCCAGGTCAGCTGCATCCAGCTGGAAGCGGTGTGGGGCAAGGGCTACCTGCTCAGGCAGCAGTTTCATTGATGCACACACGCCATTCGCTGTTCTGGAAACTGGCGGCACTGGTGATCAGTTTCTGCCTGGCCATGATCGGCGTCAGCCATGCCATCGGCGAACACATCAATCGCCAGACGTCCTACCTCTCGGAGCACGCGCGCGACGCACTGCGCGACTATGCCCGCGAAGCCCAGCGCGCACTGGAGGCTGGCGAGCCGGCGCTGGGCGCGTGGCTGGCGGCCTTTCAGCAGCGGGAGAACGTCTGGGCCACAGTGATCGATGAGAATCTGCAGCCGGTAAGCAGCCTCGCGCTCCCCGCCCGCGAACGACGACGCCTGTCACGGGCCCGTCCGCTGGATGCTGGCATGAGCCGGCGCGCCCTGCCGCAACCGCTGGTGTCCGCACCGGTCGGCCATCAAGGGCATCAGTTGATCCTGCACGTACCGGAACGCTTTATGCCGTGGAAGCATCACGCCCTGCTGACGCTGGTGAACCTGTACCTGTTCCCGGTGCTGTTGTCGCTGCTGTTCTGTGTGCTGCTGTATTCGCTGTTGATGACACCGCTGCGCCAGCTCCGGCAGCAGTCCATAGCGCTGCGCGACGACCCGATGGCAACCCTGTTGTCCCCGGCGCTAGCCCAGCGCCGCGATGAAATCGGTGAGCTGGCCCGCTCGCTGGATTACCTCACCCAGCGCCTGCGCCATTCCGTGACGCACCAGCGCCAGTTGCTGCGTGACCTCTCCCATGAGTTGCGCACCCCGCTCAGTCGCTTGCGGGTGGCCTGCGAAACCCCGCTGTCCAGCGAAGACCTGCGCCAGCGCCTGGAGCGTGAAGTGAACGATATGCAGCGCCTGGTGGATGCGGTGCTGGAGCTGGCGTGGCTGGACAGTGAGCATCCCGAGTTCCCCTGCGCAGCCGTCGACGTGCAAGCCCTGTGGGATGTGCTGTGCGAAGACGCCTGCTTCGAATCCGGCTGGAGCCGAGCACGCCTGCCCGCTCAGGTGCCGGACGATTGCCGCGTGCTGGCCAACCTCAACACCCTGGCCCATGCCATGGAGAACATCCTGCGCAACGCCATTCGCCATTCCCCACCGCTGGGAATGGTACGCCTCTCGGCGCAGCGTTCGGGCGAGCACTGGCAGTTGTGCATCGCCGATCAAGGCCCCGGCGTCCCCGAGGCTGAACTCGACACCATCTTCCAGCCCTTCACTCGCCTGAATGCCTCACGCCCGGGCGGCGAGGGCTACGGCCTAGGCCTGACCATCGCTCAACGCCTGATCCACCTACAAGGTGGCTCCCTGCATGCCCGCAACGGCAACCCCGGTCTGCAGCAGGTCATTCGTCTGCAATCTGTATAGATTGTAAATGAGCTTTACTCGCACTTGAGAATTAATAGCATTTGATCCCGCTGCGCGCCTGCTATCCAGCGCATACACCTCGGAACGCCACCAGTCGGGATCAGACATGTCACGCATTAACCACGCCACTACACGCCCTGCCTTTCAAAAAACACTCATGGCCGCCGCTCTGGCTTCCCTGGCCTGCTCGGTCACCGCCCAAGAGCGCGAGCTGGGGCCGGTTGTGGTTTCGGCTTCGGGTTTTGAGCAAAGCGTGAAAGATGCCCCGGCGAGCATTTCGGTGATCACCGCAGAAGAGCTGAAGAAAAAGTCCTACACCGATGTCACCGATGCCTTGAAGAACGTCGCCGGCGTACAGATTTCCGGCGGCGGCGTCGAGCAGTCGGTGATGATTCGCGGCATGACGTCGGCTTACACCCTGTTCCTGATCGATGGCCGGCCGGCCCAAGGCAATGATGCGTTCTCCGAACGAGGCTCACAGGCCGGTACGCCGATCAACTTCCTGCCGCCGCTGGAATCCATCGAGCGTATCGAAGTCATCCGTGGCCCGGCATCGGCGCTCTATGGCTCCGATGCCATGGGCGGCGTGATCAATATCATCACCAAGAAAGTCTCCAACACGCTCAACGGCAGCATCACCGCCGAATACACGACGCCTGACAGCTCCAACAAGGTCAATGAAGACACCTTCCAGACCAGCGCCTACGTGAACGTGCCGCTGATTGCGGACGTGCTGGGTCTGCAACTGACCGGTGCCCTCCACAATCAGGACGAGAGCAACTTCGTAGGCGGCAGCGACAGCGCGGCCACCGATCCCAAATACGAAAAGCACAACGTCGGCGGCAAGCTTTCCTGGAATATCGATGAGCAGAACAACCTGACGGTCGGCCATACCTATACCCAGCAGGAGCGCTGGAAAAATCCAGGCAAGAGCCTGGAGGTGACCGGTACCCCGACGTACAGCGAGTCGATCAAGAAGAACTACTTCATCGACCACGAAGGCAACTACGACAACCTGCTGCTGAAGTCCTACCTCAATTACGACCAGTCGGAAAACCCCACCACCGCAAACGCCGTGACGGGCAAGGGCATCGACTACGAGGTCATCACGGCCAACACTCAGGCGAGCTACTTCGTCGGCAGCCATATCCTTACCGGCGGCCTGACCCACAAGTACGAGAACCTGGAGCACAACTCCAACGGCCTGCGCGAGCCGGTCGTGGCAGACGCCAATGCCACCGTCAAAATGAACCGTTATCAGAACTCCGTGTTCCTTGAGGACAACTGGAACCTGACCGATGACTTCATCCTGACCCTGAGCGGGCGCTATGACGATAACCAGGCCTTTGGTGGCCAGTTCAGCCCCAAGGTCTATGGCGTCTACCACCTGAACGAGAGCTTCACCTTCAAGGGTGGCGTCACCTCCGGCTACAAGGCACCTGACCTGCGTTCGAGTGCCACCGATTTCGGCTCCACCTCCATGGGCGGTGTGATTATCGGCAACCCGGACCTGAAGCCGGAAACCAGTCTGAACCGCGAATTCGGCATCAACTACGAAAACGTCGGACTCGGCCTCAGCACCTCGCTGACGGCGTACGTCATCGACTACGAGGACAAGATCAACCGGACCGGACGCGTGTGCCCTGCAGCAGCCGACAATCCGGGCCAAGCGCCCTGTGTCTATAACGGCACCACCTATCCCTACCACCAGTTCGGTTACACCGCCTACGAAAACGTTGACGAAGCCGAATTGCGGGGTATCGAGTTCACCCTGGACTATCGCCTGCTCGACAACCTGGCCTATCGCCACAGCTACACCTACACCGAGACCGAGCAAAAGTCCGGCGACTTCAAGGGCAAGCCGCTCAACGACACGGCCCGGCACATGTTCAACGCCTCGCTGGACTGGCAGACAACCGAGCGTCTCAACCTGTGGACCCAGTACAACTACCGCGGCAAGACCTCCGGCCGCTGGCAGACCGGCACCAGCGGCTCCAGCACCAATGGCGTGCGTTATCCGGCCTACAGCTTTGTGGACCTTGGCCTGGCGTACAAGGCAACGGAGGGTCTGAGCCTTAAAGCAGGCGTCTACAACGTGGGCAACAAAGAAGTCACCACCGACGGCGATTACGCTTACAACCTGGACGGCCGGCGCTACATCCTCTCCGTTACCCAGGCGTTCTAACGCTGCAAACACTGCAAACATTGCTCCCTGGCGATCACTGTCGCCAGGGAGCATGTGTGTGTTTGACAGGCATCAAGGCGGCTTCGGCCGTCTTCTTCACAAGGTTCGGAACACATGACGATGCATGACGGGTACGTGATGGATGTGGCTTATCCGGCTCACTTTCACAAGGAAATCCAGCCAGTCTGGCTCGCCAGCCTGACGAGCTTCATCGGCTCGGCCGCGCCCGACATCAGCCAACCCTACGCCTACTGCGAGCTGGGCTGCGGCCTGGGCATCAACCTGCTGGTGAGCGCCGCCACGAACCCCCAGGGACAGTTCGTCGGCGTGGACTTCAATGCCCAGCACCTGGCCACCGCGCAGCAGGCCGCACAGTCGATGGGGCTGAACAATGTCCGTTTCGTGCACGCGGATTTTTCGACCTTCGCCCGCCAGAACACCCTGTTCTTCGATTTCATCGTCAGCCATGGCGTCTGGTCGTGGATTGCGCCCGGCCAGCAGCGTGACGTTCTGGATATTGTCGCCCGCTCGCTCAAGCCCAGGGGCCTGTTCTACGTGCACTACATGTGTCATCCCGGCGCCACGAAAATGCTGCCGGCCCAGAAACTGCTCAACGAGCTGTCCCATCACCTGACCGGCAGCTCCACACAGAACCTCCAGGCCGGTCTGGGGCTGCTGGCGCGCCTGGAGGACGCCGGCGTCTTCCATGATCAACCGGCTTTCATCGCCAGCCTGAAGTCTCTTCAGGGCAAGGACCCCGCGTACCTGGCCCACGACTTCCTCAACGATCACTGGGCACCCATGCACTCTGCGGACATGCACCGTACCGTGGCCCACGCTGGACTCAGCTACCTGGGCAGTGCCGATTGCTTCGAGAATATCGACGCCCTGAGCGTGCCCGGCGCGGCGCAGCAGGTGCTTGCCACCCTCACCTCGCCGGCGCTGCGCGAACTGGTCAAGGACATGGCGCGCAATCAGCACCAGCGCCGTGATCTGTTCCAGAAAGCGCCGGTGTCCCTCTCTGCCGAGGAGCATCTGCACGCAGTCAATGCCCTGCGCTTTTGCCTGCTGCCCGGGGCGCCCGCATCAGGTGGCGTGACGTTCGAAACGCCCATCGGCACTCTCGACGGGCCGGCCGCACTCTTCTCGCCCCTGCTCGCGCGGCTGGCGAAAGCACCCGCCACGTTCCAGGAGCTCAGCACCTTGCCGCCGTTTGCCGGCAAGCCCGGCCTGCTCGCACAGTCACTGCAAATGCTCATGTGGAAAGGACATATCCATCCGCTTCGCCAGGACGGGCTGAATAGCAGCGCGACGGCGGCAGCGCTCGACGCGTGGATAACTCGCCAGCAACTCGCCATCCGCATGATCGAGGCCTGCGGAACCGCCACACATGCAGCGCCTGACACTGCACCCTTTTAACGACACCCACTACGCAAGAGTCTTTCCATGAGCCTGTCTCATCCTGCCTGGTCACTGCTGCTGCGCACCCTCCTCGCCCTCCTCGGCGGCTACCTGTTCACCTACACCGCCACCGCCGCCCTCGCCCGGCTGTTGCCGGTGGGCCGCTATGACGCGGTGGTGATCGCGTCCCTGCTGTCGTTCGCCGTGTACACCGCGTTCATCCTCTGGGCTTATGCAGTGCACTCGCTGAGCCGACTGGCGCTGGCCGTTGCACTGAGCCTGCCGCTGGCGCTGATCGGTTTTTGGCCGCAACTGCTGGAGCTGACAGCATGAAACAACGCAGTCTGACGCAGTCCATGTCCTGGCTGCACACCTGGTGCGGCCTGCTGCTGGGCTGGGTGCTGTTCGCCATTTTCCTGACCGGCACCCTGGCGGTGTTCGACCGTGAGCTGAACGTGTGGATGCAGCCGGAGCTCCCCACCCGCGCGGTGAACCAAACGCTGGCCGCGGAAACAGCGCAACGCTGGCTCGAGCGCGAACACCCGCAGGCCACCAGCTGGAATATCGGCCTGCCCACCGAGCGCGCACCGTCGCTCAGTGTGAGTACAGGCGAACAGCGCCGTGGCGTGCGCACCCTGCTGGATGCGCAAACCGGCGAGGTGCTGGAGGCCCGCCAGACCGTCGGCGGCAACTTCTTCTTCCGCTTCCACTACACCCTGCACACGCCGCGCAACATCGGCATCTGGCTGGTGGGCTTCGCGGCGATGGCCATGCTGGTGGCGATCATCAGCGGCATCATCATCCACAAGAAGATCTTCAAGGACTTTTTCACCTTCCGCCCGGCCAAGGGCCAGCGCTCCTGGCTGGATGGCCACAACGCCAGCGCCGTGCTGCTGCTGCCGTTCCACCTGATGATCACCTACACCGGCCTGGTGATTTTCTTCCTCATCTACATGCCTGCCGCCCTGGACGTGCTGTACGACGGCAACCGCCAGGCCATGCAGCGCGACGCGCGCGCCGGCAGCGTGCAACAGCAAGCCACCGCCGCCCGGGGCGAAGGCCGCGCCGTGCGCGGCGAGAACACCCAGGCTGGCGGACAGCGTGGCGAGGGTCGTGGCGAAGGCGGCCAGCGCCGGGGCGAACACCCTGTGGAAAACGCGCCGCTGCCGCCGCTGGCGGACTTCATCGCCAAGGGCGAGGCCCATTATGGCGCCGGCATGCTCTCGGCGCTGTCGGTCAGCAACCCCGGCAAGGCCGACGCCCGGGTGACCGTGCGCCCGCTGCTGGGCAGCCGCATCGAGCTGACCAAGGGCGAGAGCCTGGTGTTCAGCGCGGTAACCGGCAAGGTGCTGCAGGCGCCGCCGCCCTCGGGCGCCAGCCAGTTGACCCAGCGGGTGATGGCCGGCCTGCACTTCGCCCAGTTCGGCGGCTATCCGATGCGCTGGCTGTACTTCATCTGCGGCCTGGTCAGCTGCGTGATGATCGCCAGCGGCCTGGTGCTCTACACCGTCAAGCAACGCAAGCAGGCCAAGGGTTCGCGCACGTTCCTGAACATCGCCGAGCGAATCAACATCGCCTCGGTCGCCGGCCTGAGCGTGGCCTGCGTGGCGCTGCTATGGGCCAACCGACTGATACCGGCTGAGTTGATAGGTCGCGGCCAGTGGGAAACGCGCGTGTTCTTTGGCGTGTGGGCACTGTCTCTGCTGCATGCGGCGCTACGTCCGGTGTTTGTCGCCTGGCGCGAGCAGTTCTACGCCGCTGCCGCGCTGTGCCTTGCCCTGCCGCTGCTGAGCCTGCTCAACACCTTCCCCATGGACGGCATGCGCGTCGGCGTGGAGGTCACCAGTGTTGCCCTGGGCCTGCTCCTCGGCTGGCTGGCCTGGAAGATTCCCGCCAGTGCCCGTAGCGCACCCGCGCGTAAACCCCGTGCCGCACGCCTTGCCGGAGCCGAACAATGACCGCAATCGCCTTTCCGCTCAGCCTCACCCTGGCCTATGCCGGCATTCTGCTGATCTGCCTGGGCATGCAGCGGCACTGGAAACAGCTCGCCCATCCTCGCCTGCCCGCCCAGCTACGCCCGGCATGCGCGCTGCTGGGCGCCGCATCGCTGGCCCTGGCGGTGTACACCTGCAGCTTTATCTGGCACCCGGGCATGGCCTGGGTGGCCTGGTTCGGCATGATTTCCCTGGCCGGTCTGGCCCTGCTGCTGCTTCTGCCCTACTCCACGCGCATGGCGCTGGGCTTGCCGGTTGCCGGCGCGGCGCTGTGTGGAGTGGCTGCGGTGTGGCTGTAACAAGAGGGCGGACGGCGCGGTCCGCCCGCAAAGCAAACCTTCAGGGCCTTGAAGCGATGGCCTGTTCCACCGCTTTCAACAACTCGGGGGCATCAGGTTTGGTGCGGCTGGAGAAGCGCCCGACCACCTGGCCTTGGCGGTCGATCACGTACTTGTAGAAGTTCCAGCGCGGGGCGGCGCTCTGCTCGGTCAACTGCTTGAACAGCGCAATGGCCTGCGCCCCGGTGACCCTTTGCGGCTCGGTCATGGCAAAGGTCACGCCGTAGTTCACGTAGCAGACCTCGGCGGTTTCAGCCGAGTCGTCGGCCTCTTGCAGAAAGTCATCCGAGGGCACGCCGAGCACTTCGAGGCCGTCATCCTTGTAACGCTGGTACAGCGTTTCCAGTCCCGCGAACTGCCCCACGAAGCCGCAATGGCTTGCGGTGTTGACCACCACCAGCGGCTTGCCCGCAAACCGTTGGCACAGGTCGATGCTGTCGTTGGCGCGCAATGCGGGCAGCTCGCCCTGCAACAACGCCGGGCACTCGGCGGCCAAGGCGGGGCCGGCAAGCGCCGCCAGCAGGAAGGACACAAGCAAAGCGCGGCAGTTCATGGTCAAGTCCTGTCAGTGGTGAGTCCGGCTTACGCTACGCGTGCAGGGGGGCTGGGGCAATGCCCATGCGGCCCGGAATCACAGTGCCAAGCAGGCCCAGGCTGCGTTGGGAACCCTCAATCGTAGGGCGGCCTCGCCCGTTGCACGGTCTGGGGCTGCTGGCTCGGTAGTAATCGGGCAGCCCGCCGTTGGCCTGTCACTCCGCCGGCGGGCTGCCCGTGAGACTCCGCAACTCCAGCCAAACGCCCTGCGGCGGGCGAGGCCGCCCTACGTGGCGGAATGCGCCAATACCAGCGCATAAACGTCACCCCCGGATGGGTGTTTATGCCTGCACATTTTCTGGCCGCCCCACTCAGAAACTTCCCTGCCCGCCGCGCTTCCAATGCCATGGAGCGAACACCACGGCTAGGAGCGTCACTACATGGACACGCGTCGCGCATGGTTGATTCTGCATGGCAAGCAGGCCTTGAATGAGGACGTACGCGCCGCCGTACAGACCCGGCGTGAGGCGGGCTGGGAGCTGGCCGTGCGGCTGACCTGGGAAGAAGGCGATGCTCGGCGCCTGGTGCAAGATGCTGTGCAAGCGGGGTATCCGGTGATTATCGCTGGCGGTGGCGATGGCACCCTGCATGAGGTGATCGAGGCTATGGTTGAGTTCGAAGCAAAGGCCAGTCTGGCACTTCTGCCCTTGGGCACCGCCAATGATTTCGCCCGCGCCGCCGAGGTGCCGCTTGAACCCGCAGCAGCCCTGAATTTGCTGGAGGTCGCGCCGGTACGCATCGATTTGGGCGAAGCCGAGGGACGCTGGTTCCTGAATATGGCCACCGGTGGTTTTGGTTCGATCATTACCGCCAATACCTCCGAAGACCTCAAAAAAGCCTTGGGCGGCGCGGCTTATCTGCTCACCGGCCTGACCCGTTTCAGCGAGGTGCGCTCCGCATTCGGCCGTTTCAGCGGGCCCGATTTTGTCTGGGAAGGCGAATTCGTCGCTCTGGGCATTGGCAATGGTCGCCAGGCGGGCGGTGGGCATCTGCTGTGTCCGCAGGCGCTGGTCAATGACGGCCTGTTGGATATCTGCATCATCCCGGCGCCGCAGGATCTTTCGCAGACTCTGACGACCCTGGTGTCCGGCGGCATCCTCGGCCTTGAATCGGTGTCCATCAGCGCGCGCCTGCCGTGGGTCGAGGTGGAAGCCCCGGAAGGCCTGGACCTGAACCTGGACGGCGAGCCCATGCAGAGCGATCGCCTGCGTTTCACTGTCCGCCCGCAGGCATTGGCGATTCATTTGCCGGTTGATTCACCGCTGTTGAGCGCTCCCCGCTAGGGCATGTAAAGCCTGCGTTCGCCTGGCTCAGTGAAGCCGCGTTCTTACGGGAATGCTTATCACAAGCAGACCAAACCACCCTTAGCTGCGAATGTCGCCACTCAACCGTGAAGTACAGGAGCGCCTCTGTAAACAGGGCGTGTCTCGCGCTCGCGTCGCTTTCCAGCACCATTGGCCAGGGCAAAGCACGCAGCCTTTTTCGCCAAAACCTCATCCTACTGCGCAGTCGCGATGAGCCGGCCATTTCATCCTTGATGTCAAAATGATATTAATACTGTTTCATCAGCAGTATTCCCATCGGGATGATCCCATTTCAAGGATGTAAACATGAAACGAATGCAGTACCTCGTCGCCGGCCTGCTTAGTCTGGCGCTAACCGGATGCGTATCCTTCACGCCGACTGGCCCGATCAGCATGCCAACTCAAGTGATTGAGCAGCCGATCCAAGCAGGCGCAATGTTGAAGGACGTGCAGGTTACCGACGAGCGCGTTAACGCGAAACGACGTGCCCAAGTCAGCCAACAACTGGCCAGCCAGCTCACCAAGCACCTCGAAAGCGGGAAGTATTTCCAGCGCATGATCAGCTTCCCGGCCACGCTGGATGAGCAAGATGTGGAGCTTAACTTCACCTTTACGTCGCTATATGGCAAGCGCACTCCACACCCAGCCTACTTCCCTGGTGCTCTGCTGACCGTAACCATGTGGATCTGGTTTAACGGCCCCATTTACGTCGACAAATACGACCTGGCTGCAGAGCTGACTATCAACGACAGCACCGGCAAACAAGTGGCGCTCTCTCGCAAAAGAATCAACCTGAAGCAGAACACCGGGCTCTGGGATGCTGACTACTTCAATACCCAGCTTGGTGCCAAGCAGCTGACCCAGTTGGTCGAAGATCTACTGAAAGACGGCACTCAGCAGCTGACTCACTGATAAGGACATCGCATGAAAAATTTGATTGGTTTGATCGCAATTGCCGCCACCCTGGCATTGCAAGGTTGCATGACGTACTCGCACAACCAACTTCAGCCTGTCGAGCAATGGCCGCTGATTGAAGAGAGCAAGGTTAAACCAAGCGTTTATTTGAAGGCTCAATCTGAGTACCGCGCTAATGAAAACCCAAGCATCAGCGCCAATGTGGATAAGCTGGAAGCGTTGTTGCGCCAAGAGTTCGTCGACAGTGGTCGTTTCTCTCGGGTTAGCACTCAGCAGGAAAAATCCGACATTTATGTGACTGCCACGCTGCGTAATCAGGAGGACAGCAATATTGCGCTCGCCATGATAACGGGCTTCACAATGTTCCTTGTACCTGCCACGTTCGACAACACGCTGACCTTGGATCTGGTGTTCCGCGATGGTCAAGGCAATCAAATTGGTAAGGTCGAGAAACAGGAAAAACTGACCACTTGGATGCACCTGATTCTGATTTTCGCGCTGCCCTTTAACGAGTCCCTCGACAAGCTTCTGAGCGACTTGGCACAAAGCGCACTTGAAGAAGCCGCCAAACAAAACTTGATCTGATGCCATTCACGCCGGCACGTCCACATTGGCCCTGCCGGCTCTTTTCCCTCCTCGTAACAGATCAATAATCAAGCTTCCTGCCGGAATGGCTGTTGGCTGCAGCCGCTTCACAATGGGTGGCCCGTGCTCACCGCCTCGTAAACACCTCATCCAGCAGATCATTCATCGCCTGAAACGCCCGCTCAGCCACGACCGGGTGGTATTCGTTGCGCCCCGGCACGTTGGCGTAGGGGTCGGTAAATGAGTGCACCGCGCCGCCGTAGCTGACCAGTTGCCAATCGACATCGGTGGCCTTCATTTCGGCGACGAAGCCGTCTACTTGCTCCTGCGGCACGCCGGGGTCGTTGGCGCCGTGCAGCACCAGCACCGGCGCCTTGATGTTGCGCGCATCGGCAGGGTTGGGCGTGTCGAGGTTGCCGTGGAAGGAGACAAAGGCGGCCAGATCGGCGCCCGAGCGGGCCAGTTCCAGAATGGCCCCGCCGCCAAAGCAGAAGCCGATGGCGCCCAGTTTCTGGCTATCCAAAGCCACTGCACCGGCCTGGGCCTTCAGGGCATCGACGGCGGCCTGGGTGCGCTTGCGCATTAGCGGGCGATCACCGCGCAGGCTCGTGGCGGCGGCCCGGGCTTCTTCGGGATTGCTGGGCCGTATGGCTTTGCCGTACAGGTCGGCGATCAGCACCACATACTTGTCGCTGGCCGCCCGCGCGGCTTTTTCGGTGGCGCGGTCGGTCACACCCAGCCAGTTGGGCACCATGATCAACCCCGGGCGCGGGGTGGTCACCGCATCGTCGTAGACCAGCGTGCCTTCGAAGGTTTCGCCGTCGATCTGGTAGGCCACCGGCTTGGCCACCACCGCCGCGTCGGCGAGGCCGATCATCCCCAGCAGCGACAGGGCCACGGCCGAGGGAAGCAATGTTGGGTTCATCTGCAATTCTCCATTGAGCTGCCCACAACAGTAGCTGCTGCCACCTGTCACCGTTCGAAGAACGCGGCTTACTCGCGTGAGGTGAGAAAAGCCGTCGGCGGTGAACCATCGGCGTTCAGCTGAAAGATCTCGGCCGGCTTGCCGCTGGTATCGAGCACCAGCAAACCAATGCCACTGCCGTTCCACAGGCGCTCGCCGGCCTGGCTGCGATCGGGCACGCGCGGCACGACTTCCAGCCGGCGGCGCTTGGTCAGCCAGTTCAGCGGTGACCAGGGCGCGTAGAGCCAGCGGTTGAGGCGGTCGAACCAGTCGAGCAAACGCCGGGGAAACTCGTTCTTCACACCGCTGCTGGTGATCTGCCAGAGCTGCGGGCCGCTGTCGCGGGCACGAATATGCAGCTCGTAGACGAACGAATAATGCACGTCACCCGAGAGGATCACGTAGTTACCGGGCGTGCGTGAGTGACGGAAGATGTTCATCATCACGTGGGCCGCGCCCCGGTGCGCCATCCAGTTTTCCGCATCAACCAGCAGCGCATGCCCCGCCCAGCTGAAGATGCGCTGCACAGTCTCGATCAGCTTGACACCGAACATGGGGGTCGGCGACACGATGAGCACGGCCGGATGATCCAGCAAATGCTGCTGGAATTCGCTCAGCGCCTCCCAGTCCATCAGGCCCGAGGGACGGCTCAGGTTACGCTCGCTGCGCCAGCGACGGGTACGGGTATCCAGCACCACCAGCGGCGGCTCGGTGGCCAGTTCATAACCCCAGCCGTGGAAGTGGCGCAGGTCTTCGATCAGGCGATCCTGTTGTGCGCAGTCCAGCCCGTCGCCGTCGGCCACGTCCATCAGCTGCTGCGTCTGCGCCAGCAGCTCGGTGAACCGCTCGGGCTGGTTGCCCCAGGCTTGGCACAGCAGGTAGGCGACCAACGCGTTGCCAATGATGCGCCGCGACAGCGGATGACCATAGGCGGTCTCCTCCCAGCGCGCGGAGAGGTTCCAGTCGTCGGTGATGTCGTGGTCGTCGAAAATCATCAGCGTCGGCACATGGGCCAGCGCACGCGCGGCCCGTGGCAAACCTTGCCGGAAGCCCTGCAGGCACTCCTCTTCGCGCCGGTAACGTTCGGCCTGCTTGGCGGTGAGCGAGCTCGGCATCTCCGGCGCGATCAGCGACCAGCATTCCGGTGTCCAGACCAGCAGGTACATGGCCATGACTTCGGCGAAGGTAATCAAGTGGTTGTGTCCGTTGGCCGTGGTGAACACCGGTTTTTCCACCCCGCCAAAGAAGCGCTCGCGCAGCGCCTCGTTGGACTTGAACGCGGGCAGCAAGTCCTCACGTCGGTAATAGGTGGCCGGATGGCGGAACAGCTCCTCGCTGTCAGCCACCACCGCGCCTTCCAGCCGCTCGCCATACAGCCCAAGCCGGTTGATCAGCGCATGAATGGCCACCAGCATCGGGCCGGCCACATCGTCGGCGTACACCTGATCGCCGGTCATCAACAGCAGCGCCGGGCGGCCTTGCGGGTTATCGAGTTGCTGGCCGAGCAGTTCATCGACACACAACAGGCCGTCTTTGGCCGTATGGTGCGGCTTGCGACACGAACCGTGCAGCACGCGGTCGAGGCGGGACTTGATGACGAAGCTGGGCCATGTCGCCTCCTCATACAGCAGGTGCGGCGCCCATTCGGCCATGCCCTGCTCCGCCTGCCCCGCTTCGTGCACGCGCAGGTCGTAGTGGATCAGGTTGTCGCTGGGCAGTGGCTGGTCCAGCGCGACGTCGATCAGGTGCAGCACCGCCTCGCGGCCGATCCGCACGTAATTGCAGAGGGTATCGTCCAGCGCGATGCGTTGCGCGCCGTTTGCAGCGCTTTCCAGCAGCAGCGAAAGGTGTAGCGGCCGCGAGCCCACCAGCCAGAACACCAGGCGACCCGGTTCGGCACGACGCAACAGCGGACCCGCGAGAACGGCAGGCAAGGTTTCGGAATGAACAGCAGAATCAATCTGGAATGGCATAGGCGCGTAGCTAACGGAGGGTCGAGCGAGTGGGGGCATAGTGTGACAGCGTCGACACCTACTGTGTCGCTGCCGAGCGTCATTGCACCTGGCTTCGTGCTTGAGTTTCAACCAATCGGATCTAGGTTGAAGAGATTGCTAACCAACGGATTGGGTGCGTAGATGAAACGGATTTTATATGCGTACGTAGGGGCTCTGGGGCTTGCCATCGTCGCCACCGGCGCGGTTGCCAAGGATTTTGCCTGTCTAATGGAGAACAGCGCTGGCGCCATGCGCGTCAAGGATTGCATCCATACCGACGAGCTGAGTGAAACTGAGCTGAAGAAAATGTGCGACGGCCTTTCCAAGACCGCCGAAGCACTCGGCGCCGCGGCGGCGAAGATCACCTACCTGTCGTCCTGCCCCGCCGGCCACCAGGCCTCGTGCAAAGGGCTTTTCGGCAAGCCGATCACCGCCTATTACTACGAACACGATCCCCTGATCGATCTGCCCAACGGCTGCGCGATGCTGGGCGGTGCCCTCAAGTAGTCGCGCTGCAAAGTGCGCCGAGCCGTGAAGCGATCAGGCCGGCACAGCCGGTACCGTCTTTCTACCGCTCCCGAAGCGCAGCATCGTCACCCCACACAGTAACAGGCCGGCCACTGCCAGCACGCCGCCGACCAGGCCGATGTTCGCCAGGCCCAGCTGTTGGCTGACCACGCTGCCGAGCAACGCACCGGCGCCGATGCCCACGTTGAAGATGCCGGAAAACAGCGACATGGCCACATCGGTGGCGTCCGAGGCGTGGTGCAGCACCTTCGATTGCAGGGACAGGGTAAAACACAGGATGGCGATGCCCCACACCGCGCTCAATACACAAATACCGATCACTGAGCCGGCGGCCGGCAGCAGCAACAAGAGGCACAACGCCAGGATGAAGATCGCGCCGAACAAAAAACCCTGGGAATAGCGGCTGCTGTAACGGCTGAACAGCACTGAGCCGAAAATGCTCGCGCCGCCGAACAGCAGCAAAATAAGCGTGGTCATGTTGCCGCTAAGCTGCGCCACCTGTCGGGCAAACGGCTCGATGTAGCTGTAGGCGGTGAATTGCGCCGTGATGACCAAGGCAGTCAGCACATAGATCGAGACCAGAGCCGGGCGCTTGAAGAGCAGCGGCAGGCTCTGCAGCGAGCCGGAGTTCTGGCTGGGCAGCAACGGCAAGGTGCGGGCCAGGCACAGCAAGGTCAGGGCCGCCAGCCCGGCGATGGCCAAAAAGGTCATGCGCCAGCCGAGGATTTCTCCGACCACTCGGCCCAGCGGAATCCCCAGCACCATGGCCAGCGTGGTGCCCGTGGCCAACAGACCCAGCGCCTGTGCGGCCTTGCCCGGAGGGGCCACGCGCACTGCCAGGGAGGCGGTAATCGACCAGAACACGGCATGGGAAAAGGCGATGCCGGTGCGGCTCAGCACCAGCACCTCATAACTCCAGGCCACACTGGAAAGCAGGTGGCTGACGATGAACAACGCAAAGACGCCTATCAGCAGCTTGCGGCGCTCGACGCTGCGCGTCAGCAACATCAGCGGCAGCGAGGTGAGCGCCACGATCCAGGCATATACCGTGAGCATCAGCCCGACCTGGGCGGTCGGCATTTCGAAGCTGTGGCCAATATCGCTGAGCAACGCGACCGGCACGAACTCGGTGGTGTTGAAAATAAACGCAGCCAGCGCCAGCGCGGCCACGCTGAGCCAGCTACCGCCTTGGGCGGTACTCTCGGGAGTTGTCATGGGACGGAATCAAAACCAGGCGAATCGAGCCAAAGGAAAAACCAGGGACGCGCCCGCTCATCGCACGAATCAGCGGCAACCGCAGGCAGAAGCGCCTGGGGCAACGGGACCCAGGAGAACGGGTACGCCCTGAAAACCGGCGGATTCTATGCCTCGTGATGGGCGACTACAACGGGCGCTGGATGCCGAGCGTGCCGGCCGTCCGATCCGCGAGGCGGGATAGGCAGGGTTCGCGCTCCGGTTGTTAGCGGCAATAGCGCGCATTCGCCACAAGGTTGTTGGCCAAGCGTGCGCTTCTGCTTAGGCTGGGCACCCGGGCTTATCGCAGGCGACTCGCGCGGGCCCATACTATTTCTCTCGGCGAAGTGATCACACTTCGCACGCAATCCGATCAGAAGAGGCGTCGATCATGCGCAAGGCCGATATCCAGCACCGCCAGGCCATCCAGCTCGAGCGGTTGCAGCGGTTCCTGGACTGGGCTACCGCGAGACACCCGGAGTTCGCGCAGAACAAGCGCCACCAGGACGACTGGTTCCTCGCCTACCAGGGTCATCGCATCGCGGAAATTGGTCGCGCGGCGCGGGCGTTCTGGCTCGGGCTTACCGAAAGTGCCGTTGACACCGTACTGGCCCATCCCGAGCCGACAAGCCTGATCGGCCGCATCCTCGCGCGCGACGTGCATGACTATGCCTGCACGGTGGATGTCTTCGGCATCGAAAAAACCGTCAACTGCGGCGTGCAGACCTTTCTCAACAGCGCCTGGGCCTCGCGCTTGGCGGACAGCACCTCCAGCGACACGTTTGAAGCAACGGTGCGGCACGCCGTACAGGCATGGGTGCGCGAGCGCCTGCACATGCTGGAGCGGCCGTTCGCCACATTGAGCGATGAGCAAAAAGAACAAACCCTGGCCACATTGCGCCCTACCCTGGCCGGCGTCGATGCGTTTGCGGCCACGGCCGTCGACACCCTGAATGAAGTCATGCACGAGCTGCGCTACGTGGTGGAACTTCGCCACGGCAGCCTGGCGCTCGACGTGCAGCGCCGTGTGCCGGCAGGCCATGGCCATGTGCTCAGCGATCACGAGGTGCGCGACTGGAAGGCGCAGGATCGCCAGGCGCTGGAAGAAAAATTTGCCCTGCTGGTGGACCAGGCCGGTGACTTCGACCTGCAATTGCTGGGACAAAAACGCCTGAACGAGATTTTCTTCATGGAGCCGCAAAAGCTCATCCGCTCGGTGCGCTATGCGCGCCAGGCCCATCAGGAAAAGATGGCGTTTGCCGTGCTACTGGAGAACCCGCGCTTCGCCCATTACCACAAGCTGTACCCGGCGCGGCGGCTGACCCGCACCTGGACCGCGCTGCTCGGCCCGACCAATAGCGGCAAGACCCACCGCGCCATCGAGTCGATGGCCGCCGCCACCCACGGTATTTACCTGTCGCCCCTGCGCCTGATGGCGCTGGAAAACCAGGAGCGCATCGAAGACATGGGCGTGCCCTGCTCACTGGTCACCGGCGAGGAAGAGATCATTCGCGAAGGCGCCACGCACTTTTGCTGCACGGTCGAAGAGTTCGCCCGCTTCCGCGATCAGCATTGGGACGTAGTGGTGATCGACGAAGTGCAGATGATGGCCGACGAGCAACGCGGCTGGGCCTGGGTGGATGCGCTGGTCAGTGCCTATACGCCAGAGCTGATCATGACCGGCCCGGCGCTGATCGAGCCGTCGCTGAAAACCCTCTGCGAGCTGTGCGAAGACCGCCTGGTGATCAAGCGCACCAAGCGCCTGTCGCCGGTGGATGTGGCGCGCCATTCCACCACGCTCAAGAAGCTCGACGAAGGCTCGTTGCTGGTGGCGTTCAGTCGCAAGACCGTGCTGGAACTCAAGGGCCTGCTGGAGATGACCGGCAAGAGCGTGTCGGTGGTCTATGGCGCGCTGTCGCCCGAAGTGCGCCGCGAGCAGGCCCGGCGCTTCCGTGAAGGCGAGGCGGACCTGATGGTGGCCACCGATGCGGTGGGCATGGGCCTGAACCTGCCGGCGCACACGCTGTGCTTTTACACCGACGAGAAATTCGACGGCATCCAGAACCGTCAGCTCAAGGTGCAGGAGGTCAAGCAGATCGGTGGACGCGCCGGGCGCTTCGGCCACCACGACAACGGCTACATCACCGCGCTGGACCCGCAGACCCTGCAGTCGATCAAGCGCCTGTTCAACAGCCCGGACGTGCCGATCGACCTGGCGCAGTTTCAGGTGCGCCCGTCCATCGAGCACCTCACCGCGATTGCCGAACTGATGAACGACCCCAGCCTGCTGCGCGCCTGGCTGACCTTCAATCGCAACATCAACTTCGGCGAGGAATTCATTTCCATCCTGCCGGACGAGCTAGCCGACTGGATTGCGCTGATCGACGACCCGGACATTGAGCTCTGGCTGCGCTGGATCTTTGCCTGCACGCCCATCCGCGGCGGACTGGACAGCCCCGCCAGCACCTTCGCCCAGCAGTGGCTGCAAAAGGTGGCGCGCGGCGCCGCTATCGAACCACCCCGGCTGCTGATCAACGCCGAACTGGCGACCCTGGAAAGCTCGCTGCACATCATCGAAACCTACCTGCACCTGGCACGCACCCTGCCGGATTATTTCCCCGGCGTGGAACGCGGCGAGGAACACCGTAGCCTGCTCAACGACGCCATCACCCGCGAACTGTCGCGGCGGCGCCCCCCGAAACGCACCGACCAGCGCCGCATCAAGGGCGACACGAAAAGCTGCCAGCAATGCGGCAAGCCGATGCCCTTACTGGAAAGCCAATTTCGCTTGTGCCAGGGATGCTATCGGGCGCAGCAGCAAAGAGGCGGCCGGGGAAGGCAGTAACCATTTACGCCGCCACGCTCCGGCGTTTTTGTAGGGCGGGTATCGCTTTTTACATCCACCATGGCTCTGCTCGGTGGACCGCCACCCGGTGGACCGCCACCCGGTAGATCGCCACCCGGTGGATCGATGAAACGCACCCTACGCTCGATTATCAAAGACCGAGAGGGCACACCCTAACTGAGCATGTCGATCATCATCGCGTTGGTATAAACCAGACTGCCATCGCTGGCCCGATGCCCGACCAAGTGGAATTGGCCGCGCTGATCCTCTGGGCGCAAATAGACCCGCAAATGACAATCGGCCAAGGGTCCGCATTCGGGTGGTGGAATCAGTTCCAGCGTCGACAGATCAGACTCGATGAACACCTCCGCTTCTCCGCTCTTCACCAACCGTTCTTCAGCCTGTTCCAGCTGCCGGTGATGGTTGCCGTCGATATAGAAATGAAAAATGCCCAGTGGGCTGGAGGCTTGCTCGGGGCTGGGCTTGCACCAGCCTTCGATATCCAGGGTACTCATGGCGAACCTTCCTGATGAGCGGGACACTCGCCCCATTACCCAACTTGGACAAGCCGGCTGGCGAAGTTGATCCCGTGCGAGGCTGACTGAACGACACACCTGCCGATCAGTCCCAATAAGGAACCCAACGGGAGTCTCGCCATGCTTAAGTTCCTCGGCAGTACGATTGGCATCATCTTTCTGATTGGCCTGATCGTGGTGATCGGTTTCTTCATGTTGGTCTTCTAACAGCACCTCGCTCACAACCGGAAGGCAGGCGCTACGGCGCCGTAGCGAACACCTGCGTCCAGTAGATCGCGGCACTGCCCTGCTCGCCCATGGCATAGGCAGCGCCCATCTCCGTGAACTGGGGATTCATGATATTGGCGCAATGCCCTGGGCTGGACAGCCAGCCAGCCAAGGTCTTCTCCACCTCGACCTGTCCACTGGCGATATTTTCACCAATCGCTTGCCAGCGATAACCGGCACGGCTGACCCGTGCGCCAAGGTCACTGCCATCACTGCCCACATGGCTCAAGGTAGTGTGCACAACCATGTCGCGGCTGTGGTCGAAAGCGGCCTGGGCCAACTGATCGTTCCAGGCCAGCGGCTGCGCGGCCGGGTACTGTTTTTCGCCACAGCTCCTAGGCACCGTACGTACCGCATTGACCCGTTCGAGCAAATCCAGCCCAGTGCTTTTCCACTTTTTTTCAGCCGGGGCTGAATCCGTGCTCGCCGCCAGCGCGACTGGCAGTCCGCCACTGATCAACAGCACCAGCATCCACTGGCGTAGGGGTGTAATCCGCATGGTGACACCTCCGTTACAGTGCCCATTGGACTCGCCCGACGCCCTGCGGTTGCCAATCCGACCTACGGTGCTGAATGCAGGCCTTTGTTTCGCTGTCCCAATCGAAGCTCACACAACAACGAATGAGGAGATTTCCCATGGGCCTGTTCGATCGGATCAAAGAAAAACTCGGTTTCGGCCATGACGACAAGACGGCGCCCACATCTGCCCAACCGTCCACGGGGACGGGTACGGTGGCGGATGCCAATCGCCCTGACGCTGTCTCCAATGCTACGACTGTTCCCGGCACCGGCTCAGCTTTGGGCGGCTCCAGCACCATGAGCACCGTCGATGTCACCGCCAAACTCGACGGCATGGCCGCCAGCCATTCGGAGCAACTCAACTGGCGCACCTCGATTGTCGACCTGCTGAAATTGCTGGGTCTGGACAGCAGCCTGGAACATCGCAAGGAGCTGGCCACCGAACTGGGCTGCCCGCCGCAACTGATGAGCGATTCCGCCCAGATGAACACCTGGCTGCACAAGACCGTGATGCAGAAGCTGGCCCAGCATGGCGGTACGATTCCGCCTGAGCTGCTTACCTGAGCCGGCTCATCACCTGAGGTTGCTGGAACGCTGCGGGGCCGATTCACATCGGCTGGCTCGATCTGAGGATATTTCCTAGATGCACCTAGGCCTGTGCGGAAGTACCGCACAGGCCCCTGACACGGATGTCTGTTCCCTTCGCCATCCTCCTTTGCTGTGCACATTTGCAGCGTTTCCGGTAGGCTCCGCCCCTTCATTGAGAGGAGTACCCCCCATGGCCCGAGCCACTGCCCGTCACATCCTTGTTGCCAGCGAAGCCAAGTGCAACGAACTGAAAGCCGCCATCGAAGCCGGTGCCGATTTCGCCAAGGTTGCCAAAGAAAATTCCACCTGCCCGTCCAGCCGTGACGGCGGCAACCTCGGCTCGTTTGGCCCGGGTCAGATGGTCAAGGAATTCGATACCGTGGTGTTCAGCGCGCCGCTGAATGTCGTGCAAGGCCCGGTGAAAACCCAGTTCGGTTATCACCTGCTGGAAGTCACCAGCCGCCAGGACTGAGTGCACCGCGCCCCCGGCCCTCGGGGGCGCCTCCTGCTAGAGGCCTGGACTAGCCTGAACCAATAGGCACTGTGGGAGAACAGTCATGTTTCAGGTCAAACGAACGGGTGAGAACCGCCTCGACGTACAGCTCTCCGGCAAGCTCGACAGCGATGAACTGCACCTGCTGGTCGATCACCTGATGAATGCCTCCACCGGCTTCACCCACGGCCGCATGCGCTATTCCATCCATGACTTCGACCGGCCTTCCCTGGGCGCCCTGGCCATGGAGCTGTCACAAGTCGCCCAGCTGTTCATCCTCATCCGCCGTTTTGAACGCTGCGCCGTGATCGCAGACAAACGCTGGCTGCGCATCGCCAGCAAGATCGAAGGCGCCTTGATTCCCGGCTTGAAAATCAAAGCCTTCACGCCAGACGAGGCACTGGACGCGGAATCCTGGCTGGATCAACCGTAATAGCACCGCCCTCTACCCCGTAATTGGAGGGCCTCGCCAGCGGCTGGGCGTTTGGCTGGATGCACCCGGCATCCCTTTAGCTCTCAACCGGCGGGCTGCCCGATTACCACCGTGCGATTCTCTGGGACCGTGCCGCGGGTGAGGCCGCCCTACGACGCACCGTGTTGGCGTATCTGGATGGTCTTTCCGTTTGCCGCACATTATTGATCCGGTTTTTCATGCTGCAGCCAACACAACACGGCGTAGAATTCGCCCCCTGCGTTGCAGCCTGTCTGCGACTTCCCTTCCCCCCCGCATATGAGAGAAACCATGGGCGCCCAGTGGAAAGCCAAACCCAAAGAAGCCGCCGCCAATGCCAAGGGCAAGATCTTTGGCAAGCTGGTCAAGGAAATCATGATCGCCGCGCGTAACGGCGCCGATCCGGATACCAACGCCAAGCTGCGCCTAGCCGTGCACCAGGCCAAAAAAGCGTCCATGCCCAAGGACACCCTGGATCGCGCCATCAAGAAAGGCGCCGGGTTGAGCGGCGAAACCGTCCACTACGAACGCACCCTGTATGAAGGCTTCGCCCCCCATCAGGTGCCGCTGATTGTCGAATGCCTGACCGACAACGTGAACCGCACCGTGGCGGAGATTCGCGTGCTGTTTCGCAAGGGTCAACTGGGCGGCGCCGGCTCGGTAAGCTGGGATTTCGACCATGTCGGCCTGATCGAAGCGGCCCCCGAGGGTGAGGCCGATGCGGAACTGGCGGCCATCGAATCGGGCGCTCAGGACTTTGAGGCGGCGGATGAAGGTGACACGCTGTTCATCACCGAGCCGACCGATCTGGACGCTGTTTCGCGCGCGCTGCCCGAGTTCGGATTCACCGTGCACTCGGCCAAGCTGGGCTACCGGCCGAAGAATCCGGTCAACAACCTGAGCGCCGAAGCCCTGGCCGAAGTCGAAGCCTTCCTGGAAGCCATCGACGACCATGACGACGTGCAGAACGTCTATGTCGGATTGGCGGGCTGAAATCTTGGTAGAGGAGTCATTCATTCCCGCGAAAAAGCGGGAATTCATATGATGTGTAGGGTGGGTTGAGGCGCGAGCGATACGTTTCTGGTCCACGCCCGGTGGCATCTCGCCGATACCCATCAGCGTCGGGCCATGCGATGGTATCGCTGCGCTCAACGCCATCCTACGGTCGCGCTGCGGCAACACTCTTATCGCAACGCCACGCCTGACTTTTGGTATATAAAAAGCCCCACGCAGGAAGCGTGGGGGCTTTCGGGATCAGGCTTTATCGACGCCCTTTTTCACGGCGTCCTTGAGATCGCCCTTGAGCTGCTGTCCCTCGCCTTTTACTTCCTGAACCTTACCCTCGCCCTTCAGCCGCTCATTGTCGGTTGCTTCGCCGACGCCTTGCTTGACCTTGCCGGCGGCTTCGTTGGCCTTACCTTTGATTTTGTCGCCCGTGCTTCCCATATCGGCTCCCTTTTCTGAAGTGTCGAATGACCCTTCAGTAGAGTGGCTGGGATGGCGAGAGTTGCGTCTATTCGACGAAGCGCACAGGGGCGTTTCTACACTGGAAAACGGCAGGCGCGCAGGTGGCACCTGCCGTCAGGGAAGGGTTACAGGCGGGATTGTTCGTCAGCCAGGAAATCTTCTTCCAGCAAGGCATCCTGGCTCATTTTTTCAGGCTCACCGTCCTGCAAGGGTTGGGTGACGGCACGCTTGCTACGCAGTTTGCCAAATTGATGGCTCAAGGCATTGCCCAGCTTTTCGATGGCGCCGTCCACGGCTTGCTCCAGGGACTCGGCCCGGTGCGTGACGGAAATGGGTTGCAGCCCCTTTGGGCGCGCCTCGATCTGACAACGCTTGTCCTGGGCGCCGGACTTTTCGCCGTTCTCGTCGTTGAGGTGGACCACAATGCGGGTCAATTCGTCGTCAAAACGCTCCAGCTTGCCGGCGACCGTGGCACTGACCCAATCCGCGAGACGGGCACTGCCTTCAATATGGTTATCGCTATGAACCTGGATTTGCATAAGGTCATCCTTCTTCGTCTTGATCCACCGCTCTGGTGATCGAACGGCGTGGATAAAGCTATGACATTGTTCAGGACTTTAAGCAAGACCGATGCTACCAAAGGCCGCATGCCGAGCGCTGGATCGAGATGCAGATTCTGGCCAGCGGGCAAAAGACGACAGGTATACTGCCACCTCACTTTTCACTCGGCGCACCACGGAACGCTCATGACTACCCACGCGACGCCAGCATTTGCTGATGCACCACACGCCGAAGCCACTGACCGCGAGGCCGGCCTGAACACGTCGGAATCCGCCACTGCCCCCCGCAAGCCCGGCATTGACGCCTTCCGTTTTCCCTTTGCTCCCAGCGCCTATGCGGCCAGCAAAAAAGACGATCAGCCCTGGCATCAAAAGGGCAACAAATCGAATCACGACCAGCGCCCTGGTCTAGCGCCCAAAGGCAGCAGCAAGTCGATGGGTAAACGCTGACTCCAGAAACGTCAAAGGCGCGGCCTTGAAGGCCGCGCCTTTGACTCGCAGGACTTAGAAGTTGTAACCGATACCCACGCTATAGAACAGCGCACCGTCATCGTAACGGTCACGGGCATCACTGCCGCTCTCGAAGAGGAATTGATACTCGGCCATGGCGGTGATGAAGGTCTTGTCCTGGACCCAATGCTTGATGCCGATTTCCGGCCCGGCCATGAAGCTTTCCTCCACCTGCTCGCCATACACGCCACCCACGCTCACGCCCACGAACGGCCGGGTATTGCCGGTGCCGAAATGGTAGTCGTAGAACAGCCGGGTGGAGCCATCGAACTTGGTGTCCGAACCCTCGTTGTCGCGCACGCTAATGGTTTGGCGCACCCCCCACAGGGACTGCTCACTCAGGTATTGTCCCCAGCTGCCCTGGACGGACAAAAGGGTGCTGTCAAAATCCTTGTCGCTCGTCCCGGACCCGCCCAGGGTCACTTCCTGATCCCCAGTGACGGGAGTGGCAAGAGCAACTACCGGAAAGATCGCGGCGGCCAGTGTCGAAATACTCAGCAATCGTTTCATATTTATGCCTCTTGTTCTGTCGTGGGTGAAGAGCGAAACGGAGCTAGCAAGCTCTCTGTAACGACCCGGGGATGACCTGACAGTTCATTTTTTTGGCATAAGCAGAAAGCCGAATACCTCTTGAAACCCGCGATTCAGGCGCACATCAGGGCTTGGAAGTGCACTGTCGTCCCCCGGCAGGCCAACGTTTGCGGACGCTGCCAGGAGCGAAACACTGCAAAGACCAGGTCCGCGACTTAATCCCCCAGCCGCCAGCCCGACGTGATCGGATAACGACGGTCCCGCCCGAAACCCCGCTGGGTAATGCGCGGTCCCACTGCGGCCTGGCGGCGCTTGTATTCGTTGAGGTCGACCAGGCGCAGCACGCGCTTCACTGTGTCCTCGTCGAAGCCTTCGGCGATGATCGCATTGGCCGACAGGTCATATTCGACATACAGCATGAGGATCTCATCAAGCTCCGGATACGGCGGCAGCGAGTCTTCATCTTTCTGATCCGGCGCCAGTTCGGCTGACGGCGGACGGTCGATGACCCGCTGCGGGATCACCTCGCCGGCCAGGCTGTTGCGGTACTCGCACAGACGGAACACCAGGGTCTTGGGCACGTCTTTAAGCACATCGAAGCCGCCGGCCATGTCGCCGTACAGCGTGCAGTAGCCCACCGCCACTTCGCTCTTGTTGCCGGTGGTCAGCACCAGCGAGCCGCGCTTGTTGGAGATGGCCATTAGCAGCGTGCCGCGACAGCGCGCCTGCAGGTTTTCCTCGGTGGTGTCGCGGCCCAGGCCGGCGAACACGGGCGACAGGGTGTCCATGAACGCCTCGACCATCGGCGCGATGGGCAATACACGATAGGTGACGCCCATGGTCTGCGCCTGCGCCTCGGCATCCTCCAGACTGATCTGCGCGGTGTAGTGATACGGCATCATCACCGCCTCGACGCGCTCGGCCCCCAGGGCATCGACCGCCACCGCCAGGGTCAGGGCCGAATCGATACCACCGGAGAGGCCAAGCACCACGCCCTTGAAACCGTTCTTGTGCACGTAGTCGCGCACGCCGGTGACCAGCGCCTGGTACACACTGGCTTCCAACTCCGGCAAGGGCGCGGGATGACTGTCATGAGGCTCGATGCTGTGCGCATTGCAGAGCAGATCGACAGGGAACAGACCTTCCTCGAACATCCGCGCGCGCTGGCAGACGCCGCCTTCGGCATCGACCACGCAGCTGCCGCCGTCGAACACCAGTTCATCCTGGCCGCCCACCTGATTGACGTAGACAATCGGCATGCCGCCTTCTTGAGCTCGCTGAGCCAGCATGGCCTCACGCTCGCGCTGCTTGTCCAGGTGGAAGGGCGAGGCGTTCAGGCTGAGCATCAGCCGCGCGCCAGCCGCCTTGGCCTGGGCCATGGGCTCGGGGAACCAGATGTCTTCGCAGATGGTGACCGCCACCGGCACGCCCTTGATCTCGACCACGCACGGCTGGTCGCCGGCGTCGAAATAGCGTTTTTCGTCAAACACCCGGTAGTTGGGCAATTGTTGCTTGTAGTAGCTGACCAGCAGCTCGCCGTCGGCGATCACCGCCGCCGCGTTGTAGCGCTTGTCGTCTTCCAGCCAGGGGTAGCCGACCACCATGTAGATGCCGCGCACTTCGTCCCGCAGGCGGCGCAAGCCTTGCTCGATGCGCAGCTGCATGCTCGAGCGCAACAGCAGGTCCTCGGGGGGGTAGCCGCACAGCGCCAGCTCGGGAAACAGGATCACATCCGCCTGCCATTGATCGCGGGCGCTGTTGGCCGCTTCGATCAAACGCTCGACGTTGCCGTGCACATCACCGACACGCAGGTTCAACTGGGCCATCACGACCCGCAGGGTTTGGCTCATGGCCGTCTCCATCAATAATCGCAGCGCCGTTCGGCACGTTGCCTGCCATTCTCCCCAGCAGACCGTCGAAAAACCACCTGCGTTGCCAATACCGTGTAAAAAAGGCTGTGCCTACGTCAATTGTTGTTGCCGGCGGGCAGCCGGCGGTTATGAGGCTTTTGCTGCGTTTCGGTCATTTTCGCCGTGTCTTGGCTGCCTCGCCTGCGTTTTTCAACGGTTCGCTACGGCTTTGCCAGGAAACAACGCACAGCGCGGCCTTCAGCCGCTGGGATCGCGTGCCCGGCTTGGATACACTGCTGCCTTTGACGCTTAAAGAGAAGATTATGGGCCTGTTTCGCGTGCTGTTCTGGATTGCCCTGATCGCTGCCGCCTTCTGGCTATGGCGACGTTTCACCCGTTCACGGTCAACGACCTCCTCCCCCCGCCCCCAGGCGGAACCGATGGTGCGCTGCGCGCACTGCCAGGTTCATCTGCCACAGCATCTTG
This sequence comes from uncultured Pseudomonas sp., assembly GCA_964410065.1. Taxonomy (GTDB): domain Bacteria; phylum Pseudomonadota; class Gammaproteobacteria; order Pseudomonadales; family Pseudomonadaceae; genus Serpens. The sequence goes on from CAYPFO010000011.1 coordinate 33,450, forward strand.
CTCTGCAGCAGGATAACCAGTGGTATTGCAGCCAGGCCCATCTCGAACAGGCCCGTCACGATCAGTGAGCAACAACAGCCTGACCCTGCACGGTGAACCCGGACGGCGCGTCTTGCGCCTATACCACCTTTACCGTCTGGTCGTCGGGCTGCTGTTGGTTTTCCTGATCTCCAGCAACCTGGACGACCGCTTGCTGGAGCTGACTCACGCGCAGCTGTTCCGGCAAGGCAGCTGGTTCTACCTGATCGCCAACCTGTTGATTACCGTCCGGCTCAGGCGACCGCGTTACCTGCAATTCTTCAGCCTGGCCCTGTTCGATGTGCTGCTGCTCGCCGCGCTGTTCTACGCAGCGGGCGGTATCTCCAGCGGCATGGGCAGCCTGCTGATTGTCGCCGTGGCGATTGCCAATATTCTGCTGCGTGGCAACAGCGGCCTGCTGATCGCCGCCTGCGCCGCGCTCAGTTTCATTTTGCTGACGTTCTACATGAGCCTCAGCCGCCCGGCCGCCGCCAACCAGTTCATCCAGGCCGGCGCCCTCGGCGCACTGTGTTTCGCCGTGGCGCTGGTGGTGCAAACCCTGACCCGCCACCTGCGCGCCAGCGAAGACCTCGCCCGGCAACGCGCCAACGATATCGCCAATCTGGAGGTTCTCAACAATCTGATCCTGCAACGCATGCACACCGGCATTCTTGTGGTCGATGCCCGCCAATACGTTGTCCAGGCCAATCAGAGCGCCTTGCGCATGCTCGGTGTCAGCACCTTGATCGGCGAATCGCTGACGACCCAGTACCCCGAGCTGCTCGAGCGCTTGCAGCAATGGTCATACAATCCCTCGCTGCGCCCACCCAGCCTGCATGTCGGTACCAGTGAGCGCATCCTGCAGCCCAGCTTCAGTGCACTGCAACGCGGCAACCAGCATGACACGCTGATCTTCCTGGAAGACGTCTCCGAAATTGCCCAGCGCGCCCATGAAATGAAACTGGTTTCTCTGGGCCGCCTTACCGCCGGCATCGCCCATGAAATCCGCAACCCGCTCGGCGCCATCAGCCATGCTGCCCAACTGCTGCATGAGTCCGAAGAACTGGACGCGCCGGACCGGCGCCTGGCGCAGATCATCCAGGATCAGTCGCGGCGCATGAATCTGGTGATCGAAAACGTGCTGCAGCTGTCCCGCAACCGCAAATCTTCCCCGCAGTTGCTGGACCTCAAGTACTGGATGCACCGCTTCGCCAGCGAGTTTCGCAGCACGGCCAAGGGCAACCAGCAACTGCACCTGGAAACCGCCAGCGGCACCATCCAGACGCGCATCGACCCGCACCAGTTGACCCAGGTGTTGAGCAACCTGGTGCAGAACGGCATGCGCTACAGCGCGCAGCACAACCCGCGCGGACAAGTGTGGCTCAAACTGTACCGGGACCCGGACAGCGACCTGCCAGTACTCGACATCCTCGACGACGGGCCAGGTGTGGATGCCGAACAACAATTGAATATTTTTGAACCGTTCTACACCACCGATAGCAAAGGCACCGGTCTGGGCCTGTATATTTCGCGCGAACTTTGCGAAGGCAACCAGGCACGCCTCGCGTACCGGCCCCGTCCGGAAGGCGGCAGCTGTTTTCGCATCATCTTCGCCCACCCACGCAAAATGAGCTGGGGCGAGGAGTCCGTCACCTCTAACAACAAGAAAGAGTCTGTCCCATGAGTCGCCAAATAGCCTTGATCGTGGATGACGAGCCCGACATTCGTGAATTGTTGGAAATCACCCTTGGGCGCATGAAGCTCGACACCCGCTGCGCGCGCAATCTCAAGGAAGCCCGCGAATGGCTGGCCCGCGAGCCGTTCGACCTGTGCCTGACCGACATGCGCCTGCCCGACGGCACCGGCATGGAGCTGGTGCAGCACATCCAGCAACGGCACCCTCAGGTCCCGGTGGCGATGATCACCGCCTATGGCAGCCTGGACACCGCCATCAACGCGCTCAAGGCCGGCGCCTTTGACTTTCTCACCAAACCGGTAGACCTCACCCGCCTGCGTGAACTGGTCGGCACCGCTTTGCGCCTGCGTACAGTAGAGAGCGACCAGCCGGTGGACAGCCGACTGCTCGGTGAATCGCCGCCCATGCGCGCGCTGCGCAAACAGATCAGCAAACTGGCGCGCAGCCAGGCCCCGGTCTACATCAGCGGCGAGTCGGGCAGCGGCAAGGAGCTGGTTGCCCGACAGATTCACGAGCTCGGCCCACGCGCGGAGCGGCCCTTCGTGCCGGTCAACTGCGGCGCCATCCCCAGCGAGTTGATGGAAAGCGAGTTCTTCGGCCATAAAAAAGGCAGTTTCACCGGCGCCATCGAAGACAAACAGGGCCTGTTCCAGGCGGCCAACGGCGGCACCCTGTTCCTCGACGAAGTTGCCGACCTGCCGCTGCCGATGCAGGTGAAACTGCTGCGCGCCATTCAGGAAAAGGCGGTGCGCCCGGTGGGCGGTCAGCAAGAAGTGGTGGTCGATGTGCGCATCCTCAGTGCCACGCACAAGGATCTGGCTGCCGAAGTGACCGCCGAGCGCTTCCGCCAAGACCTTTACTACCGCCTCAATGTCATCGAACAGCGCGTGCCCCCGCTGCGCGAACGCCGCGAAGACATCGCCGTGCTGGCCGAGGCCATGCTCATGCGCCTGGCCGAAGGCAGTGGCCAGGCGCCCGCTCGCCTGCATCCCGACGCCCTTGAAAAACTCAAGAGCTACCGTTTTCCAGGCAACGTACGCGAGCTGGAGAACATGCTTGAGCGCGCCTACACCCTGTGTGAACGGGATGAAATCCGCGCCAGCGATCTGCGCCTGACCGACGCCATGAACAGTGGTGGCGACAACGGCCCCACCAGCCTGGCGCACATCGACAACCTCGAAGACCATCTGGAAGCCATCGAGCGCGATCTGATCCTCCAGGCCCTCGAAGAAACCCGCTGGAACCGCACCGCCGCCGCCCAGCGCCTGGGCCTGACCTTCCGCTCGATGCGCTATCGGCTGAAAAAACTCGGCCTGGAGTGAACCTGCGCGTCGCGTCTTCGGCCCAATAGCGAAACGGCTGTCCCTCGCCGTCCGCCGCTCACGCAGAATCTGGCCTGCCACTGAGCACAGTGGAGACCGGAACATGAGCGGTTTCGAAGACGAGTTTCTCGAGCACTACCTGCAGCTGGGCCTCGGTTCGATGCCCAAGGCGGATATCGATGCGCTGGTCATGCACCTGCTGGATCGCTACGGCCTGCACGGCTCCGCCCCGCTGGCCAATTACGGCAACCAGGCGGTCAGCGAACGCCTGAAAACGCCGGTCAACCGGATCAAGAAACTGCGCTACGAAGCGGCCCTGAAGTTCGGCGGACGCATCGAGGATCAGGCCATGGGCCGGCTACTGGCCGCGCTGAGCAAGGCAACGCTGGAAGCCGACGGCGACAAGATCGGCCTGATTATCGAGGACACCCTGGCCAAGAACTGGCTGCAAGGCCAACTCAAGACCTATCAGCACATCTTCGACTACTCGTTCAACACCGAAATCGTCAAAGTCTCGGCCGAGGGCCTGTTCCAGGTACTGCACGCCGTATTCGACGAAGAGGCCCTACAGGCCTTTCGTGACGGCTACGAGCGCACCCGCCAGGAAGCCAATGCCGACAAGCGCAAGGCGTTGTTCAAAAGCGTGGCGAAAAAATTTGCCGAAGGTGCCGCCAGCAAGGCAGGTGGTGGCGTCGTCGCGGTGTTGCGGGCGCACCTGGGCGTTTGAGTCGCCCTACCTCAACGACCACACAACTCGGGCGTCCGACCGATGGCTCGCTCCACGTTCTGCTTGCACTCCAGCAACGCCTGCCGGAACACATCGGCCCGCGGCGTGGCCCGCGACGTAGGAGCCACCACAGCCACGGAGAAAAACCCCAGGTAGGTATCCAGCGCCACAGCATACGAACTGACACCCTCCAGAACATCATCTGCCCCAAAGGCCACGCCGGTGCGGTGGATGTCATTAAGCTGCTGGCGCGCTTCAAGCGACAGCGGCACGGGCAGCGCAGCGTCGATCAGCGCAGCGTCTTCGGCCGCCAACAGCACCTTGCCTGCTGGCACGCATAGCACATTGGCATGCACCCCGATGGGGAACACCACGCGCAATTCCCGCTCCGCCACGATGCGGTCGATGACATGCACCTTGTCACCCACCCGCCGGCACAAACACACCGATTCCTGCAGCTGGCTGGCCAGCTCCGTCAGACGCGGCTTGGTCAGCGAGATGATGTCGCACTGCGTCTGATTGATCAGATGCCCCAGCGCAGGGCCCAGACGAAAACCACCCGTGGGGCCCGATGACTCCACCATGAACTCATCCACCAGCGCATTGATGATCCGTTGCACCGTCGAGCGCGGCAGCTCAACCAATTGAGCAATGGCGGCCAAGCTCAAACCCTGGGGATTGTTGCCCAGCGCTCGCATGATCGCCGCTGCCCGGGCAATCACCTGGATGCCGGCCTGCTTCCCCACCTCAGGGGCTTCATCGGGTTGACTCATTGCACTTCTCTTTGGCTGGACGGTGTGTACAGGAGGAGCCGCTACTGTAGTGGGCTGTGGTGTAGCGGGCCAGTGCGGCATGGGTGCTGGTTAAAGAACGCTCGGCTTGATCCGGCCCGCTTTTGATGGGCCTGGAGCTGCCGTTTAACAACTCCCGACCCGAAAAGGAGCATAAAAAAACCGGCCTTACGGGCCGGTCTTCTTGAATCATGGTGCCGGAAACAGGAATCGAACCTGCGACCTTCGCGTTACGAGTGCGCTGCTCTACCTACTGAGCTATTCCGGCGGCGGCGCGTAAACTAGCATTCCATGCTGGGGGAATCAACGGGCACACGATGCTTTGGAGGCAGCCCATAAACGAGCCTCAGCCGGGTACAGCGAGTTAAGCGTATCGGCGCTAGTGCGTCTCGCTAAGAGGCTTTTTCCAAGGGTTGAGCTCAGCGATGGCCACTACATCGCTGTTATTCTCGCCGAGCAATACCACCATCGGTTTGTCCCGTGCCATCAGTGGCACCCAGGCGGATGCGCTTGGCCAATTCTGCAGAGCATCGCGCACTACTGTAACGTCGTTAAAGTCACTGAGCTTTTCCAGCGGTTGCGCACGCTGCCTCATGATTTCAGCCATTTCCATCAGCGGACGATAAAGATTTGGTCGCTGCGCTATATCGCTGCCACCCAATGCGGCCTCGAAAAGAATATTGCTGCGCTGCTCGCGGTTTTCAGGCCCTATCGCCCCAACCCATTGCGGTCCGGTCCACGACACATTGCGATATTGACTCAGAGCTTCGTCCATTTGGCGAGTGTCGATATCCAATACCGTCACTACATCGAAACGATCGACGTTGTAAACAATCCAGGCCGGGCGCCCTTCGGCCACGATCCATAGACCGTAGCCCAGCGCCGCAAGTTGCAGGCAGGCAATGATCGTCAGATCCATGACAAGGCTCTTCTTACCGACCTTGAACACCAGCAGGGTTAACAGCGGGCCTAAAATCACATCGACCAGCAGCAGCAACATGAATATGTGAGTAACACCTAGCGCCTCGTGCAGTGGAGCGGGATACCAGAGGTTAAATACCAGTATTACGGCTAATAGCGCGATGATGGCCGATGCGACGAGGTGCATCATGAAAGCCTTGATGCGGGCCGGCATGATAGAACTCCAATTCAAATCGTTGCGGGAAATCAGTAAACCATACAAACAAAACCCCGCCGGTGAGGGCAGGGTCTTGAGTTTTCAGGCGTTGTGTGAGCGCGCGGGTTACGCCCGCCCTACAAGACTTAGCGGCATTCGCTTGGCGCGAATTGGGCAGGAAGAGTGCCCAAGCCACCAACTTGCGGAAGACCGCGGCCGGCGGAGACAGCATTGGATGCAGAAGCACAGCCCCAGTCGATAGAGCCAGTCACACCTGCAGCGAAGCTTGCGCCCAATTGGGTGATGGCAGCGGCTGCCACGTAGGGTGTGTAGACCAAGGTGGCACCAGCGGGGATGTTACCAACGTTAGCCGCGTTGAAGGCTACGGTAACTTCACCAGTAACGCCGTCGATCTGAACGGAAGTTACATACTTACTGGTTGCACCGACGCCACCTGCTTGAGCATTCCAAGTGGTTGCCACGGCAAGCAACTCCGCAGCAGTCGCAGAGCTTTCACCAATAATTTGCTTAGCACTGGAGGCTAGGCCGACCCCCTCAGTCACACGCGCGCGAATGGTGTAATCCTGATAAGCCGGCAGTGCCACCGCCGCCAGAATCCCGATAATCGCCACCACGATCATCAGTTCGATCAGGGTAAAACCCTTTTGAATTTGAGCTTTCATGTGTCTTCTCCCATGAGATGTAGAAGGTCCGCTGACCTGCTCAGGGAGTTGCAGTAGCTGGGCCAACTAAATGACATCGAAACGCCATCATCTGCATATAAAAACGATCTTAAAAGGCACGCTAACCCTAGCGTGCCAAGGCTTGCGGCGATTCGAGGCCCATTGATTTCGCCTTGACCATTGTTATTGATTTGTGATGCCCAGCGCACAATCAGTCGAACCACTTCACACTTATCAACCCCACCATGTAAACCAAAAATATCCATTCGCTTTTTTTGACAAAGACATAGTCCGCCCTCTTCCGTAAACCCACCACAAGTGACAATTTACGTCACTGTGTGAGCCAGTTTTGAGAAGCGCTTTCACCGACGAGTTATAAGGCTGCCCATTGCACCGGAGCACGCCTCATGAATACCCACGTAAATCTTTCCGGGCTGGCCAGGCAGATGGTGCTGGCCGGCCTGTTCGATGAGAAAACTGCTCAGCAGGCCCAGCTGCAGGCGCAGCGCAACAGCCTGTCGTTGATCACCTATGTGGTGCAGAACAAGCTGGCCAAGGGCCGCGCGGTGGCGGAGTTGGCGGCCGAGCAGTTCGGTGTGGCCTTTGTAGATCTTTCTGCTATCGACAAGGAGCAGCAACCCAAGGAGCTGATCAGCGAGAAGCTCGCTCGCCAGCACCGCGTGTTGCCGTTGTGGCGGCGCGGCAACAAGCTTTTCGTCGCCCTCTCCGACCCGTCCAGCCATCAGTCGATCAGCGATATCCAGTTCAGCACCGGGCTGAATGCCGAAGGCATCCTGGTGGAGGACGACAAACTCGGCGCGGCCATCGACAAGTTCTACGAGTCGGCGACCGGCTCCATGACTGATCTGGACGATGTCGACCTTGACGGCCTGGATATCGTAAATGGCAATGACGACAAGGCCACGCGGGACGACGGCGAAGCCTCCGACGACGCGCCAGTGGTGCGTTTCGTCAACAAGATGCTGCTGGATGCGATCAAGGGCGGCTCTTCGGACCTCCACTTCGAGCCCTACGAACGAGCTTTTCGCGTGCGGCTGCGCACCGATGGCGTGTTGCATGAAGTGGCACGCCCGCCGATTCAGCTGGCCAGCCGCATCTCAGCACGTTTAAAGGTCATGGCCGGGCTGGATATTTCCGAGCGGCGCAAGCCGCAGGATGGCCGGATCAAGATGAAGATCTCCAAGACCAAGGCCATCGACTTTCGCGTCAACACCCTGCCCACACTATGGGGCGAGAAGATCGTGATGCGAATTCTCGACCCGTCCAGCGCGCAGATGGGCATCGATGCGCTGGGCTATGAAGAGGCGCAAAAGGAGCTGTACCTCAACGCCCTCAAGCAGCCGCAGGGCATGATTTTGGTCACCGGCCCCACCGGCTCGGGCAAGACGGTGTCGCTGTACACCGGCCTGAACATTCTCAACACCGTGGACATCAACATTTCCACCGCTGAAGACCCGGTGGAAATCAACCTCGAAGGCATCAACCAGGTCAACGTCAATCCGCGCCAGGGCATGGACTTCTCCCAGGCGCTGCGCGCCTTCCTGCGCCAGGACCCGGACGTGATCATGGTCGGGGAAATCCGCGACCTGGAAACTGCCGAGATCGCCATCAAGGCCGCGCAGACCGGGCACATGGTGATGTCCACCCTGCACACCAACAGCGCCGCCGAAACACTGACGCGCTTGCGCAACATGGGCGTGGCAGCGTTCAACATTGCCACCTCGGTGAACCTGATCATCGCCCAGCGCCTGGCCCGCAAGCTGTGCCCGAGTTGCAAGAAGGAAGTACCGGTGCCGCGCGAGACGCTGCTCAGCGAGGGCTTCCCAGAAGCCGAGATCGGCAAATTCAAGCTCTACGGACCGGTGGGTTGTGAGAATTGCAAAGCAGGCTACAAAGGCCGCGTCGGTATTTATGAAGTGGTTAAAAATACCCCTGCACTGCAGCGGATTATCATGGAGGACGGCAATTCCATCGATATTGCCACGCAGATGCGCAAGGACGGGTTCAACGACCTGCGCACCTCGGGCCTGTTCAAGGCCATGCAGGGCGTAACCAGCCTCGAAGAAGTCAACCGGGTGACCAAGGATTAACCATGGCGGAAAAAGCACTGAAAACCAGCCTGTTCAGCTGGGAAGGTACGGATCGGCGTGGGGCCAAGGTCAAGGGCGAGCTGAGTGGCCCGAACCCGGCACTGGTCAAGGCGCAGCTGCGCAAGCAGGGCATCAACCCGCTCAAGGTGCGCAAGAAGTCGGTGTCGCTGTTCAGCGCCGGCAAGAAGATCAAGCCGATGGACATCGCCCTGTTCACCCGGCAGATGGCGACCATGATGAAAGCCGGCGTGCCATTGTTGAGCGCCTTCGACATCATCGGCGAGGGCTTTGACAACCCGAACATGCGCAAGCTGGTCGATGATGTGAAACAAGACGTGGCCGCGGGTAACAGCCTGGCCAACTCGCTGCGCAAGCGCCCGCAATATTTCGATGACCTGTATTGCAACCTGGTGGACTCGGGTGAGCAGTCGGGCGCTCTGGAAACCTTGCTAGACCGGGTGGCCACCTACAAGGAAAAGACCGAGGCACTGAAGGCCAAGATCAAGAAAGCGATGAACTACCCCATCGCTGTGGTCGCGATTGCGATCATCGTCTCGGCCATCCTACTGATCAAAGTAGTGCCGCAATTCCAGGAAGTATTTGCCAACTTCGGCGCTGAATTGCCGGCTTTCACCCTGATGGTGATCGGCCTGTCCGAAGCGTTGCAGGAATGGTGGTTTATCATCGTGATCGCCATGTTTGGCGCGGGCTTCGCCTTTAAGGAAGCCCACAAACGCTCGCAGAAATTCCGCGACCTGATTGATCGTTCGCTGCTCAAGATGCCGATTGTTGGCGATATCATTTACAAATCCTCGGTCGCCCGTTACGCCCGCACCCTGGCCACCACCTTCGCCGCCGGTGTGCCACTGGTGGATGCGCTGGACTCGGTGGCCGGCGCCACCGGCAACGTGGTGTTCAAGAATGCGGTGAACAAGGTCAAGCAAGACGTGTCCACCGGCATGCAGCTGAACTTCTCGATGCGTACCACCGGCGTTTTCCCGGCAATGGCCCTGCAGATGACCGCCATCGGTGAAGAGTCCGGCTCGCTGGACGGCATGCTCGACAAGGTCGCCACCTTCTACGAGGAGGAAGTGGACAATATGGTCGATGGCCTCACTTCGCTGATGGAGCCGATGATCATGTCGGTGCTCGGCGTGCTGGTGGGCGGTCTGATCATTGCCATGTACCTGCCGATCTTCCAGCTGGGTGCTGTGGTGTAAGGCGCAACTAGCTACGTGTGGGGCCGGATTTATTCCGGCTGTCGAGTTGAAGCCAACACAGGGACAAATACATTGCCCCGCAAAGCCGGCCCCACAGATGCATTCCGGACTTTTCCAGAGGGTTGAAGATGTCCCTTGTCGACTACCTGGCCAGCCACACGCTGGCCTTTGTTTTATGCGCCCTGCTGCTTGGCCTGCTGGTCGGCAGCTTCCTCAATGTGCTGGTGTATCGCCTGCCGGTGATGCTGCATCGCGACTGGCAGGTGCAGGCGCGCGACATACTCGAACTGCCTACCGAGCCAGCAGGTCCCGCGTTCAACCTGCTGACGCCGAACTCCGCCTGCCCGCAGTGCGGCCACAAGATTCGCCCCTGGGAAAACATTCCGCTGCTTAGCTGGCTGGCATTGCGCGGCAAATGCTCCGGCTGTCAGCAAGCCATCAGCCCTCGCTACCCTTTGGTGGAACTCGCCTGCGGCCTGCTGTCGGCGTTTGTTGCCTGGCAGTTCGGTTACGGCTGGCCGTGCGCAGCCATGCTGTTGCTCACCTGGGGCCTGCTGGCGATGAGCCTGATCGACTGCGATCACCAGTTGCTGCCCGATGCGCTGGTGCTGCCGCTGCTCTGGCTGGGGCTGATCGTCAATAATTTCGGCCTGTTCACTAGCCTGGAAGAGGCTCTATGGGGCGCGGTGGCCGGGTACCTGAGCCTGTGGTCGGTGTATTGGCTGTTCAAGCTGCTGACCGGCAAGGAAGGCATGGGCTACGGCGACTTCAAGCTCCTGGCCCTGCTCGGCGCCTGGGGCGGCTGGCAGATATTGCCGCTGACCATTCTGCTGTCGTCGCTGGTGGGCGCCATTCTGGGCATCATCATGCTGCGCCTGCGCAAGGCCGCCACCGGCACGCCAATTCCCTTCGGCCCTTACCTGGCCATTGCCGGCTGGGTTGCGCTGATCTGGGGGGAACAGATCACCCAGAGTTACCTGCAGTTTGCTGGGTTTCGCTGATCTGTGCGTGGATGTCGCTTTTTACATCCAGAACGGCCCCGCTCGGTGGAGCGCCACCCGGTGGATCGCCACCC
>CAYPFO010000011.1:44219-80779 GCA_964410065.1 uncultured Pseudomonas sp.
GATAAAGCGTGATCCACCCTACGTTTGATCTCGGCGGGCAAATCGTTACCCTGCAGTTCGCCGGGTTTCGCTGATAGTAGGGTGGATGTCGCTTTTTACATCCACCACGGCCTCGTTCGGTGGAGCGCCACCCAGTGGTTCGCCAGCCGACCAAGCCCACCCTTCGATCTGCCGTCCGTTTCTGCGATCATGCCGGCCTGCCTTGAACGGAAGCCTTCTATGAAACCCTGGATCCTTGGCCTGACCGGCGGTATTGGCAGCGGGAAGAGTGCCGCTGCGCAGCACTTTGGCGAGCTTGGCATTCATACCGTCGATGCCGATCACGCCGCACGCTGGGTGGTGGAGCCGGGCCGTCCGGCGCTGGCGCAGATCGCCGAACATTTCGGTACAACCATTCTGCTGCCCGACGGCCAACTTGACCGCGCCGCCCTGCGCGCGCGGGTGTTTGCCAATCCCGAGGAGCGTCGCTGGCTGGAGCAGTTGCTGCATCCGTTGATTCGTCAGGAAATCATCGAACACCTGGGTCGCGCCCAGTCGCCTTATGCGATCCTTGTCTCACCTCTGCTGATCGAGTCCGGACAATACCAACTGACCCAGCGCGTGCTGGTGGTGGATGTGCCCGAAGATCTCCAGGTGCAGCGCGCCACGGCCCGCGATGGCAGCTACGAAGCACAGATACGCGCCATCATCGCCGCCCAGGCCAGCCGCGAAGAGCGCTTGCGGCACGCCGACGACGTGCTGGTCAATGATCGCGACCTGACATGGTTGCAAGCCGAAGTCGAACGCCTGCACCATTTTTATCTGACCCTGCGAGGAGGCCAGCCATGAGCAAGCCCATCACCGTGAAATGTCCGACCTGCAACGCGCCCGTGGAGTGGAATGACAAAACCCCGACCCGGCCGTTCTGCTCGGAGCGCTGCAAACTAATTGACCTGGGCGCCTGGGCGGCAGAAGAACATGCGATACCCGGTGATCCCGCAGTGGATGATCTGTTCTCCGAGGATCTTTCGCGCCACTGAACGCGGCGCTGCGAAGGGTGATGGGTAGGATGGGTTGAGGCGCGAGGCACGGAGTTCTGATTCATCCGGTGGCATCGCGCCGATACCCATCAGCGTCAATACCACGCGATGGGTATCGCTGCGCTCAACACCATCCTACGGAAGTTTGAGTGAAACTCGTGCACCTTATGGCGGCGACCCGTCATCCTTCCAGGGCGCCGACAGGTAGCGGCCACGGTTGAAGGTCTCCAGCCAGTCCGGGCAGAACACCACCAGAGCCGTGATCGCCATGCCGTTGATAAAGGCTTCCGGAAACATCACCAGCCAGATGTAGCCGATAAAATCCTCGAGCCAGGGCGGCATCGGATAAAGACCGTCCAGCCAGAGCACGCCCAGCCCCGCCAGGATGCAGCACAAGGCCGTCAGCGCCGCAGGAAAGAATCCCGAAAAGAAGATGTAGACGAACAGGTTGTTTGGTTGCGCCCGCTCAACCAGGTTTGCACATGCTTCGGTCACCGCGACGGGAATCAACACCAGGAGAATGCCGTTAACCCCCAGCGCGGCCATGTCCGGACGCCCTATCGCGATCAGTCCGAGTTGAGCCAGCAGCCCCGCCAGAATGGCCAGTGGCCAGTCCAGCAACAGCGTTACGGCGGTCATGCCGATGAAATGCAAGGACAGTCCCGAGGCGAAATCCCTGCGTACCAGCCAAAGCAGAAATAGCACCAGCACGGTGCCGAACAATAGATGTTGGCGACGAAAATCGCTGAACAGCTCAATCCAGGGCGCCCGAAGGACCGCCCAGATAATGAACGGCAAATAGATCAGCCAGCCGAGCCACAACGTGTCGGGCGCCAGCAGGTGCGCGGAGATCATCGGCCTGCCTCACCCAGCAGCCACTGCCACTGATGAGCCGGATCGGCGTCGTGCCTAGGAATGATGTCGCGCACTCGCCAGTAAAATGCCTGCATGCCAAGCCACCACAGGTATGGAGTCCCAAGTTTATACCCGGACAACAAAGCTGCAGCGTGACGTGCCAAACCCCCACAGTCAGCCAACGAGCCAAATGAGCCCTGAAGAGCGGCACCAACTGAACTAGGCTTGATGACAGCCATTTACCACCGAGGGTCATCATGACCAGCCGACTGAACCCCGACGACCAACGCCGCGTCGATGAATACCTCAAACTGCCTCAGAATCGGGTTGACCGCCAACCGTTCAAGCCGTTGCTGCTGTTACTTCTCGTACTGGTGGTGGTGCTGGTGCTTGGTCTGCTCAGCAGGATGCTGGCGGGACTGGTGACGGGATAGTTTGGTAGGTTTGCTGTGCGGCGTACTGTAGGGGCGAATTCATTCGCCTGACACATTACTCTCAACCCGTGCATCTGCTGCGACAAACACAAGCGTATCGGCCACGCAGTTCGTCGCGTCTTCGCGGGTGTTGCCAATCCTAGGCGTCAGGCGAATGAATTCGCCCCTACAACAGCACGAGCGGCCGTTTTGCAACCGGAAAAGGTCGAGCATGCAAAATCTCAGGCAATAAAAAACGGGAAGGTCCGCAAGGAACCTTCCCGTTTTATATGGTGGGTCGTGTAGGGGTCGAACCTACGACCAATTGGTTAAAAGCCAACTGCTCTACCACTGAGCTAACGACCCAAAATATGGTCGGGGTAGGGGGATTCGAACTCCCGACATCCTGCTCCCAAAGCAGGCGCGCTACCAGACTGCGCTATACCCCGAATATTGACAGGTTGGCTCCGCGACCTGGACTCGAACCAGGGACCCAATGATTAACAGTCATTTGCTCTACCGACTGAGCTATCGCGGAACTTTTTACCTTCCAATCTCGCAACGTCTGGCCTGACCAGAAACCCCGTTGCGATGGCGCGGTATTCTACGGATATACGACCCCCTGTCAACCACCAATTTTGCTTTTTTTACCCTTAGGTTCAAAAAAATTCCTCGGCTACTCAAAGGCTTAGCAAAAAGCACCGCTGCCCTGGGACAAGATGCGCGCCGCCCAGGCGGGCTAAACGGCGAACTGACGCTCCAAGCTGCTGTAGCCCAGACCAACGCCCTTGCTGACCTTGAGCTGCACCGGAATCCGCTCCTTGAGCGCTTCCACATGGCTGATCACACCAATCATCTTGCCGCTGGCGTTAAGGCTGTCCAACGCATCCAAGGCGATCTCCAAGGTCTCGCCATCCAGCGTGCCGAAACCTTCGTCAAGAAACAGCGAGTCGATGCTGGTGGAGTGGCTGACCAGATCGGACAACGCCAGAGCCAGGGCCAGGCTGACGAGAAAGCTCTCGCCCCCGGACAGGGTCTTGCAGTCGCGGGCCACGTCGCCTTGCCAGGTGTCGATGACCTCCAGCTCCAGCTCGCCGCTGCTGCGCCGTGCCAATTGGTAACGGCCATGCAAGCGGGCCAGCTGCTGGTTGGCCAGGTAGACCAGATGATCCAGGGTCAAGCCTTGGGCGAACTTGCGGTACTTGGCCCCATCCGCCGCGCCAACCAGGCTGTTGAGGTGTTGCCACAGATCATATTCGCCCTGTTGCTTGTCGATTTCTGCGAACAGCGACTGCTGATTCTGCCGCCGCTGTTGATCGGCCGTCAGTTGGCCACGGATCTCGCCCTGGCGCTGACTCACCGTCTTGAGCTCACCGGCGAGCTGTTGCAGCTGCTCTTCCAGCGCCTCGCGCTCCAGCCTGGCAATCGGGTGGGCCTGCAGTTCGGCCAGGTGCCGTTCGGCGTCCTGCAGAGACGCACGGGCCGCAGCCAGCGCCTGGGTCAACTGCTCTTTCTGCGCCTGCAAGGCCTCACGTTGCGGCGCCTCGAGCAAGGCGGCCTTAAAAGCGGCCTCGTCGTCAAAGGGGCTGGCGAATAATGCTGTGCCCCAGCGCGCTTCGCGCTCTGCCAGTTGCTGACGCTCATGATCCAACTGCCGCTCCAGTGCCTGTTGCATGCCCTGCAACTGCTCATGGCGGCTGCTGGCGCGGGTCAGTTCTGCTTCGGCCTGTTGCAGCGCCTCCAGCGGACTCGCCGTGGCGGTCGGAACCAAAGACTCCGCAGCGGATGTGGACATCGCCGCGGCGAACCAGCGCTGTTGCCAGTGTTCCACCTGTTGCTGCGCCACGTGCAGCGCGTGCTGGATATCTCGCACCTGCTGTTGCAGTTGCTGGCGCGCGCTCTGTGCCTGCTGCCAGGTTTGCCATTCGGTCTCGCGTGCCCGCAACCAGGCCTCGTCATCGGCTGGCAGGGCGTCAGCGAAGCCGTCCATCTCTCTTAATAGATGACTATCCAGCTCGCCCCGTTGCTGGCTCAGAACAGCTTGGCGCTCGGCGATGTCGCTGCCCTGCTGACCGTTGTGCTGCAACTGCTGCTCGGCCAGTTGCAGTGCCTGCTGCAGTTCAGTGCAGATCTTTTGCAAGCGCTGCACGTTACGGCTGGTCTCATCGTGGGCCGCCTTGAACTGATCGAAGCGCTGCAGGCTGGATTCGACAATTGTCAGTTGCTGCGTGTGTTGCTGCTCGAAAGCCTCCAGAGCAGCGCCGTCAACCAGCGCGGTCCCTAGTCGTTCCGTCAACTGTTGCCATTGCTCGGCCTGACGGGTCAGCTCCAACTCGCCCTGCTGGTGTTGCTGTTCCAGCAATGACAAGCGCTCACCCAGCTGTACCAGTACTGCATTGAGTGCCTGACCCTGCTCTTCCAACTGGATCAGTTCAGCTTTCTTCGCCGTCAGCGCCTGTTCAGTAGCGGACACATCCAGCGCCTGGTACGCCGCAATCGCCGGGTGTTCATGGGAACCGCACAATGGACAGGCTTCACCGGCCTGCAGCTGAGCACGCAGGGCTTCCAGCTTATAAATGCGCTGCTCCTGCTCCAGCAGTTTTTCCTGATCGATAACGCCTTGTTTCACCTCGCGGTAGCGTGTGCGTAGCGCGTCGACTTCACCGGTCTTATCGACCTGCTGACGACGCAATCCCTCCAGCGTTTGCGCCAGGCGTGTCTGTTGCTCAAACCGTTGCTGGCGGTTGCTTTCCAGCTGGCGCAATTGCTCCAGCAGGCCGGCCTGGCGCTGCAAGGATTGCCAGTGCTCGCGCAGCGCGGCTTCACTGCGTCCGGCCAGCAACTGGTCAAGTTGCTGGCGTTGCTGTTGCTCGGCGAGCTGCGCCTCGTCCAACCGCTGTTGCTCGGTGGCCAAGCACTTTTGTTGCTCATCACAACGCTGACGCAGGTTTTGCGCCTGGGCCTCGAGCTGTTGGCGACGCTCAAGCGATTGCCGATCCTCTGTCGCCAACCGCTGACGCTCCTCCAGCCGGCCGCGCCAGTGCACGATCAACTCGCCCAGGCGTTCATGCTCGGGCGTGGCGGCCAGCGTGGCCTCCAAACGCTGCAGTTGAGTTTCGAGCTGTTGGTGGTCCTGCTGCCGTTCTTCGAGCAGATGCCGACTCCAGTGACGGCCCTGCCACAGCCAGTCGCTGACCTGCTGCTGAACCTGTTGCTGCTCCTGTTGCAACTGCTGCAGACGCTGCTCACTGTGCGCAACCGCCTGGTGCGCCCGTTGCCAGTCGCGATGTGGCGCCTGCAGTGTGGTCGCCGGCTCACTGGCGGCCAGGCGTGCCAGATCCGGCTGCGCGGCCTGCATCGAGCCCTCGGCTTGCTGATGATTCAGCACAGCCTGTTGCCGACGGGCCTGGGCCTTGTTCAGGTTTTCATGCCACTGGCGCTGGCGCTGCAGCTCTTCGCGCAACTCATGTAAGCGCGTGTCTTCGCGCTGCAGATGCTCAGCCTCATGCTGCAAGGCGGCACGCTGCTCTTCATCCATCAACTCGACGCCGGCGGCGCGGGCGCGTAACTGATCCAACGCGGTCTTCACTTCACGTGTGCGCTCGAACACGCGCTGGGAAATCTGCCCGTAGATCTCGGTGCCGGTGAGCTGCTCAAGCAATTCGGCGCGGGATTTGGCATCGGCTTCCAGAAACGCGGCAAAACCGCCCTGGGCCAACAGCATGGATTTGGTAAAGCGCGCAAAATCGAGGCCGGTGAGTTCTTCCGTGAGGCGCAGTTTTTCCCGCGTCTGCTCGGCGAGAACCTCGCCATCAATCTTGGCCAGCTCCACCTTGGGCGCCTGCAGCGCACCGTCGGCTTTGTCGCGAGCGCGCCGCTGGCTCCAGAAGGCGCGATAGGCCTGGCCCCGCACTTCAAACTCGACCTCGGCCAGGCAGTCGGCGGCGTGTCGGGTCATCAAATCGTTGCCGCTGGCGGACAGGCTGTCCATGCGCGGCGTGCGGTGATACAGCGCCAGGCAGATGGCATCCAGCAAGGTGGTCTTGCCAGCGCCGGTCGGGCCGGTGATGGCGAACAACCCCGTGTCGCGAAACGGCTCGGCGGTGAAATCGATCTTCCATTCGCCTTTCAGCGAATTGAGGTTCTTCAGGCGCAGCGTGAGGATTTTCATGCTTTGACTTCCTGCAATTCTCCAAGCACCTGACGATGCAGCCCGCGCAACCGCTGTTGCAGCGCTTCATCCAGATCCTCGACGAGCAAACGGCGATCAAAGACCTCGGCGGGATTGAGTTCATCCAGGGTTTCCCGCGCCTCGTTTTGCAGGCTGACCGCCGCATTGCCGCGCTCGCGGCGGATGCGCAGCACTTCCACGGGCAACTCGGCACAGAGCGCGCTGATGCGCGTCTGCAAATCGCTCAGGTAATCGTCACTGGTCACTTGGATTTCCAACCATACCGGCCGCTCGGCGCTGCCCGCGCGAGCGGCCTCGGCAATCGCCGTTTCCAGTTCGGCCAGCAAACCACGTAGGCTGTACATCGGCTGGAAGCACGGCACGCTCAGCGGCGTCACGGCGTCCAGCCCTTGTGCATCCAAGTCGACCAGCAGCACCTGCTTGTCCTGCCGCGCCTCATCAAAACTCAGCGCAATCGGCGAGCCGCTGTAGCGGATATGCTCCAGGCCGCCGACCTTTTGCGGGCGATGGATATGGCCGAGGGCAATGTAAGCGGCGGGCGGAAAGGCGTTGGTGGGGAACGCTTCCAACGCGCCGACGTAAATTTCGCGCACCGATTCACTGGCGCTGGCGCCAACCGTGGTCAGGTGGCCGGTGGCGATGATCGGTAGATCACCGCCCAGCGCGTCGCGCTTGGTTTCGGCCAGGGTGAACAGCTGCTGGTAATGGCCATGAATGGCGTTCTGTAGAGACAGCTGTTTGTCTTCCGCGCTCTGCCCCGCTTCGCTGCACAACACATCGCGCGGGCGGATAAAGGGAATCGCGCAGAGGACCGCGCCGGGCGTGCCATCACGGCGGTGCAGCACCAGCAGTTGCTCCGCCGGTTCGATGCCAACGGCCGGCACCACATGACACCCCAAACAGGCCAGCAGACTGCGCGACTCGCCGAGCATCGCCACAGAATCATGATTGCCGCCCAGCACCACCAGCTCGGCGCCTGTGTCGCGCAGCGCGACGATGAACCGGTTGTACTGCTCGCGGGCATAGCTGGGCGGCGCGCCGGTGTCGAACACGTCGCCGGTAATCACTACCGCGTCTACCGCCTGTTCACGCACCTGTGCGATCAACCAGGCGCAGAAGGCTCGGTGTTCGGCCTGACGGGTCTTGCCCATGAAATGCTGGCCAAGGTGCCAGTCGGAGGTGTGCAGGATACGCATCGGGAAAAATCGCTTGTTCACAGTTCAAGAGTCCGCGCCAGCTTGGACGGCGCAACGCTGCCTGGCAACCACAAGGCTTGCTACCATCAGCGCCTGTCATTTTGCCCAAAAGGGAGTTCCATGCGCCGCATTTTCAACGACCTGAAGATCATGTTGCTGGCCAATCTGTGGATCGTGCCGGTACTGGCCGCGCTGGTCGGCGCACTGTTTTACTTCGTCGCCCCGCCGCCGCCGATGTCCGCGCGTCTCGCCACCGGCGGGCCGAATGGCGGCTATCACGCCTTGGGCGTGAAATTGCAGACCGAACTGGCCCGGGAAGGCTTCACCCTGGAACTGGTGCCCAGCGGCGGCTCGCTGGACAACCTGGCCAAACTGCAAGCCGGCGACGTGGAACTGGCGCTGGTGCAGAGCGGGCAAGAACTGAACCTGGATGCCAGCGAGCGCGCCGAACTGTTCGGTCTGGGCGTGATGTACCAGGAACCGGTCTGGCTGTTCGCCCGCCAGGACCTGAACTTCACCCGCCTCGCCGATCTGCAGCCATTGCGCGTGGCCATCGGTTCGGCCGACAGCGGCACCCAGTCGCTGACCCTGCCGCTTATGGAGGTCAACGGGCTGGACCCGCATGCGCTACCGGACAATTGGCAGCAGATCGGCGGCAGCCGCGCCGCCAGAGAACTGATTGCAGGCCAGCTGGACGCGGCCTTCTTCATCGGCCCGGCGGAGAATGCGCTGATCCAGCGCCTGGCCGCCAATCCCAACCTGCAATTGCTCGACCTGCGCCGCAGCGCCGCCTACCAGGCACGTATGCCCTATCTGGCACGAGTCGATGTTGGCGAAGGCATGCTCAACCTGGCTCGCAATGTACCCGCTCAGGATATGGACACCATCGCCGCACTGGCCACCCTGGTGGCCAACGAGAACTTCCACAGCTCGCTGACCCCACTGCTTCTGGCCGCCGCCCGTGAAGTGCTCAAGGACGGTAACTTGCTGGATGCCGCCGGGCAGTTTCCGGCAGCCCCTTCGTCCAACCTGGCCAGCCTCGACGAGGCCGACTATTTCTACCGCAACGGCCTGCCGATCCTGCAGCGTTACCTGCCGTTTCGCATCGCCTCGCTGGCCGACCGCTACATCATTCTCGCCATTCCGCTGCTGATGCTGCTGTTTCCGCTGTTCAAGGTGGTCGGCCCGCTGTACCGCTGGCGCATCCGTTCGCGCATCTATCGCTGGTACAAGCACCTGCGCGAGATTGATCGCCAGCTGCACCTGGGCAAGCTAAAAGACCCGACCGCGGAAATCGCCCGCCTGGTGCAACTGGAAGACGAACTGGCCAAGGTCGAAGTACCGCTCTCCTACTCCGGCGAGCTGTACGACCTGCATGTGCATGTGCGCTACATGATCAAACGCTTGCTCGCGCAGCAGAAGGTGCAACGCGACGTTGCGGAAGTGGCGTAACTCCCACAAGAGAAAACCTTGCCATGGCCGGCAGGGTTTTTGCTCAAACCTGAGACAAGCCCAACGACCTGACGCCTTCGCTGACAGGTCGCGCGGCTCCCGTAGAAAAACCTCCTGACAGACAACCTGTACCGCAAGTTGTACAACTTTCTCGTCAGCACTAGACTCGCATGAACCATTCTGCAGTGACGCCTCATGAAAATTATTTCCTTTACCGAAGCCCGCAACAACCTCAAGGCGGTGCTGGACGGCGTGGTCAACGACGCCGATACCACCATCATCAGCCGTCGTGACGCTGAAGATGCCGTGGTCATGTCTCTCGATCACTACAACAGCCTGATGGAAACCGTCCACCTGCTGCGTTCACCGGCTAATGCCGAGCACCTCACCAAGTCGATTGCCCAGTACCGGGCTGGCAAGGTGCAGGAGCGGGAATTGCTCGGTGAGTAATCGCCTGCTCTGTTGGACAGACCACGCTTGGAGCGATTACCTCAACTGGCAAAAGCAGGACAAAAAGACCCTGCAGCGCATCAACAAACTCATTCTGGACATCAAACGCTCTGCCTTCGAAGGCATCGGCAAACCGGAGGCGCTCAGGGAAAACCTATCCGGCTTCTGGTCGCGCCGCATCGACGAGACCAACAGAGTGGTGTATGCCGTTGAGGATCACGCTATTTCGATCATTTCGTGTCGGTATCACTACTGAACAAACAACCGCATGTACCCCCAACTGATTTTGCTTGGCTGACTGTCGGTTAAACTCGGCATCGCTCCGGCCTCGGCAAAGACAGCAACGTCCCGCCTTCGGCCACCCACTCTTAAGAGACCACCATGCCGATTCGCCACTGCATCGTTCACCTGATCGAGAAGAAACCCGATGGCACGCCCGCCGTGCTGCATGCCCGCGATTCCGAGCTGGGCGAGTCCCAGGCCATGGAGAACCTGCTGGCCGATCTCAACGAGAGTTATAACGCCAAACAAGGCAAGGCCTGGGGACTGTTTCACGAGGAATCCGGCGCCTATCCGTTCAGCGGCTGGCTGAAGGATTACCTGGACGGCAACCGCAACTTCACGGCCTTCAGCCGCGAAGCTGTGGAGCACCTGCAAAAGCTGATGGAGGAGTCCAACCTGTCCACCGGCGGGCATGTGCTGTTTGCGCATTATCAGCAGGGCATGACCGATTACCTGGCCATCGCCCTGTTGCACCACAGCGAAGGCGTGGCCGTGACCGATGCGCTGGACGTCACCCCGGCCAAGCACCTGGACCTGGGTCAATTGCACCTGGCTGCGCGGATCAATATTTCCGAGTGGCAGAACAACCCGAACTCCAAGCAGTACATCTCCTTTATCAAGGGCAAGAACGGCAAGAAGGTTTCGGAGTACTTCCGCGACTTCATCGGCTGCCAGGAAGGCGTCGATGCCCCCAGCGAGACACGCACCCTGCTCAAGGCGTTCAGCGATTTTGTCGAGAGCGAGGACCTGGCCGAAGAGCAAGCGCGGGAAAAGACCAGCGCGCTGGTCGGCTACGCCACCAGTCAGGCCAAGCGCGGCGAGCCGATGACCCTGGAGGATCTCTCTGAAGTGATCGACGAGGAACGTCCCCGCGCGTTCTACGACCATATCCGCAACAAGGATTACGGTCTGTCGCCGGAGATTCCGCCGGACAAGCGCACCCTCAACCAATTCCGCCGCTTCACCGGCCGTGCCGAAGGCTTGTCGATCAGCTTCGAAGCGCACCTGCTGGGCTCCAAGGTGGAGTACGACGAGGCCCGCGACATGCTGATCATTCGCCAGCTACCCACTCAACTGAAGGATCAGCTCAAGCGTAATCAGGGATAAGCCGAGTCTTACCAGAGCACGGTTTTAGGGGCGAGAGCGGTACGTTCGTCGTAGGGCGACCTCGCCCGTTACACGGTATTCCATAGAAGACGCGGTGTTATTCGGGCAGCCCGCCGTTTGCCTGACCCACCGCCGGCGGGCTGCTCGGGATACTGTGTGCATGCAGCCGACCGCCCTGCAGCGAGCGAGGCCGCCCTACGAGTATGGGTGGGCTTGAAGCAGCGCTTCTTTCGCCGACTTCTTCAGCGCCTTGATGGCCCGCTCGCGCTTGAGTGCCATACTTTTGTC
Source organism: uncultured Pseudomonas sp. (assembly GCA_964410065.1). Classification (GTDB taxonomy): domain Bacteria; phylum Pseudomonadota; class Gammaproteobacteria; order Pseudomonadales; family Pseudomonadaceae; genus Serpens. The sequence continues at coordinate 55,474 of CAYPFO010000011.1, forward strand.
GGCACAGGCCTCGACATACACCAGCGCTTGTGCGGGGCTGGAATGGAAAAAGCGCGCGCCCTTGCCACGTTGGTGCGCGGCGAAGCGCCGCTGCGGATCGTCGCTGATGCCGCAGTACAGGGCGTTGTTGGCGGCGCGCACCAGGTAGACAAACCAGGGCTTGGTTTCGGCGAGTGTCATGAGCGAGCATGGGTTGCAAAAGAAGCGCGAAGTTTAACCCAGGCGTTTAGCCGGACGCTTGTGGGACACCCTGCCCACAAGCGTCCGCACTGGCTCAATGCAAAATCTGGCTAAGAAACAGTTTGGTCCGCTCGTTCTGCGGATGATTGAAAAAGGTCTCCGGATCGGCCTGTTCGACGATCTCTCCTTTGTCCATGAAGATCACCCGGTCGGCCACGGTGCGCGCAAAGCCCATTTCGTGGGAGACGCAAAGCATGGTCATGCCGCTCTCGGCCAGGCGGATCATGGTGTCCAGTACCTCCTTGACCATCTCCGGGTCAAGCGCCGAGGTGGGCTCGTCGAACAGCATGATCTTCGGTTTCATGCACAGCGCACGGGCAATCGCCACGCGTTGCTGCTGGCCCCCGGACAGTTGGCCCGGATACTTGTCGGCCTGCTCGGGAATGCGCACTTTCTCCAGGTAATCCATGGCGATCTCCTCGGCCTGGCGCTTGGGCAGCTTGCGCACCCACATCGGCGCTAGCGTGCAGTTCTGCAAGACGGTGAGGTGCGGAAACAAGTTGAAGTGCTGGAAGACCATGCCCACCTCGCTGCGGATCGACTCGATCTGCTTGAGATCGCGGGTCAGCTCGACACCATCCACGAAGATCTGCCCCTTCTGGTGTTCCTCCAGCCGGTTGATGCAGCGGATGGTCGTTGACTTGCCCGAGCCGGACGGGCCGCAGATGACAATCCGCTCGCCCGTCTTCACCTTCAGGTTGATGTCCTTGAGCACATGGAACTGGCCGTACCATTTGTTCACCTCGATCATCTCGATCATCGGGTGTTCGCTCGGCGCGGGTTGTTTGATTGCTTCAGCCATGATTATTCCCCTTAGTGCTTGAGGCCGGTGTCCAGCGTGCGCTCCAGGTGCATGGAGTAGCGGGACATGGCGAAACAGAAGACCCAGTACACCGCCGCGGCAAACACATAGCCTTCGGTGGACATGCCGAGCCAGACGGGGTCGGCGGTGGCGCGTTTGATGCTGTTGAGGAAGTCGAACAGGCCGATGATGATCACCAGACTGGTGTCCTTGAACAGCGCAATGAAGGTGTTGACGATGCCGGGAATCACCAGCTTGAGCGCCTGAGGCAGAATCACCAGCAACATGCTGCGCCAGTAGCCCAACCCCATGGCTGCAGCGGCTTCGTACTGGCCCCTGGGAATCGCCTGCAGGCCACCGCGCACGACTTCGGCGATGTAGGCCGCCTCGAAGAAAATCACCATGACCATGGCGCGCATCAGCTTGTCGAGGTTCATGCCTTCGGGCAGGAACAGCGGGAGCATCACCGAGGACATGAACAGCACGGTGATCAGCGGCACGCCGCGCCAGAACTCGATAAAGGTCACGCAGATGACCTTGATGGCCGGCATGTCCGAGCGTCGTCCCAGCGCCAGCAGGATGCCCAGCGGCAAGGCGCCGGCGATGCCCACGGCGGCAATGACGATGGTCAGCATCAGACCACCCCACTGCGTGGTCGACACCGTTGACAACCCCAAAAAACCACCATGCAACAGCCAATAGGCGAGTAACGGATAAATCACCAGATACGTCAGGCCGTAGCGCACCTTGTGGCGGAACGCCGGGATGAACAACGGCGCCGCGCCGATGACGGCCAACCACACGCTCAAATCGACGCGCCAGCGCAGTTCAGCCGGATAGAAGCCGTACATGAACTGACTGAAGCGCTCGCCGATGAACACCCAGCAGGCGCCTTCGCGGGAACAGTCGGCGCGGCTGGTGCCCGCCCAGTCGGCCTTGATGAAGGCCCACTCGATGATTGGCGGCACGATCAGCCAGATCAGATACAGACCGATGAACGTCAGTAGCGTGTTGAGCCAACTGGAAAACAGGCTGGCGCGGATCCAGCCAAGCAGGCCGACACTCATGGCCGGAGCCGGCAAATCAGGCTTGAAGGTATGTGTGATCATGGCTTTCCCTACCGTTCGATCAGCGCAATGCGCTTGTTGTACCAGTTCATCAGCATGGAAATGCTCAGGCTGATGGCCAGGTACACACTCATGGTGATAGCCATGGTCTCGATTGCCTGACCGGTCTGGTTAAGCACCGTGCCGGCGAACAGCGAAACCATGTCCGGGTAGCCAATGGCCGCGGCCAGCGAGGAGTTTTTGGTCAGGTTCAGGTACTGGCTGGTCAAGGGCGGGATGATGACTCGCAAGGCTTGGGGAACGATTACCAGCCGCAAGATATGACCAGGTCTGAGACCCAGCGAGCTGGCCGCTTCGGTCTGCCCATAGCTGACCGCCTGGATACCAGCGCGCACGGTTTCGCCGATGAACGCCGCCGTATAGATCGCCAGCGCCATGACGATGGAGACCAGCTCGGGAATCACCACCCAACCGCCCCGGATATTGAAGCGCTGCAGTTCCGGCACTTCCCAAGTGAACGGCGAGCCCAGCAACAGCCAGCAGGCGCCGGGAAGCACAATCAGCAACGCCAGATTGACCCATAGCGTTGGGAAACCCTGCCCGGTGGCCAGACGACGTGCCCGCGACCAGCGGGTGATCAGGGCGAACAGCACCAATGCCACCAACAAGGCCACCATGAACGGCCAGTACGCTTCGCTGCCACTGGGCGCCGGCATCTGCACGCCCCGGTTGTTGATGAATATGGTGTCCCACAGGCTGATACTGTTGCGCGGCCCTGGCAGCGGCCCGATCACCGCGAAATACCAGAAGAAAATCTGCAGCAGCGGCGGAATGTTGCGGAAAATCTCGATATACACCGTGGCCAGTTGGCGAATCAGCCAGTTGGGCGACAGTCGTGCGATGCCCAGGATGAAACCGAGGATGGTCGCCAGAATGATGCCAATCACGCTGACCAGCAGGGTATTGAGCAACCCGACCAGGAACACCCGCCCGTAGGTATCGCTTTCGGTGTAGTCGATAAGATGCTGGGTAATACCGAAACCGGCACTGTTATTGAGAAAGCCGAAACCGGAGGTAATGCCGCGATGCTCGAGATTGGTCAGGGTGTTGTTGAACAGGAACCAGCCGAACGCCACAACGGCGATGACTGCCAGAATCTGGAAGGCCCAGGCGCGCACTTGGGGATCGGTGAGCAGCGAACGCCGGGGCTTGACGGCAACTGTCATAGGAACCCTCTCGAAAGCCCCCCGCGCTCAAGCCTGAGCACACCGACGCCCGGGCGGAAGACCTCATTATGTGGACATCGCCACCGCCCGATGGGACGGTGGCGCGGCGGTTAGCGCACGGGCGGTGCGTACTGCAGGCCACCGTTGTTCCACAACGCGTTGAGGCCGCGTTCAATCTTCAGCTCGCTGCCACTGCCGACGTTGCGCTCGAAGATTTCCGCGTAATTGCCCACTTGCTTGACGATCTGCACCGCCCAGTCCTTGGGCAGTTTCAGGTCCTTGCCGTATTCCCCTTCGGCACCCAGTAGTCGTGCGACGTCCGGGTTCTTGGTCGACTTGGCGGTGGCCTCGACGTTCTTCGAGTCGATGCCCAGCTCCTCGGCGTTGAGCATGGCGTACAGCGTCCAGCGCACGATATCGAACCACTCTTCATCGCCCTGACGCACGGCCGGGCCGAGCGGCTCCTTGGATATCACTTCCGGCAGCACGATGTATTCGTCCGGCGCGGCCAGCTTGATGCGCTGGGCATACAGCTGCGACTGGTCCGAGGTCAGTACGTCACAACGGCCGGATTCCAGCGATTTGGCGCTTTCATCGGAGGTGTCGTAGGTGATCGGCGTGTATTTGAGGCTGTTGCTGCGAAAGTAATCGGACAGGTTCAGTTCGGTGGTGGTGCCGGCCTGTACACAGACCGTGGCGCCATCCAGTTCCTTGGCGCTGGAGACCCCGAGCTTCTTGTTGATCAGAAAGCCCTGGCCGTCGTAGTAGGTCACGCCGGTGAAGTTCAGGCCCATGGCCGAGTCCCGCGAACTGGTCCAGGTGGTGTTGCGCGACAACACGTCGATCTCGCCAGACTGCAGTGCGGTGAAGCGCTCCTTGGCGGTCAGTGGGCTGAATTTGACCTTGCTGGCATCGCCGAAAACCGCTGCAGCGATGGCATGACAGACGTCGACGTCAATACCCAGGTACTTACCCTTGGCATCGGCATAGGAGAAGCCCGGCAGTCCGTCACTGATGCCACATTGCACAAAGCCCTTGCTCTTCACTGCATCCAGCGTCGCACCGGCGTGGGCCAGGCCGCCGAGACCCAACAGCGATGCAGTGGTCAACAGCGCCAGAGTGGATTTCACCATTTTCATTCGGAACCTCCAGTTGCTTTTTTTGTGTTGGAGTGTCGGCATACATTCCCGGGGATGTTCGCTACTGCCGGTACATAAACAACGAACCCGTGCAGGCCTGAAAGGCAGTCTAGTTGGCGATATCGTCAGCGCCCAACATCCATATCCCCATTGATGACGTCATGAGCATCCACGAAATAATCACCCCGTTAAGCAGAACAACCTGGCTGCCGAGCCACCGATGAACAACAGCAATAGGCATACCAATTCGTCGCGGCATGCCATCCAGCCCTTGCCCGGCGTATCCTTGCACTACCAACGCGCCACGATCCGGCCTGTAGATGCCTTCCGATCCCTCGCTTGCACGCCCACAAACGGGGCGCGCGCACTGACCTGGAGCCACCATGAGCGAACCGCTGATCCTTTCTCCCCGCCAGACGGCTGATGCCTGTGTGATCTGGTTGCATGGCCTGGGTGCCGACCGTTTCGACTTTCAGCCGGTGGCCGATGCCCTGCAGCAGCGGTTGCCCTCCACCCGTTTCGTGCTGCCCCAGGCGCCGACCCGGCCGGTGACGGTCAACAGCGGCTGGGAAATGCCCAGCTGGTACGACATCCTCAGCATGGGTGCCACGGCACGGACCATCAATAAGGAACAACTGGAAGAGTCCGCGTATACCGTGATCCGTCTGATCGAGGCCCAGCGCGATTCAGGCATCGATCCGTCGCGCATTTTCCTCGCCGGTTTTTCCCAAGGTGGCGCGGTGGTGCTTCACACCGCCTTTCTGCGCTGGCAAGGTCCGCTGGGCGGCGTGCTGGCGCTGTCCACGTACGCGCCCACCTTTACTGCTGAATTGAAACTCGATGCGCAAAAGCGCCAGGTGCCGGTGTTCAACCTGCATGGCAATCGCGATGAAGTGGTGCCCTATGCGCTGGGTCGCGCCGCCCACGATTTCCTGGCGGCGCAAGACGTACCGGTCACTTGGCAGGAATATCCCATGGGTCATGAGGTCTGCCTGGCGGAAATCGAAGCCATCGGCAATTGGCTGCAGGCGCGACTGTCACCCGGCGAATGAGACCCCTGACGCAGGCGCGGTCTTGAGCGCGATTAACCCGAACACCACCGCCGCCTGCCTCGCAGACAAGTCCGCTCCTCAGTAAAGCCCGTGATTGCCCTCGCAAACACCGGCGCCACCCGCGATTGGCCCCCAACACCGGGGCCTGCCTCTTCGCCGGGCGAGCTTCTTGCTTTACACTGCCAGCGTTCATTCCTTAATCAACTGTCGAGACCACCGTGCTCAAAGCACTCAAGAAAATATTCAGCAAAGGTGAAGAGCCCGCAGTCAGCGCCGCCCCGACCACCCCGCACACCCCCGCCCCGGCGGCAACGAAAAGCCGAGCCCGCAGCACCACCGGCAAACCGCCGCGCAACGCCACCGCTGCCGCCAGCAAGAAACCGGCCGCTGCCCGTGAGCAGTCGCCCGCCCAGGAGTCCGCCCAGGAGTCCGTTCAGGAGCCCGCCAAACCCGCCAAGCCGCGCCGCGAGCGCGCCCCGCGCAAGCCGGTGGCAGACACCTGGAAACTCGAGGATTTCGCCGTCGAACCGGCGGAAGGCAAAACCCGCTTCCATGACTTCAAGCTCTCCCCCGAGCTGATGCATGCGATCCATGATCTGGGCTTCCCCTACTGCACACCCATCCAGGCCAAAGTCCTGGGTTTCACCCTCAATGGCCAGGACGCCATCGGCAAGGCCCAGACCGGTACCGGCAAGACGGCCGCCTTCCTGATCTCCACCATCACCCAGTTGCTGCAAACGCCGCCGCCGAAAGAGCGCTATATGGGCGAGCCACGCGCGCTGATCATCGCGCCAACCCGCGAACTGGTGGTACAGATTGCCAACGACGCTGCGGACCTGACCAAGTACACCGGTCTCAATGTGATGAGCTTCGTCGGCGGCATGGACTTCGACAAGCAGCTCAAACTACTGGAAAGCCGCTACTGCGACATTCTGGTCGCCACCCCCGGACGCCTGCTGGACTTCAACCAGCGCGGCGAGGTCCACCTGGACATGGTCGAAGTGCTGGTGCTGGACGAGGCCGACCGCATGCTCGACATGGGCTTCATCCCCCAGGTGCGGCAGATCATCCGTCAGACGCCACCGAAATCCGAACGCCAGACGCTGCTGTTCTCCGCGACCTTCACCGAAGACGTGTTGAACCTGGCCAAGCAGTGGACCGTCGATCCGGTGACCGTCGAGATCGAACCCGAGCAGGTGGCCAGCGACACCGTTGAGCAGCACGTCTATGCCGTGGGCGGCAGCGACAAGTACAAGCTGCTCTACAACCTGATCACCCAGAACGACTGGTCGCGCGTAATGGTCTTCGCCAACCGCAAGGATGAAGTGCGCCGCATCGAGGAACGCCTGACCCGCGACGGCATCAGCGCCGTGCAGATGTCCGGCGATGTGCCGCAGCACAAGCGCATCAAGGCGCTGGAAGGCTTTCGCGAAGGCGAGATCCGCGTCATGGTCGCCACCGACGTGGCCGGCCGCGGCATCCATGTCGACGGCATCAGCCACGTGATCAACTTCACCCTGCCGGAAGACCCGGACGACTACGTGCACCGCATCGGTCGCACCGGCCGCGCCGGCGCCAGCGGCACCTCGATCAGCTTTGCCGGCGAGGACGATGCCTTCGCCCTGCCACCGATCGAAGAGCTGATCGGGCGCAAGATCCACTGTGAGACGCCACCGGCCGAACTGCTCAAACCGGTGCCGCGCAAGCATTGAGGGATGGCAACTGGGTCGGTGGCCTCGGATTATCGGGACCACCTGATCCAGATCAGAACACGCAGGGCATGCAGGCGATACAGTAGCTCCCTACCTAATTCGTTCACATGGAGAACACCCCCATGGAAAGCATGTACTGGATGTTGCTCTTACTCAGCGTGGGCTTTTTGCTACTGGGTTTCGGCTTCAATTACCGCCACCATAGCGGTGGACTTGGCCTGATGGGCCTGGGCATTGTCAGTGTGCTTTCCACCGTGTTGTACAAGCTGTACATCGTCCTGAACTGATTCCCGTCTACAGTTCCGCAGGATGGGCTGAGGCGCGCGCAGGTGTTCCAGCTTACCTGGAGGCATCACGCCTACCCATCATCGCGATGGGTATCGCTGCGCTCAACGCTAGCCTACGAGGGCCTTGTGGCTACGGCTCCCGCCAGCGCCCCGCGGCCTGCTGATCGCTGGCGCGTCCTTCGACCCAGCGTTGCCCTTCGGCGGTGTCCTCGCGCTTCCAGAACGGCGCGCGGGTTTTCAGATAATCCATGATGAAGTCGCAAGACTCGAAGGCCGCCTGACGGTGCGCGCTGGCCGTGCCGACGAAGACGATCGGCTCGCCCGGCCGCAAGGCGCCCACGCGGTGGATGATTTCAACCTTGAGCAACGGCCAGCGCGCTTCCGCCTCGACGACGATCTTCGCCAGGGCCTTTTCAGTCATGCCGGGATAATGTTCGAGAAACATCCCCGCCACGTCCTGGCCATCATTGAAGTCGCGCATGTAACCGACGAACCCAACCACCGCGCCAATCCCGGTGTGGTCGGCGTGCAGGGCGTTGAGCTCGGCGCCGCCGTCGAAGGCGTTTTCCTGCACACGAACAGCCATTTTCAGCCTCCGGTAACCGTCGGGAAGAAGGCGACCTCATCGCCATCAGCGATGGGCTCGTCCAAGCCGCACAATTCCTGATTGCGCGCGCACATCAGGTTCTGCTCGGCCAGCACCTGCCAGGCATCACCGCGTTGCAGCAGGTAATCGCGCAACGCGCCCAGGCTGGAGAAATCCGCCTGCCAGTCCAGTTGTTCGCCATCACGGCCCAGCGCTTCACGGTAGCGGGCGAAATACTGCACACGAATCATGTTGGCTCTCCATCACGCTGGTAATGCCCGCTTTTACCGCCCAATTTCTCCAGCAGGCGTACGCTTTCAATGGTCATGTCGCGATCCACCGCCTTGCACATGTCATAGATAGTCAGCGCCGCGACGCTGGCAGCGGTCAGCGCTTCCATTTCCACGCCGGTCTGCCCGGCCAGCTTGCACCGCGCCTCGATGTGCACGCAATCCTCGCCCTCGACCCGCAGCTCGACCTTGACGCCGGTCAGCAGCAACGGGTGGCACAAGGGAATCAGCTCATGGGTTTTCTTGGCCGCCTGAATGCCGGCGATGCGCGCCACGGCGAACACATCACCCTTGGGATGACCGCCTTGCTGAATCAGCGCCAGGGTCTGCGGCAGCATGCGCACCCGCGCCTCAGCCACCGCCTCGCGAAACGTCACCGCCTTGTCGGTGACATCCACCATATGGGCACGGCCCTGGGAATCGAGATGGGTAAGGGACATGACGACCACTCCTGAACAATTGCCGGCCATTCTAGACCCAAGAGCGCAGTGATCCCATGAGCGACGTCAAGTCAGGCGTCATCAGGGAGCGGGCAGCAGCCCACTCCTTGATGCGAACACTCGCGCACTTACATGTGCGTTTCCGCGTACTCGGCCAGCACCGAGCGCGGCACGCCTTGCAGGGTGATGTGCACACCGTGGCTGAAATCCTTGAAGCGCTCGGTCAGGTAGGTCAGTCCGGAACTGGTGGCGGACAGATAAGGCGTGTCGATCTGCGCCAGGTTGCCCAGGCAGATCACCTTGGTCCCGCTGCCCGCCCGGGTAATGATGGTTTTCATCTGGTGCGGGGTCAGGTTCTGGCACTCATCGATCAGCAACAGGCTCTGCTGGAAGCTGCGTCCGCGGATGTAATTGAGTGATTTGAACTGCAACGGCACCTTTTGCAGGATGTAGTCGACGCTGCCGTGGGTGCTCTCGTCGTCGCTGTGCAGCGCCTCCAGGTTGTCGGTGATTGCCCCCAGCCAGGGCTCCATCTTCTCCGCTTCGGTACCCGGCAGAAAGCCGATGTCCTCATCCAGCCCCTGCACGCTGCGGGTGGCGATGATGCGCCGGTAACGCTTGCTGACCACGGTCTGCTCGATGGCCGTCGCCAAGGCCAGGATGGTCTTGCCCGAACCGGCGGCGCCGCTCAGGTTGACCAGATGGATGTCCGGATCGAGTAACGCGAACAGCGCCAGCGCCTGGTAGATATCACGCGGCTTAAGCCCCCAGGCTTCCTGGTGCAGCAACGGTTCTTGATGCAGGTCGAGGATCAGCAGTTCGTCCGCGCGGATGCCCTTGATCCAGCCGACGAAGCCCTGTTCGTCGAGAATGAACTCATTGATGTGCACGGGCGGCACGTTACCGGTGAGCTGCACGCGGTGCCAGGTGCGGCCCAATTCCTGACGGGTCTCCACCTTGCTGACGCGATCCCAGAACGAGCCCGGCATGCTGTGATAACCCCGGGAAAGCATGCTGACATCATCGACCAACTGGTCGCTCTGGTAATCCTCGGCGGCGATGCCACAGGCGCGCGCCTTGAGGCGCATGTTGATGTCCTTGCTGACCAACACCACGGACAACTCGGGCCGCCGGGCGCTCATGTCCACCAGCTGATTGATGATCCGGTTGTCGTTTAGATGCTCAGGCAGCCCGCTGGGAATCTCGTGTTTACTCATCAGGATCGACAAACTTCCACAGGGGCCGCTCTTGCCGCGCTGGATCGGCACGCCCTGCTCGACCTGCTGCGGAGTGGCTTCACCCAGCACCTTGTCGATCAGGCGGATCGCCTGTCGGCATTCGGCTGCCACCGTGTGTTTACCGGTCTTCAGCTTGTCCAGCTCTTCAAGCACAGTCATGGGAATCGCCACCTGGTGCTCCTGGAAGTTGAGCAAGGCGTTGGGATCATGGATCAGTACATTGGTATCGAGCGCATAGAGGATTGGCTGGGTGGAACGTGCGCATCCTTGGTCATCCATACGGTCACCTCTACAGAGATCACGCGACGGAAGGCCAGAACGGCGCTCCGCCGCATCAGGGCCGGGCCTACAGCGCCCCGCCCAAGAACGGCCACCCACCAGGTGGCCAATGAAACGCAGCCGTCAATCGCGGCGTGCATTCTATTTGAGGCCGCAATTGTGAATTTATTCCTACCGTCAGCCGGATTCCTCAGCCCGGCGTCTTTCGCTGTGACGCAAATGGCAGAGCATCCGGTGGTAAACAGCTTGCGCTCGCTCGATTCAAGCCGGGCGATGGTGCGTCAATCGTCCCGATAGGTGGAGTCGAGGCGCCGCACTCCCTACAATCGCGGCATCTTTTATGGAGACGATGCCGATGTTACTGGTGATTTCCCCCGCCAAGACCCTGGATTACGACACCCCGCCGGTGACCGCGCGTTTCGCCCAACCGCAGCACCTGGATGACGCTCAGCTGCTGATTGAACAGTTGCGCGAACTCACGCCGCTGCAGATTGCCGAGCTGATGCACCTCTCCGACAAGCTGGCCGGGCTGAATGCCGCGCGCTTTGCCAGCTGGCACCCCGACTTCACCCCGGAAAACGCCAAGCAGGCGCTGCTGGCGTTCAAGGGCGATGTGTACACCGGCCTGCACGCCGAGGACTTTTCCGACGCCGACTTCGCCTTTGCCCAGGACCACCTGCGCATGCTCTCCGGCCTGTATGGCGTGCTGCGTCCGCTGGACCTGATGCAGCCGTATCGCCTGGAAATGGGCACCAAGCTGGCTAATGCGCGGGGCAAGGACCTGTACGCCTTCTGGGGCGAACGCATTAGCAATTGGCTGAACGACGCCTTGGCCGCCCAGGGTGACGACATTCTCCTCAACCTGGCCTCCAACGAATATTTTAGTGCAGTGAAGCGCAAGGCACTGAACGCGCGGATCATCGATACCGAGTTCAAGGACCTGAAAAACGGCCAGTACAAGATCATCAGCTTTTACGCCAAGAAAGCCCGCGGGCTGATGGCGCGCTACGTGATCAAGGAACGCGTCGGCAATGTCGAGCAACTCAAGGCCTTCGACTACCAGGGTTATTACTACAGCGCGGAGCAATCAGGTCCGGACAAGCTGGTGTTCCTGCGCGATCAGCCTGAAACCTGAAACCCTTTCAGAAACCATAAAAAAACGGGCCACAACTCCAAGGGTTGTGGCCCGTTTTTCGTATCGACTTAAGCGCTTAGAGGATATCCAGCAGCTCGACGTCAAACACCAGCACGCTGTGCGGTGGGATGCTGCCGACGGCCTGGCCGCCGTAGGCCAGCTCGCTCGGTACGTGCAGGCGCCACTTGCTGCCGGTATTCATCAGTTGCAGGGCTTCGATCCAGCCGGCGATCACGCCGCCTACCGGGAACTCGGCTGGCTGGCCGCGCTGGTAGGAGCTGTCGAACACGGTGCCGTCGATCAGCGTGCCGTGGTAGTGGGTGCGCACCTGATCATCGCGAGACGGCTTGGCACCTTCGCCAGCGACCAGCACCTCATATTGCAGGCCCGACTCCAACACAGTCACGCCTTCGCGCTTGGCGTTCTCGACCAGATAGGCTTTGCCTTCGCCCGCCGCTGCTTCGGCCTGGGCGTGAGCTTCGGCCTGCATACGCTCGCGAATCACCTGAAAGCTGGCGTTCAGCTCGTCCAGGCCCACACGGCTGTCGCGGGACTCGAAGGAGTCGCGCACACCGGCGATGATCGCCTCGAGGCTGGCGCCCGGCGGCGGGTTGTCGCGCAGCTGCTCACCGAGTTGGCGGCCGATGCCGTAGCTGACGCGGGCTTCGTCGGTGGAAAGATCGAGTTCGGACATGATGCGGGCTCCGCCTGGGAAAAAAGGGTCGCCAGACTAGCACAGCCGCACGTGCCTGCCGAACCCGTAACAGGTCGTTGAAAAACTACCTGCGTTGGCAACACATCGTTAGAAACAGCCTCAGCAAGCCGCTTGCGGCTAACGCGCTTTAGCGCGGCCCGAAGGCGAACGCAGTGAGTCATGCTCATTTAGAACGCCTAAACTGCGCTTCTTCGGCTGTTTCTGCCTCGTCTTGCCTGCCTCGCCTACGTTTTTAAACGACCTGATAAGATTTTAACGGTGCAGAGTGCGCGCCAGCCGGGCGTGGTCGCTGTCCGCCATGCCGCACATCTCTTCGCCGGCCTCCGCCTGGTCCAGATGCAGCGTGAGCGGCAAGCCATGCAAGACCTCGCGGGCATGCTCCAGCGAGCGCAGGTGGAGAGGCTGGCCTGCCGAATCGAGCAGTGGATGGGTACGCGCGCCGATCTTCACCTCCAGCAGGTACAGGCCGCCTTCCAGACAGACCAGGTCCACAGCGTTCACGTCCCCGGCGCGGGAGCGGACTGACAATTCGTGCAAGTTCATGGCAATGACCTCGAACAGGAATGGGCCTGTTTCAGTGTCGTTTACCCTGCCTGACTCACAAGGCCAGCGAGGGTCCGCTCGTCCGCCTGTGGGTAATTAGAGTTATTCACCCAATCAGTGGATAACTCTGGGGGTAAGCGCCGGGATAAGTGGCCAAATGCACAGAGGGCGTAGCCTTGAGAAGGCTGCGCAAAAAACGAGCAAAACGGTGCCAGGGGATTATTGCCAGGCCAGCCGACGCGATACGCCGTTTATGCGCCGCAACTCAGCCTGCATGTGCACGCGCCAGATGGGCTGCGTGGAATCTTCCTGATAGCCTTGAGCTAGCAGGTTGTCCGCTATCGCGTCAAGCACCCGACCTGCCTCCAAAGGGCCGTGGAACGGGCCTTGCACCTTGATTTCAGTAGGTTGGGCGTTGGCCAGACCGGCAGCGCAGAGCAAGGTCCACAAGCCATTGCCACTCCCCAAAGGGCAGATCCGGCACTCGATGCGCATGCTCAGGCCCAGGCACTCGCGGGTAAGGCAGATCTGGCGCGACATGGCAGGGTTTCTCCCGGGGCATGTCCCTCCCCGTTCGCCGGGGACTACAGGGAGTTATCCTCATATTCTATGGATAAGTCTGTGGGTGAGGCCGGGAAAACCCGTTCCAGCCGTTGGCACTTCAGGCGGCCCGACACTTCGTTCAATGTCTGACCAGTTTCAGCGAGGCTTGTTCGTTGCCAGCACATCGTCGACCGCCGCTTTCTTGTCGTCCTTGTCGTCGTCTTCCAGCTCGATTTCGGCGATCTCCCGTAAGCGCTCCACCACCTTGGCATTTACGCTGCCTGGCGGAAACTCACCCTGCTCGTCCGCCGAACCGGCCGGCTCACCGACCAGCAGGCCCAGCGCCTCGTCGACATGACGGACAGCATAGACATGGAATTGATTGGCGCGCACGGCCTGCAAGACCCGCTCATCGAGCATCAGCGTGGAGACATTGGCATAGGGAATGATAGCGCCCTGCTCGCCGGTCAACCCGCGTGCCTCGCACAGGCGGAAGAAGCCTTCGATTTTCTCGTTGACGCCCCCCACCGCCTGCACCTCGCCGAACTGGTTGATCGAGCCGGTGATGGCGAAACATTGTTTGAGGGGCGTGCGCGACAGCGCCGAAATCAGCGTGCAGCATTCACCCAGCGCGGCACTGTCACCGTCTACGTAGCCATAGGATTGCTCCAGCGCGATGCTGGCGGAAATTTCCAGAGGGAAATCCTGCGCATAGCGGCTGCCCAGGTAGCCGGTGAGGATCATCACTCCCTTGGAGTGGATCGGCTGGCCGAGATTGACCTCGCGCTCAATGTCGACAATACCCGAGCCGCCCGGGTAGACGGTGGCGGAAATCCGCGCCGGAATGCCGAACGCCGAATCACCGACTTCCAGCACCGTCAGGCCATTGCATTTGCCGATGGCCGCGCCTTCGGTATCAATGAGCACGATGCCCGCCAGCATGTCGTCGAGAATTCGCGCCGATACACGCCCGGTACGGCGCGCCTTGGCGCTCAGGGCCCGTTCGATATGTCCGGCATCGGTGTTCGCATCACCGGCCAGGTGACGAACGAAATCGGCCTCGCTGAGCAACTGAAATAGATCTCCGATACGCGCCGACAGGCGCCCCTGATGTTCAGCCAGGCGCGCACTGTAGGTCGCCAGGCGCGCTACAGCCGCCGCGGTGAGCGGTGCGAGGCCTTCTTCGGAGGTGCGCGTTTTGATCAGTTGGGCAAACTGCTCGAGGCTGTCCTCGGCCAGCGGAATTTCCTCCTCGAAGTCGGCCAGCACGCGAAACAACTCCTGGAAGTCGGGATCCAGCTCCTGCAGGGCGTAATAGACCTTGCGCGACCCGATGATTACCACCTTGATCTGCAGCGGGATCACCTGCGGCGTCAGGGTCACGCTGGCCAGGCGGCCCATCTCGACCAGCGGCGACTCCATTTTCAGCTGCCGTGCGTGCAGGGCTCGTTTGAGCGCCTCCCAGACAAACGGCTCACCGAGCATCTTCTCCGCCTCGAGAATCAGGAAGCCACCGTTGGCGCGATGCAACGCGCCGGGGCGTAGTTGCCGGTAACTGGTGTACAGCGCGCCCTGGTCAGTGTTGTATTCGATGCGCCCGAAGAGGTTGTCGTAGGTTGGATGCGACTCGAACACCACGGGCGCCCCGCCGTTTTGCGGCTGGCCGACCACCAGGCTGGGGGCGTACTGCTCTTCCAGATCCTTGCGCTTTTGCGCATCGCTGCGCGCTTCATCGGTTAGCGTATCCACCACCGTGCGCAGCAGGTTGACCTGCATGGCCTGCAAGTAGGCGCTGACGCTGGCGTTTTCTGCGTACTTTTGCGAGAGCGGCGCCAGCAACGGCTGCAGGCCCAGGGTGATGGTTTCTTCGTTGAGCTGGCGCAGGCTGTTGCTGGTCTCGCGCCGCCACTGCGGCAGGCTGGCCAGCTCCTGATTCAAGCGCTCCTCAAGCTCGGCAATGTCGTCATGAAAACGCGCGCGCTCCTCTTCGGGTAACTGGGCGAAGTCCGCCTCATCGAGCGCTTTGCCATCCTTCATTGGGGTGAACGCAATATTGCTGCTGTCGCGGTACAGCGCGATGCTGCGCTCCAGCGCGAGTTTCTCGATCACATCCAGGGCACGGTCATAGCGCTGATTGAACAGCCGATCGATGGCGCTTTTCTTCTGCTGAAAGCTGGGTTGCTCGAACACCGCCGGGAAGGTCGCCAGCAGGTTGTCGATCAAGGCCTCGAGGTCTTCGATGAAGGTGGTCGCGCTACCAGCCGGCAACTCCAACACGCGCGGCTCGCGCGGTTCGTCGTAATTGTTCACGTACACCCAGTCGGACGGCGCCGGCAACCGCTTGGCCTCGGCCTTCAGGTAGCGTTTGACGAACGAGAAGCGCCCGGTGCCGGGCTCCCCCATGACGAATACGTTGTAACCGTTGCGCGGCATCGCCACGCCAAATTGCAGCGCCTCCACTGCCCGCTCCTGCCCCAGAACACCCCGAAACGGCTCCAGCTCATCGGTGGTGGTAAACGCGAACTGATCAGCATCGAACGGACGGGTCAGCGCGTTGGGAGCTAGGCGCCATTGAGCGGTGAACGTTGCAGACATCGGGAATCCTTGTTTCAAGCGGCCAACAGCCGCGGGAGGGGCATGGCATTCATTCTGGCGTTGGGATGCGAAGCAGGGCAAGCGCCCCAGGGGGAAATCCAGCCATTCCGTTCGCCGGGCGCAGCCTGCGCAAAAGGCGTTTCTTGGCAGCTGGGCTCACATAATGACTACTAACGTCTATTAAGTCCGCAAACGCTAGGCCGATATCCTTCTACAAGCCTGTCCCATCATTACAAAAAAAAACGCAACCGCGCGGTTGGACAAGATCTCGCGCCATAAGGAACCGGTCCCATGCTGCCTACCCGCCTCTCCATTACCTGGAAAATCTCACTACTCGCCGGACTTTGCCTATTAGCTGTGGTGGTCTTGCTCACCGGGGCCTCGCTGTACCAGTCGCAACGCAGCGCCGAGCTGGTGAAAAGCACCAGTAACCAGATGCTCGACCAAGCCGCCCAGCAAAACCTCAACGCTTACGGCGAGACCCAGGCCCTGCGCATCCAGCGGCGCTTCATGGACACCTACCATTACGGCTCGGGCCTTATTGGCCAGTTGCTGTTCCTGCGCGAGCAGGCCGAACTGCGGCAGACCAGCAGCTTCGAACTGCGCGAAGACCTGATCAAGCTGGTGCATGGCGCATTGGAAAGCAGCCCTGATCTGATCGGCATGTATCTGGTCTTCGATCCCGACGCGCTGGATGGCAAAGATGGCCTATTCATCGATCAGCACGAGTTTGCCGGCAACAACCAGGGACGCTTTGCCATTTACTGGGTGCAGCCCACAGCCGGCCAGTTGGACATGGAGGTCATGGACGAAGAGTGGTTCGAAGACGACAGTCTCGATGCAAACGGCCGCGCCATGAACTCCTGGTACACCTGCCCCCACGAGAGTCGCAACGTGTGTGTGATCGGACCCTACGAAGAGAAGGTCAACGATCAAACCGTGCTGATTTCCAGCATCGCCTTTCCCCTTGTGCATGAGGGCAAGATTCTCGGGGTTTTCGGCATCGATTTCAGCCTGGCCAGCCTGCAGCAACTCAGCCTGCAGGCCAGTCAATCGCTGTATGAGGGCCAGGGCCACGCCAGCATCCTCAACGAGTCAGGCCTGCTGGCCGGTCATAGCGCCAACCCCTCAGCCCTGGGCCAGCCTCTTAGCCAGCATTACCCGCAACAGGCCGAGCGCCTGCTGGAACTGATCCGCACCGGGCGCTCACACGTGATCGAGCAAAAAGGCCTGATGCAGACGCTGCATGCCTTTGCGCCGATTCCCGGCGCCAAGGCCTGGTCAATCCTGCTGGAAGTGCCACAACAGGCCTTACAGGCACCCGCGCTCCAGCTTGGACAACAGTTGGATCAGCTCAGCACCGGTGACAGCCTGAGCTCGTTGGTGCTTGGCCTGCTAGCAATGCTGGCCGGTTTCGCACTGATCTGGCTGACCGCACGCAGCGTGACCCGGCCGATCCTTGAGGTGGCCGGCATGCTCAAAAACATTGCCAGCGGCGAGGGCGACCTGACCCAGCGCCTGGCCTATACCAAACAGGACGAACTTGGCGAGCTGACCGGCTGGTTCAACGCTTTTCTCGACAAGCTGCAACCCATCATTACCGACGTCAAACGCACCGTTCACAACGCACGCGACACGGCCAAGCAGTCTTCAGCAATTGCCAGCCAGGCCAATGACGGCATGCAGCAGCAGTATCGCGAGGTCAACCTGGTGGCCACGGCAGCCCAGGAAATGAGCGCCACCGCGCTGGATGTGGCGCAAAACGCCGAACACGCCTCGGAAGCTGCGCGTAACGCCGATCAGGCGACCCAGCAAGGCCTCGAGATCATTGCCCGCACCACCCACAGCATGCAAACGCTGACCCAGGAAATGAGCAGCGCCATGGCGCGAGTCGAAGGTCTGGCCCAAAGCAGCGAGCAGATCGGTTCAGTGCTGGAAGTGATCCGCGGCATCGCCGAGCAAACCAACCTGCTGGCCCTCAACGCCGCCATCGAGGCCGCCCGCGCCGGTGATGCCGGACGCGGCTTCGCCGTAGTCGCCGATGAAGTGCGCGGCCTGGCCAAACGCACCCAAGACTCGGTGGGAGAAATTCGCGAAGTGATCGAAAGCCTGCAAGGCGATACCCAGGAAGTGGTGGGCACCATGCACTCCAGCCACCTGCACGCCCAGGGCAGCGTTGAACAGGTCGAGCAGGCGGTAGCCGCCCTGCAGCGGATCGGCGAGGCAGTGAGCGTGATCACTGACATGAACCTGCAGATCGCCAGTGCCGCCGAGCAGCAAAGCGCGGTCGCCGAGGAGATCAACCGCAACGTCGCCGGTATTCGCGATGTCACCGAATCGCTAGCAGGGCAGTCCCGCGAATCGGCACGCATCAGCCAGACCCTGGACACGCTGGCCAACCATCAGCAGGGATTGATGGATCAGTTCAAGGTGTGAATGCGGGCCGGCCCACGCGTAATTAGGCCGGCTCGCCCGTGGCGCGCTATCGAAGTGTTGGCGCAGTATTTATCGGCAGCCCGCCGTTCCCCTGACGCACCGTTGGCGGGCTGCCCAAGGGGTTGTGTGCACCCAGCCGCACTTAGTGCAGTGGGCGAGGCGCCCTACAGTGCCGCCAGAGTGTGGTACTCGTCCTGGGCATGCTGGTCGGTCATGCCGCTGACGAAGTCCAGCAGCATCCGGCAACGGTGGTAGAACTCCCAGAGGTGCCGATCCTGCGCCGGCTCTGGAAGGTTCTTGAGGGCTTCGCTGTAGGCCTTGAGCAACTGGCTCGGCAGGCGCCTGGCCAGCATTTGCAGCTGCGGCGAACGCCGATAACGCCCTTCCGTCAGGGCGATGAAATCCTGCGGTGCCACCCGAAGCAACGGCGCATAGAACTCCAGCAGCCCCTGCAAAATGCGATAACCCTGCAAATGCAGGGTTTCCACTTCGCGGTGGCAGAACACCTGCTCCCTGGCCACATCCTTGAAGGTCTGCACAATGGCGTTGGCCGGGCTGGCATCTTCCAGCAGGGCGCGGTCGAGCGTGCCATGGAACACCGGCTCGATATGCGTGATGAACTGCGCGGCCGCATGTTGCACCAGCGGGTGGACCATGTTTACACGCAGCCAGATGAAGAATTCGCCAGCCTTGTTGATGGGCTCTTTCTGCGCCCGCTCCAGCGCATAACCCACGCGCTGGCGAAACGAGCGTTGCCCGAGCATGGGACCGTCCACATCGCCATACTCGGCGAACTTGTCCACCAACAGCTGGGCCAGTTGTTCAACACTGAGGATGCCCTTCTCCACTGAGTCCTCGATATCCGCCAGGCAATAAGCGATATCGTCGGCCGCTTCCATGATGTACACGGCTGGATGGCGGGTACCGGGCGCCATGCCCAGGGCCTCGTACAGCTCGTGCAGGAAGTCCTCTTCGGACAGGTAGAAACCCGGCTTCTTGCGCAGATAAGCACCCGGGCTATCAGCCGTCGGCCGGGCTTCATAGGCGGGGCGTACATACTTGAGCATCGCCGCGATCTGCACATAGGTGAGATTCAGGCGCTGCAGGCGTAACAGCAGGCGAATCGCCTGGGCATTGCCTTCAAATTCCTTGAGGTCGCGGCACATACGCTCGCGTAACAGGGCATCGCCCCGCCCCGCCGGCACTGCCGCATCGAACAGATCATCGAGGTTGCGTTCACACCATTCGCCAATGGCGAATTCGCCAAAATGACCAAACGGCGGATTGCCGATGTCATGGCTCAGGCAGGCCATTTCCACCAGCGTTTCCAGAGGTCCCTGCAAGTCCTCCAGTCCATAGTCCGCAGCCTTCGCGCCCAGCTGCTTGTATAGCGTGCGCACGATAAAACGTCCGGTTTGCTGTACTTCCAGCGAATGCGTCAGGCGACTGCGCACCGCCGCGTTGCGCTCCAGCGGAAACACTTGGGTCTTCTGCTGCAAACGACGCACGGCGGCGCTGTTGATAATCCGTCCGCGGTCGCTTTCCAACTGGTCAATGAGGGCTGCCAGCTCTTCGCCAGGCGCCCCCGCCCCCGCCTTGCCGTGGGGCCGACGGGAAGAGAGCTTGAGCTGAAAATCAACCATGCAACCTCACAAGGGCGTCAGGCATGACACCTGAAGCCCATTAGTCAGCCTTGGGTGCCCCAGGCATTGGACAGGCTCTGCAGCACGCCGCCCGATACGCCCTGGCTACCAAAATATTGCAGCAGCAACGGCGAGAACACCTCGACCATGCCGGTGTCCATGCCCAGGGTTGAGAACGCCTGGTCGACACCCGCGTCGGTGCGAGTATTGCTCAGCGCCTTGCTCAGCACCGATGCGCTGGTCGTCTGGCCATTGAGCAGGCCCAGGGCGGACAGTTGCGTCACTGCATTGCTGCCAGTGAGTTGCTGCAAACCCGGTACCGCCGTGGCCAATTGGGCGTACTCGTTAGTGCTCAGCTTGGACTGCGCCAGACCCAGCAGCGCAGCGGTGCCACCCAGCGCCTGGGTGGAAGACGTATTGGTGGAACCCAGCATGGACAGCAGACCGCTGATGGTCGCACGGGTAGTGCCGGGGGTAGCGGCCGGCATGGACGCGTCAACCGCCGAGGCGATTTGTACGGCATCGTTCATGTTCAGGCCCGACGATGCACAACCTGTCAGGGCGAGCATCGCAGCGAGGGTCAACGAAGACACTTTTTTCATGAAAACCTCTGGAGACGAAAATCACAGTACACGGGGTGTACCGGTAAACGCAGATTGGTTAAGGCGAGAGCGAATAAGTTCCGCTGCCAAGCGAGATAAAACAGGTCTTCGAACAGCGTGTAAGCCATACAAACGTTTTGCTCGCAGGCAAAACGCGCAATTTCACCCCACTTGAACCGTTTCGATCTGACCCTGGATACGTTCCTTGGTAGAGTTCAAGCGCTGCTGCAAGGCGATCAGCTCGCGGTGATACTCAACCTGCTGCTCCAGGTGCCTGGAGCAGACACTCAGGGCCGCCATCAGGAACAGCTCGTCGGGGCGCAGTCCCGGACGCTGGCGTTGAATATCCTTGATATGTGTACGCAATAACGCAGCCGAATCCTCGAGAAGCTGCTGCTTCCCCTCTGGGGCCTTTACGGTGTAATCACGGCCGAAGATAGACAGGACCGAGACTGCGTTATCGGATGTTTTCATGCGCTGGCGATAATCGGGCCGCTATTAGTGGAATGAGTGCTGACCTGATCGCCCGCGGCACGTTGCACCAGGGCTTGCAGGCGTGAAGCGACGGCACCCTGACGCTCCTCCATCTCCAGCATTTGCAGTTGCAGCATTTCGTTTTCATCCTTGATCTGCGCCAGGGCTGCGCTCAATTCGGCCTGATTGGCTCGCAGCTCCTGATTACGCTGCAACAGGTTACCGACGAGCTGCTCCATTTGAACAAGAGTTTCTTCCAACATCATGACATCCACAGGGCATTTCAAAAGACCACTACGATAATGAAATGCGTGCACGCTTACCAGCGACAAAGCGCGGCGCCCATTCGCCTTCATCGCACGTTACTGCAGCGAACGCAACAACCGCGATAATTCCAGACTGCGCGACCTTCGGTCTTGGTCAATCTCGCCTTGCAAGCCAGTCTCACGCAGCGGAACTATCTTCTGGTATGGATAACCCATCCAGGCTGCATTTGAATCCTGCACAGGAGATAAACCATGTTCCGTGACGAACAGGTAGGCGAGGCCGAGTTTCGTGAGCGACTGATCGCATTGGGTATCGACATTCCACCCGGCGCCGATGCCGAAGAAGCCTGTACACTGGCGGTACGTGGCTTCGACGATCAGCGCGCCCGGGCGTTGCGCCAACTGGTAGAGGACTTGCTGGCCAGCAGTGCCACCGTGCATCCTGCCGTACGCAAGGCTATTTCCCGAACCCTGTTGCCGGCTCTGGTGCCCGCCTGATGAGTAGCCTCGGTCGAACCAGCGGCATCTGAATACACGGCTGGCGTTACCGCGCAACCGTATCATTCAGGCCATGCCTGCGTTTTCGCCGCACGCTCGCCACCCCACAGAAAGCGGTGCCTGCCACCCCAACCTGTGGAAGCCTCGCGGGCAAACCCGCCGCTGGCGTTCCAGCTGCGAATACATAACCCGGACATTCGCCGAAGGCGCGCGCTACATGGACGCCCCGCAGTACGGGTATATAATTTCCTCTGTTTAACCCTGCGCTTTATTCAAATCCTGCTTTTATAAACGGTGAGTCACTCTGCAATACATGGCCGAACTCACCTCTACCTTCTTCTATAAATGGAAAAACAGTGACAAAAGACGAACTACGGGCGGAACTCGAGCGCCAAGCCAAGCGCTTCAAAGATGAAAACGGCGGCGAAATCATTACGTATGCTGCGCAACCAGAGCCGGAGCGCAAGCCGTGGCGAAAAAAGGCCAGCCTGCTGGATCAGGCTTTCCAGCAAGAACTTGAAAAGATTGAAAAAGACCTAAGCAAAGCGGCTGACGACAAAAGTTTCTAAGGCGCCCTTCAAGCAGCACGCGTCACTGGGTCGTGCGGAACTGCGAACTTCTCCGCTATTGGCACCTACTCTGCCCGCTTGCCTGATTGGCGCGGCTCATTGCGGATCACTTGTTATTGTTTCTTGAGGCATTACAGAAGAAGCTGCTCCATGGGTCTTTCAATAACCCGCTAACGCTTCTTGCCACCCAGCAACGAGCCCATCAATCCGCGCACAATGTGTCGACCCAATTGATTGGCTGCCTGGCGCATCGCACTTTTCATGGTCTTGCCAACCAGATCACCGAGCATCTCGCCCGCCTTGTCGCCCAGACCCGCGCCGGCTGTTTTCTCGTCAACCTTGGAGACGGTACTGACGGTCGCCCGCGCATTGAGCATCTCGTAGGCTGACTCACGGTCGGTGGCCTGGTCATAGCGCCCGGCCAACGGCGATGTACGGACCAACATTGCCCGCTCGCTGTCGGTCAGCGGGCCGATGCGTGACTGTGGCGGGGCTATGGCCACGCGCTGCACCATGGCCGGGGTGCCCTTCTCTTCCAGGGTGCCGACCAGCGCCTCACCAATTCCCAACTGGGTCAGCGTTGCCAGTGTGTCGATCTGCGGGTTGGGCCGGAAGCCGTCGGCCACCGCGCGCAGGCTTTTTTGCTCCTTGGCGGTAAAGGCCCGCAGGCCGTGCTGGATGCGCAAACCCAACTGGGCGAGGATGTCATCGGGGAGATCGCCTGGCGACTGGGTGACTAAATACACCCCTACGCCTTTGGAGCGGATCAACCGGACCACTTGCTCCAGGCGTTCCTGCAACGCCTTCGGCGTGCCGCTGAACAACAGATGTGCTTCGTCGAAGAACAGCGCCAGCAAGGGTCGATCCGCATCGCCGCGTTCGGGCAGCTGCTCGAATAGCTCGGCCAACAGCCAGAGCAGGAAGGTCGCATAGACCTTGGGCGCCTCGTGTATCAGGCGGCTGGCCTCAAGCAGGTGAATCATGCCTTTGCCCTGCACCGTGGGTCGCAATAGATCGTCCAATCGCAGGGCCGGTTCGCCGAACAGCGCTTCGGCGCCCTGCTGTTCCAATGTCGCCATCCGGCGCAGCAGCGCCTGGGCTGAAGCCGAGTTGAACAGCGCGGCGTCTTCACCCAAGAGAGCTGGGGTACTTCTCAGATGGTTGAGTAGCGCCTTGAGATCCTTGAGGTCGAGCAGCAGCAACCCCTCGCGATCCGCCACCTTGAAGGCCGCATACAGCGCAGATTGCTGACTGTCGGTCAGCTCCAGCAGATTACCAAGGAGCAGCGGGCCCATTTCGCTCAGCGTGGTGCGCAGAGGATGGCCTTTTTCGCCGTGGATATCCCAGAGCACCACCGGATAAGCCCGTGGTTGATGGTTCAACCAGGGCATGGAGTCGATGCGCTCGGCCACCTTGCCGCTGGGCTGCCCGGCCGCGCCCAGGCCGCACAGGTCACCCTTGATGTCGGCGGCAAACACCGCCACGCCGGCATCGCTGAAATTTTCCACCAGACGCTGCAAGGTCACCGTCTTGCCGGTGCCGGTGGCGCCCGCGATCAGGCCGTGGCGGTTGGCCAGGCGCAGGGGCTGGCTGATCGGCTGGCCCGAAGGACCGGCGCCCAAGAGCAAAACATTCGCATCGTTCATAAGGCATTCCCTGCAAGAAAGGCTACGGCCAGCCCACCCGTTTGACCTTAGCACGGCACAACGCACAGCCCACATCAGCTGATGTGTTTGCCGGCGTGGCCAGTGGCTACGCGTAAATCCCTGTACTCCAAAATGCAGAAGCCCCGCACGAGGCGGGGCTTCTGGTACAGCTCAGGGAGCCGGGTCGGCTTACATCATGCCGCCCATGCCGCCCATGCCGCCCATGTCCGGCATGGCCGGAGCACCCTTGTCTTCCGGCAGGTCAGCCACGATCGCCTCGGTGGTGATCATCAGACCGGCAATGGAGGACGCCGCCTGCAGTGCAGTACGGGTCACCTTGGCCGGGTCGAGGATACCCATCTCGATCATGTCGCCGTACTCGCCGGTCGCAGCGTTGTAACCGTAGTTACCGGAACCCTGCTTGACCTTGTCCAGCACCACGGAGGCTTCGTCGCCGGCGTTGGTGACGATCTGGCGCAGCGGAGCTTCGATGGCGCGACGCAGGATGTTGATACCGGCGTTCTGCTCTTCGTTGATACCCTTCAGGTCAACGATGGCTGCCAGGGCGCGAACCAGGGCCACACCGCCGCCAGGCACCACGCCTTCTTCAACGGCTGCACGGGTTGCGTGCAGGGCGTCTTCGACGCGAGCCTTCTTCTCTTTCATTTCGACTTCGGTGGCCGCACCGACCTTGATCACCGCAACACCGCCAGCCAGCTTGGCCAGACGCTCTTGCAGTTTTTCCTTGTCGTAGTCGGAAGAGGTGTCTTCGACTTGCTTGCGGATCTGCAGCACGCGCGCTTCGATGTCGGCTTGAGCGCCGGCACCGTCGATGATGGTGGTGTTGTCCTTGGACAGAACCACGCGCTTGGCGTTACCCAGGTGCTCCAGGGTGGCGCTTTCCAGGCTCAGGCCGACTTCTTCGGAAATCACGGTACCGCCGGTGAGGATGGCGATGTCCTGCAGCATGGCCTTGCGACGATCACCGAAGCCCGGCGCCTTGACGGCAGCGACCTTGACGATACCGCGCATGTTGTTGACCACCAGGGTCGCCAGAGCTTCGCCTTCGACGTCTTCAGCCACGATCAGCAGCGGACGGCCGGACTTGGCCACTGCTTCCAGTACCGGCAGCAGTTCGCGAATGTTGGAGATCTTCTTGTCGACCAGCAGCAGCAGCGGGCCTTCCAGCTCGGCCACCATGGTGTCTGGCTTGTTGATGAAGTAAGGGGACAGGTAGCCACGGTCGAACTGCATGCCTTCGACGACGGACAGTTCGTTTTCCA
>CAYPFO010000012.1:0-75263 GCA_964410065.1 uncultured Pseudomonas sp.
CGATCACGCCGAGGAAGCTGTTGTAGTCCAGCTGGGAGATCTGCATCTGGAACGGACCGTCGAGGTCGACGCTCGGAGCCGGCACATGATCGATGATCGCCTGGAACAGCGGGTCCATGTTGTCTTCCAGCTTCTCGTGGTCCAGACCGGAGAGGCCGTTCAGGGCGCTGGCGTAGACAATCGGGAAGTCCAGCTGCTCTTCGGTGGCGCCCAGGTTGTCGAACAGGTCGAAGATCTGGTCAACGACCCAGTCCGGACGCGCGCCGGGACGGTCGATCTTGTTGACCACAACGATCGGGTTCAGACCGGCCTGGAAGGCCTTCTGGGTCACGAAGCGGGTTTGCGGCATCGGGCCGTCGATGGAGTCGACTACCAGCAATACGCAATCGACCATGCTCATCACACGCTCGACTTCACCGCCGAAGTCGGCGTGGCCGGGGGTGTCGACGATGTTGATGTTGTAGTCCTTCCACTTCAGCGCGGTGTTTTTCGCCAGGATGGTGATGCCACGCTCCTTTTCCTGGTCGTTGCTGTCCATCACGCGCTCGTTTTCCAGCTCCTTGCGGTCCAGGGTGCCGGACAGGCGCAGCAGCTTGTCAACCAGGGTGGTCTTGCCATGGTCGACGTGGGCGATGATGGCGATATTGCGAAGATTCTCGATCACAGTTTTGTCTCGATATTAAGCTCGTGGCTGAAGGCCCGAGCTGGGAAGCTGATTCCCGCGGTTGTTGCCGCACGGGATGGATGGAAGCGGCGGCGCGAAGGCCGCTCTCTTCCGGGCTCGCTACGCGTCGTGGGACGCGCCAGAGTCGGGAGGTCGGTGGCGGATGCTGCCACCCAGCAGCCCAGGCTGCTTCACGGACCTGTCAGGTCGGACGATAAACGCGCACATTGGCATGCCCCTCGGACAGAAGATGATGAGCATGCAGGCGGCTCATGACACCTTTGTCGCAATACAGCAGGTACTGGCGATTGTCATCCAGTTCCTTGAAGCGGTTGTTGACCGCGTAGAACGGCAGCGTCTGGATTTCGATCCCCGGCAACTGCAGCGGTTCATCATCCACGGCATCGGGGTGGCGAATGTCCAGGACGATCTGCCCCGGCAGCGCTTCGCTGACGACTTCCACCGGCACATCTTTACCCAGCTCGTCGATTACTTTGTCCACGGTGATCCGCGTGGCGCGCTCGATGGCACGCTCGAGAATCGCCATGTCGAACTGTTCTTCTTCATGCTCGATGCGCCCGCGCTTGGCGCGGGTGGTCGGGTTGACCGAAATCACCCCGCAGTATTCCGGCATGTTCTTGGCGAACTCGGCGGTGCCGATGCGCGTGGCGGTGTCGATGATGTCCTGCTTGTGGGCGGCAATCAGCGGGCGCAGCACCAGGGTGTCGGTGACCGAATCGATCACCGACAGGTTCGGCAGGGTCTGGCTGGACACCTGAGAGATGGCTTCGCCGGTAACCAGCGCGTCGATGTTCAGCTCAGCGGCGATGCGGCTGGAAGCCCGCAGCATCATGCGCTTGAGCACCACGCCCATCTGGCTGTTGTCGACCCTGCCAAGAATTTCGCCGACCACTTCCTCGAACGGCACGCTGATAAACAGCACGCGATGGGACGAGCCGAATTTTTGCCACAGATAATGGGCAACTTCCATCACCCCAAGCTCATGGGCACGACCACCGAGGTTGAAGAAGCAGAAATGTGTCAGCAGGCCGCGGCGCATCATTTGATAGGCCGCCACGGTGGAATCGAAACCACCCGACATCAACACCAGCGTCTGCTCGATGGAGCCCAGCGGATAGCCGCCCAGGCCCTGATGCTGCGCATGAATGATGTACAGGCGGTCGTAACGCACCTCGAACCGCACCTCGACTTCGGGGCGCTTGAGATCGATACCGGCGGCCCCGCACTCCTGGCGCAGGCGGCTGCCAACAAAGCTGGCCAGCTCTACCGAGGTAAACGAATGCGTGTTGCCGGAACGCTTGCAGCGCACGGCGAAGATCTTGCCCGGCAGCTGTGCGCCGAAATGCTCGCGGCATTTTTCCAGAACGTCGTCAAAATCGACGTAGGGGTAGTCGTGCACTTCCAAGCAATGCGCGATGCCCGGCGTGTTGCGCAGGCGCTCGTGCATCTCGGCCAGCAGCTTCGGCTCGGTCTGGCGGGTTTCCAGCTCCAGGTTGTCCCATTCGCCCTGCACATCCAGGTGCGGATCGAGATCCTTGAGCACCATACGGATGTTCTTCGCCAGCTGTCTGATGAACTGCTTGCGCACCGGACGGCTCTTGATGGTGATTTCGGCGAAGGGTTTGACGATGACTTTCATGGAAGGCGGGACTGCGCGGACAGCCAGAAAAAATAGGGGCGCGAATTATACCGGAAATTGTGCAAGCTTTGATCGATTAATTGCAGCGGCTCCACGAACGACCGAAAGCGACAACCTGTCGACACATTAGGTGTCTTTGCCTGCTCCATGCGCATCTCTATAAGCGCACCACTTTGCCCCTCAACCACCACGAGCGCACCCTTTTGGTGCGACAGAAATGACCTGCACACCCAACCGCAGCGTTTTTTGCCCGTAACCAGCGCCATACAGGGCATGCAGGAACACTGGCACACTCATTGCTCTCTTGTGGTAGAGGGTGCCCTGGCGGATCATGCCGCTCCAGCATCACCTAATTCTCTGGGAGTCAGCCGCATTCGGCGTGTACCCCGGTTTGCTTTCCCCTTGGAGGACACTATGTCGAAATCGCTGCAACTGATTAAAGACCATGATGTGAAGTGGATTGACCTGCGCTTTACCGATATCAAAGGTCAGCAGCACCACATCACCATGCCGGCGCGCGATGCCGACGATGATTTTTTTGAACACGGCAAAATGTTTGACGGCTCCTCCGTGGCCGGCTGGAAAGGCATTGAGGCCTCCGACATGATTCTGCTGCCGGACGACGCCACCGCCGTGCTCGACCCGTTCACCGAAGAGCCGACGCTGATTCTGGTCTGCGACGTGATTGAGCCCTCCACCATGCAGGGCTACGACCGCGACCCGCGCGCGATCGCCCGTCGCGCCGAAGAGTTCCTGAAAAGCACCGGCATAGGCGACTCCGTATTCGTCGGCCCGGAGCCGGAATTCTTTATCTTCGATCAGGTGAAGTTCAAGTCCGACATCTCGGGCTCAATGTTCAAGATCTACTCCGAGCAGGCGTCCTGGAACACCGACGCGGACTTCGAGGGCGGCAACAAGGGTCACCACGTCCCGGTCAAGGGTGGCTACCTGCCAACCCCGCCGAAAGACTATGACCACGAAATCCGCACCGCCATGTGCAACGCCCTGGAAGAGATGGGCCAGTTCGTTGAAATCCATCACCACGAAGTGGCGACTGCCGGTCAGAACGAAATCGGCGTGCGTTTCAATACCCTGGTCGCCAAAGCCGACGAGGTTCAGACCCTCAAGTACTGCGTGCACAACGTCGCCGATGCCTACGGCAAGACCGCGACCTTCATGCCAAAACCGCTGTACGGCGACAACGGCTCGGGCATGCACGTGCACCTGTCGATTGCCAAAGATGGCAAGAACACCTTTGCGGGCGAAGGCTATGCAGGTCTGTCCGACACCGCGCTGTACTTCATTGGCGGCATCATCAAGCACGGCAAGGCGCTGAACGCCCTGACCAACCCGTCGACCAACTCGTACAAGCGCCTGGTGCCGGGCTTTGAGGCACCGGTGATGCTGGCCTACTCGGCCCGCAACCGTTCCGCCTCGATCCGCATTCCGTACGTTTCCAGCCCGAAGGGCCGCCGTATCGAAGCGCGCTTCCCGGACCCGGCCGCCAACCCCTACCTGGCCTTCTCCGCCCTGCTGATGGCCGGCCTGGACGGTATCCAGAACAAAATCCACCCTGGCGACGCCGCCGACAAGAACCTGTACGACCTGCCGCCGGAAGAGTCCAAGCTGATTCCGCAGGTGTGCGGCAGCCTGAAGGAAGCCCTGGAAGCCCTCGAAGCCGACCGCGACTTCCTGCTTAAGGGTGGCGTGTTCAGCAATGACTTCCTCGATGCCTTCATCGAGCTGAAAGCCGCTGAAGAACTCAAGGTGCGCACCTTCGTGCACCCGCTGGAATACGACCTGTACTACAGCGTCTAAGCCAGCGCCGACGATAGTGTCGGTATGCAAAGCAAGAGGCCTCCTTCGGGAGGCCTTTTTAGTTTTGGCTGTGTCTGCCTGATGCAGGCACTGTGAGCACAAAGCAGACACCTTCACCTGTGGGGGCCGAATTTACCTCGGCTGCGATTCCTAACCAGTCATCGACCCCTCTACCTGCTCGCACCTAACATTCCATGCACCACCCCACGTCCCGTGCGCTCGCCACTTGCCAGCCGCAAGGTCCGGTGCAAGGCTTGCTGGATTGCCACGGAGGGAACATCCCATGCGCCTGCTCACCTGCTGCCTGCTTTGCGCTCTGGCTCTGCCGGCCAGTGCCGAGATCTACAAATACACCGACGCCCAAGGCAAAACGGTATTCACCAACCAGCCCCCCGAAGGCCAGCCGGTCGAGCGCATCGAGTTGCCGCCCACCAACACGATCCAACCCTCCGTTCCCGAGAACACCTCCACGCCATCCGCCACTTCGTCAGACGTTTCCCGCTATCGAGTCTTGCAACTGACCGGTCTTCCGGATGACGAAGCCTTGCGCGCCAATAACGGCACCTTCACCGTCAGCGTGCAGATCGAGCCACCGTTGGCGTCGGGCCACAGCCTGCAACTGCTGTTAGACGGCAGCCCACACGGCCCAGCCAGTTCAACTACGCAGCTACAGGTCAATCAGGCCGACCGCGGTACCCACAGCCTGGCCGTACAGGTGCTGGCCGATGGCAAAGCGCTGCAGCAAAGCGATGTACTGACCTTTACCGTCCAGCGCATCAGCGTCAACAGCCCGGCTCGCAAGGCCGCACCTTGAAGCGCCTGGCGTTTCTGGCGTTGGCGCTTGTCAGCCTGCCGCTTTACGCGCAGATCTATACGCATGTCGATGCCGAAGGCAACCGGGTGTTCAGCGACCGTCCATTGCATGGGCAATCCCAGCCTGTCGTCCTCCCCCCCATCAATCGCCTGCCGTCCCCGCCGCGTGTTGAGGTGCAACCTCGCCCTGCCGCTCCGGCTGAACACCATCGGGAGCAGGCCTACCAATTCGTGCGCGTTCTGCATCCCGCAGCGGATGCGACCTCCCGGGACGGCGCCGGCAATCTCAGCGTACTCGCCAGCAGCGAGCCGGCCTTGCACCCAAGCCATGCTTACCAGTTGCTGTTCGATGGTCAGCCGCTGGGCAGCGCTGGTTCAAATCCCAGCTTCCAACTGCACAGCCTGGATCGCGGCAGTCATCGCCTGGCGGTGGAGATTATCGATGCCACTGGCACCAGCCTGATCCGCAGCGCTGAGCAGAGCGTACATATCCACCGCCCTTCCCTGGCCCAGAAGCGGCGAGTCAGGCCCTGTCAGCGTGACGATTACGGGCGCCGCCTGGAATGCCCGATGCGCGACAAGCCCGCCGAGAAGCGCGACATTCCCTACGTGCCCTTCTTCTGAGCCTGCGTACAGTCCATTCCCGGCGCGCCCCGCTGGATCACGCACCATACTGGTGCAGGAAAGTCCTACTGGCGGCACCGTTCCCCGGCTGATCCCTGCCTAAAAACGCCGCTAACCGCCCTGGTTCTCTAATTCGGGCGCCTGGTTTGCTTCTTGCATTTCAATGCCGCCAGAAGATGGAACCCTGCCCCATGATGATGAACACTGACGCCACGCATCGGTTGCTGCTGGATAACCTGAATACCGCCATTGTGTTGCTCAACGACAGCCTGCGCCTGGACTACATGAATCCAGCTGCTGAAATGCTTTTGGCTGTCAGCGGGCAACGCAGCCATGGGCAGTTCATCAGCGAGCTGTTCACCGAGTCGCCCGAGGCCTTGCCCGCGTTGCGTCAGTCCGTTGAAGAGGCCCATCCGTTCACCAAGCGCGAAGCCCTGCTCACCACCCTGAGCGGCCAATCGCTGACCGTGGACTACGCCGTAACGCCGATCATCAATCACGGAACCACCCTGCTGTTGCTGGAGATCCACCCCCGTGACCGGCTGTTGCGCATCAGCAAGGAAGAGGCGCAGCAATCGCAAATCGAAACCACCAAGGTGCTGGTGCGCGGCCTGGCCCACGAGATCAAGAACCCGCTGGGCGGCATTCGCGGCGCGGCGCAGTTGCTGGCGCGCGAGCTGCCGGGTGAAGCGCTTAAGGATTACACCAACGTGATCATTGAAGAGGCCGATCGCTTGCGTAACCTCGTCGATCGGATGCTGGGCTCCAACAAGCTGCCGTCGCTTGCCTACACCAACATCCACGAAGTGCTGGAGCGGGTCGCCAGTCTGATCGAAGCGGAAAGCCAGGATTGCACCATGTTGGTGCGCGATTATGATCCGAGCCTGCCGGAAGTCTTCATCGACAGTGAACAGATGATCCAGGCAGTACTCAACATTGCCCGCAATGCCCTGCAGGCACTGGCCGGACAGACCCTGGCCGAACCGCCGCGCATTACCTTGCGCACCCGCGCTCTGCGTCAGTTCACCATTGGCCACGTCCGCCACCGCCTGGCCATCAGGCTGGAAATAATCGACAACGGTCCGGGAATACTGCCCGACCTGCACGACACCCTCTTTTATCCCATGGTCAGCGGCCGTCCGGACGGCACCGGGCTGGGCTTGGCGATAACCCAGAACATCATCAGCCAGCATCAGGGGCTGGTCGAATTCGAGAGCCAGCCTGGGCGTACCGTCTTCGCCATCGTCCTGCCACTGGAACAAGGAATTGCCCCGTCATGAACCGAAGCGAAACTGTCTGGATCGTCGACGACGACCGCTCCATCCGCTGGGTGCTGGAAAAGGCGCTGCAACAAGGCGGCCTCACCACGCAAAGTTTCGACAGCGCCGACAGCGTGCTCAGTCGCCTGGCCCGTCAGCAACCGGACGTAATCATTTCCGACATCCGCATGCCCGGCGCCAGCGGCCTGGACATGCTGGCGCAGATCCGCGCGCAGCACCCCGGCCTGCCGGTGATCATCATGACCGCGCACTCGGATCTGGACAGCGCAGTGGCGTCCTATCAGGGCGGCGCCTTCGAATACCTGCCCAAGCCCTTCGATGTCGACGAGGCGGTCTCGCTGGTCAAACGCGCCCATTTGCACGCCCAGGAACAGCAAAACCAGGCCGCCCCCGAACCCCAGCACGCCACGCCCGAAATCATCGGCGAAGCGCCAGCGATGCAGGAAGTGTTTCGCGCCATCGGCCGGCTCAGCCAGTCCACCATCACCGTGCTGATCAACGGTGCGTCCGGCACCGGCAAGGAGCTGGTCGCCCATGCCCTGCATCGCCACAGTCCGCGCGCTGCCTCGCCGTTCATCGCCTTGAACATGGCGGCGATTCCCAAGGACTTGATGGAGTCGGAACTGTTCGGCCATGAAAAAGGCGCGTTTACCGGCGCCGCCAACCAGCGTCGCGGACGTTTCGAGCAAGCCGATGGCGGCACGCTGTTTCTCGACGAGATCGGCGATATGCCGGCCGACACCCAGACGCGTCTGCTGCGGGTGCTGGCCGACGGCGAATTTTACCGGGTCGGCGGCCATACCCCGGTCAAGGTCGATGTGCGCATCATCGCCGCCACCCACCAAGACCTGGAAAACCTGGTGCGCGACGGCAGGTTCCGCGAGGACCTGTTCCATCGCCTGAACGTCATTCGCATTCATATCCCACAACTGCGCGACCGCCGCGAAGACATCCCCGCACTGGCCCGTCACTTTCTCGGCCGCGCCGCCCGTGAGCTGGCCGTAGAACCCAAACTGCTCAAGCCGGACACCGAGGAGTACCTGCGCAACCTGCCCTGGCCGGGCAACGTGCGCCAGTTGGAGAACACCTGCCGCTGGATCACCGTGATGGCGTCCGGGCGAGAAGTACACCTCGATGAATTACCGCCGGAACTGCTCACCCACAGTCCGGAAGTGGCCTCTCCGGGCAATTGGGAGCAAGGTTTGCGTCAGTGGGCCGAACAAGCCCTGACCAGCGGGCAGTCGAACATTCTCGACAGCGCCGTGCCAGCGTTCGAGCGAATCATGATCGAGACCGCTCTCCAACACACCGCCGGCCGACGCCGCGACGCCGCCGTACTGCTCGGCTGGGGCCGCAACACCCTGACGCGCAAGATCAAGGAGCTGGGCTTGAATATCGACGGCGGCGATGAAGAGGACGGTGAAGAGAGCTAGTGGCCTCTACGGTGATTTTCCAACGCATTTCCGCGCGGATGTGTCCCCGCTTCGCATGCTTCGAGGTAGGGGCGAATTCATTCGCCTGGCTAAGAGTTTTCCGACAACTGTCGGGATGCGACTGACGTGGAGGGGTGGAAAGCTATGGTGTCCGTCGCAACGTTCGTGTGGCTTGAGCGTGATGTGTCAGGCGAATGAATTCGCCCCTACATCCGTACGGCCGACCCGAGCCGTAGCTGAAGAGTCTCGACAGCATCGTGCTGCGTTGGCCTGTCTGGCGGATGTCCGCTTCGCACGATTCCGGTAGGGCGAATTTATTCGCCCGGCTCAGCGTCTTCCGACGACTGTGGGGATGCGACTGACTGGAGACCTGGAAAGCTATGGTGTCCGTCGCAACGCTCATGCAATTTGAGCGTTTGTGGCAGGTAAATGAATTCGCCCCTACATCCGTACACCCCGACCAAGGCTGTAATAAAACATAAATGTCCCTGGTTTATTGTCCAGGGACTCCAGTTTCAGGGGCCCCTGGTTCAGGCAGGACTGGGGAGTCCCCTCTTTTATTCCGTGGCAGGCTGATCACCAGCCGCCACCTGTGTGCCTCCTCGATGCCCTGCCATTGCGCAGGCAAAGGGCGGGTGGCCACCAGATAAACCAGCAGCCCCCGCGCCGAAGGCATTACCCGCCACTTCACGTCGCCACCAGCCAGGGACAGCGCGCCCTGCTGCGCATCGCCCTGTGCCTGGATCAGCAAGGCATAAGCTCCTTCCACGTCCTGGGCCAGCACCTGGGCCTCGCGGTCAAACTGTAACTCCAGGCCCTCCGCGGTGGTCTGCACCGCCAGCAACTGCACATCGCCAGGCGCCAGCAGCTTGCCGACCATCAGGCCGACCAGCAGTCCGCTTACCGCCAGGCCGAGCAGAAACAAGGGCCACACGCGCCGCCGAGGATCTGCCGGAGGAGTAGAATGCCGCCCGTCTTTGTGCTGAGAACCGCGCATGTTTCACGTCATCCTTTTTCAACCGGAAATTCCGCCTAATACCGGCAACATTATCAGGCTGTGCGCCAACAGCGGCTGCCAGTTACACCTGATCGAACCGCTCGGCTTCGAACTGGACGATAAGCGCCTGCGCCGTGCCGGGCTGGACTATCACGAATACGCGCCGCTCAAGCGTCACCCCGACCTGACCCATTGCCTGGACAGCCTCGGGCTGAGTCTCGGCGCGCCCATCAGTGCCGAAGCGCCCCGCCTGTTTGCCTTCACCACCAAGGGATCGCAACCCTATCACCAGGTGCACTACCGCGCCGGCGATGCCTTTTTGTTCGGCCCGGAAAGCCGTGGCCTGCCCGCCGAAATTCGCGACGCCCTACCTGAGGCGCAGCGCCTGCGGCTGCCGATGCGCGAAGGCAACCGCAGCCTCAACCTGTCCAATACCGTCGCCGTGGCCGTCTACGAGGCCTGGCGGCAATTGGATTTCGCGCAAGAGCAGTGATCGCCGCTCGCTCCGCCAAACCAAAAAAAAGCGCCCGAGGGCGCTTTTTGCATCTTGCCGCAGCCTGAAACTTACTGCTGCGTGGCTGTCTGGGCCTCGGCATTGATGCGTTGCAGCTCTTGGGCGTACAGAGCATCAAAGTTCACCGGCGCCAGCATCAGGGCCGGGAACGAGCCACGCGTTACCAGGCTGTCCAGCGCTTCGCGGGCATAGGGGAACAGAATGTTCGGGCAGAACGCGCCGAGCGTGTGACTCATGGACGCGGCATCCAGGCCCTTGATCAGGAAGATGCCAGCCTGCTGCACTTCGGCAATGAACGCCACTTCTTCGCCGGTCTTGACGGTTACCGAGAGAGTCAGCACCACTTCGTGGAAGTCGCCTTCCAGGCTCTTCTGCCGGGTGTTGAGGTCCAGTGCGACATTCGGCGCCCATTCCTGACGGAAGATTTCCGGGCTTTTCGGCGCTTCGAAGGACAGGTCCTTCACATAGATGCGCTGCAGGGAAAACTGCGGGTTCTCGCCGTTCTGCGCGGCACCGTTGTTTGCTTGTTCAGTCATGGCTGAGCCTTATTATCGTGCTTGTTGAAATCAGCTCTGAAGCAGCGCGTCCAGCTTGCCAGCCCGCTCCAGAGCATACAGATCGTCGCAACCGCCTACGTGCCGCTCGCCGATCCAGATCTGCGGCACTGACGTTCGTCCCGCCTTGTCGCGCATTTCGGCACGCACAGCAGGCTGGCCGTCCACGGCGATTTCTTTAT
Organism: uncultured Pseudomonas sp.; assembly: GCA_964410065.1. GTDB lineage: Bacteria > Pseudomonadota > Gammaproteobacteria > Pseudomonadales > Pseudomonadaceae > Serpens. The sequence goes on from CAYPFO010000012.1 coordinate 10,540, forward strand.
AGACCACGCCCTTGTGATCGAGGAGCTGCTTGGCACGGATGCAATAGGGGCACCAGGCAGAGGTATAGATCAGGACGTGGGCCATATCACTTCACCACTGGGAGATTGTCACCGCGCCAACTGGCCAGGCCGCCGGACAGCTTGGCAGCGGTATAGCCTGCCTTCTGCAGCTCACGGCACACCGTGCCGGAATGTTGGCCCATGGCGTCGACGACGATAATGGTCTTGGCTTTATGTTTGTCCAGCTCGCCCATTCGCGCAGCCAGTTTTTCGTAGGGCATGTGCAGTGCATCGACGATATGCCCGGCGTCGAAATCCTTTTTCGCGCGCACGTCCAGCACGACGCCCTGCTCGCTGTTGACCAGCGCGGTCAGCTCGCGGGTGCTCAGGCTGCGGCCGCCGCGGCTCAGTTCATTGAGCGCAAAGAGGACCACCAGGACGACGAAAATACCGCTCAATACATAGTGGTTAGAGACAAATTCAATCAGCGTGGCAAGCATCTAGATGTTCCCGGACGGTAAAATGCCGGCAGTATACACAGGGCCCCGAGCCGGCGGCACCCTGACGAGCCGTGACGCATCGCTCGCCAGCGCTTAGAATCCCGGCCCTTTTCCATTGACCCCATCAAGCGGAACGAGTCGATCTTATGCCTGCCACGCCCAAACCCCTGGTCCTGATGATTCTCGATGGCTTCGGTCACAGTGAAAGCCCCGACTACAACGCCATCCATGCGGCCAATACGCCGGTTTACGATCACCTGCTCGCCACCCAGCCCCACGGACTGATTTCCGGTTCGGGCATGGACGTCGGTCTGCCGGACGGTCAGATGGGCAACTCCGAAGTCGGCCACATGAACCTCGGCGCCGGACGCGTGGTGTACCAAGACTTTACCCGCGTCACCAAAGCTATTCGCGACGGCGAATTCTTTGCCAATGAGGCGATCAACGCGGCCGTGGACAAGGCCGTGGCTGCCGACAAGGCTGTGCACATCATGGGCCTGCTCTCCGATGGCGGCGTGCACAGTCATCAGGATCACCTGGTGGCCATGGTCGAATCGGCCGCTCGCCGTGGCGCCACGCACATCTATCTGCATGCCTTCCTCGATGGCCGCGACACGCCACCGAAAAGCGCCCAGCCGTCCATCGAGCTGCTTGAAGCCACCTTTGCCAGGCTCGGCAAGGGCCGCATCGCCAGCTTGGTTGGCCGCTACTTCGCCATGGACCGTGACAACCGCTGGGACCGCGTCGAGCAGGCTTACAACCTGATTGTTGAAGGCCAGGGCCAGTTCCACGCCACCACCGCCGTGGAAGGCCTGAACGCCGCCTATGCGCGCGAGGAGAGTGACGAATTCGTCAAGGCCACCACCATCGGCGCCCCGGCACGGGTGGAAAACGGCGATGCGGTGATCTTCATGAACTTCCGCGCCGACCGCGCCCGCGAACTGACCCGCGCCTTCGTCGAGACCGACTTCACCGGCTTTCCCCGCGCACGCGTGCCGCAGCTGTCCTGCTTCGTCATGCTCACCCAGTACGCTGCCAGCATCGATGCGCCCAGCGCCTTCAAACCGGAGCCGCTGACCAACGTGCTCGGCGAATACCTGGCCAACAACGGCAAGACCCAGCTGCGCATCGCCGAAACCGAGAAGTACGCTCACGTCACCTTCTTCTTTTCCGGCGGCCGCGAAGAACCCTTCATCGGCGAAGAACGCATTTTGATCCCGTCACCGAACGTTGCCACCTACGACCTGCAGCCGCAGATGAGCGCGCCGGAAGTCACCGACCGTATCGTCGAGGCCATCGAGCAGCAGCGCTATGACGTGATCATCGTCAACTACGCCAACGGCGACATGGTGGGCCACACCGGTGTGTTCGACGCCGCAGTCCAGGCCGTGGAATGCCTGGATGCCTGCATGGGCCGTATCGTCACCGCGCTGGACAAAGTGGGCGGCGAAGCGTTGATCACCGCCGACCACGGCAACGTCGAGCAAATGGAAGACGTCGTCACCGGTCAGGCGCACACCGCGCATACGTGCGAGCCAGTGCCGTTCATTTATGTCGGCAAGCGCAACCTGAGCATTCGCGAAGGCGGCGTGCTGGCCGATGTCGCGCCGACCATGCTGAAACTGCTGGGCCTGCCGCAACCCGAAGAAATGACCGGCACCAGCATCGTCGAGCTGCACTGATCAATTATTAAAAACCACCTGCTAAGCTGCATCGCCAGGGACGAACGGAATCGTCCCCCGCGGCATGCACCCTGCCCATGATTGGCGTCATCCGTAGCCGTACGCGGGAAACCGACCCTGCCAACCATCCGACAGTCTGCCGCCTGGCCTGCAGCTCGCCGCTGCTTTTTTGGGCATACTTGCCCAGTCTTTTGTTCCAGGTGCCGTCCGCCCCATGTTTCGAGCCCTTGCCCTTATTCTGCTGAGCTGCCTGCTCGTCCCGGCCTATGCCGATCAGAAAGTGCAGACCCAGCAACAACTCGAAGCGGCCCGCAAAGACGTGGCCGAACTGAAAAAAATGCTGGAGAAGCTGCAACAGGAGAAATCCGGCGTACAGCAACAGCTGCGCTCCACCGAGCAGGAGATGGGCGAGCTGGAAAAACAGGTTCGCGAGCTGCAACAGCAGCAGAATCAAAGCGAGGCGCAGCTCATGCAACTCGATCAGCAGAAAAAAAAACTCCAGCAATCACGCGTTGAGCAACAACGGTTGATCGGTATTCAGGCGCGCGCCGCGTACCAGAGCGGGCGCGGCGAATACCTCAAATTGCTGCTCAACCAGCAGAACCCCGCCGCCTTTTCTCGTGTCCAGACTTACTACAGCTACTTGAACCAGGCGCGCCTGGAGCAGCTGCAGGGGTTCAACGACACGCTCATGCAACTGCACCAGGTCGAAACCGACCTGGACGCCCAGCAGCAGCAACTGGCGAAGCAAAAGCAGGCTGTGGCCGAACGCCAAGCGCGCCTTGGCGATGTGCGCAAGGATCGCCAACAGGCATTGGCCAAACTGAACCAGGACGCATCCAGCCGCAGCCAGAAACTCAAGGATCGCCAGCAAGATCAGGCCGAGCTGCAAAACGTCCTCAAAACCATCGAAGCCACCCTCGCCCGCCAGGCTCGCGAAGCCGAACAGGCCCGTCAGCAAGCCTTGGCCGAACAACGCCGCCAGCGCGAGCAGCAGCGCGCCAAGGGCGCGCCGGTCAGCGGCGAGGCATTGGTTTCCAGCAGCGGCTTCACGTTTGGCGGTCCCTTCGCCGAGGCGCGGGGTAAACTGCCCTGGCCGGTGGATGGTCGGCTGCTGGCCCGCTATGGTGCCCAGCGTGGCGAAGACGCGCGCAGTACGTGGGATGGCGTCTTGATCGGCAGTCGTGCCGGCCAGCCGGTGCGCGCCGTGCATGGTGGCCGGGTGGTGTTTGCCGACTGGTTACGGGGTGCCGGCATGCTGGTCATTCTCGATCACGGCGGTGGTTACCTCAGCCTCTACGGGCATAACCAAAGCCTGCTCAAGACGGCCGGTGATATCGTCAAAGCCGGTGATACCATTGCCACGGTTGGCACCAGCGGCGGCCAGGAAATTCCGGCGCTGTATTTTGCCATTCGTCAGCAGGGTCGCCCCAGTGATCCCGCACAATGGTGCCGTGCGCAGGGTTAGCGCGCCTTTTCATTATTCCTGGAGTTCAACATGCCGCACCTGCGCCCTTTCGTTATCGCCCTCTCGCGCGGACTGACGCTATGCCTGACGCTGGCCTTCAGTCACGCCTGGGCGCAGCAGCCCGCAGCCAGCGGCGAGCGGGTCGCCTTGCCCCAGGCGCCGTTGCCGCTGGAGGATCTACGCACCTTTGCCGAGGTGTTCGACCGCATCAAGGCGGCCTATGTCGAGCCGGTGGATGACAAGACACTGCTGGAAAACGCCATCAAGGGCATGCTCAGCAACCTCGATCCGCACTCGGCCTACCTCGATCCCCTGGCGTTCCAGGAGCTGCAGGAAAGCACCAGCGGTGAATTCGGCGGCCTGGGCATTGAAGTCGGCATGGAAGACGGCCTGATTCGCGTGGTCTCGCCCATTGACGACACCCCGGCGGCCAAGGCCGGCATCGAAGCAGGCGATCTGATAATCATGATCGACGGCCAGCCCACCAAGGGCCTGTCGATGCAGGAAGCGGTAGAAAAGATGCGCGGCAAGGCGGGGTCGAAAATCACTCTGACCCTGGTGCGTGACAACGGCAAACCCTTCGAGGTGCAGCTGACCCGCGCCGTGATCAAGGTACAGAGCGTACGCTCGCAGATGCTGGAAAGCGGTTACGGCTACCTGCGCATCACCCAGTTCCAGGTCAACACCGGCAGCGAAGTCGGCGAGGCGCTGGCCAAACTGCGCAAAACCAATGGCGGCAAGCTGGATGGCCTGGTGCTGGACCTGCGCAACAACCCCGGCGGCGTCTTGCAGGCGGCCGTGGAAGTGTCCGATCACTTCATGACCAAAGGCCTGATCGTCTACACCGAAGGCCGTATCGCCAATTCCGAGTTGCGCTTTTCTGCCAATACCGCCGACGCCAGCGAAGGCGTACCGCTGGTGGTACTGATCAATGGCGGTAGCGCCTCGGCCGCCGAAATCGTCGCCGGCGCCCTGCAGGACAGCAAGCGCGCCGTGGTCATGGGCACCGACAGCTTCGGCAAGGGTTCGGTGCAGACTGTCCTGCCGCTCAACAATGACCGCGCCTTAAAGCTGACCACCGCTCTGTACTACACGCCCAATGGCCGCTCAATCCAGGCCCAGGGCATCGTTCCGGACATCGAAGTGCGCCGCGCCCGACTGACCCGCGACAGCAATGACAACGAAAACTTCAAGGAAGCCGATCTGCTCGGCCATCTTGGCAACGGCAATGGCGGGACTGAAAAGCCCAGCAGCCAAAAAGCCCAAAACGAACCCCGTCTTCAGGATGACGACTACCAACTGAGCCAGGCGCTCAACCTGCTCAAAGGATTGAGCATTACCCGCGCTAAATGACCGTCGTGGTACCCGCCTTGATCGGCGCGTTTGGCGTGTTGCTGTCGCTCGGCTCGCTGGCCGCCGACAGCAGCCACACGCCCCGGCCGCGCCTGAGCCTCATCATCGATGATATTGGCAACCACCCGGAACGCGACCAGCGCGTGCTGGACCTGTCCGGCCCGGTGGCCCTGGCCGTGCTTCCGGACTCACTCCACGCTGACGAAGTCGCCCGTGCCGCCAGCCGCGCCGGCAAAACCGTCCTGCTGCACATGCCCATGGCACCCGCCGATGGGCCCTACGCCTGGCGGCCCGGACGCCCGCAGGAAGAATTGCAGGCACGCCTGAAGGCTGCCCTGGCCCGCGTGCCCCATGCCCGCGGTCTGAATAACCACATGGGCAGCCAAATGACCGCCGACCCACAGGCCATGGCCTGGCTGATGCCCGAGCTGCAGCAACGCCACCTGTTCTTTGTCGACAGCCGTACCAATGCCGCCACGGTGGCCGCCGCCGAAGCGCAACGCATCGGTTTGGCCAGCCTGTCGCGGGATGTGTTTCTCGATCACGACCAAAGCCTGCAGGCCGTCGCCCGCGAGTTCGAGCGCGCGGTAAAACTGGCCCGCCGGCAAGGCTCGGTGGTGCTGATCGGTCATCCCCATCTCAACACCCTGACCGTGCTGGAGCGCGAACTGCCGAATCTGGCCGAACAAGGTATCGACTGGATCGACGTGCCGGCGATGATTGCCCTGCGCGGCAACCAGGCGATGGCGGCCCATGGCAAAAACGGCGTGTATCGCACGCCTGCGCAACCCCAACCGGTGGTCAACACACTGCGTTGAGCGGCCAACCCAGGTTGGTTAACAGCTTCGCGGCAAGGTCGCCCTCACTCAAAAAAAAAGCGGCCAAGGCTCAGCCTTGACCGCTTTTTCGTGACCTCAAAAAACTTACCGCACGACGATGCCACGCGCGGCCAGGTAGGCCTTGGCTTCTGGCACGCTGTATTCGCCGAAGTGGAAGATGCTGGCCGCCAACACCGCATCGGCCTTGCCTTCGATGATGCCGTCAGCCAGGTGCTGCAGGTTACCCACGCCGCCCGAGGCGATCACCGGAATGCCCACGGTTTCGCTGATCGCGCGGGTCACACCCAGGTCGTAACCGCTCTTCACGCCGTCCTGGTCCATGCTGGTCAGCAGGATTTCACCGGCGCCCAGGTCTTCCATCTTCTTGGCCCAGAGCACAGCATCCAGGCCCGTCGGCTTGCGTCCGCCATGGGTGAAGATTTCCCAGCGCGGGGTTTCGCCCGGCTTGGAGACCTTCTTGGCGTCGATGGCGACGACGATGCACTGCGAGCCGAAGCGCTGTGCGGCTTCGCCGACGAATTCCGGGTTGAACACTGCCGCGGTGTTGATCGACACCTTGTCCGCGCCGGCATTCAGCAGGTTGCGGATGTCCTGCACGGTGCGCACGCCGCCGCCCACGGTCAGCGGGATAAACACCTGGCTGGCCATGCGCTCGACGGTGTGCAGGGTGGTATCGCGGCCATCGACGCTGGCGGTGATGTCGAGAAAAGTAATCTCGTCGGCGCCCTGTTCGTTGTAACGACGGGCGATCTCCACCGGGTCGCCGGCATCGCGGATGTTCTCGAACTTGACGCCCTTCACCACGCGACCGTTGTCGACGTCGAGGCAGGGGATGATGCGTTTGGCCAGTGCCATATTGGTGCTCTCGCAATTCTGTAGGGTGGACAACGCTCCGCTTGCCCACCATCGATAGGTGGAAAACGCTTCGCGGTTTTCCACCCTACGCCGGATTCAAGCTTTAAAGCTGTCGCAGAGCGCCTGTGCTTCAGCCACGTCCAGCGTGCCCTCATAGATCGCACGACCGGTGATGGCACCGACGATGCCCGGCGCGCGAGCGTTGAGCAGCTTCTGGATATCGCCCAGGTTATGAATGCCGCCAGAGGCGATCACCGGAATGCGGCTGGCAGCGGCCAGGGCGGCGGTGGCTTCGACGTTGCAGCCCTGCATCATGCCGTCTTTGGCAATGTCGGTGTAGACGATGGCGGAGACGCCGTCGGCTTCGAAACGGCGGGCCAGGTCGACTGCCTGCACGCTGGATACTTCAGCCCAGCCATCGGTGGCGACGAAACCGTCCTTGGCGTCCAGGCCGACGATTACCTTGCCCGGGAATGCCTTGCAGGCCTCGGCGACGAACTCCGGCTCCTTGACCGCCTTGGTGCCGATGATCACGTAGCTGACGCCGGCGCGCACATAGTGCTCGATGGTTTCCAGCGAACGTATGCCACCGCCGATCTGGATCGGCAGGTTCGGGTAGCGCTTGGCGATGGCGGTGACGACTTCGCCGTTGACCGGCTGGCCTTCGAAGGCGCCATTCAAGTCGACCAGGTGCAGGCGACGGCAACCACCCTCAACCCACTTGGCAGCCATGCTCACCGGGTCATCGGAAAACACCGTGGAGTCTTCCATGCGGCCCTGGCGCAGACGTACGCAGGCGCCGTCCTTGAGATCGATAGCGGGGATAATCAGCATTGCTCGAACCTGCTCAAATCGTGTGGAATTCTAAGACGGGCCAGCTCTTCTCGAGTGCCCATACATCGCTTTCAATACTGGCGAAACGGTCAGCCAGCACCGCCTGCACATCGGCAATCGCCTTGTCATAGTAAAGCGGGGCAATTTCTCGGCCGATCAGCTCCAGCACTTCCTGCACTTCGAACGAACCCAGTTCCAGCTCGAAGCGCTCTGCAAGAAAGCGTTGCAGCACCTGCACCGCGGCCTGCTCCTGAGCAGGCTCAAGGCTGAGGGATGGCGCCCTGGCTTTACCGCGACTCATTACCAGCGGCCATCCCAGGCGACAAAATTCTGCAGCAACTGCAGGCCGTGGGTGTGGCTTTTTTCCGGGTGGAACTGCACGGCGAAGCGCGAGCCGTCAGCCAGAGCGGCGGCGAAATCCACGCCGTAGTGGCCGCGACCGACCACCTGCTTGGGATTGCCCGCTTCGATGTAGTAGCTGTGCACGAAGTAGAAACGCGCCCGGTCGGGGATGTTGTGCCACAGCGGGTGGGGCACGTTCTGCTCGACTTCGTTCCAGCCCATGTGCGGCACTTTCAGGTGCTCGCCATCCTCGTGCAGATCCTTGCCGAAGAAACGCACCTGGCCAGGGAACAGGCCAATGCAATCAACACCGTCGTTCTCCTCGCTGCGCTCCAGCAGAGCCTGCATGCCGACGCAGATGCCGAGGAACGGCCGATCGACGCTGACTTCGCGCACCAGCTCATCAAACCCCAGGCGGCGGATCTCCGCCATGCAGTCACGAATCGCCCCGACGCCCGGAAACACCACGCGATCCGCCTCGCGGATCACCTGGGCGTCGCTGGTCACCAGCACCTTGCCGGCGCCGACATGCTCAAGGGCCTTGGCCACCGAGTGCAGGTTACCCATGCCGTAATCAATGACGGCAACGGTTTGCATCACAGGCATCCCTTGGTGGACGGCATTTGCCCGGCCATACGCGGATCTTCGCTGATGGCCATGCGCAGCGCGCGGCCAAAGGCCTTGAACACCGTCTCGATCTGGTGGTGGGTGTTGGTGCCGCGCAGGTTGTCGATGTGCAGGGTTACCAGGGCGTGGTTGACGAACCCCTGGAAGAACTCCTGGAACAGGTCGACATCGAACTTGCCAACCACCGCGCGGGTAAAGGGCACGTTCATGGTAAGGCCGGGACGGCCGGAGAAATCGATGACCACACGCGACAGCGCTTCATCCAGCGGCACGTAGGAATGGCCATAGCGCACCAGGCCCTTCTTGTCGCCGACGGCCTTGGCGAAGGCCTGGCCGAGAGTGATGCCGACGTCTTCCACGGTGTGGTGATCGTCGATGTGGGTGTCGCCCTGGCATTCGATGTCCAGGTCGATCAGGCCATGACGGGCGATCTGGTCCAGCATGTGCTCCAAAAAGGGCACGCCGATGGCGAAACGCGCCTGGCCAGTGCCATCCAGGTTGATTGAAACCTTGATGCGGGTTTCCAGGGTGTTGCGTTCAACGGACGCCTTACGTTCGACCATTACCAGCTCCGCAATAAAAATCAGGGGGCGAAAGGGCGAACATTATAGGCCGGAACGCTCTCGGCTTGAAGCCGCGCGGCGCGCCGGCCGGTTTTGCGCCGAGAGCCTGTTCGGTTTTTACCAACAAATTCCGGGTTCACAAGCCAACCCACCATCTGTCACACGCCAGCGCGAAAGATACCGGCCCAGTGCGTGCACAAAGCAGTGGCCCTTGATACCGTATTTCGCCGCCAAGCCCAAGGGCTGTACGACCCATTCTTGAAAACCGGAACCATGCCCGTCTACGTCGAAAACCTCAGCCTCGCCTCACCCCAGGATCGCCGCGACCTGGAACTCATCTATGCCGATGCACCCGAGTGGCTGCTGACGCCTTATCCCCAGGCGAGCGCCTTGATCGACGCCGCCCTGGCGAACCAGTGCCTGCTGGTCGGCCGTTTCAATGGCCGCCTGCTGGGTGCTGCGCGACTGGAACGGCTGGCGGATCGCTGGCGCCTCACGCACCTGTGCGTGCGCGAACTGACCCGCGGGCGTGGCGTCGCCCAGCGCCTGCTCGACGAAGCGCGACGTCTGGCCCGCGAAGCCGACGTGCCGCTGGTACTTGCCGCCAACCCCGGTCAGACTGCGGCGCAACGTCTGGCTGCGCACCATCAGCTGTCCCTGGAAGCACTCTGAACGGAAGTACCTCTCCATGTCGCACCCGTTTTCCAGTCTCACCCCCGACCTGGTGCTGGATGCCGTGGAAAGCCTCGGCTACCTGAGCGACGCCCGCGTGCTGGCACTCAACAGTTACGAGAACCGCGTCTATCAGGTGGGCATCGAAGACAGCGTGCCGCTGATTGCCAAGTTCTACCGCCCGGGGCGCTGGAGTGACGCGGCGATCCGTGAGGAGCACGCCTTCAGCCAGGAATTGGCCGAGCAGGAAATTCCCGTGGTTGCACCGCTGCGTCGCGACGGCGAAAGCCTGTTCGAGCACGCCGGTTTTCGCTTCGCATTGTTCACCCGCCGTGGCGGCCGCGCGCCGGAACCGGGCAATCTCGATCAGCTCTACCGCTTCGGCCAATTGCTCGGTCGCATGCACGCCGTGGGCGCCAGCCGCCCGTTCCTGGAACGCGAAGCCCTGACGGTGGATAACTTTGGCCACGAATCCCTAGCGACTCTGCTGGACGGCGGCTTTATCCCTTCTGGCCTGTTGCCGGCCTACGAATCCGTGGCCCGCGACCTGCTCAAGCGACTCGACGAACTGTTTGCCCGGGTGCGCTACGACAGCATTCGCCTGCACGGCGACTGCCACCCTGGTAACCTGCTGCACCGCGACGACAGCTTCCACATCGTCGACCTCGACGATTCGCGCATGGGCCCGGCGATTCAGGACCTGTGGATGATGCTCGCCGGCGATCGCCAGGAGCGCCTGCGTCAGCTGTCCGAGCTGGCGGACGGCTACCAGGAATTCCACGATTTCAAGACCCGCGAATTGCCGCTGATCGAAGGGCTGCGCAGCCTGCGCCTGATGCATCACAGCGCCTGGCTGGCGCGCCGCTGGGACGACCCCGCCTTCCCGCCGAGCTTTCCCTGGTTCGCCAGCGAGCGTTACTGGGGCGATCAGATCCTCACCCTGCGCGAGCAACTCGCCGCGCTGGATGAAGAGCCGTTGCGGCTCTACTAAAGCCTTCTACGAAACTGCCAAAACCCGCACGCAGGCATACACTAGGCAGTATCGTTAGCTTCCTAACCAAGGACCCCCATGGCTTCCAGCAACCTGCGGCGCGGCTACCTGCTCGGCCTCGTCGCCTACGTCATCTGGGGACTGTTTCCCCTCTATTTCAAAGCCATCGAAAGTATTCCAGCGACCGAGATCATTGTGCACCGCGTGCTGTGGTCGGCCTTGTGCGGTGCGCTGTTGCTGATGTTCTGGAAGCACCCCGGCTGGTGGCGTGAGCTGTGCGCCAACCCCAAACGCTTTGCCGTGCTGGCCCTGAGCGGCGCACTGATCGCCGCCAACTGGCTGATCTACGTATGGGCGGTAAATAACGAGCGCATGCTCGAAGCCAGCCTCGGCTATTACATCAACCCGCTGGTCAACGTAATGCTCGGCATGCTGATTCTCGGCGAACGGCTGCGCCGCTTGCAGTGGCTGGCGGTGGCACTGGCCTTGCTCGGCGTGGCGCAGCAGATCTGGATGCTGGGCAACCTGCCCTGGGTGTCGCTGGGCCTGGCGCTGACCTTTGGCATCTACGGGCTGATTCGCAAGCAGGCCCCGGTGGCTGCGCTGCCCGGGCTGGTGGTAGAAACCTGGCTGCTGTTGCCCGTAGCGTTACTCTGGGTGGCGCTTCATCCGGCTGCCGTCAGCAGTCAGCTGGACTTCTGGGGCACGCCCCTGGCCTGGCTAGTGGCCGCCGCCGGGCCGATCACCTTGGTGCCGCTGGTGTGCTTCAACGCCGCCGCGCGCCACCTGCCGTACACCACGCTGGGATTTTTACAGTACCTGGCGCCCACCCTGGTGCTGTTGCAGGCGATCTTCCTGTTCGGTGAACACTTCGATCCGGCCCGCATGCTGTCCTTCGCCTGCATTTGGGCTGCGCTGGCCATTTACAGCGTGGACGCCTGGCTGAGCCTGCGGCGCAACAAGCCAGGCCGCGCCGTTTCGTAGTGGCTGCGTTTTTCGCTACACAGGTGCCGGGTGTAATCTGGCCACCTGGGTAGCCGTCGCTCGCCGCGGATATTTATCGAGCACTGTCCGCTCCGTCATCGACGCGCAGATGCACGTCGACCATCAAGTCATCGGCCAAGGTTTCCAGGCTCGCCTGCAAGCTCTCCGTGCTCACCGCCAGGGGCAGGGCCAGCCAGGCCTGGGCGCGAAACAGCATTTCGTTACTCATCGGCGCGGCATCGACTTCCGTTTCCAGCTTTTCGATGTTCACGCCTTGCTCGGTCAGCACGCGGGTGATGTCGTACAGAAGGCCCGGCCGGTCATCGCCCACCAACTCAAGCTGTACGGGTCGCCAGGTGCAGGCCGGCTCAGGCCCACAGGGCTCGGCCAGCACGCGAATGCCGTGCTGATTCAGGCCCTGCAAGGCTTCCAGCAACTCTTCGTGGGATTCGGCCGGCACCGCCACCCGCAGGATTCCGGCAAATTGCCCGGCCATGCGCGCCATGCGGCTTTCCAGCCAGTTGCCGCCGTGCTCGGCGACACAGCGGGCGATACGTTCGACCAGCCCCGGCTGATCCGGGGCAATGATGGTGAAGACCAGATGCTCCATGTTCGGCTGCTCCTGTAAGAAGTCGCAAGACGACGACCGCTCACTAGGTATAGAACAGCCGGCCAGAACGGCCGTAGGGTCTGTTGACGTTTCGTCGCGAGCCGCGTTGCTGCGCCAAATGTCGCCAGGCAAGGCGCGGGACGAAGGCAATGGTTATTCCCTTGGCAAGTCCCGCAACGCCGCATGGCGACATTTGCCGCGCAACCCGAAGGGCCGGGCCTGTTTTTGCGCGATGCGGCGTTTCTCGTCACTTATTTGGAACAACCAATCTTCGCTCCTCGTGCCTTGCCTCGCGCAAAAACAGGCTCCGGCGCGGCCGCGAACGAAACGTCAACAGACCCTAAGCACCGCCCGCTGTTTTTCCATTCGTCTTCATGTAGTATCCGCGGGCTCGGACTACAAGAAGAATAAAAATGCGTTCCGAGACCAATCGTAGAGCAGATCAAGTGAGGCGAGTGATGACTGAGCGCGTTGAAATCGGTGGCTTGCAGGTCGCCAAAGTTCTTTTTGACTTCGTGAACAACGAAGCCATTCCCGGCACCGGCCTGAACGCCGATGCCTTCTGGACCGGCGCCGCAAGCGTCATCCATGACCTGGCGCCGAAGAACCGTGCCCTACTGGCCAAGCGTGACGAACTGCAAGCGCAGATCGACGCCTGGCATGTCGCCCGCAAGGGTGAGACCCACGATCCGGTCGCCTACAAAGCCTTCCTGCAGGAAATCGGCTACCTGCTGCCCGAGCCGGCCGATTTCAAAGTCACCACCGAAAACGTCGACGCTGAAATCGCCACCATGGCCGGCCCGCAACTGGTGGTGCCGATCATGAATGCGCGCTTCGCCCTCAACGCCGCCAACGCTCGTTGGGGTTCGCTGTACGACGCGCTTTATGGCACCGACGCCATCAGTGAAGACGGCGGCGCCGAGAAAACCAAAAGCTACAACAAGGTGCGCGGCGACAAGGTCATCGCCTTCGCCCGCGCCTTCCTCAACGAAGCCGCTCCGCTGGCCAACGGCTCGCACGTTGACGCCACTGGCTATCGCATCGCCAATGGCCAACTCGAAGTCAGCCTGAAAGACGGCAGCACAACCGGCCTGCAACAGCCAGGCAAGTTCATCGCCTTCCAGGGCGAGGCCGCCACGCCGAGCGCCGTGCTGCTGAAGAACAACGGCCTGCACTTTGAAATCCAGATCGACGCCAACAGCCCGATCGGCCAGACCGACGCCGCCGGTGTCAAAGACCTCCTGATGGAAGCCGCCGTCACCACCATCATGGACTGCGAAGACTCCACCGCCGCGGTCGATGCCGACGACAAGACCGTGGTCTACCGCAGCTGGCTGGGCCTGATGAAGGGCGACCTCGCCGAGTCCGTGACCAAGGACGGCAAGACCTTCACCCGCACCATGAATCCGGACCGCGTCTACACCAAGGCTGACGGCTCGGAGCTGAACCTGCACGGCCGCTCGATGCTGTTCATCCGCAACGTCGGTCACCTGATGACCAACGACGCCATCATCGACAAGGACGGCTTCGAAGTACCGGAAGGCATCCTCGACGGCCTGCTGACCAGCCTGATCGCCCTGCACAACATCAAGGGCAACACTACCCGCAAGAACAGCCGCACCGGCTCGATGTACATCGTCAAGCCGAAGATGCACGGCCCGGAAGAAGTCGCCTTCGCCAACGAGCTGTTCAACCGCATCGAAGATGTCCTGGGCATGGCGCGCAACACCCTCAAAGTCGGCATCATGGACGAAGAGCGTCGCACCACCGTCAACCTCAAGGCGTGCATCAAGGCCGCCAGCGAGCGCGTGGTGTTCATCAACACCGGCTTCCTCGACCGTACCGGCGATGAAATCCACACCTCCATGGAAGCCGGCCCCGTCGTGCGCAAGGCCGCCATGAAGGCTGAGAAGTGGATTGCCGCCTACGAAAATTGGAACGTCGATCACGGCCTCAACTGTGGCTTGTCCGGCCGTGCCCAGATCGGTAAGGGCATGTGGGCCATGCCCGACCTAATGGCCGGCATGATGGAGCAGAAGATCGGCCACCCGCTGGCCGGCGCCAACACCGCTTGGGTGCCCTCCCCGACCGCCGCCACCCTACACGCCCTGCACTACCACAAGGTGGATGTATTCGAGCGTCAGAAGGAGCTGGCTACCCGTCAGTTCGCGTCGCTGGATGACATCCTGACCCTGCCGCTGGCCCAGAACACCAACTGGACCGCCGAAGAGAAACAGCAGGAAATCGACAACAACGTGCAGGGCATCCTGGGTTACGTCGTGCGCTGGATCGATCAGGGCGTCGGCTGCTCCAAGGTCCCGGATATCAACGACATCGGCCTGATGGAAGACCGCGCCACCCTGCGCATCTCCAGCCAGCTGCTGGCCAACTGGCTGCGCCACGGGATCATCACCGAGGCTCAGGTCGTGGAAAGCATGCAGCGCATGGCCGCCGTGGTAGATCGCCAGAACGCCGGCGATACCTTGTACCAGCCAATGGCACCGAACTTCGACGACAACATCGCCTTCCAGGCGTCGCTGGAGCTGATCCTCGAAGGCGTCAAACAGCCCAACGGCTACACCGAGCCGGTACTGCACCGCCGCCGCCGCGAGTACAAGGCCAAGAACGGCCTGTAACTCACATCGGCAATGAAAAAACCGCCCTGACTGGGCGGTTTTTTATGTCTACAAAAGGCTGGTTCATGTCTTCATGCATGACTATTCCCTATCTTATGGTCACAAGGCGACGTATAGTGTCACTTCGCTAGCACCGTATTAAGGCAGCTTTCGCCGCCATGGAGTTTCATCATGTCCAAGAGTTTTTCGCTGACTGCCAAGCTATCCCTGGTACCGGCTGTTGCCCTGCTTGGCCTGATTCTCTTCGTCGGTTACACCTCACTGCAGTTGGCCGAGACCAATGACCGCCTGCAGGTTTTGGAAAGTCGCAGCTACCCGATTCTGGAACAGAGCGATGCGGTGATTTTTCAGTTCTCCCGCCTGCCGGGACTGCTCAATAACGCCGTCACTGCCGGCGAAGCGGCGTTGGTCGACGACGCCCGTCTGCTGCTCAATGACATCGATGCTCAACAGCGACAGCTTGGCGGCCTGCTGGAAGACGCCCAGCGCAGTCAGGAATTGCAGGCCTGGCGCAACGCCGTAAATGCCTATGGCAAAAACGCCCTCGAGGTTTCGCGCCAGTTGATCGACGGTACAGCTT
The DNA here is from genome assembly GCA_964410065.1 of uncultured Pseudomonas sp. Lineage (GTDB taxonomy): Bacteria > Pseudomonadota > Gammaproteobacteria > Pseudomonadales > Pseudomonadaceae > Serpens. The sequence goes on from CAYPFO010000012.1 coordinate 26,076, forward strand.
CGTTTGGCGACCTGGCTGAAAACCTGCAACGCATGACCAGCGATCTCGAGCGGGCCCAGGCCATGGCCTCCGCCTTTCGCTCCAGTGCCTATCAGGATTTTCAGCAGACCCTGGCGCTTACCCGTGGCGGCAACGTTGCGACCACCCAGCTGGGCATCGGCCTCAGCATCCTGTTGATCGTTCTCGTGGGGTGCGGCGCTTGGTGGGTCACGCGCAACATCATGGGCAACGTACACCGGGTGATCGATTCCCTGCGCGCCATTGCCCGCGGCGACGGCGATTTGACCCAGCGTATCGACGTCGTGTCGAACGATGAAATCGGCACCATGATCCAGCTGTTCAACCAGTTCCTCGACAAGCTGCAAACCACCATTCGGCAGATTGTCGAAGCGGCCAGCCCGTTGGCGCAGATGTCCCAAGACCTCTATCGGCTGACCAGCGAGGCGGAGCGCAACGCTCAATCCCAGCAGGATCACACCGACGCCATCGGGCGTGACATCCAGACCATGTCGACGCGCATCGAGGAGGTGGCACAACGCTCGGGCCAAGCCTCCAACCAAGCCGGCACTGCCTCGCAACAGGCCAAGGCCGCCCGGGATAACATCGGCAGCCTGGCCGACGGCATCCAGGACTTGGGCAGCAGCGTGATGGCCTCGGTGACGGCCATGACTCAACTGGAAGTGGAAACCCAGGAAGTCGGCTCGGTACTTACCGTCATTCGTACCATCGCCGAGCAAACCAACCTGCTGGCCCTCAATGCGGCCATCGAAGCGGCCCGCGCCGGCGAACAGGGCCGCGGTTTCGCCGTCGTCGCCGATGAAGTACGCAACCTCGCGCAAAAAACGGCCAGCTCCACGCAACAGATCCAGGAAATCATCCAGCGCCTGCAGAACAGCGCCAATTCGGTGCTCGATGCCATGACTGCCAACGGCGAGAAAGCCCGCGCCAGCATCGAACGCTCCAGCGAGGCGACTCGCCTGCTGGAGGACATCGCCCGCACCGTCAGCCAGATCGACACCCTCAACGCTGCCATTGCTCGCTTCACCCAGGAGCAGATCAGCCTGTCGAGTTCGATACAACAAGAAACTCTGGTGCTGCAGCAAGGCGCCCAGACCACTGCTCAAGGCGCCGGCACCACCACCCGGCTCGGCGAGCAATTGGTCACCACCGGCGATCATCTGCGCGCAGCCACCGCCCAATTCCGCGTTTAACTTTCAACCTTCAGGGACTTTCCATGACTGCATTACGAGTCATTGGTCTGGCAGCCGCTTGCCTGGCCATCACCCCAGCCTTCGCACTGGATCAGGGCGACTACCGCTTGAATGCCTTCGGCACTGTCGGCGTCACTTATTTGGGTGGCGAAGCAGATGGCCGCAATTACGGCATCAATGGCCAGACCACCGATGCCTGGCGCGGCGACCAACTGTCCAAGTTCGGCACCCAACTGAGCTATGGCCTGACCGACAACCTGAACGCCACCGCCCAACTGACTGCCAAGGCCGAGCAGGACTCGTGGAACGCCAACCTGGAATGGGCCTACCTGGCCTGGCAGGCCAACGATCAACTGCTGCTGCGCGCCGGCCGCCTGCGCACCCCGGCGTATATGTATTCGGAAACCCTGGATGTCGGCTTCAGCTATCCCTGGCTGCGTTTACCCGATGAGGTCTATGGCCAGATCCAGCTGTCCAATTACGAAGGTGTCGATGTGGTGTACAGCTTGCCGCTGTCCTTCGCCACGCTGAGCGCCCAGGCCATCGCCGGCCAGGCCAAGGACCGTGACTACTACCTGTTCGACGATTTTTACGATGCCGATTACAAAGAGCTGCTCGGCGCCAGCCTGAGCCTGGCGAGCAACGATTACGGCACCCTGCGGGTGGCCTACATACAGTCCAAGTTGACCATCGACAACCCAGTGCTGGGCATCGACGACAGCAAGGGCACCTTCCTCAGCGTCGGTTACCAATACGACGACGGTAGCTGGATCAGCGCCAACGAGTGGACGCAACGCACCATCGACGGCCCGCTGAGCCCCGACCAGAACGCCTTCTACCTGATGGGCGGACGCCGCTTCGGCGATTTCCTGCCGCACGTCACCTATGCACAGCTGGATGAAGAGAAAGGAGCTCGCCAGTCGTCCTGGACCCTGGGCCTCAACTACAGCCTGGCGCCGAATGTGACCCTCAAGGGCGAATACAAGCAAGTCGAAACCGAGAACAACTTTGAAGGCATGTTCGTGCCCTCGGGCACCGAGGTCTTCACCCAAAGCATTCCGAACTTCGACGGCGAGATCATCAGCCTCGGCATCGACTTCGTATTCTGAGGAGCACGACCATGACGTTTATTTCTCGCATTCTTAGCGTTGCGGCCCTGAGCGCGCTAGCTGGCGCCGCCCAGGCCGACGTCGCCGTGATCATCAACCCTGGCGCGGCCAAAGCGCCAAGCCAGGCTGAGGTGGCCAACATCTTCCTCGGCAAGGACAAGTCCCTGAAAGGCTTCGATCTCAAAGGCTGGAACGCCACCAAGGAAACATTCTACGGTGCGGTCACCAACAAGAACGAAGCCCAGCTGAAGTCCTACTGGTCGGGCCTGATTTTCACCGGTAAAGGTCAGCCGCTGGCCAGCCTGGATAATGACGCCGCGGTGGTCGAGCGCGTCGCCAGCGACAGCAGCGCCATCGGCTATGTGGACAGCCAGGCCGTCACCGGCTCGGTGAAGGTGCTGTTCACCCTGCGCTAAGTCAGGGCGATCGTCGCCCTCGTAAAAACGTCGCGATCAATCGCGGCGTTTTTTGCGTTCTCTTAATAGGAGGCCGTTCCCGACGGACGTACCGCTAACGGTTACCGGCACTTCTACGAACACAGAACCATTTACGTCATAGACTTACGTCCAATGTTGGCTTGCCGGGCGGCAGCCCACCATTACTGACCCGCCGTGTTTGAGCGGCGGACTGCCCGCCGGTAAAATTCTGTGCATCTTTCCGGCAACACCTGGATCGCTCGGACGAGGCAGTCAGTCATCTCACACCACACAGGGAGTAGCCATGAGCAAGGCGGACGCTTTTGCCGAGGCTGGTAGAACAGCTGTACTGCAGAATATTCAGGGCACCCTCGAATTCCTGCAAAAATTCCCGCCGTTCGATCAGATGGATCACACGCATCTGGTGACACTGGTGGAGAATTGCCAGCTGCGCTTCTATGCCCAAGGTGAGCCGATCCTGCGCCCTGAAGACGGTCCGGTGGAATACTTCCATATCGTCAAGCAAGGGCGCATTCAAGGTAAGCGCCACAGCTCCAATGGCCACGCCCATGACACCACCTTTGAAATCAGCACCGGTGAATGTTTCCCCATCGCCGCGTTGATTGGCGAGCGTGCCACGCGCACCACCCATATGGCCGCTACCGACAGTTTCTGCCTGCTGCTCAAGCGTGACGTCTTCATGCAGCTGTTCAGCCTGTCCAGCACCTTTCGCGACTTTGCCCTGCGTGGCGTCAGCAGCCTGCTCGATCAGGTCAATCAGCAAGTGCAACGGCGCGCGGCGGAGAGCCTGGGCGAAGACTACTCCCTGGACACCCGCCTCGATGCGCTGGCCCACCGTGATCCGGTCAGCTGCCTGCCCAATACCCCCTTGCGCGCCGCGGTGGGGCTGATGCACGAGCAGTCCGTGGGCAGTATCGTCATCGTCGATACCGAGCACCGCCCGCTGGGCATCTTTACCCTGCGCGACCTGCGCCGGGTGATCGCCGACGCCAGCGCCGACCTGGAACAGCCGATCCACGACCTGATGACCCATGACCCCTTTTACCTGGGGCCTTCGGCCAGCGCGTTCGATGCCGCCATCGCCATGACCGAGCGGCATATCGCGCATGTCTGCGTGGTGGAAGACGAACGCCTGGTGGGCGTGCTCTCCGAGCGTGACCTGTTCTCCTTGCAACGGGTCGACCTGGTGCATATGGCACGCGCCATTCGCCATGCGGAAACCATCGAGTCATTGATTGCCCGGCGCGAAAACGTTGGCCTGCTGGTCGAGCGCATGCTGGCCCACGGCGCGAGCTCCACGCAGATCACCCAGTTGATCACCCTGCTCAACGACCACACCGTATGCCGGGTCATCGAACTGAGCATCGAGGAACTTGGCGACCCCGGCGTGCCCTTTAGCTGGCTGTGTTTCGGTAGCGAAGGCCGCCGCGAGCAGACGCTGCACACCGACCAGGACAACGGCATCATGTTCGAGGCCCGTACCGCAGCCGAGGCCGCCTCGCTGCGTGGCCGCCTGTTGCCGCTGGCCGAGTACATCAACCAGCGCCTGGATCAGTGTGGTTTCACCCTGTGCAAGGGCGACATCATGGCCGGCAATCCGGAGCTGTGCCTGTCGCGTGCCGAATGGATGCGCCGCTTCCAGGGCTTCGTGCGCGAGGCAACGCCGGAAAACCTGCTCGGCTCGAGCATCTATTTCGACCTGCGCGTGGTCTGGGGCCCCGAGCAGGGTTGCCGAACCGTGCAGAAGGAATTACTCCAGCTGATCCAGGGCAACACCATGTTCCAGCGCATGATGGCCGACAATGCCTTGCGCCATCGTCCGCCTGTCGGTCGTTTTCGCGATTTCGTGGTTGCCCGCAAGGGCGCGGAAAAAGACACCTTGGATCTCAAGGTGCAAGGCCTGACGCCCTTCGTCGACGGTGCCCGCGTGCTGGCGCTGGCCCATGGCATCGACGAGACGAATACCCTGGAACGCTTGCGCTTGTTGGTACTCAAAAAAGCCATCGACGCCAAGGACGGAGCGGCTTATGAAGAGGCTTACCACTTCATTCAGCAGATGCGCATGCAGCAACATCAGCAACAGGCACGACAGGGCCAGCCCTATTCGAACCGGCTGGACCCGGACACCTTGAACCATCTGGATCGCCGCATCCTGCGCGAGTCGTTCCGCCAGGCCCTGCGACTGCAAAGTAGCCTGACACTCCGGTATCAGTTATGAATGCATTCACCTCTTGGTTGACTCGACGTAACCCACTGCTCAGCGATACACAGCGGCGCCGCTACGAACGACTGCCGAGCGCCGTGGCGCTAAGCGACGCTCCGCTGAGCACCCAACGCTTCGTGGTAGTGGATGTGGAAACCACCGGCCTGAACGTACACCGCGATCAGGTGCTGTCGATTGGCGCCGTAGTGATCGATCAGGGCGCCATTCACTTTGCCGAACAGTTCGAGCGCACCCTGCAGCGTGAGTATCAGACGCCCGGGCCCAGCGTGCTGATTCACGGCATCGCACCCAGCGAGATCGCAGCCGGGGACGATCCGATAGAGGTGCTGCTCGATTTCATGGAGTTCGTCGGCGACAGCCCGCTGCTGGCGTTTCACGCCGGTTTTGACCAGCGCATGCTGGCCCGCGCGTTGAAGGAAAGCCTGGGTTACAAGCTGCCCAATCCGTTCCTCGACCTGGCCCACCTGGCGCCTTTGCTGTGCCCGCAGGTGCGCTTCCCCAACGCCGGGCTGGACGACTGGCTCAATCACTTCGGCCTGCAGGTGCAGCAACGCCACAATGCCAGTGCCGATGCGCTGGTTAGCGCCGAACTGGCCTTGATCCTGTTCAACCGCGCCCGCCGCCAGCAGCTCGACAGCCCGGCCCTGCTGGCCCGGCGTGTCAGCAACTGGAAGCGTCGCCAGGCACACGCGCTGTAGTCCTAGACAGGTCGCCCGTTGCGCGTGCAGCAGGAGAACACGTTGTCGTCGGGCAGCCCGCCGTGCTCGCCTGCTTTTGTTATCCAGCCCGCCTTCCTGCGGCGTACATCGCCGCCTCTACGATTCTGTCGCGCCGTGCAATTCGTTAAGAATAAAAAAAGCCGCCTGCCCCAGGAGGGCAGGCGGCTTTTAGGCACCAAAAGAACCGCGCGGGATCAGTAGCCCAGTGCGAAGTCTTCTTCAGCCAGTTCCATCAGGTTGTTGGCACCGGACAGCATGGTGGCTGCGTGGGTGCGCGTGCGCGGCAGGATGCGATCGAAATAGAAGCGTGCGGTCTGCAGCTTGGCCTTGTAGAAGGCCTCTTCGCTAGTACCAGCGGCCAGTTTCTCGGCGGCCAGGCGAGCCATGTCAGCCCAGAAGTAGGCCAGGCAGGCATAACCGGAGTACATCAGGTAGTCCACCGAGGCGGCACCGACTTCTTCGCGGTCCTTCATGGCAGCCATGCCGACCTTCATGGTCAGCTCGCCCCACTCCTTGTTGATCGCCGCCAGCGGCGCGACCAGGTGCTTGACGGCCTCGTTGCCTTCGTTGGCCTGGCAGAACTTGTGCACGATTTTGGTGAAGCCCTTGAGCGCTTCGCCCTGGGTCATCAGTACCTTGCGACCCAGCAGGTCGAGGGCCTGAATGCCGGTGGTGCCCTCGTACAGCATGGAGATACGCGCGTCACGCACGTTCTGTTCCATGCCGTGCTCAGCGATAAAGCCGTGGCCACCGAAGATCTGCACGCCGTGGTTGGCCGCTTCAAAACCGACTTCGGTCATGAACGCCTTGGCGATTGGGGTGAGGAAGGCCAGCATCGCGTCGGCGGCTTTCTTCTCGTCTTCGTCCTGGCTGCGCTGGACGATGTCGACCTGCTTGGCGGCAAAGTACACCATGGCCCGATTGCCTTCGGCGAAGGCCTTCATGGTCAGCAGCATACGGCGCACGTCCGGGTGCACGATGATCGGGTCGGCGGCTTTTTCAGGCGCTTTCGGACCGGTCAGCGAACGCATTTGCAGACGCTCGCGAGCGTAGGCCAGGCCGCCTTGGAAGCCGAGCTCGGCATGGGCCAGGCCCTGCAGTGCAGTACCCAGGCGTGCAGTGTTCATGAAGGTGAACATGCAGTTCAGGCCCTTGTTGGCCGGGCCGATCAGGAAGCCGGTAGCGGCGTCGAAGTTCATCACGCAGGTAGCGTTGCCGTGGATGCCCATCTTGTGCTCGATGGAGCCACAGGACACGCCATTGCGCTCGCCCGCACCGCCTTCGGCAGTGGGCAGGAACTTCGGCACGATGAACAGGGAAATACCCTTGGTGCCGGCCGGTGCATCGGGCAGGCGGGCCAGCACGATGTGCACGATATTCTCGGCCATGTCGTGTTCGCCGGCAGAGATGAAGATCTTGGTGCCGGTGACCTTGTAGCTGCCGTCAGCCTGAGGCTCGGCCTTGGTGCGCAGCATGCCCAGGTCGGTGCCACAGTGCGGCTCGGTCAGGCACATGGTGCCGGTCCACTCGCCGGTGACCAGCTTGGTCATGTAAGTGTTGATCTGCTCTTCGGTACCGTGGGCGGAGATGGTGTTCATCGCGCCGTGGGACAGGCCCGGGTACATGCCCCAGGACCAGTTTGCCTGACCGATCATTTCGCTGAAGGCCAGGCTGAGTGATTCCGGCAGGCCCTGACCGCCGTGCTCGACGTCGTGGGCCAGGCTCGGCCAGCCGCCTTCGACGAACTGCTGATAGGCTTCCTTGAAGCCGGTCGGGGTCTTCACACCTTCCGGGGACCAGACGCAGCCTTCCTGATCGCCCACGCGGTTCAGCGGTGCAATCACTTGTTCACAGAACTTGGCGCCTTCTTCGAGGATCGCATTGACCATGTCCGGGGTGGCTTCTTCACAGCCGGGCAGGCTCTGGTAGTGGGCTTCGTAGCCAAGCAGCTCATCACGAACGAAACGAATATCGCGCAAGGGGGCCTTGTAGTCGGGCATTGCGGTAAACCTCAGCGGTAGGTCTTTGGGGTGGTGAGCTGCGACACAACCACGCACGCTCAAACAGTTGTTTGAAACTTACGTTTACCTCCCTACCTTGTCAAGTCCAGCCATGCGAACAGGCATAAGCCTAGAAGCCTCCAAACGGGGCTTCCAGGCCCTCATGATCTGCCCTTATTTCAGCGGGTCAGCAGGGGTTGCAGCTGCAGATAGTTGGCAACCACGGCGGGCTGCGGAGCAGCAAGATGCGGCACACAACCCAGGCATGGAGCTGCCAGGCGTTCGGTGAGCGTCGCCAGGTTGTCTTGCAGTCGAGAGGTCGCCGGATCGACCACGTTGGCGACCCAGCCGGCCAATTGCAGGCCGTTGGCGGCAATCGCCTGCGCCGTCAGCAAGGCGTGATTGATGCAGCCCAGGCGTACGCCCAGCACCAGGATCACCGGCAACTGCAGCGCCACGGCCAGGTCGGACAAACAGGCACCGCCATCCAGCGGGACGTGCCAGCCGCCTGCGCCTTCCACCAGGGTGAAATCCGCCTCAAGCGCGAGCACGCGACGCGTGGCCGTGGCCAGTCCTGCCACGCTCAGCGTCACTCCGGCTTCGCGCGCAGCCAGATGCGGCGCGATGGCCGGGGCGAAGGCGTAGGGATTCACCGTGTCGTAGTCCAGCGGCAGGCTGCATTCGCCCAGCAAGGCCAGGGCATCGCCATTGCGCAATCCTTCTGCCGTGATCACGCAGTCGGAGGCCACCGGCTTGGCCGCCGCCGTGCTCAGCCCCAACTGCCGGGCAGCGTGCAACAGGCCGGCGGCAATGGTGGTCTTGCCGATTTCGGTGTCGGTACCGGTCACGAAAAACGCAGCCATGCTCAGGAGTCCTTGCGCAGTACGCCGTAGACCACCTGATAGGTGGCCGGCAAACCCTGGGGTTGGCGGAACGATTCATAAGCCTCGGCCAGTGCGCGCAGCCGCGCCCGCCCGGTCAGGCCACCGGGGCGACCCGGATTGAGATTGTTCGCACCGAGCGCCTTGAGCTCATGGGTCAACTGACGCAGATCGTGGAAATGCAACACTTCGGCGCGCCGGCTCAAGTGCACAACCTGCAGGCCGCTGTCCGCACACAGCGTCAGATAGTCCTCGAACGCCCGAAAGCGATTGACGTGCACAAACCCGTCCACCGTCTGCCAGCTGTCGCGCAGTTCCTGCAGCGTACCGACGCACAGGCTGGAAAATGCCATCACCCCGCCTGGGCTCAGCACCCGGCGCGCCTCGTCGAGTACCGCCGGGAAATCGGCGCACCATTGCAAGGCCAAGCTGGAAAAGATCAGCTCCGTCGAGTTGTCCCGCAGCGGCAAGGCCTCGGCATCGCCGGCGATAAAATCCTGCGCACCGCCCAATGGCCGGGCATGGCGCAGCATGCCTTCGGCGATATCCAGCGCAACACCCCGAGCGGCCGGTAGCCGGACCGACAACTCGCGGGAGAAATAGCCCGTGCCGCAGCCCAGGTCGAGCCAGCGCTGCGCCTGCGCGGTGCTGTTGGGCAGCTTATCCAGCAACTGCAGACCGACGGTGCGCTGCAACGCTGCAACCCCGTCATAACTGGCCGCCGCGCGGGAAAACGACGCCGCCACCTGACGCTTGTCGGGCAGGCTCTGATGGGGTAGCGAAGCATTCATCGTGCGCACTCCTGAATAAACGCCAGCATGGATTCGGCCACCTGCCGTGCATGGCTCAGCGGCGCGGCATGGCTGGCTTGCGCAATGACGTCGATACACGCCTGCGGCACGCACTCACGCGTGGCCTGGGCCGCCGCAACGGGCACCAGCACATCCTGCTCGGCGAACAGGTGCAGTTGCGGTCCCGACCAAGCCGCCAAAGCGGCGCGGCCATCAAGCTGCGCCAAGCATTCCAGGCCGGCAGCCAGCACGCCTTCATCCGCTGCGTTGCGCATACCCTGCAGCTGGCGACGCAAGGCACGTTGGGCGCTGTCGCCCTGGCTGACCAGCAGGTCGAAACGCTGCAGTGTTGCGGCGCAGTCCGCTGACAATCCCTGGCGAAACGCGGCCAAGGTCTCGGCCGGCATGGCGTCGGACCAACCACTGCGCTGCTGGAAGCTCGGGTTGCTGGCGATACTGATCAAGCCACGGCAAGACTCGCCACGCCGCGCAGCCAGCTGCGCCGCGAGCATGCCGCCCAGCGACCAGCCGCCCAGCCAGGTGTCGCGGGGCAGCTGTGCGTCCAACGCATCGAGCCAATGCTCGGCATTGGCCAGCCCCGGCAATTCGGCCAGCTCGACCTGCAGCGCGCCGCTCGACAATTCTCGCAGCGTCGTCGCCAGCGGCTGCAGTGCCGCGCTGGAGTAGGACCAGCCGGGCAACAGCAACAGCCGTTCAGTCATGGGCCAGCTCCGCCCAGGCCGTGGCGAGTGCATCCAGCAAGCGTTCCAGGTGCGCCTCGCTGTGCGCCGCAGACAGCGTGACGCGCAAACGCGCGGTGCCGGTCGGCACAGTCGGCGGGCGAATCGCCCCGACCAGCACACCGAGCGCCTTCAAGCGGGCCGACAGGCGCAAAGCGCGCTCGCTTTCACCGACCAGGATGGGCTGGATCGGCGTCGGGCTGTCCATCAGACTCAGGCCGATCTCGGCCGCGCCCTGACGAAAACGCCCGATCAGCTTATTGAGATGCTCGCGACGCCAGTCTTCCGTGCGCAGCAGCTGCAGGCTTTTCAGCGTTGCGCAGGCCACGGCCGGTGGCTGGCTGGTGGTGTAGATGTAGGGTCGGGCGAACTGGATCAGCGTCTCGATCAGCTCCTCGCTGCCGGCCACGAACGCACCCGCCGTGCCGAACGCCTTGCCTAGGGTGCCGACCAGCACCGGCACATCCTCAAGACCGAGACCGAAATGCTCGACGATGCCACCGCCCGTGGCGCCCAAAGGGCCAAAACCGTGGGCATCATCAACCAGCAGCCAGGCGCCGGCTTTCTTCGCCTCGGCGACCAGTGCCGGCAGCGGCGCCAGGTCGCCGTCCATGCTGAACACGCCATCGCTGACCACCAGGGTATTGCCTTGGGCCTTGGCCAGTCGTGACGCCAGGCTGGCGGCGTCGCTGTGCAGATAGCGCGAAAAACGCGCACCGCTGAGCAAGCCGGCATCCAGCAGGGAGGCATGGTTGAGGCGGTCCTCCAGCACCGTATCGCCTTGGCCGACCAGCGCGGTGACGGCGGCCAGATTGGCCATGTAGCCGGTGGAAAACAGCAGCGCACGCGGCCGGCCAGTGAACTCGGCCAGGGCTTCTTCAAGCTCGTGGTGCGGTGCGCTGTGGCCGATTACCAGATGCGAGGCGCCACCGCCGACGCCCCACTTCGCCGCGCCATCGCGCATCGCCTGGATCACCTCGGGATGGTTCGCCAGGCCCAGATAGTCGTTAGAACAAAAGGCTAGCAGGCGCTGGCCATCGACCAGCACCTCCGGCCCTTGCGGGCTTTGCAGCAACGGACGCTGGCGATAGAGATGCTCGGCACGGCGGGCGGCGAGACGCGTAGCAAGATCGAAAGACATCGGAAAGCTCCAAGCGGCAAGCCACAAGCGTCAAGAAGTGCCACATCCAGCTTGCGGCTTGAAGCTTGCTGCTTGCGGCTGCTGTCAGACAGCGGAATAGAACAACTTGGAATCACGCTGTTCGACCAGCGCCTGTTCGATGGCGGCCTGGTGCACGTCGTCGTCATGCTCCTCGCGGGCTTCCGGCTGGATGCCCAGGCGCGCGAACAGTTGCATGTCCTTGTCGGCTTGCGGGTTGGCGGTGGTCAGCAGTTTTTCGCCATAGAAGATCGAGTTGGCGCCCGCGAAGAAGGCCAGCGCCTGCATCTGCTCGTTCATCTGCTCGCGGCCGGCGGACAGGCGCACATGGGACTGGGGCATCATGATGCGCGCCACGGCGAGCATGCGGATGAAGTCGAACGGATCGACATCCTGGGCGTCGGCCAGCGGCGTGCCTTGGACCTTGACCAGCATGTTGATCGGCACGCTCTCGGGGTGCTCAGGCAGGTTGGCCAGCTGGATCAGCAGGCCGGCTCGGTCGTCCAGCGACTCGCCCATGCCGAGGATGCCGCCGGAACAGATTTTCATCCCCGCATCGCGCACATGGCTCAGCGTCTCCAGGCGATCGGCGTAGGTGCGTGTAGTGATGATGTTGCCGTAGAACTCCGGCGAGGTGTCCAGGTTGTGGTTGTAGTAATCCAGGCCGGCAACGGCCAGCGCACGGGTCTGCTCCTGATCGAGCTTGCCCAGGGTCATGCAGGTTTCCAGGCCCAGCGCCTTCACACCCTCGACCATCTGCAGCACGTAGGGCATGTCCTTGGCGGAAGGATGTTTCCAGGCCGCGCCCATGCAGAAACGCGTGGAGCCGATGGCCTTGGCGCGGGCGGCCTCCTCCAGCACCTTCTGCACTTCGAGGAGCTTTTCCTTGTCCAGGCCGGTGTTGTAATGGCCGGACTGCGGGCAGTACTTGCAGTCTTCCGGGCAGGCGCCGGTCTTGATCGACAACAGCGTGGAGACCTGCACGCGGTTTGGGTCGAAGTGCTGACGGTGCACCGTCTGTGCCTGGAACAGCAGATCGTTGAACGACAGCTCGAACAAGCTGCGCACTTCGGCCAGGGTCCAATCGTGACGACTGACGGCGGTAGCGGTGGCGCTCATGGGTTTCCCTTCTTATTGAACAGCGCCTGCTAGATTTCCCGGCGCGACATGGATGCGCGAAAAATTAGGGGATGGCCCAGGCCTATGTCAACTACCAAATTTCCAATGGTTTACTACTGGCTAAAAAGCAACCATAAATGCTTGCTCTGCGACGAACCCGCAGAACAGTCGCTGCCACTGTGCGGCAACTGCGAAACCGACCTGCCCTGGCTGGCCGGCCAGTGCGCAGTGTGCGCACTGCCCTTGCCGACCCATGAACTGACCTGCGGCACCTGCCTGCGCCAGCCACCGGCCTTCAGCCGAGTCGAAACGCCTTGGCATTACGCCTTTCCGGTCGACACCTTGATCACCCGCTTCAAGCATCAGGCGCGCTGGCCACTCGGCCGGCTGCTTGCCGAATTACTCGCCCGGCATCTGCGCCATGCGTTTGCCGAAGGCCTGCCGCGCCCGCATCGGATCTTGCCGGTGCCCTTGGCCCGCGCTCGACAACGACAGCGCGGCTTCAACCAGGCGGCCATGCTGGCTCATTGGCTGGGCCGCGAACTGCAACTGCCGGTGGACGAGCGCGTGTTGCTGCGCGCCCGCGACACGCCAGCCCAGCAGGGTCTGGATGCACGCGCCCGACAACGCAACCTGCGCCAGGCCTTTGCTTTGGCCGCCAACGCGGCCGTCGAGAATCAGCACCTGGCGCTGATCGACGATGTGCTTACCACCGGCGCCACCGTCCATGCACTGGCCCGGCTGTTGCGCCAAGCGGGCGCGGCGCGCGTGGATGTCTACTGCCTGGCCCGCACCCCTAAACCCGGCGTTTGAGCTTTGATATGCTCGGTTGAAAAAACGGGCTTTCCATGGACAGCATTGACACCCTCATCATCGGCGCCGGTGCACTCGGCCTGGCGTGTGCTGCGCGCCTGGCCGACCCGCAGCGCAGTACCCTGATCGTCGAAGCCGAACGGTTGATCGGCAGCCACACCTCCAGCCGCAATTCGGAAGTCATCCACGCCAGCCTGTATTACCCGCCGGGCTCGCTCAAGGCCGAACTCTGCCTGGAAGGTCGCGAGCGTCTGTATGCCTGGTGCCGCCAATACCAGGTGGCGCACCGGCAGATCGGCAAGCTGCTGGTGGCTGTAGAGGATGCCGAGCAAGAGCAACTGGCCGGCCTGCTCGCCAATGCCCACACCTGTAATGTGAGCGACTTGCAACCCCTCGATGCCCGCCAGTTACAGCAGTTGGAGCCGGCCGTGCGTGGCGTAGCCGGGTTGCTGTCGCCGAGCACCGGCATCATCGACAGTCACGCCTACCTGCAATCCCTGCTCGCTGCCGCCGAACAGCAAGGCGCGCAGCTGGTCCTGGATACCCGGGTCACCCAACTGCAGAAGAGGGGCGATGGTTGGCTGGCCAGCGGCATCAGCGCCGGCGAGCCGTTCCAGATTCGGACCCAGCAGGTCATCAATGCCGGCGGGCTGTTCGCCCAACAGCTGGCGGCGGCGACTGAGGGTCTGGCACCCGAGTCCATCCCTGCACTGCACCTGTGCCAGGGCCGCTATTTCAACTACAGCGGACGCTCGCCTTTCAGCCGGCTGATTTATCCGTTGCCGGCAGCCAACCAGGCCGGGCTCGGCATTCACGCCACTCTGGATCTGGGCGGCCAGCTGCGTTTCGGCCCCGATGTGCACTACCTGCAACAAATCGATTACGCGGTCGATCCCACCCGGCGGGAGTCTTTCGCCCAGGCCGTGCGCCGCTATTTCCCCGACCTCGACAGTCAGCGCCTGGAGCCCGGCTACAGCGGCATCCGGCCAAAGCTTTCCGGCCCTGGCGAACCGGCGGCGGATTTTCATATCCAATTGCCGTCCAATCATGGCTTGCAGGGGCTGGTCAACCTGTTTGGCATTGAATCGCCGGGGCTCACCGCCAGCCTGGCAATCGCCGACCGTATCGCTCAAGCCCTGTGATCCGCCCGCTTGGCGGTACGCGTCAAGCGCGGCAATGCGTATACTTCCTCGCCAAATCCATCCATTTACCCATAAGGACTTGTCCATGAAAGCGCTCGGCAAAATCCTGGGCATTATTTTCCTTGGGCTCTTGCTGATCCTGGTCGGCCTGGGATTCGCCCTCACCCACTGGTTCGACCCCAACGATTACAAGGACGAAATTCGTCAGTTGGCACGCGACAAGGCCAATCTGGAACTGGCACTCAACGGCGACATCGGCTGGAGCCTGTTCCCCTGGCTGGGCCTGGAATTGCACCAGACCACCCTGGCCAGTGCGCAAACACCGCAACAGCCGTTCGCCGAGCTGCGCATGCTCGGCCTGTCGGTGCGCGTTCTGCCACTGCTGCGCAAAGAAGTGCAGATGAGCGACATCCGCATCGATGGCCTCAACCTCACGCTGCAGCGCGACGAAAAGGGGCACGGCAACTGGGAAAACATCGGCCAGCCGGCGCAAGCCAGTACGCGCGATGACACGCCGATTGCCCAGACCACACACGCCGAACCGGTCGAGAGCAAGGACAAGGCGGCGCTGCCGATCCAGCTGGATATCGACAGTCTCAAGGTCAACGACGCCCGCTTCAGTTACCACGATGCCCAGACCGGCCAGCAATTCAGTGCCGAAAGCATTCAACTGGAAACCGGCGCGATTCGCGAAGGCTCGTCCATTCCGCTGAAACTCAGCGCCTTCTTCGGCACCAACCAGCCAGTCATGCGCGCGCGCACTGAAGTACGCGGCAACCTGCGTTTCGATACGGCGCTGCAGCGCTATCAACTGGAAAACCTGCGCCTGACCGGCGAGGCCTCCGGCGAGCCGCTGAACGGCAAGACCCTAACATTCAGCGCCCAAGGGGAGCTGTTGGCTGATCTGGATGCCCAGATCGCCGAATGGAACAGCCTGAAGTTTTCCGCCAACCAAATGCATGCTTTGGGCGACCTGAAGGTTCGCGATCTCGACGCCGAAGCGCAGATCAGCGGTGGCCTGTCCATCGCCGCCTTCAATCTGCGCGACTTCCTCGAAGGCCTCGGCCAGACGCTCCCGGAGATGGCCGATACCAACGCCCTGGGCAGGCTCGAGATGTCCACCCGCCTGAGCGGCACACCCAACAGCATCCTGCTGGAAGAGCTGCGCCTGAAGCTCGACGACACCACGCTCACCGGCAACGTCGCCGTTGCCGACTTCAGCACCCTCGCTTTGCGCGCCCAGCTCAAGGGCGACCGCATGGATCTGGACCGTTACCTGCCGCCGAAAAGCGCTGCGGACAGCGCCAACACTGCGCGCCAGGCCGAGGTAAAAAGCTCCAGCCAAGCCGCCGGTGACGGCAATTCGCCGCTGCCCAACGCGCCCACCCAGCAAGCCTGGAGCGATGCGCCCATTCTGCCCATGGACCTGCTGCGCCAGCTCGACTTCCAGCTCGCGGTCAATTTTGGCGAACTGGTTTTCGACCAGCACCCCATCACCAATGCCAGCCTCAATACCCAAGGCAAGGCCGGTCTGATCACCCTCAAGGAGCTGCACGCCGACCTGTATAACGGCCAGATCGATGCCAGCGGCAAAGTCGATGTACGCAACGCCCTGCCCCAGCTGGCTGTCACCAGCACGATCAGCAAGTTGCCGGCGGATAAATTCATCCAGCTGGACAACCAGCCGTCGCCTATCAAGGGTCTGCTCGATTTCAAGGCCGACTTCACCACGCGTGGCAACAGTCAGAAGAGCTGGGTCGACAACCTCAACGGCAAAGCCGACTTCCTGTTCAGCGACGGTGTGCTGGTCGATGCCAACCTCGACCAGTACCTGTGCAAAGCCATCGCCACGATCAACCGCAAGGAACTGAGCAAGGAATCGCGCAGCCGGGATACGCCGTTCGAGCAATTGAGCGGCAACCTGGTGGTTACCAACGGCGTTGCCAACAATCCGGACTTCCAGGCCAGCATTCCCGGCCTGGCCATCAGCGGCAACGGCAGCCTCGACCTGCGCGTGCTCGGCCTGGATTACCGCATCGGCATTCTCATCAAAGGCGACAAGCGCGAAATGCCCGACCCGGCCTGCCAGGTCAACGAGCGCTACGTCGGCCTGGAATGGCCGTTGCGCTGCCGCGGCCCGCTGGAACTGGGCGCCAAGGCCTGCCGCATCGACCAGGATGGCCTGGGCAAGATCGCCGGCAAGCTGGCCGGCGAGAAACTCACCGAAAAGCTCGATGAAAAACTCGGCGACAAGGTCAGCCCGGAACTCAAGGACGCCCTCAAGGGCCTGTTCAAACGATGAGTCCTGAGCAATTCGGCTCGGCCGTGCTGGCCTGGTACGACCAGCACGGCCGCAAGGACCTGCCGTGGCAGCAGAACATCACGCCCTACCGGGTGTGGGTTTCGGAAATCATGTTGCAGCAGACGCAGGTCGCCACCGTGCTCGGTTATTTCGACCGGTTCATGGCGGCCCTGCCTACGGTTGAGGCCTTGGCCGAGGCTCCAGAAGACGAGGTTCTGCATCTGTGGACCGGCCTGGGCTACTACACCCGCGCGCGCAATCTGCACAAGGCGGCGAAAATCGTCGTCGCGCAGCACGGCGGCGAATTTCCCCGCGACGTCGATCAGCTCACTGAACTGCCGGGCATCGGTCGCTCCACCGCCGGCGCCATCGCCAGCCTGAGCATGGGCCTGCGCGCACCGATCCTCGACGGCAACGTGAAACGCGTGCTGGCGCGCTACGCCGCGCAAGACGGCTATCCGGGCGAGCCCAAGGTTGCCAAACAACTCTGGGACCTGGCCGAGCGTCTTACGCCGCATGCCCGCGTCAATCATTACACCCAGGCGATGATGGACCTGGGCGCCACGCTGTGTACGCGCAGCAAGCCGAGCTGCCTGCTCTGCCCGCTGCGCGAAGGCTGCAGCGCGCAACTGCTCGGGCGGCAAAGCGCCTACCCGGTGCCCAAGCCACGCAAGGAGTTGCCCCAGAAGCGCACGCTGATGCCGGTATTCGCCAATGCCGAGGGCAGCATCCTGCTTTACCGTCGTCCTTCCAGCGGCCTGTGGGGCGGCTTGTGGAGCCTGCCGGAAGTCTCGGCGCTGCCCGACCTGCATCCCCTGGCCCAGCGTTACGGCCTCGAGCTGGGCGAACCGCGCCGCCTGCCCACCTTTACCCACACGTTCAGCCATTTCCAGCTGAGCATCGAACCCTGGCTGGTGCCGGCCAGCGTCTTGACCAGCGCCGTGGCCGAAGCCGACTGGCTTTGGTATAACCTTGCCACCCCGCCGCGCCTGGGCCTCGCCGCCCCGGTGAAAAAACTGCTCAAGCGCGCGGCCGATGAATTGATCGCAGGAGAATTGTCATGACCCGCACGGTGCACTGCCGCAAATATCACGAAGATTTGCCCGGCCTCGACCGCCAGCCCTATCCGGGCGCCAAGGGCGAAGACATCTTCAACAACGTGTCGAAGAAAGCCTGGGATGAGTGGCAAAAGCACCAGACCATGCTGATCAACGAGCGTCACCTGAACATGATGAATGCTGAAGACCGCAAATTCCTGCAGCTTGAGATGGACAAATTCCTCTCCGGCGAGGAATTCGCACAAGCCGAAGGCTACGTGCCGCCGAGTGCATAAATTAGCCAAGTACTTAAATAAACTGCTTTTTCTACCGTCGCCGGTTGACTCGGCAGAGGTAAAACCGGTTTAATGCCGCCCGTTGTTGCCCAGGTAGCTCAGTCGGTAGAGCAGGGGATTGAAAATCCCCGTGTCGGCGGTTCGATTCCGTCCCTGGGCACCACTTTTATCAGGTGCTCAAATCCCTGATATGCCCAGGTAGCTCAGTCGGTAGAGCAGGGGATTGAAAATCCCCGTGTCGGCGGTTCGATTCCGTCCCTGGGCACCACTAATACCGAAAAGCCCCAAACGAAGATGATTCGCTTGGGGCTTTTTATTGTGTGCGTTTTTTGTAGGCGCGCCGCAAGGAATCCCTCCCTCCTCCCCCATCGTCTCCGAGTTCGAGACGCAGAACAGGCAGGCACGTGATCTGACGCCGAGACGCCTGAATGCTGCCGATAGCCGCTTCAGCCGGCAGTCGCCTGCCTATCAATCGCTCCCATTGCCGCTTACCCCTTGCCCGACACGGGGTATTTCCGCGATCCTCCCGGATCAAAATAAGTATTGTGGCCGTATAGCGCCACGCCGGAGAAGCACATGAAGACCGTTGCCCAGATGATCAAGGACAAGCAGAACCACGACGTTCATACCATCGCGCCGCACATCACCGTGCTGGAAGCCTTGCGCACAATGGCCGAACACAACGTCGGCGCCCTGCCGATCGTCGAGGACGGGCAATTGGTGGGTGTGTTCAGCGAGCGGGACTATGCGCGCAAGGTCGTGCTGCAAGGCCGCTCTTCGGTGGGCACTCCGGTCAGCGCCATCATGAGCTCACCGGTCATTACCACCGAACCTCGCCAGAGCATTCAAGCCTGCATGACCATCATGACCGAGCGCCACCTGCGTCACTTGCCGGTGGTCGAGAATGGCAAGCTGATCGGCATGCTATCGATCGGTGACCTGGTCAAAGAAGCCACTTCCGAGCAAGAGAGCCTGATTCGCCAGCTGGAAAACTATATTCGCGGCGAGTGAACGCTAGATCTCATAGCAATAACTGCTCTCTTCAGAACCGTGCGCTGACAACCATCCTGCGTCGCGCACCCATACCTCGAACTGATCCGCCGGCAATGGCCGGCTGAACAGATAGCCCTGAACCTCCTGGCAACCCAGACGCAGCAGCAGCGCCAATTGCTCGTGGGTCTCGATACCTTCTGCCATGGTTTCCAGCCCCAGGCCCTCGGCGATGCCGAGAATGGCCTGCACGATGCGCTGGTCGCTGGCATCGTTATGCAGATCGCGCACGAACGAGCGATCGATCTTCAAGCGGTGCACCGGCAGATGCTTCAAGTAGCCGAGCGATGAATAGCCTGTGCCGAAATCATCGATGGCCAGGTGAACACCCCGCTCAGCGAGCCGCTGCATTTCTCGCCCCACGCTGGCCGAATCCGGCGTGGTCAGGCTTTCGGTCAGCTCAAGTTCCAGATTGCTGGCCGGCAAGCCGCTTTCTCTCAGGGTGGCGCACACCAGCTCGAACAACCCCGGCACGCGAAACTGAGCCATCGACAGGTTGACCGCCATGCGCATCTCGGCCGGATAACCGGCGGCCAACCAGCGGCTCATCTGGGTGATAGCGGTGCGCAGGACCCAGGCACCAATCTCGACAATCTGGCCGGTGCTTTCAGCCACCGGGATGAATTCCGTCGGCGCGATGTTGCCCAATACGGGGTGCCGCCAGCGCAGCAGCGCCTCGGCGCCCACCAGGCGTCCTTCGCGCATGTCCAGCTGCGGCTGGTAGTGCAACTCCAGTTCGTCGTTCGCCAGGGCCTGTCGCAAGGCGCTGCCCAACAACTGCGCGCGCGTCAGGCGTGCCTGCAGCTCGGCCGTGAAGAACGCATGGTGGCCGCGGCCTTCCTGCTTGACTCGATACATGGCGCTGTCGGCATGGCGAAACAGGGTGTCCTGGTCCCGGCCATCCTCGGGAAACATGGCGATACCGATCGAGGCGCCGATCTGCAGGCTATGGCCGTGCACTTCCATGGGCTGGGCAAGCTCAGCCTGTACGCGTTCGGCCACCTGGGCCGCGCTGTCTGCGCTGGCAAAGGGCAAGGCCAAGATGAACTCATCGCCACCTTGCCTCGCCACGCTGTCCTCGTCGCGTAACAAATCTCGCAGGCGCCGGGCCACTTCCAGCAGCAACAGATCGCCCACCTGATGGCCCAACTGGTCGTTGACGTGCTTGAAGTGGTCAAGGTCCATGAACAGCACAGCCAAGGGCTGCTGATTGCGCTCACAGATTTCCAGCGCCTGGGTGAAGCGCGCGGCGAACAGCGTGCGGTTGGGCAAGCCGGTCAGGTCGTCGAAGTGGGCCAGTTGCTGAATGCGTTGCTGATCGAGGATACGCTGGGAAATGTCCCGTGCCAGCACCACAAAGCGCTGCTGAAAGCCCTTGTACATTCGCGCTGCCGACAGCTCGAAATGCACCACGCCGCCTGCCTGCTCCAGACGTAGCTGCCGGCCACTGCTGACCCCGTGCGCGCGAGCTTCATTGAGCGCCAGCCGGCAGGCTTCGGCGGCATCGGCCGGCAGCGTTTCATCCAGGGTGCGGTGCAGCATGTAGGGCAGATCATTGATCTGCCGGTAATTGTCCGGGATATGCACACGCAGGCAATACCCGTTGGCATCAAACTCGAACAACAGATCGGGAATGGCATCGATTACCGCGTGGGCGTGTTCGCGGGTTTCGTGGAGCGCGCGGTAAGGGGCCAGGATGGTCCCCACGAACATCACGCGATACAGCAGCAGGTAGGCCAGCACCTTGTAGACATGACCGGCCAGATTGTAGAGATCGGTCACTTGCGCATAGCGCGTGAACAGCAGCTCACTCATGACCATCAGGCCCAGCGCGCCGAATAACAGTGCCACGTTGAAACTGCTGCGCTCGCGCAGCTGGCGTACCAGCAGAAGCATGCTGAGCAGATGCATGCCGATCAGGCCATATTCGGCAATTTGCTTGATCGGTGTCAGGCCCAACCCGGGAATAAAGGTGCGCGGCATCCAGTGTGGATGGACCAAAAAAACCCAGTGCGCCGGAACCACGACAGCGAGCACGCCGCACAGGCCCAGCAGCCGCCAGGGCGCACGGAACGGCCGCCGCTGCTCTTCGACCAGATGCCAGGGAAAGCAGGCCACCAGCAACAAGGACAACGCAGCCAGGTAACGGGCCAGCAACCAGAAGTTGATGGCCTTTTCCGGATCGCTCGGCGTAAAGAAGCTGGGCATGCCCGGGTAGGAGAGCATATGCGACGTATCCGCAATGGCCACACCCAGAAAGGCACAGGACACCAGCAGGATATTGCGCTGGCGATGCAGGCCATAGGTGGTCCAGCCCACCGTGAAGATCAGCCCGGCCACCAGGATGGCGAGGATTTCCAGCAACTGGTGCCAGGTGAGGAAATGCGGATTGTGCGCAGGCAGAATCGCGGCTGCCCACTGGATCGCCAGCAGGCCGAGCAAGGCCAGCCCGAGCAGACTTGATGCAAACACCAGCGCAACGCGATGTTGAGGGTGAACCAAGCGGAACAGATGCACGCACCAATCCTTTTAGATTGCGTGAACAAAGCGGTTTTCAGGCAAGCCCGGTGCAGTCATGCTGACCGAGCAGATGCACCCTGCGGATTTGATCGACGGGTTCGACCCATGTCTATCCGACAAAACGGTATAGAGACGTGGGTTACCAAGCCGTGGATCAACCAACCGCGGGTCATGATGCATTGTTCTGTCGCGAAACCACCTGTGGCGTAGATCGCGACCGACTCTTTCAGTAAAATCCCGCCACCCTGAGTCTCATGGCGGCAAAATCCTTTCGTTTAGAGGATATTTCGAGCGCCTTGAGGCATCCGCAAGCCCACCTCGTGGTGGGCTTTTTGCTTTATTGATGCTGCTTGCGGTTTGCTTGGCGCTCCATGACCCCTGTGCTAGCGTGCAGACGAGAGCGTTGTGCCGCAGTTGTGCGTCATAAAGAAGAAAAGAGGACAACGTATGGTTCAGGCACCGCCTGCGCTGGAAATCCGTAACCTGCACAAGCGCTATGGCGATCTCGAAGTGCTCAAGGGCATTTCCCTCACCGCTCGCGATGGTGATGTGATCTCCATTCTCGGCTCCTCCGGCTCCGGAAAATCCACTTTCCTGCGCTGCATCAACCTGCTGGAAAACCCCAACGAGGGGGAAATTCTGGTGGCCGGCGAACAGCTCAAGCTCAAGCAAGGCAAGGGCGGCGAACTGGTCGCGGCCGATGCCAAGCAGATCAACCGAATGCGCAGCAAGCTCGGATTCGTGTTCCAGAACTTCAATCTCTGGCCGCACATGAGCGTGCTCGACAACATCATCGAAGCCCCGCGCCGCGTGCTCGGCCAAAGCAAGGCCGAGGCCATCGAAGCGGCCGAAGCGCTGCTGGCCAAGGTCGGCATCGCCGACAAGCGCCACGTGTACCCCAACCAGCTATCCGGCGGCCAGCAACAGCGCGCGGCCATTGCCCGCACGCTGGCGATGCAGCCCAAAGTCATCCTGTTCGATGAGCCGACCTCCGCACTGGACCCGGAAATGGTCCAGGAAGTGCTCAGCGTGATCCGCGCCCTGGCCGAAGAAGGCCGCACCATGCTGCTGGTCACCCACGAAATGAATTTCGCCAAGCAGGTTTCCAGCGAGGTGGTTTTCCTCCATCAGGGCGTGGTGGAAGAACAGGGCACACCCGAGCAGGTATTCGACAACCCTCGTTCGGCACGCTGCAAACAATTCATGTCCAGCAACCACTAAGGGAGTCATTGCATGAAACACGTCAAGACATTGGTGTTGGGTGCTGTCTTTTCCCTGTTCTTCGGCACTGTGGCTTTCGCGGCCGAGAAGCTCAAGATCGGTACCGAAGGCGCCCTGCCGCCCTTCACGATGATCAGCCCCAAGGGTGAGGTCGTCGGCTTCGACATCGATATCGCCCAGGCGCTGTGCGCGAAGATGAACGTCGAGTGCGAGGTGGTGCTGTTCGACTGGGACGGCCTGATCCCGGCGCTCAATTCGGGCAAATTCGACATGCTCGCCGCCTCCATGTCGGTGACTGAGGAACGCAAGCAGGCCATTTCCTTCACCGACCCCTACTACACCAACAAGCTGCAATTCGTGGCGCCCAAGTCGATGGATTTCAAAACTGACAAAAATAGCCTCAAGGGCAAGGTGATCGGCGCACAGCGTGCGACCATCGCCGGCATCTGGCTGGAAGACAACCTGGAAGACGTGGTCGACATCAAACTCTACGACACCCAGGAAAACGCCTACCTGGACCTGTCCACCGGACGCGTCGACGCCATGCTGTTCGACAAGTACGCCCAGTGGGAATGGCTGAACAGCCAGGCCGGCAAAGACTTCGAGTTCAAGGGTGAACCCGTCTTCGACGACGACAAGATCGCCATTGGTGTGCGCAAGGGCGATGACGAGCTGCGCGAGCGGCTGAACAAGGCACTGGCGGAAATCCTCGCCGATGGCACCTATGAAAAAATCAATGCCAAGTACTTTCCCTTCAGCATTTACTAATCAGCCAGACCGCCGCCCGACTCGTTGCCGGGCGGCGGCGCACGAGCTCACATGATCGATTTGCACGGATTCGGCCCGGCCCTCGTCGCCGGGACCTGGATGACCATCCAGTTGGCCCTGGCCTCCCTGGCCCTCGGCCTGGTACTCGGCCTGCTCGGCGCCCTGGCCAAAACTTCCCCCTATGCCACCTTGCGCTGGCTGGGCGGTACCTACTCAACCATTGTGCGCGGCATTCCCGAGCTGCTCTGGGTGTTGCTGATTTATTTCGGCACCACCGATGTGATGCGCGCCCTGGGTGAACTGTTCGGCATCAAGAACCTCGCCCTCAGCCCGTTCGCAGCAGGCACCATCGCTCTGGGCCTGTGCTTTGGCGCCTATGCCACCGAAGTGTTTCGCGGCGCGCTGCTGGCCATTCCCAAGGGCCATCGGGAAGCCGGCCTGGCCCTGGGCTTGAACAAGGTGCGAATCTTCTGGCGCCTGGTGCTGCCGCAAATGTGGCGCATCGCGCTGCCGGGCCTGGGCAACCTGTTCATGATCCTGATGAAGGACACCGCGCTGGTCTCGGTGATAGGCCTGGAAGAAATCATGCGCCGCTCGCAGATAGCCGTGAGTGTCAGCAAGGAACCCTTCACCTTCTTCCTAGTGGCGGCCTTCATCTACCTGGGCCTGACCGTGCTGGCCATGACCTGCATGCATTTTCTGGAAAAACGTGCCGCTCGCGGCTTTGCTAGGAGCGCAGCATGAGCTGGGACGTTTTCATCCGCTGGCTGCCGAGCTTTTTAGATGGCGCCTGGCTGACCTTGCAACTGGTTGGCGTTTCGGTGGTGGCCGGCCTGATCCTTGCCCTGCCGCTGGGCATCGCCCGTGCTTCGCGCAACCTGGCGGTGCAGGCGCTGCCTTTCGGCTACATCTTCTTTTTCCGCGGTACCCCGCTGCTGGTGCAACTGTTCCTGGTCTATTACGGTCTGGCGCAGTTCGAGGCGGTGCGGCAAGGGCCACTCTGGCCCTATCTTCGCGATCCTTACTGGTGCGCGATCATTACCATGACCCTGCACACCGCGGCGTATATCGCCGAGATCATCCGTGGCGCCATTCAGGCAGTGCCACCGGGCGAGATCGAAGCGGCCCGGGCGCTGGGCATGTCCCGTCGCCAGACCATGTGGCATATCGTCCTGCCGCGCGCCGCGCGCATCGGCATGCCGGCCTACAGCAACGAGGTGATTCTGATGCTCAAGGCAAGCGCCCTGGCCAGCACCATCACCCTGCTGGAGCTGACGGGCATGGCGCGCAAGGTCGCCGCCCGCACCTATTTGCATGAGGAAATGTTCCTGACCGCCGGCCTGATCTACCTGCTGATTGCCTTCATCCTGATGCAAGGCTTCAAACTGCTGGAGCGCTGGCTGAGGGTCGATGCCACCCAACATGGTCGCTGAGACAACTCACGCGTCGCCCTGGTATGAAAAATGCCTGATATCGGTACTGCGGCCGGGAAATAAACCTCCCGGCCGACCTATTCTAAACACTGCATGTCCAGCCACTGCCAAGAAGGGAGCAACACTCCATGAAAAACTACAAGAAACTCTTGCTGACTGCCGCCGCACTCGTCTTCGCCAGCAGCAGCATCGCTGCCGAAAAGCTGACCATCGGCACCGAAGGTGCCTACCCTCCGTTCAACCTGATGGACGCTAGCGGGCAGGTCGTTGGCTTTGACGTCGAAATCGGCCAGGCGCTGTGCGCCAAGATGAAGGTCGAATGTAACGTGGTCACCTCTGACTGGGACGGCATCATCCCGGCCCTGAACGCCGGCAAGTTCGACATGCTGATCGCGTCCATGTCGATCACCGAAGAACGTCAACAGGCGGTGGACTTCACCAACCCCTACTACACCAACAAGCTGCAATTCGTGGCGCCCAAGTCGGTGGACTTCAAGACCGACAAGGACAGCCTCAAGGGCAAGGTAATCGGCACCCAGCGCGCCACCATCGCCGGCAGCTGGCTGGAGGATAACCTCGGCAAGACCGTCGAAATCAAGTTCTACGACACTCAGGAAAATGCCTATCTTGACCTGACTTCCGGTCGCATCGACGGCATCCTGGCGGACACCTTCGTGCAGTGGGAATGGCTCAAGAGCGATGCCGGCAAGAACTTCGAGTTCAAAGGCGAACCGGTCTTCGACAACGACAAGATCGGTATTGCCCTGCGCAAGGGCGACGATGAGCTGCGTGAGCGCCTGAACAAGGCACTGGCCGAAATCGTCGCTGACGGCACCTACAAGAAGATCAACGACAAGTACTTCCCCTTCAGCATTTACTGATCCGCACAGACGGCGCCCGGCTGACAGCCAGCCGGGCGCCCCATCGCTTCATCACGCACCTGCGCCAATCCCCCCGGACGCCGCGTCCACCGGTACATTCATGCCTTCCCGCCTTGCCGCCCACTTCCAGTCCCTGGATCGTTTTTTACTCGACCATCAGGACCTGTGGCGCCCGCGTCCTTTCACCCACCGGCAATTGCCGTGGGAACACCAACACCCTGAACTCGGCCATTGGCTACGCCAACGCAGCCTGGCCGACGCCGAAACCGCACATCATCAACCGGCCCTGCTCAGAGAAGCACCCACGCCGTTTCCCGCCTTGGCCGCCGAGGCGATGTTGCTCAGCCAGGTCAGCACCCTGCCCAGCGCACCGCCGCAGGTTCATGCCGAACCCGTTGCCGTGCCCGGGCGTAAATGGCAACAGATCCAGGCGTTCAGTGACCACTTGCAGTTCAACCGCGCACCGCAGCACTGGCTCGACTGGTGCGCCGGCAAAGGCCACCTTGGTCATCACCTGGCGAGAAGCGGTACCGCACTCACGTGCCTGGAGCGGGACGAGCAGTTGGTCGACGAAGGCCAACGCCTGGCCCGGCGCAACCAGCTGGCGGCCCACCACCTGCGCCAGGACGTCATGGCAGCCGACGCTGCTCACCATCTGGGTCCGGCCATCACGCCCGTGGCCCTGCATGCCTGCGGTGATTTGCACGTGCGCCTGCTACAGCTCGCCAGCAGCCAAGGCTGCCGCCAACTGGCTATCGCCCCCTGCTGTTACAACCGCATCGCCGGCGCCAGCCATCGAGCGCTTTCCACTGCTGGACAGGCATCGGCATTACAGTTGAGCCGCGACGAACTCGGCCTACCGCTGAGCGAAACCGTCACCGCTGGCGCCCGGGTACGCCGCCAGCGCGACCTGTCCATGGCCCGCCGCCTGAGCTTCGACCTGCTGCAACGTCGGCTGCGTAATATCGACGAGTACCTCAATACCCCCTCGCTGCCCGCTGGCTGGCTGAACAAGAGCTGCGCCGAGTACTGCCGTGAGCTGGCCGCCCTCAAAAACTTGCCCGATCCGGGCGAGCAAGACTGGCCTGCCCTGGAAGCCGCCGGCTGGCAGCGCCTCGCCGAAGTGCGCAACCTGGAACTGGTGCGCGGCCTGTTCCGCCGCCCGCTGGAGCTCTGGCTGGTGCTGGATCGGGCCCTTTTTCTGGAGGAACAGGGCTTTCAGGTGCGTCTGGGCCATTTCTGCCCTAGCGAACTGACTCCACGCAACCTGCTACTTCTCGCCGAACGCTGAGTGAGATACCCACAAAACCTGTGGATAACTCTGTGCGCAATGTTTGGAAAAGCAGCTCTAAAGCCCGGAAAACGGGCACCTAGAACAGTTGGCCTATTTTCAACCAATGCCAATAAAGCTAGTGAAAACAGCACGTTGAGCATTTCGTCGAGCCAATCACAGATTTTTTCTCAAAAAGCTCGACGTTCAATTCCGATTGTGAATAACCGCAAACCATTTTCTACCCAACGAGACCGAAAAGCCCATTCAACGGTTTACAGCGCAAGCCCAATCGTTATAATGCGCCTCCATTACGCCGGTATAGCTCAGCTGGTAGAGCAACTGACTTGTAATCAGTAGGTCCCGAGTTCGACTCTTGGTGCCGGCACCATACAAAACAACGACTTAGGCTCACCGCAAGGTGGGCCTTTTTCGTTTTTGGGCAATCTGCGCCCCGTTCTGCATCCCGTGTGGGCGAGTGTTAGACCCACTCGCCCGCATACGATAGGGATACGGACTACTGCTGCAGCTCGAAACTCACACTCATCGGCTTACTTCCGCTGTGGCTCTGATAACTCACCTGCCCGTAGTAGCGGAAGGGCGCAGCCTTGCCGTTTTCCAGCTTGTTCTCGCGCACAAATAGATGCAGGGCAATGCCCAGCGCTGCGTGATTGATGATTTCCTTGCCGCGTTTGTTATCGGGTGCCGTCTGGTTCTGCGTTTGCCAATGGAAGTGTCCCTCGTCAATCCAGTGGTCTTGGTAGCGCAGGTCTTCGGCTTTGCCTTGTTTGTTTAGCGTCACCAACAGCACATGCGCATTGCGCGTCGGAATCACCACGTGCCCGCTATTCCAACTGCCGGCATTGAACTCGGCGCCGAACAGCGGTGGAATTTCCTCGCGCATGAAGCGTTGGCCAACCTGCATTTGCAGCGGGTCGATGATCGCTTTGAGGCGAGCGAAGGTGCGGAATTGCTCTCGCAATTCGTCACTGACCAGGATGTCGACGTAGTCGGGATTATGGGCGCGCAGACGGTATTGGCCGTTCGAGTCTTTGAGCACCTTACGCAGCAGGTATTGGTTATCGCCGGTTTCGTCCTGGCGCTCGATGGCCATTACGTCACCGGTAATCTTGCCGGCGCTTTCGCTGCTGATGACTTCCAGCAATAGGTAATCCCCGTCCTGGATCGGCTGCTTGCCGCCATTCATGGAACTGCCGGATGCGCGGGCGAGAAAGTGGCGGGCGGGATCAAGATTGCCGTAATCCCGACCGAGCGAGCGGTACTCCTCGTAAACGGCATGGCTGGTACGGAAATGGCCGCAGGCGATTTTCAGGCTGGGGAAATAGGCCAGCGCCACCTGTTCCGTGCTACCCGGCAATGAATGCACCGTGGCGCTCGGCAGGCTGGCGCGAGCCGCATAGGTAGTCAGGCGGTAATCCACTAACTCCTGTACCAGCTCGCTCAACGGCGCTATTGCCGCTTCTTCGACCGGAACATTGCCACTAAACAATCCGTCTTCAACGCTGAAATAGCGGCCACCGCTCCAGGCGTTGATTGGATTTTTCTTCCAATAGTTCAGCCAATCACCCGGCATCAGGCTCATGCCTTGATAGTCATCGGGCAGATCACCGAGCAGCGGACGGCGGCGTTGCAGGACTTGCCAGGAACGTTCGGCCAGTCGCTCCAGGCGGACCGCCTCGCGCCAGCCGTCCAATTCGAGGAATGCTTCCAGCAAGATCATCTTGTAGCTCTTGGTCATGGCGGTGGTTTCCAGCTCGCGCAGGAAGTCGCCGTGCTTGCCAATGATGGTGCGCTGCACCTCCGGCAATTCGCTTTCCTCGGTGGTCACCAGGGCGAACCAATGGCCGAACTGACGGCGCATGTCCTGCAAACTGGCGCCCGAACGATAGAACTCGGTCAGGCTCGGCCGACGGCCCAGCGTGTCGCGCAAGCTGTGGTAGTCGGCTTGCACGCTGTCGCTGTCCAGCGACTTGAGGAAGTCGATAAAGCGCAGGTCGTAATTGACGAAGCAGCCTTCCGGCAATTCCAGCTGGCCCTGTTCCGCTTGCCGGGCGAACTCGGCCAATTGCCGACGGTTCATGCTTTGATTCATCAACGCCATCGGCTTGTGCAAAAAGCTCTGGTGGTTGGCGACGAAGTCCAACACCACCAGCTTGTCCTTGCCGTCGGCCTTGCGCAGACCACGACCAAGTTGTTGCAGAAAGAGGATTTTCGATTCGGTGGGACGCAGCATCATTACCGTATCGATAACCGGCAGATCGACGCCTTCGTTGAACAGGTCGACGGAGAACAGCACCTGCAATTCTCCAGAACGTAGTTGCTCCAGCGCCTCGCCCCGCGATAACTGCGAATCCGCATACACCGCTGCCGCGCGGACGCCTTGTTTACGGAAATATTCGGCCATGTAGTCAGCGTGGCGAGTGGAGATGCAGAACGCCAAGGTGCGCGTTTGCCCATGCAGCCGCCAATTGCTCAGCGCATGGCGGGCGCGACCGAGGGTGGCCAGTTTGTTGGCCAACAGCCCGGGGTCGAAGCGGCCGTTGCGCCACGGGATGCCTTGGTAATCCACGTCACTGTCGAAGATGCCGTAGTAGTGGAACGGCACCAGCAGCTTCTCGCTCACGCCGCAAAATAGGTCGCTCTCGTAGACCAAGTTGTCGTCGCAAAGAGCGAGGATGTTGGCGTTGTCGGTGCGGTCCGGCGTCGCCGTCAGACCGAGCAGGAACGCGGGCGCGAAATGCTGTAGCAGGCGGTGATAGGTCGGCGCCGATGCATGATGAAATTCGTCGACCACGATGTAATCGAAGTGCTGAGGCTTGAAGCGCTCCAGGTGTTCAACCTTGCCGAGCGTTTGCACCGATGCGCAAAGGACGTCGACCTGACCGTCACGTTGCTGGCCACGATAGAACCCGACGCGTGCCGAGGGCTGGATACGAGTAAAAGTTGCCGCCGCTTGATTCAGGATTTCCTCACGGTGGGCCACGAACAGCACGCGGCGCGCGCCCATTTGCTTAACGTCGAAGGCGGCCAGCCAGGTTTTACCCAGACCGGTGGCCAGCACCACCAAGCCGCGCATATAACCCTGCACTCGCGTGGCGCTCAGGGCGTGCAGCGCTTCTAGTTGGATTTTGCTGGGTATTGGCGGCGGCTCGCTTTCTGTACTGCCCGGCTCAAGCGGCTGAACAGGTTTAATACGCCGCTGCTCATAGGCATCTATCCAGGCATCGTTCAACGCGGTGCAGCGGGGATGCTCGAATAATTCATCGAAACGCCGGCAGGCTTCCAGATAGCCGTCATCGCCCGGGTAGTTGATTCGATAGTTCCATTCCAGACCCTGCTGTAGCGCTTGCCGGCTAATATTGCTGGAGCCAATAAAGGCTCGGCCCCAATCCTGCCCGCCGAACAAATAAGCCTTGAGGTGAAAGCTGCTACCGCCGCTTTCGTAGACGCGCACCTGGGCGCCCTGCTCGGCCAGCAGCATCAGCAAGCGCAACGCCTCCGGATCGGTGACGTGAAGATAATCGCTGGTCAGGATGCGTACTTGCGCGGCTGGCAACGCCGCCTCGTTGCGCTGCAGAGACTCCAGCAAGTCGGGCAACAACAGGCGCAGGCCAGTGACTTTGATGAAAGCCACCGCCATGTCGACCCGGTGCGCTTGGTGGATGGCGGCGCACAGGTGCGGCAGGAAAGGGTTGTCGTCGCCGCCAGTCACCAGCTTGCTGGATGCTTTATGCAGCAAAACATTCAGCCATTGCTCATTCCTACCCGGCCGTTGGTCTTGAGTCAGCCAACAGGTCGTGCGGCTTATACCAGGAAGCGTCTGGGTCCAAAGACCAATGCGCGTTTCGTCCGCGTCGGTGAAGTGCCGATCATGGTGTTGCCGCTCGCCCTGCCCCAGCTTGAAGCTGCAATACAACACCCCGCCGGGTTTCAGCGCTCGCCATAGCCGCTCGAAGGCATCTGGAAGCTGGCATTCGGACACATGCAGAAGGCTGGCGCAGGCCCAAATACCGTCATAGCGTTCACGCTCATCCACTTCATCGAAGCGTTTTACCTGAACGCCAATGCCCAGCAGTTGGCTGGCATGATCGGCGAGTTGTTCGCTGGCATCGAAGGCGCTGACGCGATAGCCCTGTTGTTGAAATGCCAGAGCATCGCGGCCGGAGCCGCAACCAGCATCGAGGATATGGGCGGCATCCGGTAGCCCGGCGAGAAAGGGCGCATAAAGGCTATGCATTTCGACGTGCAGCGTGTCGTCGACGAATTGCTGGGCATGGCGGTTGTAATAGGCCTCGGTACTGCTCACCTAAACACTCCAAAAATCAGCTAACTGCCAGGTTATGGGCCTGTAGCTTCGATAGGGGTGACAGAGCATCGGAAGGCTGAAGCGAAAGAATCTTCCCTGAGTGTCACGATCTGCCATGAGATCGCCACCTTATGCGCGATCTCATGCCGGGGTAAAGACCCTCCTTGGCTCAAGCCTATTTTCCCCAGGCAATCATCCCTACGGCCGGCGTTTGAATGACGCCGTAGAGGATGAGCTTTTTAGTTCTGCTTTAAAAGTTTCGGCATGCTGTCATGCCTCGGCCATTATTCAAACAGGCCCACGATCCAGCAGCGAAAGCGCCTCGTTCACGGCAAAGATCTTTCCATTCACCTGGGGAATCCCGAAACCCTTGAGGCGCGCGGTGTGCATTGCCAGGTAGGCCTCGGCGCTGGGAAGGTCCTTGAACAGATAGATGCCGCCCGCTTCGCCAGCCGCCTCGTTTTCTGTCCATATTTTCCAGAGCAGCCCAGGCTCTTGGGCAATCGAACGGGCAAGACCCTCCATGGCTTCAACCATGGCCGGCCCCCAAGGACCGGTGTAAGGGAAATCAACCTGAAGTAGGTAGCTCATGAGGTTATTCCTTCTCTGTACAAACATTTAAAGAACAGGTTTATGTGTTTCTGATGTGCAAGAGCGCCGCTGTGAGGGAGTGGCTGGAGAAGCATCCTCGTTTCCAACCGAGTGTGGCCGTCTGCGGGCCGACCCTGGCGAGGAACTCGACGCCACACCTGGCTTCCAAATTTCGCAGGGTTGTTTTCATCCACTTTACCGCGCCCACGCCCAACAACCGAGGCGCACTCTGGAGTTGGCCATGATCCCAAGCCATCCGAACATCGCCACGGGAGACCACGCGGATCGCGTTCGTCGCTCAACGTCTGCCCGAATCAATCGTGAGATCGATCGGCAAACAAACGAAAACATTCGCCAGTTCAGCCACCTTGATCGTCACGCAATCGTTCAACGAATCGACGCACTGGATCACGAATGGGACGTTGAGCGCATTCTCGAAGTCAACGCTTCAACCCTGGCGTTAACCGGGCTCGTGCTCGGGCTGACCGTGAATAAACGCTGGTTGTTATTGCCCGGGGTGGTGCTGCCTTTCCTGCTGCAACATGGCCTGCAGGGCTGGTGCCCGCCGCTGCCGATTCTGCGCCGCCTGGGTGTGCGTACACGTGGCGAGATCGACCGAGAGAAGTTTGCGTTGTTGGACGCGCTGGAGCAGCCGCCGCTGCGAACCCATCACTAAGGAGGTCATGGTCCTACTTTGTCTCCGCGAGCCGTTCGCCTGAAAGCGGCCACAGCGCCGCCCTTCTCCTTACCTGAACACACGTATCGGTGCCCGCTCACAACTATCACCCCCTCCACTAGAAAAGGAGCGAGACGATGGCAACCGCACAAGAAAACCTCCTCGACTGGTTGCGCGATGCGCATGCGATGGAGCAGCAGGCGGAGAAGATGCTCAGCTCGCAGGCCGAACGATTGGAGCACTATCCTGACCTGCGCATCCGTATCGAACAGCACCTTGAGGAAACCCACCAGCAGCGGGCGTTGCTGGAAAGCTGCTTGCAGCGTCTGGGCAGCAGCCCCTCCACCATCAAGGACATCTCCGCGAAGCTCATGGCGTTCGGTCAGGCTGTAAGCGGTATGGCCATGAGTGACGAAGTGGTGAAGGGTGCCATGAGTGGCTACGTGTTCGAGAATATGGAGATCGCGTCCTACACCGTGCTGATCGAAGCGGCCAGGGTGGCGGGAGATACGGAAACCCAGCGTGCCTGCGAAACGATCCTGCCTCAGGAAATCGCCATGGCCGATTGGCTGCGCGAGCACCTGCCGGAATTGACCAACGCGTTTCTGGCCCGCTCCGCCGCGCCGGATACAGAAGCGAAGCGGTGATAACGGCTAACCGCGCCGGTGCAGGTCGGCGCGGTTTTTTATTGGCAGCACGTTTCCTGGTTACCCCCGCGCCAGACGCCACAAGCGGGCGATATCGGTCGCGCGGTTTCGCAGAAGGTCCGTCGCTTCGGCGCAGGCTTGCTCCAGGCTGACCGGGCCGGGGGTGAGGCTGAACGCAGCGGCGATACCGGCCTCATACAAGCGCTGATAGCCCTCACCCAAACTGCCCGCCAGGGCGATCACCGGTACACCAGCGGCGGCGGCGATGCGAGCCACGCCCAAAGGGGTTTTCCCGTGCAGGGTCTGTGCGTCCAGACGACCTTCGCCGGTGATAACCAAATCCGCGCCCTGCATCGCCTCAGCCAGGCCGGACAGTTCGGCCACCACCTCGATGCCCGGGCGAAACCCAGCCTTGAGCACTGCGCGCGCGGCAAACCCCAGGCCGCCCGCGGCACCGACACCGGGAACCTGCGCATGGTCTTCACCCAGGGTTCGCGCCATGATTTGCGCATAGTGGGCCAGCGCCGCGTCCAACTGCTCGACCTCTGCGGCGCTGGCGCCTTTTTGCGGGCCGAACACCGCCGAGGCGCCGCGCGGGCCGCACAGCGGGTTGTCGACATCCGCCGCCACCTGCACCTGAACCTGTTGCAAGCGAGCATCCAGACCCGACAGATCAATCTGCGCCAGCTGCGCCAAGGCGGCGCCACCCGGGGCCAGTAACTGACCCTGGTCATCGAGAAAGCGCACGCCCAGTGCACGCAGCAGTCCGCTGCCGCCATCGTTGGTGGCGCTGCCGCCCAGACCCAGAATGATGCGCCGCGCGCCGGCGTCCAGCGCCTGAACGATCAGTTCGCCCGTGCCGTAGCTGCACGCCTGCAACACGTTGCGCTGCGTGGACGGCACCCAATGCAGGCCACTGGCGGCGGCCATTTCGATTACGGCCGTGCCGTCCGCGAGCAAGCCCCAATGAGCGGCCACAGGCGTGCCCAGAGGCCCCTGCACCGAGCACTCGCGGCGCTCTCCGCCGGTGGCCGCCAACAAGGCGTCCACGGTGCCTTCACCGCCATCGGCCATGGGCCGCAACAGGCATTCGGCCTCTGGGTAAATGGCCGTCCAGCCCTGGGCAATCGCAGCAGCCACCTGGGGCGCACTGAGGCTCTCTTTGAAAGAATCCGGAGCAATGACGATTTTCATAACGAACCTCTTGGCGGCGTGGTGCGCCGGCAAACACATTACCCCTCGGGGTAACGCGCAGATCAAAAACGAAAGAGCCGAAATACGCTCATCAATGGCGTATTTCGGCTTTTTCCAACACGCCGCTGCGCAAGCCCGAACGGCCTGTTACAGCAGCACCAGGCTCAGCAGCCACACGGTGATAATGCCCGCCACACCCTGAACCAGGGTAGCCATGGTCTGGGCGCGGTAGGCCAGCGCCACCGGCATGCGGCTGAACTGGGTGACCACCCAGAAGAAGCTGTCGTTGGCGTGGGAGACGGTCATCGCGCCGGCACCGATGGCCATGACGGTGAGCACCCGACCCATTTCGCTGTCCAGGCCCAACTGCGCCAGCAGCGGCGCCACCAGCGCCGAGGTGGTGACCAGCGCTACGGTGGTCGAACCTTGGGCGGTTTTCAGTGCGGCAGCGACCACGAACGGCATCAACAGACCAATGCCCAACGCCGACAGCGTCTGGCCGAGGTAATCGCCCAGCGGCGTGACCTTGAGCACCGCGCCGAACGCCCCGCCGGCACCGGTAATCAACAGAATCGGCGCGGCCTGCAGCAGGCCTTCAGTGACATGGTCGTGAAACTCTTTGCGCTTGTCGGCGCTTTTCAGCAGCGTGCAGGCCAGCGCCAGGCCGACCAGCAGGGCCACCACCGGCTGACCGAGGAAGCTGAGAACGTCCAGCACCAGGCCATCACCCAGCGGCTTGCTGGGGAACACCGCCACCGAGCCCAGGCAGATCAACAGAATCGGCACGAAAATCGGCGCGAAGGCCTGGGTCGCCGACGGCAAGGTGCCGTACTTGGCGCGCAGCGCGGCAAAGTCCTGCGCGTCGTCATGGGCCAGACCGTCATCTTCCAGCGCGTAGTCCTTACCGATGAAGCGGTTGGCCCACAGCATACCCGCCAGCGCGGTGACCAGCGCCACCACCAAGCCAACAGCAATCACCAGACCCAGGCTGGACTCGAGCCCCAGGTTGCCGGCGGCGGCAATCGGGCCGGGCGTCGGCGGCACGAAGGTATGGGACGCATACAAGCCGGTGGCGAGCGCCACACTCATGGCCACCACCGACACTTTCATGCGCGTGGCCAGGGCGTTTTTCAGCGAGTTGAGGATGACGTAGCCGGAGTCGCAGAACACCGGGATCGACACCAGGTAGCCGATGATCGACATGGTCAGCGTTGGAAACCGTTCGCCGAGCAGCTTGATCACGGTTTCCGCCATGGTGATCGCCGCACCACTGCGCTCCAGGATTACCCCGATGATGGTGCCCAGGGCAATGACGATGCCGATGTAACCGAGGATGCCGCCGAAACCGCCGGCGATATTCTTGACGATTTCAGCGCTGGGCAGCTGATAGGCGAAGCCGGCGATAAACGCGGCGGCCAGCAGTGCCAGGAAGGGATGCAGTTTCAAGCGTGTAGTGGCGAGCACGATGAAGACGATCAGCCCTACCAGAATAAGAACCAGACCCATGGCCAGTTTCCTCGTTGTTGTTTTGAGCGGAACGCTGCGGCGCCTTTTAGGCCCACGCTGCAGCGTTGTAGCCAATGCCGAATGGCACTACATCATTTTGACCCAGACGCAGATCCGAGCGCCTTGTGCAAAAGGACATCAATGACAGGCTGCTGGCACTGTTTTTTGTGCAGACGCCCAATCAGGGCGATTCCTCGGTCAACAGCTCCAGGCCTATCGACAGCTGCAGGCGCTGATCCAGTCGACTCAACTCCAGGCCACTGAGTTCGCCGATACGCTCCAGTCGATAGCGCAAGGTGTTGCGGTGAATGCCCAATGCCTGGGCACAAAGCTGAATCTGTCCGTCATGCGCGCACCAGGCCTCCAGCGTGGTGCGCAACACGCCCTGGCTGTCGTGCGCCAACACCTGACGCAACGGCGCCAGCCAGCCTTGGAGCAGCCAGCTGTGCCGTTGGGCATACAACAGCGCGGGCAAGCGCAGCGCATCCAGGTACAACAGGCGTCGCTCCGGGAAACGAGCCCGGCCGTATACCAGGAGATCACGCAATACCTGGCTGGCCTGGCGCACGGCATCCAGATCGGGCAACACATCGCTGACAACCAGACGGCGCACGCCCCATTGCTGCGTGTCGGCCATCTCCAGCCAGGCCTGGTCGTCGCGCCCGGCTTTGTACGGGCGACACCAAAGCAACTCATCGGCGCTCAGCGGCGCCAGCACCTGCCCGCTTTTGCCTTCCAGGCCCGCCAGCAACCGGGCCTGATGCGACACCGGATCACCCACCCATTGCACCTGCAGCAAACACAACTGGCAGGGCCAGGTCAGCTTCAAGCCCAGGTGCTCGGCTTCCGCCGCCAGCGTGGCCAGGCTCTGCTGCGGATCGAGCAACTGGCGCGCCCAGGTTTCGCGCTGTTGCTGTTGCCAATGCCGGTCGCTCTGCAGCACCTGGTGCTCGACCAGCATTTCGGCCGCCATACGGACCAGCTCGGCATACGGCCTCACCACTTCGGGCGCGCCGGTAATGCCTAATACGCCAATCAGCTGGTCGCCATGCAGCAGCGGCAGGTTGACGCCGGGTTTGACCCCACGCAGACACGCAGCGGCCTGCTCGTCAATCTCCACCACGCGCCGATTGGCCAATACCAGCTGCGCGCCCTCGTGACGAGTGTGCAGGCGCGCGCCGTCACCACTGCCGATGATCATGCCCTGGGCGTCCATGACATTGATGTTGTACGGCAGGATGGCCATGGCGCGATCGACGATGCGCTGCGCCAGGGCTGAATCGAGTTCAATCACATCGTGCCCCCAGGGGTTGGAGAAGGTTCAGCTTGCCTTGCGTTCTTCCTCGCGGATCGAACGCAGCACCTCGCGCTGCAACGCGATGAACTCCGCTGTGGACACCATGTCTTCATGGCGCGGACGCGCTAGACCTACGTGGTAGCTGGTCTTGATCCGGCCTGGGCCAAGGCCCATGACCACGATGCGATCGGAGAGGTACACCGCCTCTTCAATGTCGTGGGTGACAAACATCACCGTCAGCCGGTGACTTTCCCAGATGCGGGTCAGCAGATCCTGCATCTGGTGGCGGGTCATGGCATCCAGCGCACCGAAGGGTTCGTCCATCAGCAGGATCTTGGGCCGATAGGACAGTGCCCGGGCGATGGCCACGCGCTGCTTCATGCCGCCGGACAATTCGTTCGGGTACGCCTCGGCGAACTCGC
Source organism: uncultured Pseudomonas sp. (assembly GCA_964410065.1). Taxonomy (GTDB): domain Bacteria; phylum Pseudomonadota; class Gammaproteobacteria; order Pseudomonadales; family Pseudomonadaceae; genus Serpens. Next base: position 63,859 of record CAYPFO010000012.1, read on the forward strand.
TGAGCTTGACCAGCTCCAGGTGCTCTGCGGCAATCTCGCGGCACTCGCCGCGCCCATGGCCGGCGGCTTTCAGCGCGAATTCGATGTTCTGCCGCGCGGTCAGCCAGGGCAACAAGGTGTAGGACTGGAAGACCACGCCGCGGTCCAGCCCGGCGCCAGTAATCGGCTGGCCATCCACCAGCACCGCGCCGCGATCGAAATCCTCAAGGCCAGCGGCAATCGACAGCAGCGTGCTCTTGCCACAGCCCGAGGTGCCCACCAGGGAAACAAATTCGTTGTCGGCCAGGGTCAGGTCGATGTCGCACAACACCTCGCGACGCTGTCTGCCCATGGGATAGCTCTTGGTGAGCCCCTTGATTTCCAGGCTGGCCATCAGCTGCGCCTCCGGTTGTAGCGGAACAACACGCGCTCGGCGGCGCGCATCAGTTGATCGGTAATCAGCCCGAGCACGCCGAGCAGCAGGATGTAGCCGATGATGGTGTCGGTCTGGAAGAAACGCTGCGACACGGTGATGCGATAGCCCAGGCCGGAGCTGGCAGCCACCAGTTCGGCCAGCACCAACCAGGTCCAGGCCCAGCCCAGGCTGATGCGCAAGGCATCCCAGATACCCGGCAGTGCGCTGGGCAGGACGATGCGCAGCAGAATGCGGCGATCCTTCAGGCCCAGCGTACGGCCCAGGCCGATGAAGTCCTGCGGTACGCGCTTGACCGCGTCCATAACCATCAGTACTTGCTGAAAGAACGTGCCGATCCAGATGATCAGGAATTTCTGCATATCGCCCGTGCCGGTCCACAGGATGCTCAACGGCACGAAGGCCACCACCGGCATGTACCGAATGAAATCCACCAGCGGTTCGCTGACGGCCTTCCAGAAGCCATAGCAGCCCGCCAGCACGCCGATGACGATGCTCATCGCCGAGGACACTAGAAAAGCCACCAGGATGCGATACAGGCTGACCTTGAGGTCGGCCCACAGGGTGCCTTCGACGGCCAGTTTGACCATGCGCGCCCACACGTCGGCGGGGTGCGGCAGAAACAGTTTCGGCACCAGGCCACTGGCGGTGGACAGGTACCAGGCCAGGCCGAGCACGACGAACACGCCGATGCCGATCAGCCATTGCGGCCGGCGCGCCAAGGGCTTGCCGATGGTGAACAGAGGGGACGCTTTGCGTAGGGACATAATCATGACCACCCTCGGCCTGCCCTGGCGTCGGGTGGTTTCTCTCGAATGAACAGGCAGCGCTGACGCCCCGCGTCGCTGCGGGGCGCCGTTCGGTTACTTCAGGGTGTCGACGAAACGGGTATCAAGTATCTGCTCGGGATCAATCGGCTGCGGCAGGATACCGGCGTTGCCGGCGGCCTTGATGATGTGCTGCCACGTGTCGCCAACGAAGCTGCCGTGCAATTCGCGCTGGTTATCGGCCAGGGAATAGAACTGCACGCCGGCGAAGGCGGTGTCCAGCTCGCCGACATCGGCGCCGACGCCCTTGGCGATGATCGCGCGCCCTTGTTCGGGCTGGTCCTGGAAGTGCGAGTAGGCGGCGTCCCAGCTTTTCAGCAGCGCCAGTACCTGACCGGGGCGCTGTTGGAGCACGTCTTCGCGCACCACCAGCACATCGCTGATCAAGCCGGCGTCGTCGGAGCCCTGGTACAGCGTGTGGATGTTCGCGCCTTGCCGGGCCGCGGCGCTCAGGTAAGGCTCGTAGGTGACCGCAGCCGGCACCTGGCCTGCGAGCAGTGCGCTGCCGGCGGAAGATGCTGGCATCGGTACCGGCTTCACGTCGGCCAGGCTCATGCCAGCCTTGGCCAGCGCGCTGTGCAGCAGGATGTCGCTGGTGGTGCCTTCTTCGTAGGCAACGCTCTTGCCCTTGAGGTCGGCGAGTGTCTTGACCGAGGCATCGGCGATCAGCGCGTCGGCGCTGGTGCTCTGGTCGAGCACCATGACGATCTTCACCGGCAAGCCGGCGGCGACCATGGCCATGGCGGTATGGGTCGCCAGGTTGCCGGCGTCGATGCGCCCACTGGCCAGCGCCGCGTTCATGTCCTTGTCTTCGTTGAAGTTGATCAGCTCGACTTTATTCAAGCCGTTGGCCTTGAACAGGCCCTGATCTTCAGCGACATACCACTGGCCATACCCCAGCCACGGCTGCACGCCGAGCTTCAGCGTGCCGGACTCGGGCTTTATGTCGGCAGAGAGCGCGGCAGCCTGGGCCTGGCCGGCCAGCAGGCCAAAACACGTAGCGGCCAGCAGGCCGCGCAAGAAGGACAGGGACATGGTTGTGCTTTCTCCCAAAAAAAGACGCCTGAAACGGTAGTGGGGATTCTACGACAAGCGGCGACGAGCGGTGGTGTTAACAACGCCGCGCGCAAAGGTTCAGAGCACATACACCAGGATGGCAATGAAGTGCAGCAGGCTGCCGGCAATCACAAATAAGTGCCAGATGCCATGCCAGTGACGAAAGCGCGTGTCATAGGCAAAAAACACGATGCCCACGGTATACAGCACGCCCCCAGCGACCAACCAGGTAAACCCCGCGCGCCCCAGGGCGGCCAGCAACGGCTTGACGGCCACCAACACGATCCAGCCCATCAGCGCATAAATGACGATGGATAACACCCGCGCATCGGAACGCGGCTTGATCTCCTGCAGCATGCCGATCAGCGCCATGCCCCAGACAATCCCCAACAAGGTCCAGCCCCATGCGCCTTGCAGCGTGATCAGGCAGAACGGCGTGTAGCTGCCGGCAATCAGCAGGTAGATCGACAGATGATCGAGCTTGCGCATGATCACCTTCGCGCGCCCGCGCACGCTGTGGTAGACGGTGGAAATGGTGTAGAGCAATAACAGGGTCAGTCCATAGACCGCCACCCCGACGATCTTCAGCGGATCGCCATCCAGACTGGCCAGCACCAGCAGCCAGACCGCCCCTATAAACGCCAGGACCGCGCCGACCAGGTGCGTCCAGGCGTTGAGTCGTTCTCCGTGATACATGTTTCTTGTTGCCTCCCCTCATTGGCCCGTTTCAACTATGGCAGGAAAATATGATCGCAAGCGCATCGGCCTGCCTGCCCCAGGATGAGCCCGGATGGCCAGACCAGCCAGCCGACTGAACGGCATTGCTTCGGCCCGAGGTCGGGCCTCCCACAATTGCTTTGTTCACCTTCCGGAGTGGCGACCTCGCCACCAAGGGCAGTATCAGGTACGTAGGGTGGATCGCGCTTCATCGATCCACCGGGTGGCGATCCACCGGGTGGCGGTCCATCGAGCGGGGCCTTGGTGGATGTAAAAGCGACATCCACCCTACAGGAGCTGTGCTGACCGGAGCCTGACCATTCAGTCGGACATAAAAAAGGCCCCGTGGTTTTCACCACGGGGCCTGGCCTGTGCACGCAGGCATTTAGTTATTTCTTAGCTCTGACGAATCAGGTAATCGAAGGCACTCAGCGATGCCTTGGCGCCATCGCCCGTGGCGATGATGATCTGCTTGTAGGGCACGGTCGTCACGTCACCGGCGGCGAACACACCGGGGATGTTGGTCTGGCCCTTGGCGTCGACGATGATCTCGCCGAAGCGGTTCATTTCCACGCTGCCTTTGAGCCAATCGCTGTTGGGCAGCAGGCCGATCTGCACGAAAATGCCTTCCAGCTCGACGGTGTGCGACTCTTCGGTGGTGCGGTCCTTGTACACCAGGCCGGTGACCTTCTGGCCGTCGCCAAGTACTTCGGTGGTCTGCGCCATCAGGTGAATGGTCACGTTCGGCAGGCTGCGCAGCTTGTTCTGCAGCACTGCGTCGGCACGCATGCTTTCACCGAACTCCAGCAGCGTCACATGGCCCACGATGCCGGCCAGGTCGATGGCTGCTTCAACGCCGGAGTTACCGCCGCCGATGACCGCCACACGCTTGCCCTTGAACAACGGACCGTCGCAGTGCGGGCAGAAGCACACACCCTTGGCCTTGTATTCGGCTTCGCCCGGCACGTTCATTTCGCGCCAGCGGGCGCCGGTAGACAGGATCAGCGTCTTGGACTTCAGCTGCGCACCGTTCTCGAACTCGACAGTGTGCAGGCCACCTTCGGTCGCGGCCGGGATCAGCTTGCTGGCACGCTGCAGGTTCATGATGTCCACATCGTATTCGCGGACGTGTTCTTCCAGGGCGCGGGCCAGTTTTGGGCCTTCGGTGGCCTTCACCGAAATGAAATTCTCAATGGACATGGTGTCCAGCACCTGACCACCGAAGCGCTCGGCAGCAACACCGGTGCGAATGCCTTTACGGGCGGAGTAGATCGCTGCCGCTGCGCCCGCCGGGCCACCACCGATGACCAGCACGTCAAAGGCGTCCTTGGCGTTCATGGTGTCGGCGGCACGCGACGCGGCGCCGGTGTCCAGCTTGGCGAGGATCTGGGGAACATCCATGCGGCCCTGGCCGAACACTTCGCCGTTCAGGTAGATGCTCGGAACGGACATCACCTGGCGGCTTTCGACTTCATCCTGGAACAACGCGCCGTCGATGGCGACGTGGCGGATGTTCGGGTTAAGAACGGCCATCAGGTTCAGCGCCTGCACGACATCCGGGCAGTTCTGGCAGGACAGGGAGAAGTAAGTCTCGAAGTTGAATTCGCCTTTGAGACTCTGAATCTGTTCGATGACGTCCTGGCTTTCCTTGGACGGATGGCCGCCGACTTGCAGCAGGGCCAGCACCAGGGAAGTGAATTCGTGGCCCATCGGCAGACCGGCGAAGGTCAGGCTGATGTTGCCGTTGATGCGGTTCAGGGAGAACGAGGGCTTGCGGGCATCGTTGCCGTCGGTGCGCAGGCTGATCTTGTCGCTCAGACCGGCGATGTCCTGCAGCAGGCCCAGCATCTCCTGGGACTTCGCGCCATCATCGAGGGACGCGACGATCTCGAACGGCTGGGTGACCTTTTCGAGGTAGGCCTTCAACTGGGTTTTAAGATTGGCGTCCAACATGTGTGCGGTACCCCGTTTCACTAAATTCAGGAAATAAAACGCCCGGACGGATCACGCCCGGGCGTCGGGCTAGAGGGGGCCGGGTTGCAGCCCCTTATAGCGTTACAACCGTTGCGGGTTGTTTAAAACGGATTGCAACGGCGCATAGGCAAGCGCAGCAGCTTTGCGGCCGTTTTTAGATCTTGCCAACCAGGTCCAGAGACGGAGCCAGAGTCGCTTCGCCTTCCTTCCACTTGGCCGGGCAGACTTCACCCGGGTGGGCGGCGACGTACTGGGCAGCCTTGACCTTGCGCAGCAGGTCGGCAGCGTCACGGCCGATGCCTTCGGCGGTGATTTCGATAGCCTGGATGATGCCTTCCGGGTCAACGATGAAAGTACCGCGGTTGGCCAGGCCCTGGTCTTCACGCAGGATTTCGAAGTTGCGGCTGATTTGCATGGTCGGGTCGCCGAGCATGGTGTACTGGATCTTGCCGATGGTCTCGGAGCTGTCGTGCCAGGCCTTGTGGGTGAAGTGGGTGTCGGTGGAGACGGAGTAGACTTCCACGCCCATCTTCTGCAGCTCGGCATAGTTGTCAGCCACGTCGCCCAGCTCGGTCGGGCAAACGAAGGTGAAGTCAGCCGGGTAGAAGAAGAATACGGACCACTTGCCCTTCACGTCAGCTTCGGTAACTTCGATGAATTTGCCCTGCTTGAAGGCCTGGGCTTTGAACGGCTTGATCTGGGTATTGATAACGGACATTTACTGACTCCTTGGGGGTTCAGGTGTTTAAAATTTACGAGAGCCATCTTAGCTGATCGGTCGACAAGCACTAATTTATTAACTAAATGCTATCGATAGAATTAGCTAATCAGCTGCCTCTTTAATAACTGGGGGCATTTGGCTGGGTTTCAAGGGATGCCAGTCCCGTCTGTCTTGCCCAGAGGCGCCGGAGCCGACGTTGGTCGACGCCACTTGCCCGCAGGGCTCTTTTCCAGCCACCCTATGTTTCGCTTGCCGAAGTACGCGTGCACATGTCCGAATTCCAGCTTTACCTCAAACGCCCCCGCTGGCGGCGCCTGGCTCTATGCGCGCTGGCTCTGGCAGCCTTGCTCTGGCCGTTGAAATATCTGGCTGAAGACCACTACCACGCCAAACTCACGGAGCAGAATCGCCAGACCCTGGACCTGTATGTCGCCAACCTGCTCGGCACCTTGCAGGGCTATGAGAACCTGCCCGCCATCCTTGGCAACCTGCCGGTGCTACGCAATGCCTTGCTCAGTCCACAGAACTCCGCTTCCCAGGAGCTGGCCAGCCATGTCCTCAAGCAACTGCAGCAACAGACCGGTGCCGATGTCATCTACCTCATGGACGCGCAGGGGCTAACCCTGGCCGCCTCCAATTGGGATCAAAGAGACAGTTTCGTCGGGCGCAACTTCATTTTTCGGCCGTATTTTCGCGATGCGATGGAGGGTCGGCTGGGTCGTTTTTTCGGCCTCGGCAACACCTCCGACAAACGGGGTTATTACTTCGGCTCAGCCGTTTACAGCGGCAGCGAAGCGCTGGGCGTACTGGTCGTCAAAGTCAATTTGGACCACACGGAGACTCTGTGGGGCAACACACCCGAACGCCTGCTCGTCACCGACGGTCAGGGCGTGGTGATTCTTACCTCCCATGCGGACTGGCGCTTTCGCCTCACCCGCGAGCAGACGGACGAGGAACGGGCGGCCATCGCCTTCCACAAGCCTTATCCGACCCAGGAGCTACAGACGCTGGAACTCGGCGCCGGGGTCTGGCTGTCGCAACAGCGCGAGCTTGAAGAAATCGACTGGACGGTGAGCATTCTCGCGCCCACCAGCCTGATCGACCGCCCTGTGCGCAGCGTGATCGGCGGCGGCGTCATCGCCCTGCTCGCCGTGTTGTTGCTGTTCGGCCTCTGGATGCAGCGCCAGCGCCACTACCTGGAACGTATCGATCTGAGCACCAAGGCACGGCGCGACCTGGAGATGCGGGTGCAGGAACGTACCCGCGCCCTGGAAACCCTCAACAGCCGCCTCAAGCAAGAAGTACTGGAACGCGAGCATGCCCAGCAGGAGCTGGTGCGCGCCCAGGATGAACTGGTCCAGGCGGGCAAGCTGTCAGCGCTGGGCACCATGAGCGCGAGCATCAGCCACGAACTCAATCAGCCCCTGGCCGCCATTCGCAGTTATGCCGACAACGCCCGCGTGCTCATGGAGCACCAACGCCACAACGACGTGCACGGTAATCTTCAGCAAATCAGCGCCCTGACCGCCCGCATGGCCTCGATCATCGCCCACCTGCGCGCCTTTGCCCGGCGCGATCGCCATGCGCCGGAAAGCGTCGCCCTGCAACCCGCCCTGGAAGACGCCATTGCCCTGCATAGCCAGCGGCGCCGGGCCATGGATGTCGAGCTGATCCGCGACCTGCCGGACGCGCCGCTCTGGGTACAGGCCGGTGAAACCCGGCTGCGCCAGGTATTGAGCAACCTGATCGGCAATGCGCTGGATGCCCTGGCCGAAAAACCCCAGCCCCGAAAGCTGTGGTTGCACACCACCCAGACAGAAGACAGCATCGAACTGCGCATTCGCGATAATGGCCCAGGCTTCAGTAACGAAGCCCTGCAACGTGCCTGCGAGCCTTTTTTCACCACCAAGACCAGCACCCAGGGACTGGGCCTGGGCCTGGCCATCTGCGACAGCCTGATGCGCGCCCTGGGCGGTGAATTGCTGTTTGCCAACCACCCCCAGGGGGGCGCCGTGCTGACCTTGCGTCTGCGCCCCGGCGCGCCCGGCGTCAATCCCTATCCGCCTGAGGACCTTCCCGCATGACCACGGAACTCGCCATTGACAGCGCTATTCAGGTGTTGCTGATCGACGACGATCCTCATCTGCGCCAGGCGCTGAGCCAAACCCTGGATCTGGCAGGACTCAAGGTACTGGCGCTGGATTCCGCGCAACATGTTGCTGCGCGCCTCCATCATGACTGGCCCGGCGTGGTGGTCAGCGACATTCGCATGCCCGGTATCGACGGCCTGCAACTGCTCGAGCAGGTTCAGGCCCAGGACCCGCAACTGCCGGTCTTGCTGATTACCGGCCACGGCGACGTGCCGCTGGCTGTGCAAGCCATGCGCGCCGGCGCCTACGATTTCCTCGAAAAGCCCTTCGCCAGCGAAAAACTGCTCGACAGCGTGCGTCGCGCGTTGGATTTGCGTCGCCTGGTGGTGGACAACCGCAGCTTGCGTCTGGCGCTGGCCGACCGTCAGCAGCTGGATGGCCGCCTGCTCGGCCAATGCCCGCCCATGCAACGCCTGCGTGAACAGATCGGCGCTTTGGCGGGGACTTCCGCCGATGTACTGATCCTTGGCGAAACCGGCACCGGCAAGGAAGTCGTGGCGCGCGCCCTGCATGACCTGTCCAACCGGCGTGACGGTCCCTTCGTGGCGATCAATGCCGGCGCGCTGGCCGAGTCAGTGGTCGAAAGCGAGTTGTTCGGCCACGAGCCCGGCGCCTTCACCGGCGCGGCCAAACGCCATATCGGCAAATTTGAACATGCCAATGGCGGCACCTTGTTCCTCGATGAGATCGAGAGCATGAGTCTCGACGTGCAGGTCAAGCTGCTGCGCCTGCTGCAGGAGCGGACGGTCGAGCGCATGGGTTCCAACCAGCTGATCCCGCTGGATATCCGCGTGATCGCCGCGACCAAGGAAGATTTGCGCCAGGCCGCGGATCAGGGGCGTTTTCGCGCCGACCTGTATTACCGGCTGAATGTCGCCCCCCTGAAAACCCCCGCCCTGCGCGAGCGCGGCGATGACGCGCTGTTTCTCTTCGAGCATTTCGCGCAGGCCGCAAGCACCCGACACGGTTTGCCGCCGCCCCTGCTGCAGCCGGCGCAGCGGGCCCAGCTGCTGCGCCACGACTGGCCCGGCAACGTGCGTGAACTGCAGAACGTCGCCGAGCGGTTCGCCTTGGGATTGGGCCTGGGCCTCGAGCAGGAGGCGCAAGAGGCCAGCACAGAAATCTCGTCGGTGACCGGTGGCCTCAGCGATCAGGTCGAGGCGTTCGAACGCGCCTTGATCGCAGCGGAACTCAATCAACCGCACAACTCCCTGCGCAGCCTGGCCGAAGCCCTGGGCCTGCCGCGCAAAACTCTGCACGACAAACTGCGCAAGCATGGGCTGAGTTTTCACGAGGCTGGCGGAAACTCGCCAGAGACGGGCGACTAGCGTGGCGGTAATCCGCCAGAAAAGCGCCCTCCGCCTGGACAGACAGCATTAACGCGATAGGGTTCACAGTGCCTTGCCGTGCTTGGCATATCTATTGCTATAAGCATGAGACGCGCAAAACGAGACGCGATCGGACGTTGCACGGTGCTATTCAGTCGGATGATTCATTAGACTCACGCCGGCATTAACGCGTCATCGCATTTGCGATATATAAAACAACGAGGAAGCATTCCAAATGTTCAAGCTATCTGCCAAGGCAATTGCCTGCGCACTGTCCCTGAGCATCGCTGGTGTGGCCCAGGCGGCCGACCCGATCCTGATCAAGTTCTCCCACGTGGTAGCCGAGAACACTCCGAAGGGGCAAGGCGCCAATCTATTCAAGAAGCTGGCCGAAGAGCGCCTGCCCGGCAAGGTTCGCGTCGAGGTGTACCCGAACTCTTCGCTGTACGGCGACGGCAAGGAAATGGAAGCGCTGCTGCTGGGCGACGTGCATATCATTGCTCCGTCGCTGGCCAAGTTCGAGCATTACTCCAAGGGCGTGCAGATCTTCGACCTGCCGTTCCTGTTCGACAACATCGAAGCCGTTGACCGCTTCCAGAAGAGCGAGGCCGGCCAGAGCCTGCTCAGCTCCATGGAAGACAAGGGCATCACCGGTCTGGGCTACTGGCACAACGGCCTCAAGCAGCTGTCGGCCAACAAGCCGCTGCGCGAGCCGAAAGATGCACGTGGCTTGAAGTTCCGCGTACAAGCGTCTGCCGTACTGGACGAGCAGTTCAAGGCTGTGCGCGCCAACCCGCGCAAGATGAGCTTCGCCGAGGTGTACCAAGGCCTGCAGACCGGCGTGGTAAACGGTGCCGAGAACCCCTACTCGAACATCTACTCGCAGAAGATGCACGAAGTGCAGAGCCACATCACCGAGTCCAACCACGGCCTGCTCGACTACATGGTGATCACCAACACCAAGTTCTGGGAAGGCCTGCCGGCCGACGTCCGCAGCGAACTGCGCAGCATCATGGATGAAGTCAGCGTCGAGGTGAACAAGCTGGCCAACGACCTGAACGAAGGTGACAAGCAGCGCATCCTGGCGGCTGGCACCACTGAAATCATCACCCTGACTGACGAGCAGCGCGGCAAGTGGCGTGATGCCATGAAGCCGGTGTGGAAGAAGTTCGAAGCTGAAATCGGCGCCGATCTGATCAAGGCCGCCGAAGCCTCCAACCAACAGTAAGTAGACTGTTGCGGCGGGTGCGTTTGCGCGTACCCGCCTTCTGTTGCAGGGTTCTCCGGCAACAGAGACGCTTTGCCAGGTAAGGCTCCCCGTTCGCTCTTGCGACGCCTCCAATAACACTGCCAATTAATCAGGAGATGTCATCCATGAACGCCCTGCGGCGCCTCTGGGATCACTTCGAGGAAGGCTTCATTGTCTTCCTGCTTGTAGCCATGACGCTGGTGACTTTCGTCTATGTCATGCTCAATAACCTCTACACCACATTCTATTACCTGGGAGATACCTTCCCCAGCATGGAAGGCTTCTGGTACGCCATAGGCGATCCCATTCTTACCCTTGCCCAAGGTATGACCTGGGGCAACGCATTGACCAAGGCCCTGTTTGCCTGGTTGATCTTCTTTGGCATCGCCTATGGCGTGCGCACCGCCGGCCATATCGGTGTCGATGCGCTGGTCAAACTGCTCAATTCCCGTAATCAGCGCATCGTCGGCATCATCGCCTGCCTGATCTGCCTGGGCTACGCCGGCCTGCTGGGCGAGTCCAGCGTGGAGTGGGTCTACACCCTGGCCAAGGCCGGCATCGGCGCTGAAGACCTCGGTCATTACGGCATCATGCAATGGCACATCGCCGCGATCGTGCCGTTCGGCTTTTTCATGTGCTTCATTCGTTTCGCTGAAATCCTCGTTCGCATCCTGCGTGGCCAGCAAACCGGCCTGGGCCTGGCCGACGAAGCGGCCGATGCCATCAAGCTGAACCAAGAGGAGCACAAGTAATGTCGATTCTGTTCCTGTTTGTCGCGCTCTTCGCGCTGATGTTCATCGGCGTGCCGATCGCCATCTCCCTCGGCCTGGCCGGCTCGCTGACCATCATGTTCTTCAGTAACGACTCCGTGCGTTCGCTGGCGATCAAGCTGTTCGAAACCTCCGAGCACTACACCCTGCTGGCCATTCCGTTCTTCCTGCTGGCCGGTGCGTTCATGACCACCGGTGGCG
>CAYPFO010000013.1:0-67081 GCA_964410065.1 uncultured Pseudomonas sp.
CCGCTACGAAAGCCAGTTGCGCTCGCCGAGCGAGATCAACAAGCGCATTCGCCAGCTGGAAGAGAAGATGATGCAACTGGCCCGCGACCTGGAATTCGAAGCCGCCGCCCAGGTGCGCGACGAGATTCAAGGGCTGCGCCAGCGCTTGTTGCAGGTTTGAGCAAAGATTCCTGTAGGAGCCAGCAAGCTGGCTCCTACATTTCCATAGGCATCACTGCGCTCACCGCCACCTAGGGGGCGGTTCAGGTGTGACTGCTACTTCGACAAGAAACGCATGCCTTCTTCCAGCCCGCTCAAGGTCAGCGGGTACATCTGGTCGTTGATCAGCTCGCGCACGAGGCCGGTGGAGGCGGTGTAGTCCCAGCTGGCCTTGGGGTAGGGGTTGATCCAGATGAGCTTCTTGTACTTCTCCATGATGCGGCGCATCCACACGTAGCCGGCTTCGTCGTTCCAGTGCTCGACGCTGCCGCCGGCCTGGGTGATTTCGTAGGGTGCCATGGCGGCATCGCCGACGAAGACGATCTTCCAGTCCGCGCCATATTTGTGCAGCAAATCGAAGGTGGAAAAGCGCTCTGAGGTGCGGCGCATGTTGTTCTTCCACACCGACTCGTAGATGAAGTTGTGGAAGTAGAAGAACTCCAGGTTCTTGAACTCGGTCTTGCAGGCCGAGAACAGCTCTTCGCAGACCTTGACGTGGGCGTCCATCGAGCCGCCGATGTCCATCAGCAGCAGCAACTTCACCGTATTGCGCCGTTCCGGGCGCATCTGGATGTTGAGCAGGCCGGCATCCTTGGCGGTGTGGTCGATGGTGCCGTCGATGTCCAGTTCCTCGGCGGCGCCTTCGCGGGCGAACTTGCGCAGGCGGCGCAGGGCGATCTTGATGTTGCGGGTGCCCAGCTCCACCTGGTCGTCGAGGTTCTTGTACTCGCGTTGATCCCAGACCTTCACTGCGCGCCCCTGGCGCTTGCCGGCGTCGCCGATGCGGATGCCTTCCGGGTTGTAGCCACCGGAGCCGAAGGGGCTGGTGCCGCCAGTACCGATCCACTTGTTGCCGCCGGCGTGCTTTTCCTTTTGTTCTTCGAGGCGCTTTTTGAACTCCTCGATCAGTTTATCCAGGCCGCCAAGGGACTGGATCATCGCTCGCTCTTCCTCGCTGAGCGAGCGCTCGAACTCCTTGCGCAGCCATTCCTCGGGAATCAGCGCTTCAAGGTGCTGGTCGAGATTCTGCAGGCCATTGAAGTAGGCGCCGAAGGCACGGTCGAACTTGTCGAAGTGCCGCTCGTCCTTCACCAGAATCGCCCGCGACAGGTAATAAAATTCATCCATGTCGGCGAACACGACGTTGTGCTTGAGCGCATCGACCAGGTCGAGCAGCTCACGTACCGAAACCGGCACCTTGGCGGCGCGCATTTCGTTGAACAAGCCAAGCAGCATGTGTACCTCGAATAGCGACGATTCAGTGATCGCCGCTGTACTGGGGATAGGAGTCGTGGATGCTGTACCAGTCGGCCTTGGAGGTGACGAAGATATGCTCCTGCGGTACCTGGCCCAGGGGGGAGTCCAGGGTGCCGACAGCCACGCCCAGTTCATCTTCGCGATCGTCGATGAATTGCAGCGTGGCACCGCATTGCGTGCAGAAGGTGCGTGTCACCGACTTGGAGGATGGGTATCGGCCGATCCGATCCTGGCCCTCAAGCAGGTGAAACGCCGCCCTCGGCACGCTGGCATAACTGGCAAATGCCGCGCCATGAGCCTTGCGGCACATGCTGCAGTGACAGTGGCTTACCTCGCGAATGGGCGTATCGATGCGGTATTTCACCGCGCCGCACAAACAACTGCCGGTATGCATTGCCAGTCCTCCTCATTGCGGCCGTCAGCGGTTGGCGCGACGGCTCATGAAGGCCAGGCGCTCGAGGAGCATCACATCCTGTTCGTTTTTTACCAGGGCGCCGGCCAGGGGCGGGATGGCCTTGGTTGGATCGCGCTCGCGCAGTACAGCAGCGCCGATGTCGTCGGCCATCAGCAGTTTCAACCAGTCGACCAGCTCGCTGGTGGAAGGTTTCTTCTTCAGGCCGGGCACCTTGCGCACGTCGAAGAACACGTCCAGCGCCTCGGCCACCAGCTCGGCCTTGATGTTCGGGTAATGCACGTCGACGATCTTCTGCAGCGTCTCGCGATCGGGGAAGGCGATGTAGTGGAAGAAGCAGCGGCGCAAGAAGGCGTCGGGCAGTTCCTTCTCATTGTTGGAAGTAATGATGATGATCGGCCGCTGCCTGGCCTTGATGGTCTCGTTGGTCTCGTAAACGTAGAACTCCATCTTGTCGAGTTCCTGCAACAGGTCGTTGGGAAACTCGATGTCCGCCTTGTCGATCTCATCGATCAGGAGGATGACCCGCTCTTCGGCCTCGAAGGCTTCCCAGAGCTTGCCCTTCTTGATGTAGTTGCGCACGTCATGGACCTTGTCCACGCCCAGTTGCGAGTCGCGCAGGCGGCTGACCGCATCGTATTCATAAAGGCCCTGGTGCGCCTTGGTGGTGGACTTGATGTGCCAGGTGATCAGCTTGACGCCAAAGGCGTCGGCCAGTTGCTCGGCGAGCAGGGTCTTGCCAGTGCCGGGCTCGCCCTTGACCAGCAGTGGGCGCTGCAGAGTGATGGCGGCATTGACGGCCAGCTTCAAGTCGTCGGTAGCGACGTAGGACGGGGTGCCTTCGAATTTCATCGGGGAGTTTCCTCGAACGGTGACGCGGGTGGAGCACCCGACGACGCAAAAAATTTGAGGGGCGACTATAGCGTGGGTATTGGGTGGCTGTGAACGCGGGAAGGGATTTCAGTCATTCGATGGGCTTATTTCTGCAGAATTTCATGCCAGAGCCTCAAGCAGGGGCTTAACCTTCCTCCAGCGCCCGTTCGAAGCGCGGTGTAAAGGCTTGTACGAACGCATTGCGCAGGATGCCCAAAAAGGCCTGGAAGGGGCTGATGTCACGGTCCTTGATACTGCCCGACAGTTCGATGCGGGTGGCGAACTGATCTTTGCGCTGATTTTTCAACACCGTCTGGCTGCCGCCGACAATGGCTTCCCAGAGACCGCGTAGAAAGCCTTTGTCCTCGGCCTCTACATCCTGTTTCCAGTCGAATACCTCGACATTGTGCAGCAAGGGTTTGATATAGCCGCTGAGCTGGCTGCTCTCGGCCTCGACTTCCATGACCAGATCGCCCGTGCCGCCGACAAAATCAAACTTGCCATAGGCGCGGCTGAAGTCATTCAGGCGGGTCAGCTCGATGCCGGTGGTGCGCAGGCGCAGTTCGAAGTCTTCCCAGTCGGTAAAGGGGTCGAAGCTGGCCTGCGCCTCCAGCGGTGCCTGGTCAAACAGCCGGGCGGTGCCCTCAAGTTGCGCGACTCGTCGCCCTTGGGCATCGGTGGTGTTGGTGAGATTCAGGATCGTGGCGTTCAACTGGTCGGCGTAGATATTCACCGGCGGATCGGAGCTGAAATTGCGAAAGGCAACCTTGCTGTCAACGATGCGCAGCTCGTTGAGGGTAATGGGCAGCAGGGCATTCAGCGTGTCGCGCCAATCCACGCCTTCGCCGGTCTGTGACTGCTCTTTGTTCGGAGCATCAACGAAGTTCAGCTCGGCCGAGACGAATTCCACCTGCGCCACAATGGCCTGGTCTTCCCAGAGTGATTGCCAGCTCACCGCGATGTCGATCAGCGGGGCCTTGAGGAAGGGTACGGGCACCTTGCCCGTCGTCTTCTCGATATTCAAGCCGTTGATTCGGTAGGCGCCGCGCCACCAGGCCAGGTCTACATCCTCGACGTGGCCTCGGTAATCGCCCATTTCAGCCAAGGTATCGTTGAGGTAATTGCGCACTAGAGTAGGCAAGGCCAGATGTGCGACCAACAGAACCAGCGCAACCAGCAGGAGTATCCACAGCGGAAGAGCCCGGTTTCGGTTCATGGCGTTTATCCGTCAGGATTCGTGACGATGGACATATTTTGGCGAAGCGGGTTCGGCTGGACTGACCTTTGTATGGCGCTTAGGCTGATAGTCTTTCGTCACCATTTGTGCTCCATCCATTTATTTAGACGCAGGCAGACCATCATGAGCCGCATTTATGCAGACAACTCCCGCTCCATCGGCAACACGCCGCTGGTGATGATCAACCGCCTCGGTCCCAAGGGCGTCACCATCCTGGCCAAGACCGAAGGGCGCAACCCGGCCTATTCGGTGAAGTGCCGAATAGGCGCCAGCATGGTCTGGGATGCCGAGGAACGTGGCCTACTCAAGCCGGGCATGACGATTGTCGAGCCCACGTCCGGCAATACCGGCATTGCGCTGGCCTATGTCGCAGCCGCCCGCGGCTACAAGCTGATCCTGACCATGCCCGCCTCGATGAGTCTGGAGCGCCGCAAGGTGGTCAAGGCGCTGGGTGCCGAGCTGGTGTTGACCGAGCCGGCCAAAGGCATGAAGGGCGCCATCGAAAAGGCCCAGGAGATTGTGGCCAGCAATCCCGCCACGCACTATCTGCCGCAACAGTTCGAAAATCCGGCCAACCCGGCGATCCACGAGAAGACCACTGGCCCGGAGATCTGGAATGACACCGATGGCGGGGTCGATGTGGTGGTCGCTGGCGTGGGCACCGGCGGCACCATCACCGGCGTCTCGCGCTATATCAAGCACACCCAGGGCAAGCGAATTCTCTCGGTGGCGGTCGAGCCGATCAGCTCGCCGGTGATTACCCAGGCGATCGCCGGCGAAGAGCTCAAGCCCAGCCCGCACAAGATCCAGGGTATCGGCGCCGGTTTCGTGCCCAAGAACCTCGACTTGTCGCTGGTGGATCAGGTGGAACAGGTCGGCGATGAAGAGGCCAAGAGCATGGCCCTGCGCCTGATGCGCGAAGAAGGCATTCTGTGTGGCATTTCCGGTGGTGCAGCCATGGCCGCGGCCGTGCGCCTGGCCGAACACCCGGACATGCAGGGCAAGAATATCGTGGTGATCATTCCCGACTCCGGCGAGCGCTACCTGTCGAGCATGCTGTTCGATGGCCTGTTCACCGAGCAGGAACTGGTGCAGTAACAGCACTGCGAAGTGCGTGTGTGGGGGCGACGTGGCCTTGGCAGCGGAGACTCCGCCAGCCGATGTGAATTCGGCCCCACAGGGTAGTTCTCGCGCCGCGTCGCATGACTCGCCGATGCCTCGTCGAGTCATGCGGCACTGGCAGCCCGGCACGGGTGAATTCTGTGGGGCCGACTTCATGTCGGCAGCGAAGCTTTGCCGATCGATGAACAAGCGGTCGCGAAACCGCAGCGCCGCAACGCTTGGCGCAACCGCTGCTTGCCGCCCGTCGCGACGACTCGCTAAGCTCCGGCTTCCACTCGCCACCACAGAGACGTGATCCATGGCGCAGCAATGGCCGGTAGCCGATATCGCGCGTTCCATCCTCGACGGGTTCGATGACTATCGGGAACATTTTCGTCTGATTACCGACGGTGCCCGCCAGCGCTTTGAACAGGCGCAGTGGCAGGAAGCACAGGCCGCCTCGACCGCGCGGATCACTCTGTATGAAGAAAAAGTCAGTGAAACCACCGCCAAGCTGCGCCCGCTGTACGGGGACGCCTGTTTGCTCGATGTCAACCTGTGGCCCCTGGTCAAGAGCGCCTACATCGAGTTGATCAACCCACGCTTTGATGGTGAGCTAGCGGAAACCTGGTACAACTCCATCTTCTGCCGGCTGCTCAGCCATGACTGCATCAGCGATGACACCATGTTCGTGCATACCACGCGGCCTGCGTTGCATGCACAGATGCGTGTCGTGCAGACCCGCACTTACCAGCCGCGGGGCCATCTGCCCGGCATGCTGGAAGAGATCTTCAGTCATTACCGCTTCGATGCGACGTACGAGGATCTCGCGGGTGATATTCAGCGCCTGGAAGCGCAGTTGCGCAGCTGTCTGCCGGACTGGGTCTGCAAGGACCTTGGGCTGACCGTTGAGCTCTTTTGCTCACCGCTGTACCGCAACAAGGGCGCGTATCTGGTCGGGCGTATCTACACCCATGACGAGCAGTGGCCGCTGGTGATCGCCTTGATTCATCGCGAGGGGCAGGGCATCAAGCTCGATGCGCTGATTACCGACGAGGCGGAAGTCTCAATCATCTTTTCCTTCACCCGTTCCTACTTCATGGTCGATGTGGCCAATCCGGCGGAATTCGTCGGCTTTCTGCAGCGCATCCTGCCAGGCAAACACATCTCGGAGCTGTATACCTCGATCGGCTTTTACAAGCAGGGCAAGTCGGAGTTCTACCGAGCGCTGATCGATCACCTGGCCAATGTCGATGACCGTTTCGTCATGGCGCCCGGCGTGCGCGGGATGGTGATGAGCGTGTTTACCCTGCCGGGCTTCAACACCGTGTTCAAGATCATCAAGGACCGGTTTTCGCCGTCCAAGAACGTGGACCGTGCCACGGTGATCGAAAAATACCGCCTGGTGAAAAATGTCGATCGGGTCGGCCGCATGGCCGACACCCAGGAGTTCGCCGACTTCCGTTTTCCGGTGAGCAAGTTCGATCCGGATTGCCTGACCGAGCTGCTGGACGTCGCGCCCTCCACCGTGGAAGTGCAAGGCGACATGGTGCTGGTTCGCCATTGCTGGACCGAACGGCGCATGACACCGCTGAACCTCTACCTGGAGAATGCCAGCGAGGCGCAGACCCTCGATGTGCTGGAGGATTACGGCCTGGCCATCAAGCAGTTGGCTGCTGCAAATATCTTTCCCGGCGACATGCTGTTGAAGAACTTCGGCGTCACGCGCCATGGCCGCGTGGTGTTCTATGACTACGACGAGATCAGCTACCTCACCGAGGTGAATTTCCGGCGCATTCCGCCACCGCGCTATCCCGAGGACGAGAT
Organism: uncultured Pseudomonas sp.; assembly: GCA_964410065.1. Classification (GTDB taxonomy): domain Bacteria; phylum Pseudomonadota; class Gammaproteobacteria; order Pseudomonadales; family Pseudomonadaceae; genus Serpens. The sequence goes on from CAYPFO010000013.1 coordinate 6,906, forward strand.
GTCGGCTGAGCCCTGGTATTCCGTGGCGCCCAACGATGTATTCCCGGAGGAGTTCCCGCGCTTTCTGTTTGTCGATCTGGCGCAGCGCAAGTTGTTCGCCAAGCTGCATGGCAACCTGTATGACGCGGATTACTGGAAAAGCCTGCAGGATGCCATTCGCGCCGGCAAGGTGATCGATGTATTCCCCTACCGACGCGGGGAGCGGAACGAGGCAGTGCAGTAGAGCCTCTTTCTGTAGGAGCCAGCTGGCTGCGATCCGGGTTGAGGCGTTTCAGACCAAGATTTCCCATGGCCTCGCCCACTGAAAACGGCCCTCTAGTCAGCCAATGGTTAGGAAGTCCGGGGGTTAGGGCTAGACTCTGGGGGAGGCAAGCGGGCCGCTGGGCAGTCGGCCGGCTCGTTCCATGCAGTCTTGGGAGGGTAGCGTTATGAAAGCCTGGTTCAAGCAGTGGATTGACAACCTCGGTAGGGCGCTCGGCATGCTCGATGCGCCTCGTCTGCAACCTGTGCCTGTGCGTGTTGATGACAGGCCGCGGCAGGGCAAGGCACGCCCCGCACGTTGATCGGGTCTGGAAACGGGCGGGGCTGTGGCACACTGCGCACCCTTGCAGGAGATGCCATGCCCCGGCCTACATGTTCACAATGCTGTCGCCCCCTCGCTTATTGTTTATGCGCACTTGTGCCGCGCCTGGACAGCCGTACCCGCGTATTGATCCTGCAGCACCCGAGCGAAGCCGGACATGCCTTGAACACGGCCCGGCTGGCGGCTCTTGGGCTGGAGAATGCCCAATTGCGCATAGGCGAGCACTTCGCTGACCTGGCGGCCCTGTTGGCAGATCCCGGCTACGACGCTCGCCTGCTATTTCCAGGCGAGGAGGCGGAGCTGCCCGGTCCGCAAGGCACGGATCAACGCCCGCTGTTGCTGGTGGTGCCGGACGGTACCTGGCGCAAGGCGCGCAAGCTTATTTATTGCAATCCGCTGCTGGAAAGTCTGCCGCGCCTGACCCTGCCCGAAGGGCTGGAGTCGCGCTACCGCCTGCGCAAGGCGCCCGCTGCCGGTGCGTTGTCCACCTTGGAAGCCATCACCGAAACCCTCAATCGCCTGGAAGCGCCGCAGCGCTTCGATGCGTTGCTGCGACCGTTTGAGGCGCTGATCGACGGGCAGATCGCCGCCATGGGTGAAGAAGTCTTCCAGCGCAATCATGGCTGAGCCGTGGGTAGAACGTTTTAGCTCATCGCTGGCGAAGCGCGGATATGGATGCCAAGGGCACGCTTAGCGCATCGGCAGGGTTTTCTGGCGCAGGATGTAAATCGTCACCAGCACGGCGCTGGTCAACATGGCGATGCGGGCCAAGGGGATATTTACCAGCCAGCAGGCGAACAGGATGCTCAGCCACATCAGCACAAGGGTATAGATCTTGCCCTTGAGGGGAATTCCCTGGCCGTCGAGGTAGTCGCGAATCCAGGGGCCGAGGCGCGGGTGGCCAACCAGCCAGGCATAAAAACGCGGCGAGCTGCGCGCGAAACAGGCAGCGGCCAGCAAGAGAAAAGGTGTGGTGGGCAATACCGGCAGGAAAATACCGATGACGCCCAGGACCACGCTCAGCCAGCCCACCGCCAGCAGGCCATAGCGAATCCAGGGCGAACGGCCCGGCATGCCGGAGTCGGTCATGCCGGTGCGATCAGTTCTGGCGTGGCTTGAGCAGCGAGGGTTTTTCCTCGGGCGCCTGGCAAAGCAGGTAAAGGGCGGTGAGCAGTTCGGGGATCTGATCGATCATGCTGTCGACCAGTGCGCGGTCGGCGGCAATCTCCTCGAACTCGGGCTGCTCTTCGAACAGGCCGGAACCGACCATGATGGGTAGCAGCAGCTCGCTGACTTCGTCTTCCGAGTCCTCGAACCACACGGCTTCGCGCATGAACACCCCTTCCATGAAGCCGATGCACCAGCCACGCAGGTCGGACTCGTCCGGCTCATCACCCAGGTCCAAATCGCAGGGCAGCTCCATGTCCTCGTCGCTGGCCAATTGGCGGGCGATGTAGGCCTTGAGCTGCACCAGGCTGGTTTCGATTTCCTGGCGTTCGGCCTCGTCACGGTAATGCGGTGGCTCGGCGAACAGCGCATCGATCCATTCGCGATCCGGAACCTGTTGTGGGCAAATGGACAGGGCGGTCAGATAGCCGTGGGCGGCCACGTAGTCCAGCGCTTCATCATGCAGATCGTCGGCATCGAGGAAGGCTTGCAGGCGGGACAATTGCTCAGCGAAAGACATACGAGGACTACCTTGGAGAGGGGATAGCGCGGATTCTAGTCCACAGGGCGTCCGCAGGCCACAGGCATTAGGTCGCGCGCTGCCCAGAACACCCGCTTAGCGGCCTGAAGCCGGCCGCGACCTCGCGTATACTTCCCGGCCTTGCTTCGGAGACCGGCATGCTCGATTCAGCCCTGCGCATTCTCAAAGACGTATTCGGTTACGACGCCTTTCGTGGCCACCAGGCGGAGATCATCGAACGCGTGGCGCGAGGTGGCGATGCGCTGGTGCTGATGCCCACCGGCGGTGGCAAATCTCTGTGCTACCAGTTACCGGCCTTGCTGCGCGACGGGCTGGCAGTGGTGGTTTCGCCGCTGATCGCCCTGATGGACGATCAAGTGGCCACCCTCAATGAGCTGGGCGTGGAGGCGGTGGCGCTGAACTCCACCCTGAGCCTCGATGAGCAGCGGGAGATTGCCGAGCGAATCCGCCGCAACGAAATCAAGGTGCTGTACCTGGCGCCGGAGCGACTGGTGCAGCCGCGCATGCTGGCCTTTCTGCAGCGCCTGGAGATCGCCTTGTTCGCGATTGACGAGGCTCACTGCGTGTCGCAGTGGGGGCATGATTTCCGCCCTGAATACCTTCAGCTTGGTCAACTGGCCGAGTATTTTCCCGATGTGCCGCGCATCGCCCTGACCGCTACGGCGGACATGCGTACCCGCGAGGAAATCGCCCAGCGCCTGCATCTGGAAGAGGCCCAGCGCTTTCTGTCCAGCTTCGACCGGCCGAATATCTTTTACCGCATCGTGCCCAAGGAGCAGCCGCGCAAGCAATTGCTGGGGTTTCTGGCCGAGCGCAAGGGCGATGCCGGCATCGTCTATTGCCTGTCGCGCAAGAAGGTCGACGACCTGGCTGCGTTCCTCAGCGAGCAGGGGTTTCCGGCGTTGCCTTACCATGCCGGTCTGCCCAGTGAGTTGCGTGCCTATCACCAGAAGCGCTTTCTCAACGAGGAAGGGCTGATCATGGTGGCGACCATCGCCTTCGGCATGGGCATCGACAAGCCCAACGTACGTTTCGTCGCGCACCTGGATTTGCCCAAGTCGCTGGAGGCCTATTACCAGGAAACCGGCCGGGCCGGTCGTGATGGCCTGCCTGCCGACGCTTGGATGGCCTATGGGCTGCAGGACGTAATTTTCCTCAAGCAGATGCTCAACAACTCCGAGGGCGACGAGCGGCACAAGCGCGTGGAGCAGCACAAGCTCGACGCCATGCTCGCCCTGTGCGAGGAAACCCGCTGCCGCCGTCAGGCGTTGCTGGCCTATTTCGACGAAGACCTGCCCAAGCCTTGCGGGCATTGCGACATCTGTGTCGACGGCGTGCAAACCTGGGATGCCACCGAGCCGGCGCGCCAGGCGCTCTCGACTATTTACCGCAGCGGCCAGCGTTACGGTGTCGGTCATCTGGTCGACATCCTGTTGGGCCGTGACAACGACAAGGTGCGCAGCCTCGGCCATCAGCACCTGTCGGTATTCGGTATGGGCAAGACGCTCAATGAAAGCGAATGGCGCACCTTGTTCCGCCAGTTGGTGGCGCGCGGGCTGGCCGATGTCGATCTGGATGGTTTTGGCGGCCTGCGCCTGTCCGACACGTGCCGACCGCTGTTGCGCGGCGAAGTAACTCTGCAATTGCGCCGCGAGCTGCCCAGCAAGACGCCCAAAACATCGGGTGCCAGCGCAGCCAGTCAGTTGGTGCGCCACGATGAACGGGAAAAGTGGGAAGCCCTGCGTACCCTGCGCCGCAAGCTCGCCGAAGAACACGGTGTGCCGCCCTATGTGATTTTCCCCGATGCGACCTTGCTGGAAATGCTGCGTAGCCAGCCGAGCACGATGACGGACATGAGCCACGTCAGTGGTGTGGGTGCTCGCAAGCTGGAGCGCTATGGCGAGGCGTTTCTCGAGGTGCTCAATGGCACGGCGCAAGAGGCACCGCGCGCCGTGGCCGACCTGCGCCATGAGCTGGTGACCCTGGCGCGCGCCGGGATGACGCCGGCACAGATCGCCAACCAACTGCACTGCACAGAAAAGAACGTTTACAGCATGCTCGCCGAGGCCATCGGCATGCAGCAGTTGAGCCTGGAGCAGGCATTGGATTTACCCGAGGATCTGCTCGGTGAAATCCAGGATGCCTTTCTGGATGGCGAGGGTGAATTGCCGCAGGTGGCGCAGATTGCCGAACACTTCCACGGCCGTGTACCGGACGGTGTTTTATATTGCGTGCGCGCAGCCTTGCAGGCTGAATTCGAAGTGTAAGAAAAATGACACAATCGCCAAGGGGTGGCGGTTTTCTGGCGGTCCTCATCCGGGCCTTGTAGCGCTTTCCGTGAGCGTATAGGGTGAGCTGGCCGTGCTCCAACCAAAGGACTGATTGTGGGTAACCGACCGCAGACTTGGCTCGACGATGTTCGTGCCAATCCCTATGCCGAACAATTGACTCAAGGGTTCACCCGGCTGCGATTCGCAGCGCCGCTGGAAGAGCAGTATCGCGCCTACCAGCTTGAGCACAGCTTCGATCTCAGACGTATTTCATTGCTGGCCGCCATCCTTATCTGGATAGCGCAGACTTTGTTGGATCTGCGTTTGGTCGACAGCCTGGAGCGCGATGCAATGCTCGTCGTGCGGTTGGCGGTGATCGCATTGCTGCTGGTGTGTGGCGGCTTGGTACTCTGCAGCCGGCGTACGGATTTACTGGTGCCGTTGACCCTGGCCTGCATTCTGGCGCTGGGCATCGGTTCGGCTGCCGTGGTGGCGCTGGCCCACCGGATCGATCCGGCCTACCCGGAAGAAGGCTTGTTGCTGGTGTGCATGGCCGGTTTTTTTCTGGCCGGCTTGCGACTGTCCGAGGCACTCGCATGCTCGGTGGTAGTGCTGGTGACCTACATTGGCTTTGAGCTGTTGTTTGGCGCGGCCGTGGTCCGTTTGCTTTATGTCCTGTTGTATTTGCTGTTCGGCATTCTGATCGGCGCGGTCGGGTGCTATCAGCTGGAATACAAGTCTCGCGAACATTTCCTGTCCCGGCGCTTGCTCAAGGTCATGGCTGACTGCGACAGCCTCACGGGCCTGCATAATCGGCGCAGCTTCCGCCGTCAGTTCGACCGTGTGTGGCGCCAGGGCCTACGCGAAGGCCAGCCGCTGGCCATGCTTTTGTGCGATGTCGATCATTTCAAGGCCTATAACGATTGCTATGGCCACCAGGCCGGCGATGACGTGTTGCAACGCATCGGCCGCTTGCTGGAGGAGCGGGCGCGACGTCCGCTGGATATGGCCGTGCGCATGGGCGGCGAAGAATTTGCCTTGCTGTTGTATGGCAGCGATGCCGATGACGCCCGTGAGGCGGCGGAGCAGGTGCGCGGAAGCCTTGAGCGGCTCGGCATCGAGCACGCGCAGTCATCCAGCGCGCCGGTGGTGACCATGTCCATTGGGGTGGCCTGCCTGAACAGCAATAATACCAATGTCAGCCTGAAGGAGCTGTACGCGCGAGCGGACCAGCTCCTCTACGAGGCGAAAAACAGCGGGCGCAATCGCATCGCGGTCAGCGCCTGTGGGCAACCGATGCTCACCGAAACTACGATCTAGCACGAGAGCAGTCTGTCATGGAGCGATTGATCCAGGCCGATGGCCAGCCGCGCTACGGCATCTTCAAGAGCGCACCTGAACAGGTGAATTACCGCGATTTCGATTTTCGCTCACCGATGGGGCGTCGTCTGGGTGCATTGGCCAAATGGCGGCGCTTCCACCAATTCCAGTATTTCGGGCTGATCAGCGACGAGCTGATCGGCGGCTGTGCGTTGGCCAATCTGAGTCTGGTCGGAATCGGCTTTGTCTATTTGTTTCATCCGGCCAGTGGGCGTTTGCTGCAGCGTCAGTTCAAATTGCCGCTGGGATTCGGCACAGCGTTCAGTCAGACGCCGGATGACGGTGTGTGCGAGCTGATCCAGGGTCGTAATCGGCTGCGACTGGAAAACTGCGCCGCCACGGGTGATAAGCGCCTGCTGGTGGAGCTGGATGATGGGCTGCGCATCGATGCCCGCTTCAGCGAGCGTGAACCGGCCTTTCAGCCGATGCATATCTGCACGCCAACCGCCGTAAATGGCTGGGTGTATGCGCAAAAGGTCGCCGGGGTGAGGTGTCAGGGTCAGGTGCGCAGCGCACTGGGCAATTTTGACCTGGCGGCCCTGAACGCCTTCGCCCATCACGATTGGTCAGCCGGTTACATGCGCCCGGAAACCCATTGGAACTGGGCTTGTCTGTCCGCTCAGGTAGGCGACGTTCGGGTTGGGCTCAACCTGTCCTGCGGGGTCAATGAAACCAGCTTCAGCGAAAATTGTTTTTGGCTGGACGGCGAGTTGCTCAAGGTGGACGGCGTGAGGTTTCAATTCGATCGCGACCAACCGCTGCACCCCTGGCATATTCGCTCCGGTGACGGTCAGGTGGAGCTGCGTTTCACGGGCGAAGGCATGCACCGCGAACGGTTGAACCTGGGCTTTCTGGCCAGCAACTTCAAACAGATCTTCGGACGGTTTTCTGGTGAGCTGCGTCCCCTGGGCAGGCCCGTGGTGCCCATCGACGGGGTATGGGGGTTCGTCGAGGACCAGTACGCAAAATGGTGAGCGAAGTGGGCCATCGTGCCCATTCACGGTTATGATTAGCCGCCTAATGATTAGCTCTTACAAGAACAGTCCATGAACGAGTTTGATCAACATCTCTTCGCCATGCAGTTGACCCAGTTGTCACGCTCTTGGCGAGCTGAGTTGGACCGCCGCCTGGCCGAACTGGGTTTGTCCCAGGCACGCTGGCTGGTCTTGCTGCACCTGTCACGCTTTCCCGAACCTCCTACCCAGCGGCAACTGGCGCAAAGCGTCGGTGTGGAAGGCCCGACCCTGGCTCGGCTACTGGATAGCCTGGAAGCGCAGGGGCTGGTACGCCGTCAGGAAGTCCCCAATGATCGACGCGCTAAGAACGTCATGCTCTGTGAACAGGCGCATCCGTTGATCGATACGATTCGCACCATCGCCGACCAGCTGCGTGGCCAATTGCTCGCCGGCATCGCGCCTGCCGACCTGGAGCATTGCAAGCGTGTCCACGCGCGGATTCTGGCCAATCTCGAAGCGCTGTGATGGCTGAGACACTGGATGATTTGTGCGCCCGCTTCGGGCCGCGCTATCCCCAGTGGATGCTGGTTGTGCTGATGCTCGGCACCATCGCCATGGTGTTGTCCACCACCACGATCTTCGTCGCGCTGCCGGCGATCATGGACGAGTTCGCCATGGGGCGGCCCATGGTGCAATGGCTGTCTACAGGTTTTCTCGCATCAATGACTTCGGGGCTGCTGCTGGCCGCCTGGGCACAGTCGCGTCTGAGCGCGCGGCGCACTACCCAATATGCGTTGTGGCTGTTCATCTTCACCACCTTATTGGCGCCGCTGGCGACACAGGGCTGGGAGTTGATTGCCTTGCGCATCGTGCAAGGTTTCTGCGCCGGGATTATCCAGCCCCTAGCCACGGTGCTGATTTTTCGTGTGTTCAGCAGCGGCGGGCGCGGCAAAGCCTTGGGGATATACGCCCTTGGCGTGACGGTGGCGCCCAGCCTGGGGCCGAGCCTGGGAGGCTATCTGGTGGATCACTTTGGCTGGCTGGCCGTGTTCTGGCTGCCGTTGCCATTGTGTGCCGTGGTATTGCTGAGCGCTCGCCTGTTACCCAGCGATCGCCAGCCGGGCGTCTCCAAGCTGGATCTGTGGGGTTTCGTCCTGCTCAACCTGGCGCTGTTCGCCTTGCTGCTGGCCTTGGCCGAAGCCCAGCGCGTGGGCTGGGGCAGCCCACGCGCCTATGCGGCCGGACTGCTCGGTGTGCTCGCTGCGGCCTGGTTTGTGCGGCGCAGCTCTACCCATGCCCAGCCCTTGCTGAATTTTACGCTCTGGCGGCATGCCGCCTTTCGCAAGGCCAGCTGGGTGGCGGCGGTGATCGGCCTGGGACTGTACGGGATGATCTACCTGATTCCGCTGTTTCTGCAGACCATCGAAGGCTACAGCGCCGGGCAGGCCGGCATGCTGTTGTTGCCCGCCGGCCTGGCATTAGGGGCGGCCTCGTACCTCAGTGGTTGGTTGTGCGATCGCTGGCAGGTTGCCTGGATCATGGCGGCAGGCCTGGCGGTTTGTGCGGTGTCATCGCTGGTGTTCGGCCTGTTGCCCAGCACCTCCTCCTTCCTGGTGTTCTGCCTGTGGGCGAGCATCGGGCGCGGCGGGCTGGGTTTGCTGCTGCCAGCGCTGACCAGTGGTTCGCTGAGCGGCTTGCCGGCGGACGAGCTGGCCTCCGGTGCGGGGGCGATCACCTTCATACGCCAGCTCGGCGGTGCGTTCGGGGTAAACCTGTTGACCTACTTCCTCGAGTGGCGCAGCGCCGCGGTCGGTGATGTGCAGGCCTTTCAGCACACCTTCTGGCTGTCCGCCGCGATTTTCCTGCTGGCGATTGTCGCTGCGTGGGGCATGCGCGTGCAGAGGCGGAGCACGGCCTGAATCGTTAATCGGGTATGGGCATGCCACCCTCCCAAGGACGCCCTATGTTTGTCCCCGCGCCGGGCAGGGCACGCCACCAACCGTAGGGCGGCCTCGCCCGCTGCAGGGCGCTGGGCTGAACAAAAGAATATCCCGGGCAGCCCGCCAGCGGTGTGTCAGGCAAAACGGCGGGCTGCCAAGTTAGCACCGAGCCTGTCACTCGGCACGGAGCCACGGGCGAGGCCGCCCTACAGGGATCGCGCGGTGGGATGAGCCTACCGCCAGCGTTGTTTCAGGCACTTAACACGCGGCCCAGCGGCTTTGGTTAAAAGCTGCTGCCCAGATTGAGATACAGCGCCTGCTCGTCTTCATCGTTAAAGCCATAGCCCAGGTTCAGCGGCCCGAGCGGGGTTTCGTAGCCGAGGAACAAGCTGGCAGCCGTAATCACGCCGCTGTCGAAGACGTTGTCGCGGTTCCAGGCGCGGCCTCGTTCCAGGGACGCTCCCAAGTAGACCGGGAAATCCAGAGGCAGGAAGGCCTGTTGAGTCATGCGGCGGTAATACACCAGCCGACCAAGGCCGATGTTCTGCCCGGAGATGGCACCCTGGCTGAAGCCAGACAGTTGCTGGGGGCCACCGAGGAGGAAGCTCGAGGTCACCACCTCCGCCTCGTCCAAGGTGCGCGCGTAGCGCCCGGCAATGAGCAGGGTGTGTGCGCCATGGCTGATCGCCTTGGTGGCGTTGAGCTGCCATTGCCGATAGCGCAGGTCGCTGCCCAGTTGTGGCTCGTGATAGCGCAGGACCAGGCTGATGTCTTCGCCGGAATGGGGAAAGTCCAGACTATCCAGCGTATCGAAGGAATAGCGCAGCTCGGAGTAGGCTTCGTTGAAGCTGAAGCTGGGCGAGTCCTGCTGGCCGATTCTGACGTTGGCTTCGCCCCAGTTCTGGCCGATGCCCAGGCGGACTTCACCGGAGTTGCCGATCTGGCGACCCACGTTGAAACCCAAGCCATAACGCTCCAGGCGGTATTCGGCGATTGGGTCACGGTCGAGGATCGACTCGATATTTTGCGCGGTGGCTTGCAGATAAGGCGCGACAAAGTAGCGTGAACCGGCATCCAGGGGCTGATAGAACTCGCTGTACAGATCCTGATGATCGCCGAGCTGAACGCGCGTCAGCCATTCGGCACCCAGACGGTTGATGCCGTTGACCCGGTAACTGGCGCCGATGTTGAACGCACTGTCACCGCGAAAATCATCCGACAGGTTGATGCCCAGGCGCAGATAGTCGGTGCCGGCACGCTTGCCCCGCGCGCTGATGACCAGCGTGTTTTCCAGATGCCGATGACGGACCACGCGGTAGTGCACCTGCTCGAAATAATCGAGGCCGTAGAGTGTGCCCATGTCGACCTGCAAGCGTTGCAGGTCCAGCGGCTGCCCCACCGCTTGGCGGATGTGCCGGCGAATCACCTGATTGTCGACCTTGGAGGTGTTCTCGATATGAACGGCGGTGATCAGCGGGCTGCGGTCTTCAGCCGCTGTCTGGCGGGCGGCAATGGTCGAAGCCGGCGCCAGCGGGGGGATAACGGCTGCCAAACGAAGTGCAAGGCGCTGCGTGGCGTCGTATCCGGCGGTGATCAGCGGCGTGACCTGGCCAAAATCGGTGGAGCCATAACCGCTCAGATCCGGTTGCACGAGGATGTCGTCGGCTTTCAGCGTGGCAAGCTGGAGCTCGGAATTGCTGCGGGTCATCAGCGTGGTCGATTGGTTGAGCACGTCGACTACCGTGAGCAACTCTTTGCGCTCCATCAGTGGCGTACCGATATCGACGACGATGACCCGGTCCACGCCCATGCTTCGGGCTACGTCGATGGGAATGTTGTCGACCATGCCACCATCGACTAACAGTCGGCCGTCAACCTCCACCGGCGCGAAGACGGCAGGAATCGACATGCTGGCGCGGATCGCCAGGGGCAGATGCCCCGTGCGGAACACGATCTTTTCGCCGCTGGCAATATCGGTGGCCACGGCGCGAAAGGGAATCGGCAGGTGGTCGAAATCACGGGTATCGCTGCTGTTGACCAGCAGGCTTTCCAGCCAGAGGGCCAGATTCTGGCCCTGGATGACACCCAGCGGCAGACCCAGGCTGCCGTCGTCGCGAAAGCTCAGTTGCTGCTGGACGAGAAAGTCGCGGTCGTCCTGCTTGCGCCGGAACGGGATGTCCTTGCGCGGCGGTGAGTCGGACAATACCTGTTGCCAGTCCATGCGCAGGGCCAGCGCTTCGATTTCAGCGGCGCTGTAGCCTGATGCGTAGAGGCCGCCGATGACCGCGCCCATGCTGGTGCCGGCGATGGCATGAATCGGCACACCCTGTTCTTCGAGGGCCTTGAGCACACCAATGTGGGCCAGGCCGCGCGCGGCACCGCCGGACAGCACCAGGCCGATTTTCTCAGCGGCTTGCACACTCGGAATACACAGGGGAAGGATCAACAACAGGCAAAACAGCATGCGACGCATGGACACATCCGCAAACGCCGAAGGGGAGGGCTGGCTATTATAGGGGCCCCGATTTTTTATTCAGAGCGCTGTATGCAGCAACACAAAGCCGAAATCGTCATTACTTATTGCACGCAATGCCAATGGCTGTTGCGTGCCGCCTGGTTGGCGCAGGAGCTGCTCAGTACTTTTGCCGAAGATCTGGGCAGGGTGAGTCTGGAACCGGCGAGCGGCGGGGTATTTTGCATCACCTGTGACGGCGAGCAGATCTGGGAGCGCAAGGCCGACGGCGGTTTTCCGGAAGCCAAGGAGCTCAAGCAACGGGTGCGCGACCGTATCGATCCGGCGCGCGACCTCGGGCATAACGAACGGAAAAGCTGAGACACGGCGCTTGCCGGCCTCCCTGCCGTCGCGGCAGAGAGGCCAGGAGAATCAACGCCAGTTGTAAATCTGCTTGTCGGTGACTTCGCTCATCGGGCCGACTTCTTCGCGGAAATTCTTCATCGACGTCCAGATGCGCTGGTTGAGATCGCTGGTCTGGGCGAACTGATCCATCACCGCCTCGGATTGGTCGCGCAGGGCGGCGATGACTTCCTCGGGGAATTTCTTCAGCTGTACGCCTTGCTTCTGCAGTTCCTGCAGCGCCTTGGCGTTGTGGTAGACGTATTCATCGAGCATCAGCTGCACCGAGCCGCGGGCCGCTTCCTCGAGGATCGCGTGCAGGTCGTCGGGCAGGGCGTCCCAGGCTTCCTTGTTGACCAGCAGTTCGATGGCCGCCTGCGGTTCCGCCCAGCTTGGGTAGTAGTAGTACTTGGCAGCCTTGTGGATGCCGGAGGCCAGGTCGTTGTAGGGGCTGACCCAGTCGGTGGCGTCGATCATGCCGGTCTGCAGCGCGGTGAACACTTCGCTGCCGGGAATGATGACCGGAGTGGCGCCGATGCTGCCGATCACTTCACCGCCCAGACCGGGCATGCGGATCTTCAGGCCCTTCAGGTCGTTGACGCTGTTGATTTCCTTGTTGAACCAGCCGCCCATCTGCATGCCGGAGTTACCGCCGAGCAGCGGTTTGACGCCATGGGGCGCGTAGGCTTCTTCCCACAGCTGCATGCCGCCGGCGAAGCTCAGCCAGGAATGGAATTCGTGGGTGGCCAGGCCGAAGGGCACCGAGGTGAAGAATTGGGCAGCCGGCACCTTGCCCTTCCAGTAGTAGGAAGGGCCATGGCCCATCTGCGCGGTGCCACGGGAAACCGCGTCGAACACTTCCATGGCGGGCACCAGTTCGCCCGCGGCGTACACCTTGATGTTCAGGCGGCCATCGCTCATGCGGTTGACGCGCTTGGCGAAGTCATCGGCCCCGGTGCCCAGCGCCGGGTAGTTTTTCGGCCAAGTGGTGACCATTTTCCAGTGCACGGTCTCGACCGGTGCTGCGGCAGTCTGTGCGGCGCTCTGGGTGGGTTCGTCTTTGCACGCGGTCAGGCCGAGTGCCATCAAGAGCGCGGTGGTTGCGCCGAGCAGGTGGCGTCGATTCATGAACAGTTTCCCCAAGAGTGTGAATGCCCTTCTCAGTCGGCACAGCGGACGGCGATTGAGGGCCGCTTGAGCCGCCGGAAATGCCTGAGTAGGGCGAGGCAGAGCCTGCGATCAAGGTCGAGGCCGTGGGCACAATAATGCAGCGTCAATTCGATTCACAACCCTTATCGGGTTTGGGCCGGCCTTTGGTCGAGCCCGATACGGGGAACTCAGGTTGCTGTAATGAATTTCTGCACCGCCAGCGAGATGCTCACAATCACCAGCATCAAGGCAAACAGGCGCTGCAGGACCCGACTGTTGAGCCGCTGCGCCAACAGATTGCCGACCAGCACACCGCTGGCACCACCGGCGGCCAGGCCGCCCAGCAAGAGCAGCGGCGGATGGGCATCGGTGAGGTAGAGCAGAAAGCCACCGCCGCTGACCAGCGCGATCACGGCCATGGACGTGGCCATGGCGCTGAGCAGCGATAACGGGGTAAACCACAGCAGAGCCGGGACGATGAGGAAGCCGCCGCCGACCCCCATCAGCCCGGACAGCACGCCCACGCCCAGGCCGATAAGCAGCAGCGCAGCGGGACGGGTTTGTGTAACGGCTTGCTTCTCCAGGGCGGCTCCGCGCCACATGCGCCGGGCCGACCACAGCACCAGCACGCAGAAACCGACGATCAGTGCGTTTTCCGGTATATGGCGGCCCAGCCATTGGCCGATTGCATTGCCCGGCAGGCCGCAAATCGCCAGCAGCAACAGTGGACGCCAGGCCACCTGGCCGAGATAGGCACGGGGAATGGCGCCGATCAGCGCGGACATGGCCACGGCGCCCAGGCTGACACCAATCGCATCGCGCAAGGGCAATTGCAGGCTGAGCAGCAGCGGTAGGGCTACCAGCGAGCCGCCCGCCCCGGTCAGCCCCAGCAGCAGGCCGAGGATCAGACCGATCCCCAAGCCTTCGATGATCAAGAATTCCATAAAGTAGGCTCAGCCCTGGCCGCGAATCAGCTGGCGCAGCGCGAAGCGGTTGGGATGGCAGGCTTCGGCCACCGCGCGCGGCAGCGGCAGCGGCTCGTCTTCCAGCCAGGCGGCGAGCAGTTCTCCAGACAAGGGTACCGTGACCACACCCCGCGAGCCGTGGGCCAGGTTGAGGTAAAGACCGTCAAGCCAGGGGCAGGGCCGATCGGGCGTTTGCCGGGCATCCTTGCCGAGTGCGGCATAGGTCTGGGCAAATGCGGTGGCGTCGGCCAGCGGTCCCACCAGCGGCAGGTAGTCGGAACTGGTGCAGCGGTACGCGGCGCGCCCGTGCATCTGCGCAGGGTCGAGCATGTCGGCGTGCAAACGGTGGCCCAGATCCTTGGAAATCCCGCGCAGCAGCTCAAGATTGCTCTGGTGTTCTTCCGGTGTGACGCCTTGATGCTGGTTCTTCAGGTCGAAACTTGCGCCCAGGGTGTGTTCACCGCCGCGCGGCGGGGCCACATAACCGTCGGCGCACACCACGGTGCGCAGCTCCCGACTGGCGTCGGTGGCCGGCAGGCAACTGATCTGTCCGCGAATGCGCTTGAGCGGCAGGTCCGCAGTCTGGATAAAGGCCCTGGCATCGGCGGCGTTGGCCAGGACCAGTACCGGTGCCCTGGCCAGCACGCCATCTTTACCCAGCGCCTGCCATTCGCCTTCTTCGCGCTGCAGGCTCAAGGCGTCGCGATGGGTGAGCAACTGAATATTGGGGTGGCTGCTCAGCAGTCGGCACAGCGCGGGCGGATGGGCCCAGCCGGCTTCCGGGAAAAACAACCCGCCGCTGGGCAGGGCGACGCCGGCCAGTCGTTCAGCGGCCGGTTGATCAACTACTTGCAGCAGGCTGGGCGGAAAAGCCGCCCCGAGCTGGGCCTGGCGCTCGGCTTCCTTGGCATTGAAGCCCAGTTGCAGCACACCGCAGGCATCCCAGTCGACGCCGCGTTCGAGGCGTTCAAGCAGGCGGCGGGTATGGCCGAATCCGCTGAGCACCAACTGCGAAAGCGCCGTGCCATGGGCGGACAGCTTCAGATAAAGCACGCCCTGGGGGTTGCCCGAGCCTTCCTGGGCAAGCTCGGCGTGGCGTTCCAGCACCGTTACCTGCCAGCCCCGTGCCGCCAGACTGGCGGCGCTCGCGCAGCCGGCCAGCCCGGCGCCGATCACCAGTGCGCGGCGTTCGCTCGGGCGCGGCGGATGCGCGAACCAGGGTTTGACTGCGTCCTGCGCCTGGCCCCGAAACGCCCCGGCGAGTATTTCCCATTTGTGGCCGAAGCCGGGCACCCTCGCCATGGCGAAACCGACCTCGTTGAGGCCGCGGCGTACCAGGCCCGCGCTGGTGAATGTGGCCAGAGTGGCACCCGGCGCGGACAGTCGCGCCACTTGAGCGAACAGTTCGGGCGTCCACATCTGCGGATTCTTGGCGGGGGCGAAACCGTCCAGGAACCAGGCGTCGATGCGTGCATCGAGCTGCGGCAGGCAGTCCTGCACATCGCCAATCAGCAGAGTCAGCACCACTCGACCGCCGTCAAACAGCAGGCGCTGAAAACCCGGCTGGATGCCGACGTACTGAGCCAGCAACTGGGCGCTGAAGGCTTGCAGTTCCGGCCACAGAGCCAGGGCGCGATCCAGATCGTCGCGAGTGAGCGGATACTTCTCGACACTGACGAAATGCAGGCGGGCAGTGCTCGGGGCATGCTGCTCGAAGGCCTGCCAGGTACAGAGGAAATTCAGCCCGGTACCAAAACCGGTTTCGCCAATCACCAGTCGCCCGTTCACCGGCAGCGCGGCAAAACGCTCGGGCAGGTGATTGTTGGCCAGGAACACGTAGCGGGTTTCCTCCATGCCATTGGCACGGGAGAAATAGACATCGCCGAACTGCCGCGACAGCGGTTGGCCGTGATTATCCCAATCGAGTTGGGCCTGGGAAGCGTCAGACATGGCAAGCACCGGAAAATCGAGGCGCACAGTGTAACGCCCCGGCTGACATTCCGGCTTTGTTGACGGGATCACGTTCCGTTAATCTGATGCCCTGCAGTCAAGGAATACCCCCATGTTTGAATCCGCCGAAATCGGCCACGCCATCGACAAGAAAACCTATGACGCCGCCGAGCCCGCCCTGCGTGAGGCATTGCTGGAAGCCCAGTACGAGTTGCGTCAGCAGGCACGCTTTCCGGTCATCATTCTGATCAATGGCATCGAAGGCGCCGGCAAGGGCGAAACGGTAAGACTACTCAACGAGTGGATGGACCCGCGCCTGATCCGGGTGGAAACCTTCGACATCCAGACCGATGAAGAGCTGGCCCACCCGCCGGAGTGGCGTTACTGGCGGCAGTTGCCGGAAAAGGGCCGGACCGGGATCTTCTTTGGTAACTGGTACAGCCAGATGCTGCAAAGCCGGGTCAATGGACGGACCAAGGATGCCCAGCTGGATCAGTCCATCAACCGCGCCCTGCGCCTGGAGCGCATGTTGTGCGACGAAGGCGCGCTGATCTTCAAGTTCTGGTTCCACCTGTCCAAGGATCAGATGCAGGCTCGCCTGAAAAGCCTGGCCGATGACCCCCTGCATTATTGGCGTCTCAGCCCGCTGGATTGGCAGCAGACGAAGACCTATGACCGTTTCGTTCACCATGGCGAGCGGATTCTGCGCCGCAGCAGTCGCGATTACGCGCCCTGGTATGTGGTTGAGGGCGTGGACCCTTACTATCGCAGCCTGACCACCGGGCGCATCCTGCTCCAGGGGCTGCAGGCGGCGCTGCAGTCGGGCCGTGGCGCTACGCCGGCGCCCCATGCCGCGCCCCTGGTGGCCAATCTGAACAATCGCAGCCTGTTGAGCAGCCTGGATCTGACCCAGGCGCTGAGCAAGGATCAGTACCAGGCTCAACTGGCGACCGAGCAGGCCCGGCTGGCGCACTTGGTGCGCGACAAGCGCATGCGCCGCCATGCGCTGGTTGCGGTCTTCGAGGGTAACGATGCCGCTGGCAAGGGCGGCGCCATCCGCCGCGTGACCGGCGCGCTCGATCCGCGTCAGTACCGAACCGTGCCGATTGCTGCGCCCAGCGATGAAGAGCTCGCCCAGCCGTACCTGTGGCGCTTTTGGCGGCATGTTCCGGCGCGCGGCAAATTCACCATCTTCGACCGCTCCTGGTATGGCCGGGTGCTGGTCGAGCGGGTCGAGGGCTTTTGCGCGCAAGCCGACTGGCTGCGTGCCTATGGCGAGATCAACGACTTCGAGGAAAGCCTGGTCGAGCACGGTGTGGTACTGGTGAAGTTCTGGCTGTCGATCGACAAGGACACCCAGTACCAGCGCTTCAAGGAACGTGAGGCCACGCCATTCAAGCGCTTCAAGATCACCGAGGAAGACTGGCGCAACCGCGAACAGTGGGACGCCTATGTCGAGGCGGTGGAGGACATGGTTGACCGCACCAGCACGGAAATCGCCCCCTGGACGCTTGTGGAAGCCAACGACAAGCGTTTTGCCCGAGTGAAAGTGCTGCGCACGATCAACGACGCGCTGGAAGCTGCCTTCAACAAAAAATAGGCAGCCTCATCTGATAAACGAGCGCTACTCGCGACTGTCCAGCACGGTCTTCAGGTCGTCATAGCCGCCGGCATTGAACACCTGGCGATACCCCAGTCCGGTGAGGGTGTCCTGGGCACTGGATGAGCGGCTGCCGCTGCGGCAATAGAGGACGATGGGGCTGTCCTTGTCCGGAGCCACGTCCGCGATCTGGGCGGCGATGCGGCTATGTACGATATGCCGGGCGTCGGGCAGCGCACCGGCGGCGTGTTCGGCGTCGCTGCGGACATCGATCAAGACCGCACCGGGTTGCTCCAGTGCCTGCAAGGCGGAGTGCTGGTCAACCTCGGCGGACAGCGCCGGCAGGCTGAAGACGAGGGTGGCGGCAAACAGGAAAGGGCGCATGGTAGAGGGCTCCGTTTGAGTTTCACCAAGGCTTGAGGATACGCCGGCGTGATAGCATCGCACGGTTTTTTCGGGTGGAGATCGTCATGCTGGCCGAGTTGTTCGCCATTCTGGCACCGGTGCTGATTGCGGCGGGTATCGGCTATGGCTGGGCGCGCAGCGGTCAGGCGTTTCCGACTGCATTTATCGCTCAGCTGACGCTGAATGTGGGCACGCCCTGCTTGGTCCTCTCCGCGCTGACGCGCACCCGTGTGGAGCCGCAGGCATTTGCAGAAATGGTGCTCGGTTGCGTGCTGGTCACCGTGTTGATGGGCGCGGTCGGCTGGCTGGCCAGCCGCTTTTGGCGTCAGGACTGGCGGGTACTGGTGCCGGCCTTCCTGTTCTCCAATACCGGCAACCTGGGCCTGCCGATCAGCCTGTACGCTTTCGGGGAACAGGGTCTGGCGCTGGCTGTGGTGTTTTTCATGGTGCTGTGCGTCAGCCAGTTCAGCCTCGGCGCGTTGCTGGCCGGCGAACGTTCGCCGCGCAAGCTGCTGCTTAACCCGACCATGCTCAGCGTGACGCTGGCGCTGGTTGTGGTGATCTTCCAAGTGCCGTTGCCGCGCTGGCTGGACAACACGCTGGGACTGATGGCTGGCATGACCATTCCGCTGATGTTGCTCACCCTGGGCGTGTCGCTGGCCTCGATCCGCGTGCGGCATTTGGGCAACGGTATGCTGCAGGGCGGCCTGCGGGTGTGCAGCGGCGCGGCGCTGGCCTGGCTGGTGGGCACCTGGCTGGAGCTGCCGCCGTTGACCTTGAACGTGATGATCCTGCAGTCGGCCATGCCGGTGGCCGTGTTCAATTACCTGTTCGCGGTGCGCGCCAATCGGGCGCCGGAAGAGGTGGCGAGCCTGGTGCTCTGTTCGACGCTGTTGGCGTTTCTGTTCCTGCCGCTGTTACTGGCCTGGTTGCTGCCAGTCAACTGACCAAATGAGGCAGGTTGGGCAGAATCAGTACCAAGGCGACCGCACACACGATCCAGCCGGCCTGGCGTATTTTCTTCGGCTCTTTGTGCATGGTTTTATTCCTTCTTTTTGTTGTTGGGCTTCGCAGGGCCTTGTTGATTGACTCTATCTTGGCCCCCGCGTTCTGTTAGATCCCTTGGTTCTCAGTCCAGAGCCTGCGCAGAGCGCAGGCTTCTCAGCCTTCGTAAAGGCTTGCGACAGACGTGTTGTCCGGCCAGCCGCCACGCTGCGCCATTCGTCTGAGCGCAGGCGTCAACGCAGCTGAGCGTATCGGTCATTGCCGACTGTTTTGCCCGGTCTAAGGTAACAGGCGAACCGGAATTCCGGATGCCAGAACAATGACAAGAGACCAGGCCATGAGCGAAGCATTGATATTCGACGCGGTGCGTACGCCGCGCGGCAAAGGCAAACAGGACGGCGCGCTGCACAGCGTCAAACCGGTCAATCTGATTGCCGGGCTGCTGCGGGCCATGGAGCAGCGCAACCGGTTGGATACCGCCCAGGTGGACGACCTGGTGCTGGGTTGCGTGACCCCGGTGGGCGATCAGGGCGCCGATATCGCCAAGACGGCGGCCTTGGTGGCCGGCTGGGATGAGCAAGTCGCGGGCATGCAGCTCAACCGCTTTTGCGCCTCGGGACTGGAGGCGGTCAACCTCGGTGCGATGAAAGTGCGCTCCGGCTTCGAGGACCTGGTGGTGGTCGGCGGCGTGGAGTCCATGTCCCGTGTGCCCATGGGCTCGGACGGCGGTGCCTGGGCACTTGACCCGGAAACCAACCTGAGCACGCACTTCGTGCCGCAGGGCATCGGCGCCGATCTGATCGCCACCCTGGAGGGCTTCTCCCGTCAGGACGTCGATGCCTTCGCCTTGCGCTCCCAGCAGAAAGCCGCGTTGGCGCGTGCCGAAGGGCTGTTCGCCAAATCCCTGGTGCCAGTGGTCGACCAGAATGGCGTGGTGCTGCTCGACCATGACGAGTTCATTCGTCCGCAAACCACCCTGGAAGGCCTCGGCGCCCTCAAGTCGAGCTTCGAGATGATGGGCTCGCTGGGCTTCGATGCCACGGCGCTGCGCAAGTACAGCCAGGTCGAGCGCATCAACCACGTGCATACGCCGGGCAATAGCTCGGGCATCGTCGATGGCGCCGCGTTGATGCTCATCGGCTCGGCGGCCAAGGGCCGTGAGCTGGGTCTGACGCCGCGCGGGCGCATTGTCGCCACGGCGGTCACCGGCAGCGACCCGACCATCATGCTCACCGGCCCGGGGCCGGCCACCCGCAAGGCGCTGGCCAAGGCTGGGCTGTCGGTGGGCGATATCGACCTGTTCGAAGTCAACGAAGCCTTTGCCTCAGTGGTGATGAAGTTCATGAAGGACATGGGCGTGCCGGAGGACAAGGTCAACGTCAATGGCGGCGCCATTGCCATGGGCCACCCGCTGGGCGCCACCGGCTGCATGATCCTCGGCACCCTGCTCGACGAGTTGGAGCGGCGCAATCAGCGCTACGGCCTGGCCACCCTGTGTGTGGGCGGCGGCATGGGCATCGCAACCATCATCGAACGACTGTGAGGCGGAGAGAAGAACAATGACTGACGCCATTCGCTACGAAAAAGGCCCGGACAACATCGTCGTCCTGACCCTGGATATGCCGGGCCAGAGCGCCAACACCATGAACGCCACCTACCGTGAGGCGATGGGCCGCACGGTGACCCGCCTGGAAGCGGAAAAAGATGAGATTGCCGGCGTGATCCTGACCTCGGCGAAAAAGACCTTCTTCGCCGGCGGCGATCTCAATGAGCTGATCCAGGTCACCCGCGATGACGCGCCAGCGTTTTACCAGATGGTGCTGAACATCAAGAGCCAGCTACGGCGGCTGGAAACCCTGGGCAAGCCGGTGGTCGCCGCAATCAATGGCGCAGCGCTGGGCGGCGGCTGGGAAATCTGCCTGGCCTGCCATCACCGCATCGCCCTGGACGATGCGCGTATCCAGCTTGGGCTGCCGGAAGTGACCCTCGGCCTGCTGCCGGGCGGCGGCGGTATCGTGCGCAGCGTGCGCTTGCTGGGCATCGAGAAGGCGCTGCCGTATCTGGCTGAAGGCAAGAAGCTGCGCCCACAGGAAGCGCTCAAGGCCGGGCTGCTGCATGAGCTGGCGGCCACGCCTGACGAGTTGCTGGCCAAGGCGCGGCAATGGATTCTGGCCAATCCCGCCGCCGTGCAGCTGTGGGACGTGAAGGGTTACAAGATTCCCGGCGGCACCCCCTCCACGCCTGCCGTGGCGCAGATGCTGGCCATCGCGCCCAGCGTGTTGCGTGACAAGACCAAGGGCTGTTTCCCGGCGCCGGAGAAGATCCTCTGCGCGGCGGTGGAAGGCGCCCAGGTGAATTTCGAGACCGCGCAGCTGATTGAGGCGCGCTACTTCACCGAGCTGGTCATCGGGCAGGTGGCAAAGAACATGATCGGCACCTTCTGGTTCCAGCTCAATGAGATCAACGCCGGTCGCTCGCGTCCGCAGGGTTTCCCCACCTATGCAACGCAAAAGGTCGGTGTGCTCGGCGCTGGCATGATGGGCGCCGGCATTGCTTATGTGTCGGCCATGGCCGGCATCGAGGTGGTGCTCAAGGATGTCTCGCTGGAGTCGGCCGAGAAAGGCAAGGCCTATTCGACCGCCCTGCTGGATAAGAAGGTGTCTCGTGGCCAACTGAGCGCAGAAAAGCGCGACGCCATCCTCTCGCGCATCACCCCGAGCGTCGACGATGCTGATTTCGCCGAGTGCGACCTGATCATCGAAGCGGTCTTCGAGGATCGTGCGCTGAAAGGTAAAGTGACCGCCGCCGCTGAAGCCTGCGCGCTGCCGGAGGCGTTGATTGCTTCCAATACCTCAACCTTGCCGATCACCGGCCTGGCCCGCGCCGTGCAGCATCCGGAAAAATTCATCGGCCTGCATTTCTTCAGCCCGGTGGACAAGATGCCGCTGGTGGAAATCATCCGCGGCGAGCAGACCGGTGACGAAGCCCTGGCGCGGGCCTTCGACTACGTACTGCAGATCAACAAGACGCCGATTGTCGTCCATGACAGCCGCGGCTTCTTCACCTCGCGCGTGTTCGGTACGTTCACCAATGAAGGCATCGCCATGCTCGGCGAGGGCGTGTCGGCGGCGATGATCGAGAACCAGGCCCGTCAGGCGGGCATGCCGGTCGGTCCGCTGGCGATCTCTGATGAAGTGTCGATGAGCCTGATGGAGCATATTCGCCGGCAGGCAGTCAGTGACCTGGCTGCCGAAGGCAAGACGGCTCCCGAGCACCCGGCATTCGCGGTGATCGACTTGATGCTCAACGAGTACCAGCGTCCCGGCAAGGCGGCCGGTGGCGGATTTTACGACTACCCACAAGGGGGCAAGAAACATCTGTGGCCCGAGCTCAAGGCGCGCTTCGAAAAAGCCGGGGCACAGATCTCACCCCAGGATGTGCGCGATCGTCTGCTGTTCATCCAGGCCATAGAGACCGTGCGTTGTGTGGAGGAGGGCGTATTGCGCTCCACCGCCGACGCCAACATCGGTTCGGTGTTCGGCATCGGTTTTGCGGCCTGGAGCGGTGGTGCCTTGCAGTTCATCAACCAGTACGGCCTGGCCGACTTCATCGCCCGTGCTCAGTACCTGACGGAGCAGTACGGCGAACGTTTCTCGCCGCCGGCGTTGCTGCTGGAGAAGGCGGCGCGAGGGGAAACGTTTTAGTGCAGGACCTCGCGGGTGCCGACAGTGTGTCGGCATCCGCGGTGCTGGTTTGCCGATGTGAAATCGGCCCCTACATGATGGCTGTCGCTTAGGCGAAGCGCTCTTCCAGCCAGGCAATGATTGCCTTGGATTCATACAGCCAGGAAACCTGGCCATTTTCTTCAATACGCAGGCAGGGCACCTGGATCTTGCCGCCCTGGGTTTCCAGTTCCTGGCGGGCCTGGGCGTCGTTCTTGGCATCGCGCAGGGCGACTGGCAAGTTCAGCCGATGCAGTGCACGCCGCGTCTTCACACAAAACGGGCAGCCGTGAAACTGATAAAGCGCCAGGTTGGCTGTGCGTGCCTCGACCTCGGCTTGCGCCTCCGCGCTGCGCTGCATTTTTTTCGGGCGGGTGACGAAATCAATAAAAACGATCAGTTGGCCCAAGCCAACCCGTAAGGCCTTGATAAGCACAGTCAGGCTCCAGAATAGAAAAGGTCGCGCAGTGTAGCCGATTGACGGCTGTGTCTGGCAGGCACGGGCTATTCCTCACCACGCACGGGCTATGGTAAGAATGAGCAACCGTTCCATACCTTTACGTTTTTGGAAATCCCATGTCGTTGCGTATCTGCATTCTGGAAACCGATCACCTGCGCCCCGAGTTCGTCGAGCAGTACACCGGCTATGGCCATATGTTCGAACGGTTATTCGCTAACCAACCGATTGCTGCGCAGTTTGAAATTTTTAACGTGGTTGAGGGCCATTACCCGGCCGATGACCAGCGTTATGACGCCTATCTGGTTACCGGCAGCAAGGCGGACTCGTTCGGCAGCGATCCGTGGATCCAGACACTCAAGACTTACCTGCTAGAGCGTTACCAGAACGGCGACAAGCTGCTGGGCATCTGCTTCGGCCATCAGTTGCTGGCATTGCTGCTGGGTGGCCAGAGCGAACGCGCAGGCCAGGGCTGGGGCGTGGGCTTGCACCGTTACAGCCTGCAGGAACAACTGGAGTGGATGCAGCCGGCGCTGGATCAACTGACCTTGCTGATCAGCCATCAGGACCAGGTCACCCGCGCACCGGAAAACGCCACGGTGCTGGCCTCCAGCGAGTTCTGCCCGATTGCCGCGTTCCGCATCGAAGACCGCGTCTTGTGCTTCCAGGGGCATCCAGAGTTCGTGCCCGATTATTCCCGGGCATTGCTCGATGTGCGCCAGCAAACCCTGGGCGAGACGCTCTATCAAAATGCCTTGCAAAGCCTCGATCTGCCGCATCACGGCAGTGTGGTGGGCGAGTGGATGCTGCGCTTTATCGCCCAGGGGCGCGAATCGAAAAGCCCTGCGTTAACTGCAAAGGGGTGATGCCGTCGGATGGGTTGAGGCGGGGGGCTTTTAACTCACCCGGTTGCGTCGCGCCGATACCCATCAATGCCCACTCACGCAGAGGGTATCTCTGCACTCAACACCATCCTACCGGCGCGGCTGTATGCAGACGTCTGAAGAGATGCTGGATACACAGTCAGCTTAAAGCGGCTGCGCCGCGGCCAAGCGTTGCTCCAATTCCTCATTCAGCTCATCGATGCACGCTTGCATGCGGGTGCGGCAGTGCTCGATCAGCGCCGGCATATCTTCCAGGCTCAAACCCGCGGTGGGGATGGCCGGCAGTGCGCGGACGCGTACCTGTCCACTGTCCCAGCGATTCAGATTCAGTGTTTGGGTGTAGCGGCTGACGCACACCGGCACGATCGGAGCCCCGGCGGCGATGGCCATCTGAAATGCCCCTTTCTTGAACGGCAACAGCTCCGGTCCGGCATTGCGCGTACCTTCCGGAAACACCCAGATCGACGTCTGGCGCTTTTGCAGGGTTTCGGTGGTGGTAAGCATGGTCTGCCTGGCCTTGCGGGCATTGCTGCGATCAATCAGGACATTGCCGGCCAGCCAGTAAAGCTGGCCGAACACCGGAATCCATTTCAGACTTTTCTTGCCCAGGCTCACGGTGCGTGAGGGGACCACGCCGCCGAGGACGAATAGATCGTAATTGGACTGGTGATTGGCAATGATCACGCAGGCCTGCGTTTGAGCGTCCAGATGCTCCAGCTCGGTCTCGACATTGATGCGCAGCAACCATTGGCTCGGGGCCGCGAACAAACGGGCGCACAGAGACGTATTGTTGGGATTGAAGGGGCGGAGCACGCCGAGCAGCGCGCCAAGACAACTGGCAATAACGGAATACACGCTCAGCAACAACAGGCGCAGAACGGACAGCATGGCAGAATCTCCAGCAAAGGGACGTTGAGTGTACGAACGTCCACTTTGCTCGGCAATCTACTCGGCTATGCAGGTAGTCTTTAACGGTCTGTTAGAGGCCGTGTTGCTTGTCCAATTCGATGGCCTGCTCAAGGGCGTCAAGCAGTTCCTTGCGTACCTTGAGCTTGGTGTTGCGGTGGGCGGTCATGTTGATTTTCTTCAACTGGTTCGCCATCTCCAGCGCGGTGCCCATCAGTGTCTCAGGGGCCACCACCTTGTCCAGGAAGCCGGCTTCCAGCGCGCCTTGCGGATCAAACATCTCGCCATTGATCACTGAGCGGTGGAAGGCGGATTTGCGCAGGCGATCACGGGCAAGCTCGATACCGACGTAATGCATGGTCATGCCGATCTGCACTTCATTCAGGCCGATACTGAACGGACCTTCAACACCGATGCGATAGTCTGCGGAAAGCAGAATAAAGGCGCCCTTGGCAACTGCATGGCCCGGACAGGCGACGATGATCGGGAAGGGGTGGGCGAGCATGCGCCGGGCCAGTGTCGAGCCGGCGGCGACCAGATCCAGCGCGTTTTGCGGGCCGGAGGTCATGACCTTGAGGTCGTAACCGCCGGAAAGAATGCCTGGCTGCCCAGTGATGATCACCACGGCGCGGTCCTGCTCGGCGCGATCCAGAGCCGCATTGAAGGCAACGATCATGTCCGGTGAAATCGCGTTGACCTTGCCATTGTGCAGGGTCAGGGTGGCGATACCGTCTGTGCATTGATAGGAAAGCAGCTCACTCATGGCGGGGGTTCCTTGTGATAAGTGGCGCTGACGTTACCCAGCCGGCCTGCACAGGTAAAGCGCGATGACTGACTGAGCAGTCGCAGAGTTGATCAAAAATCCGGCATTTTTCGCCGATGATAGTTAAACGCATGAAAAAGCTGAAAAAAAGTTTGCCTTTAGATAAACGTTCGACTAAATTAGCGCGCCTCGACGGGGTGAACGCCCTGAAGAGATCCGGTGAGGTGTCCGAGCGGTTGAAGGAGCACGCCTGGAAAGCGTGTATACGGGAAACCGTATCGTGGGTTCGAATCCCACCCTCACCGCCAGACGATATACACAAAGCCCCGCTCTGCGGGGCTTTGTTGTTTCTGGCGTTCGCCTGATGTCACCGGCCAGTACGCTGGCTCTGGAACAGCGCTGCAGCAATCGCAACGCGTCCTGTTTTCCCTGCTGCGGGTTTTCCACTCAAGCATCCCTCTGTCACGACTGCGTTGGTTGCACCGCAGCACCGTTCTCGCTCGCGCTATTTCTATTTTCGTAAATCTGGTGACGATGCCTGGCTGCCGGCTGCGCCGTGGAACGCCGCAGTGGCTGGATAGAGGTAGAAAATCTCGCCGCGCCGACCAAGCTTGCCTTTGACATCGAACCGGTTGGCGCCGGGGGAGGTGCTCCATGGCAGGGTGCAAGTTGACGCTGATACACCGTTTGGGTGCCTGGGCAGCTTCGTTCAGGCAGCGCTGGCGCGCCCTGGAAAAGCGGCGATTGGGTGCGCGGGCAGGTGGCCGCAGACTATTCGTGCGCTGCGCTTTCAGGCTTGGCGATCTGCTGATACTCGGCGGTCTATTGCTGGTTGCTGGCTGGGTGGTGCTGCCGGTGTTGCTGCTGGCAGGGTTTATCCAGCTCATTATCCGCACGCTAGCGATCGATCCGTGGCCCGAATCACCAACCTACGATCAAGTTGATCATCCAGGCCATCGAAATCATTGGCCGGAGCGTTATGACGAGTGGGGCGATTTGAAGTAGTCGCCCCATTTGGCGCTGCAACGTAGCGGTTGGTCGTCAGCAACCGGTTACTCGGCCCGTTGGGCAGTCGCGATAACCACTTGATTGCGTCCCTGGCGTTTGGCCTGGTAAAGCGCCTGGTCTGCAGCGCGCAGCACAACTTCGATGCGCGCACTGCTAATGGGGTAATGGGCGATCCCCAGCGACAGAGTGATCGGCTCTCCGGCCGGGCTGCGGGTGTTGGCCAGCGTGGCGCGCAGGTTTTCGGCGAATTCGCCGGACTCTTTGAGGCTGGCGTTCGGCATGAGCACCATGAATTCTTCTCCACCGCTGCGGCACAGAACATCCTGGCCACCCGAGAGCTGGCGCATTTGCTGGGCGAGAAACTGCAGCGTCAGATCGCCAATGTCATGCCCATGGGCATCATTGACCCTTTTGAAATGATCGATATCCAAGAGAATCACGGCAAACGGCTGGGCACTGACATGCCATTTATCGATCGCTGCCTGGGCCCCGCGCCGGTTCAGCAATTCGGTCAGAGGGTCGGTCATCGAGTCGAGATTGAGCTTGCCGATTCTGTGGTTGAGCAATTCCAGTCCGGACAATATTGACTGCTTGAGCTGAGCCACTTCGAAATACCACGGCTTGATCTGCCGAACGGCGTTTTCAGCGATCTGGGCATCATCCTTTTGCACACTCTTGGCCAGGCTCCAGAGGGGCTGGGAAATGATGCGCGACAGCCACCAGATGCCGAGCATGACCACCAGGAAGAATGGGGCCACGGTGAGCAGCATGTTCAGCAGCAACTGGTTGAGCTCCGTGAGAGTGGTGTGCAGAGGGCGTTGCGCAACAATGCCCCAGCCCGTGCTGTGGACCGGCGCGAAACCGGCCAGCATCTCGATGCCTTCCGAGTTGGTCAGCAGCTGGTAGCCTTCTCTGCCTTGGCCCACTTCATGGATCGCCGGATTGCCATGAATAACCTCCCCCACGCGCTCCCGCTTGTTGTGATAAATCAGTTGGCGGTCGTGCACGACATACAGGTATGAGCCGTCGCGGTAATAGTGCTCGCCCAGCAGGTCATGGAGAGCATTGTTTTCCTTGAGGTAGATCGCCCCGCCGATATAGCCCAGGTAATTGCCTTGCGCATTATGCAGGGGGTGGGTCATTGCCACGATCAAGCGTCCGGAACGAGCAATGTAGGCTTGGCCTATGGAGGGCTGTTGGCTGGCCAAAGCGTTGCGCGAGCCTGGGCTGTTGATCAGGCTGCCTTCCGTCTGTTGGTTTTTTGGGGCTCGGGCCAGCAGTTTGCTCTCGGTATTGACGATATACACCGAGTCGAACGTTTTGGTTTGCAGGAGCAGACGGTCGACTTCGCTATCCAGGAGCTTGGGCGTGTTCGCGCCCTGGCCGATTACCGAAGCGCTGTAGGCCAGTTGTTTGCGTGCCGTGTTGAGAAAGTTTTCCGTGACCTCGGCCAGTTTCACTGCATAAATGCGGTTGGCCTCCAGCGTCTGCTTGATCAGCAGTTCACGCTGCATGTGATAAGAGGCGTAAAGGAAATAAGCCAGGACCAATGAGGTGGCTGACATGCACAGAAGTAGGATTAAGCGACGCAGATCGAGATTGGGCATAGGTGAATCGTAACTGAATGGCCGAAAGTCGAGTGCGTAAGGCGACGCCGTATACCGTAACTCGGGGCGGGAGGGGGTTAGGTGGCCTGAGGCGGCATGCTCTGGATGTCTTGAGCCCGTCGCCGTGCAGTAAAGGTCACACCAGAGGCGATACTACGTCGAGGCTGGTCGTCAGGGTAGCGGCAAGCGCGTCATTGCGACGTGCGGATTGCGAGTAGCATGGGGAGGGAGCGAGGCAGGAACTGCCCCGGCCAAGCCGGGGCAGTCGGGGAATCAGTTTACAGCGTCTTTCAGGCCCTTGCCCGGCTTGAAGCCTGGCAGCTTGGCAGCGGCGATTTGCAGGGTAGCGCCGGTCTGCGGGTTGCGGCCTTCACGGGCGGCGCGCTCCTTGACGGCGAAGGTGCCGAAACCAACCAGCGATACGCTGTCGCCATTTTTCAGGGCGTTGGTGATGCTCTCGGTGATGGCATCCAGCGCGCGGGCAGCGGTGGTTTTCGGCAGATCGGCGGAGGCGGCGATCGCCTCGATCAGTTCAGCTTTGTTCATGGATAACTCCAGTGGGGAATGGTTGGCCAGTATACGCAGCCGCAAATGAATAAACTGCGCTGTGTGTTGACCGATTGCACCTCGCTTGGCCCTTTGGGCCTCAGGCTGCGACCTGCTGATCAGGCCTCGCCGGCGGGAGCGAAAAGAAAACGCCTGCAAAAGATAAAGGCTGAGGGCTTGTCTGGCGAGCCCCCAATAGAGAAGTTACTGCGATTTAGACGCTCGCCGTGTGCTGCGTGCCGCGATTTGATGGTTTTTTATCCACTGACTGGCGCGTTTCCAGTGTGGCGGTGATTTTTCGGAGTTTTGCATGTCGCGTTCCTGGGACATTTTTTGCTGCGTCGTCGACAACTATGGCGACATTGGCGTGACGTGGCGCCTGGCCCGACAACTGGCCATTGAGCATGATCAGCGTGTGCGCTTGTGGGTCGATGAGCTGGCCGCGTTTGCGCGCTTGTGTCCCGAGGCAGACATCACAGCGAGCGTGCAACACCACGTGGGGGTCGAAGTGCGTCAATGGCCGCGGGATTGGCTGCCGGTTGCGCCCGCCGAGGTGGTGATTGAAGCCTTTGCTTGTCGCCTGCCTGCGCTATTCGAGGCCGCCATGGCGTCTCGGACGCCGGCGCCGCTGTGGCTGAACCTGGAATACCTCAGTGCCGAAGACTGGGTGGCGGGTTGTCATGGGTTGTCCTCGCCGCAGTCCGGTGGATTGCAAAAATATTTCTTTTTCCCCGGCTTTGGCTCGGCAACCGGCGGACTGTTGCGGGAAGGCGATCTATTGGCACGGCGCAGGTCGTTTCAAGCCGATGGGCAGGCGCAGCAGGCGTTTCTGGCCAGCCTGGGGGTGCAGCGGCGCCCCGAAGAACGGCTGATTTCGCTGTTCGCCTACGAGAATCGAGGTCTGGCCAGTTGGCTGCAGGCGTTGGCTGATGATGCCAGGCCTACTCGGCTGTTGATTCCCGAGGGGCGCATCCAGGCCGACTTGCAGGCCTGGCTGGCCGGCCCTCCTTTGCGTGCGGGCGACAGATGCCAGCGGGGCAATCTGCGCATCAACGTGTTGCCCTTTGTCCGACAGGAAGAATACGACCAGCTACTGTGGTGCTGCGATTTCAACGCGGTGCGCGGCGAGGATTCCTTCCTGCGCGCGCAGTGGGCCGGGCGGCCCATGCTCTGGCATATCTATCCGCAGGAAGACGGGGCGCACTGGGACAAGTTGCAGGCCTTTCTGAATCAATATTGCCGGACCCTGGCGCCCGATGCTGCGCGGGCTGTGGGTGAATTATGGCGGGCCTGGAATGCCGGAGAGGACATGGCGGGGCCGTGGCGGCGCTGGCTGGCGTGTGAGGATGATCTGCAGCGGCATGCCGAGGCCTGGAGTAGCGAGCGGGGAGCGGAAACGGATCTGGCCAGCAACCTGTTGCGCTTCAGCGAGCGCATGCGCGATGCCTGAGGGCGTGCAGTCGGGGCAGGCGGAGAAGGTTCGTCAGGCAGTCCGTGGGGCACAGTTACTAATTTCGCGCGAATTGGCTATCATACGCGGCCTGTTTTTTGTCCCTCATCTGCACGGATATCCCGTATGAAAACCGCACAAGAATTTCGCGCTGGCCAGGTAGCCAACATCAACGGCACTCCCTGGGTCATCCAGAAAGCCGAGTTCAACAAGTCCGGCCGTAACTCTGCGGTCGTCAAGATGAAGCTGAAGAACCTGCTCACCGGCGCTGCTACCGAAACGGTATTCAAGGCCGACGACAAGTTCGAGACGATCATCCTCGAGCGCAAGGAGGTTACCTACTCCTACTTCGCCGATCCGCTGTACGTGTTCATGGACGCTGAGTTCAACCAGTACGAGATCGAGAAGGACGACCTGGAAGGCGTGATGACCTTCATCGAAGACGGCATGACCGACGTCTGCGAAGCCGTGTTCTACAACGACAAGGTCATCTCCGTTGAACTGCCGACCAGCATCGTTCGCCAGATCGCCTACACCGAGCCGTCTGTACGTGGCGACACGTCCGGCAAGGTCATGAAGACTGCCCGCCTGAACAACGGTGCCGAGCTGCAAGTATCCGCCTTCTGCGAAATCGGTGACTTCATCGAAATCGACACTCGCACCGGCGAGTACAAGGCCCGCGTCAAGGCCTGAGCCTGATACGCATGTCGAGCTGCCGTCAGCCTGGCTGACCGCGCTGGCAGGTTCGACCCAAAACCCCGACTTCCTCGGAAGGGCGGGGTTTTTTAGTGGCTGAAAACAGCAAAACACCCATGCCTTTGGTCGGTTATAGCCAGAGCAATCATGGGTTTGTGATTGGGGTCGCTTTTACGGACATCCGCTGAATAGTCTTCGGCAATCGCCTGTCTACGCTGTGGGGACCATACCAACATGCCCCAAGGAGGGAGGAATGCTGTGTACATCTACTGATGCCGAACGACGCGCCGTGAATGCTTTGCTGGACTGGCTGAAAGCCAGGCGCCTGGTCACGGGGGCCATGGAGATGGCAGAAGCGGAGCGGATGCTCGATGAGGCCGCGCGGCAAGTCATTCTGACCGGGGCGCGCAAACTGCCTAGGGAACACCTGCTGGAGCTTGAGTTGTAGTCACGAAAAGGACCTGCGGATGGTGCAGGTCTGTCACCCAAAACCCCGGAGCGTCATGGCCGGGGTTTTTCTTTGTCTGCGTTGGCAACTTGGTGAGTTCGCCATCACGATTTACGGGCATTGTGCCTTTATCGAGGTAGGGCCTGCCAACTTGTGCACAATAGCGTCGTTCGTTGTCAAGTTACTCTCACATTCATTTGCAAGTCTTTGATTTGAGATCGAGATATTTATAAGTCATTGAAAACTAACGAATTTGTTTGGGTGGTTAAAGAATGGACAATTTGACTCAAGGGCCCGGAGCATCACGCTTTGCAGTGTTTCTCAGCGGCTTCTCAACAGAGTTATCCACAGAAATTGTGAATTGCTGAGCATGGGGCGCTAGAGCTTATATGGGCTTTTTTTGCAAGCCTTTACCCGGCTGTAAAAAAGTGTAGAGTGCCGCCCCCCTTGGCTGTTTGCAGAATCCATGAAGCGCCTACACCCGACCATTTCTTCGCCCTCTGCTGCAGTGCCGCGCAGTGGTTTGCCGCTGCGGCTGGCCGGCTGGTTGTTGGATAGCCCACTACTGGGGCAGACCACCAGCGCCAAGCAACTGGCTGGCAACTTGCTGAAGCAGCCGGCACGGCAGGGTGTGGTGGAAGCGCAACGTCGCCTGGGATTACTGCTTTGCCATGATTGCGGCAACGCTCGCGACCGGCGCATCGGCCAGGCGCTGTTGCAGCAGGCGGCACGCGCGGGCGATGAACGTGCCCTGCAGGCGTTGGGTCTGGCGGAAAATCCGCCGCTTTCAGAGTAATTCACCCCGTTCGGCCGCACGGCCGGATCAGTGGGCTGGATATACTCGCCGCATTCGCTGAATCCATGCCGGGAGCTGTCATGCCGATCCATGTTTCCTATCTTCTGGCCGGCTTGTTGCTGGCCGCGGTGCCCCTGCTCGCTCTGGCGTGGCAGCAACAGCGCCAACTGGCGCGGCTGCGCGCTGATGCGGCCGTCCTCAAGGAGCGCGCCGATACCGCCTTGCTGGCCCAGGATGTGCTCGGCGGCCAGTTGGATGAGTGCCGTCAGGAGATCTCCGAATTGGCCCAGCACAATGCCGCGCAGCAGGCCGAGCTGGCTGCCCAGCGGCGCGAACGCGAATTGCTCGCGCTGGACCAACAGCGCGCCCGCGCCGACCAGCAGGCCTGGCTCACCGAGCGCGAACACAAGGAAAGCGAACTGCGCAGGCTCGGTGCCGAGCGTGCGGCCCTGGCGGCGGAGCTGCACGAGCAGCAGCAGGCCCACCAGCAACGATTGCAGGATGTGCAGGGTGCGCGCGACGAACTGCGCGCGCAGTTTGCCGAGTTGGCCGGCAATATCTTTGCCGAGCGCGAGCAGCGTTTTGCCGAGTCCAGTCATCAGCGCCTGGGCCAATTGCTCGACCCCCTCAAGGAGCGCATCCAGGCGTTCGAAAAACGCGTCGAGGACAGTTATCAGCAGGAAGCCCGCGAGCGGTTCTCGCTGGGCAAGGAACTGGAGCGCCTACAGCAGCTCAATCAGCGCCTGGGCGATGAAGCCACCAATCTGACCCGCGCCCTGCAGGGCCAGAAAACCCAGGGCAACTGGGGCGAACTGGTGCTGGAGCGCGTGCTGGAGCATGCCGGGCTGGTCAAGGGCCGCGAGTACCACACCCAGGTCAGTTTGCAGAGCGCCGATGGCCAGCGTTTCCAGCCTGACGTGCTAATCCAGTTGCCCGGCGAAAAACAGGTGGTAGTGGATTCCAAGGTCAGCCTGACCGCCTATCAGGCGCTGGTCAGTGCGGAAAACGACGAGGCGCGCGAGCAGGCACTCAAGCGTCATGTGCTGTCGCTGCGCAGCCACCTGAAAGGGTTGTCGGTGAAGGATTATCAGCGCCTGGAAGGCCTGCACAGTCTGGATTTCGTGTTGCTGTTCGTGCCCATCGAGGCAGCATTCGCGGCAGCGCTACAGGCTGATCCGGGGCTGTTTCAGGAAGCCTACGACCAGCACATCGTAATTGTCAGCCCGACAACGCTGCTGGCCACCCTGCGGGTGATCGACAGCCTGTGGCGTCAGGAACGCCAGAGCCAGAATGCCCGTGAAATTGCCGAGCGCGCCGGAGCGCTGTACGACAAGTTTGTGGCTTTCGTGCAGGACCTGGACGAAATGGGCAGCCGCTTGCAGCAGTTGGACAAGGCCTACGCCAGCGCGCGCAACAAGCTGGTGGACGGTCGCGGCAACCTGATCGGTCGGGTGGAAAACCTCAAGCTGCTCGGCGCCCGCGCCAGCAAGAGCCTGCCCAGCGAATTGCTGGAACGCGCCGCCGGCCTTCCGGCGCTAGACGATCAGGACATCTGATGTTGCGGCGTCCTCGTAACCTGTACGCGGGCCGCTAACTGACTGACTGTGCCGGACGGGAGGCGTCTTCTATCCGGCGGGTGAACTGCCGCATCCAGTCGGCCAGTTCCTTGGGGCGCGCCAGCAACTGCCAGTGCCCCGCGTCCGCCTCGCGACGGGTCAGGTTGGGGGCCCAGCGCGACAACCCCTCGAACAGCTGCGGGCGCACAAAGCGGTCGCGCAGTGGGATGATCAGTTGCACCGGTACCGGGGTGCTGCGCAGGCGCGGCTTGAACAGACAACGGATGAAATTGGCCCGGTACAGATTGACGCCGTGCATGCCGTCGGCGCGCTGGCTGGCGCTGCGGGGGATGTTTTGCAGCCCTTCGAGCCTGGCCAGGAACCACGGCCAGGCCCGATCGAGCCCCAGTCGCCAGCACAACTCAGGTAGCAACGGAATGTGAAAGAAGCCGATGTACCAGGAACTGAGCAATTGGCCCATCACCTGGCGCGGCGCGCCTGTTCGCCTGTTGGGTTTTAGGCGGTCGCGCATCCACTGGCCGACGTGATCGAGGCAGGGACCGGAAATACTGGTAAATGACGCCAGTAGCGGTTGAATACGCGGCTCGGTCACCGCTTCCCAGCACTGGATCGAGCCCCAGTCGTGGGCCAGCAGGTGTACGGGGCGATCCGGGCTGGTGGCGCGAATCACCGCTTCAAGATCAGTGGCCAGTTTTTCCAGGCGGTAGCCCTGGCGCCGTCGGGGTTTTTGCGAGGCGCCGAAGCCGCGCACGTCATAGGCGATGATGCGGTAGTCGCCGGCCAATTCGCGAATCAGCGGCAGCCAGACGGCATGGTTGTCGGGATAGCCGTGCACCAGCAGCAGGGGCGGGGCGTCGGCCTTGCCCCAACAGTAGGCCGCCAGGCGCACGCCACCGGCGGAGACGTCCAGGCGCTGTGCTTCACCCTTGCGGTGCGCCGCGTTCGGCGCGGTGTTATGGGTGAATGTGGACGGCGTGACGGGGTGGCTGGGCATGGCGGCTCCTGTCGGTGGCATGACCGTGACA
Source organism: uncultured Pseudomonas sp. (assembly GCA_964410065.1). Lineage (GTDB taxonomy): Bacteria > Pseudomonadota > Gammaproteobacteria > Pseudomonadales > Pseudomonadaceae > Serpens. The sequence continues at coordinate 41,556 of CAYPFO010000013.1, forward strand.
GTCCTCAGTGTGATGCTGATTGCTGCTGGGCGATGAGAAGCATGGACTCGCGGGCCCTCATCCAGTCCTTGGTTGGGGCGGCGGTATCAGCCTCAACATCACGCGATTACGCAATGGGTATCGCTGCGCTCACCGCCATCCTCCGGACGCGCTGCCACGTTCTTTACGCTGCCAGCAACATTGCCGCGCCAGCCACCAGGCCCGCGACCATAAAGGGCAGGGTACGCAGCGCCAGGTGACGGCCGCCGACCACGGCGATCAGCAGACCCTTTACCAGGCTGTTGCTCAGCGCGGCGAGGAAGATGCCATACACGGCGGTGCTGGCATCCAGGTCGCCCTGGGCATTGCGGGCCAGTGACAGGGTGATAGCGTCCACATCAGCCAGGCCGGAGAGCAGGGCCACCAGATAAACCCCGACATCGCCGAACAGTCGGCGGCCGCCTTCGACCAGAAACAGGATCAGCACCAAAAGGGCGGCGAAACGCAGCGCTGGGGCCAGCTCGAACGGGTTCGACAGGGGCGCCTCGCCGTCTGGGCTGCCGGGCTCGTGGGGGCGGGATATCCACCACAGCGCGCCGGCGGCATACACCGCGCAACTGACCAGCAAGGGACCGAGCAAGGCGGACAGCAGGCTGGCATTGATCACGCCGACCTCCAGCAGTACGCGCGGAAACATCAGCGCCGAGGTGGCCAGCAGGCCGGCGGCCAAGACGTTACGCAGGCGCGTCTGGTCATGCAGGCGTGCCAGGCTCAAGGTCATTGCGGTCGAAGACACCAGGCCACCGAGCAGCGCGGTCAGGAGCAGGCCATGACGCGTGCCCACCAGGCGCACGGCAACGTAGGCAGCGAAGCCGATGCCGGCGATCAGCACCACCATCCACCAGATGCTGTAGGGATTGAGCACGCCCCAGGGGCCATAGCCCTGATTCGGCAATACCGGCAGCAGCACCAGGGAGATGAACAGCAACTTCAGTGCGCCGCTCACCTCGACGGGGGACAGGCGCTGCAGCGCGCCGTGCAATTGATCTTTGAGGCTCAACAGCACCGCCACAAGCACCGCGCAACCGGCGGCCAATGCGCGGTAGTCGGCCAAGGCCAGACTGCCGAGCACGAAGGTCAGCAGCAGGGCGATTTCGCTGGTCAGGCCGCGGTCGCCGTTTTTGCGCAGATCGTTGACATAGCCGGCCAGCACTAATAGGCCCAAGACCACCAGGCTGGCGATCCAGGCTCCGCCGCCAAAGGTATCCGCCAGCAAGGCGGCCAGTGCGCCGAACAGGCCGACCAGACCATGGGTGCGAATGCCTGCCGTCAGTTGGCCGTCGCCCAGGGCTCGCCCGCTCCAGCCGCGCTCGGCTCCGATCAGCAGGCCGATGGCCAGGGCGGTGGCGAGGCCGAGAAACAAGTGGGGCGTATCCATGGCAGGATTCCTGAGGGGCGGTGATCTCGGGCTGCATAGTACCGCCCAACGCCTCGAGGTAAAGCCGCTCAAGTCAAACAGGCGGTGGGCAGGCCCGTGGGCAACACGGGCCGCGTCAGCCTCAGCGCAGCTTCAAGTGGCGACTGATCAGCGCGCGCAGGGCGGCGGGTTTGACCGGTTTGCTCAGATAGTCGAGGCCGGCGGCATGCACCTGGCTGACCAGTTCCGCTCGGCTGTCGGCACTGATCACCACGCCGGGGATCGGCTTGCCCATGCGGGTGCGCAACCAGGCCATCAGTTCGGTGCCGGTGTCACCTTCATTGAGGTGATAGTCCACCAGCGCCAATTGCGGCTGCACATCGTCGTTCAGCAGCTGTTCGCACTCTTCGCGGCTGCGCGCCGTCCATACTTGGCAGCCCCAGCGGGTCAGCAGGCTGCGCATGCCGATCAGAATGCTGTCTTCGTTATCGATGCACAGTACCTGGGCGCCATGAAGGTTGCCGTCATGCACGGCGTTCTGTCGCCCGGTCACCGCACTGGGCGCCGCCGAGCGCGCCAGCGGCACGGTGACACTGAACACGCTGCCCTTGCCGGGCCAGGAACGCACTTCGATGGGGTGCTTGAGCACTTTGCAAAATCCATCGGCAATGGCCAGTCCTAGTCCCAGGCCCTTTTCGGCGCGGGTCTGGTGGTTGTCCAGGCGCTTGAACTCTTCGAAGATCTCGCGGCGCTTGTTTTCCGGAATTCCGGGCCCTTGGTCCCACACCTCCAGGCGCAAATGGCTGCCGGTGCGGCGCACGCCCAGCAGCACGCTGCCCTTGGCGTAGCGGAAGGCATTGGTGAGGAAGTTCTGCAGCACACGGCGCAGCAGTTTCTGGTCACTGTCGATGCGCAAGCGGCTGCCACGCAGGCGGAAGTCGATGCCCTGCTCCTGGGCCAATGCTCTGAATTCGACGCCCAGGGTGTCAAACAGGCTGCTCAACGCAAAGGCATGGCGATCCGGGGCAATACGGTCATTCTCCAGGCGCGAGATATCCAGCAGGTCGGTGATCAGGTCTTCCACCGAACGCAGCGAGCTGTCCAGGTGCTGGACCAGCTCGCGGGTTTCCGGTTGCAGACTTTGTTCGGCATGGGCCAGCGATGCGGAAAACAGCCGGGCGGCGTTCAGCGGTTGCATCAGGTCATGACTGACAGCGGCCAGGAAGCGGGTTTTCGATTGGTTGGCGGCTTCGGCGATGCCCTTGGCGGCAATCAGCGCCACGTTGAGCTGGGACAGTTCGCGGGTGCGCTCGGCTACCCGCTGTTCCAAGCCTTCGTTGGCCACCTTGAGCGCCTTTTCGGCTTCTCGGAATTCGGTAATGTCGGTGAAACTCATGACAAAACCGCCCCCGGGCATGGGATTGCCGATCAGTTCGATGACCCGGCCATTGGGGAACAGGCGTTCGGAGGTGTGCGCGGTGCCCTGGCGCATCCAATACAGGCGCTTGATCACATGGCTTTCCGCATCGCCCGGGCCGCACAGGCCGCGCTCGGCGTTGTAGCGGATCAGGTCGGCAATCGGCCGACCGACATAAATCAGCCCCTCGGGATACTCGAACAGTTCCAGGTAACGGTGGTTCCAGGCGACTAGGCGCAGCGACTGGTCGACCACGCTGATGCCCTGGGTGATGTTCTCGATCGCGCCCTGCAGCAGGGCGCGGTTGAACTGCAGCACCTCCGAGGCTTCGTCGACGATGCGCACCACATCCTCGACCTGCATGTCGCGGCCTTCAATGGCAGCCTTGACCACAGCGCGGGTGGACGAGGCGCCCAGGACCCCGGCGAGTAGTCGTTCAGTGTGGGCGATCCAGTCGCCATCGGCAGCCTGGCTCAGGTTCAGGGCCTTGCCCTGGCGGATGGCAAAACGCTCGAAGCTCTGCTCGGCGCGTTCATCGCCGACGAAGCGTGCGGCCAGAGTGCGTAGGTCATTGATCTGCACCGCCAGCAAAGGGCGGTTGCTCGGGCGATAGACTTCCTGGCCGATGAAGCGGCTGGCCTGCCAGTACTCCGAAACCCGGGTGCGCGAGAAGATCGACACCAGGGCGAACAGCAGGAAGTTGCCCGCCAGCGACAGCATCACGCCGCGGGTCAGGGGGTCCACTTCAATCCACAGGGGGAAGTAAAGCACTGTGCGCAGGCCGGGGAAGGCCTCCAGCGACCAGCCCAGGCCGCCTGCTACCAGCGGTAATACCAAGGTGTACAGCCAGATTAGCGAGCCCGCGGCCAGGCCGGCGAACACGCCGCGGCGGTTGGCCTGTTTCCACACCAGGGCGCCGAGCATCGCGGGCGCCAACTGGCCGATAGCGGCGAACGAGACCTGGCCGATGGTTGCCAGGCTGGCGTTGGGGCCGAGCAGGCGATAGCTGACGTAGGCCAGCAGCAAAATGACCACGATGCTCACCCGGCGAGCGGTGAGCATCCAGTGGCGGAACAGCTCGAAGGGCCGTTCGGAAGTCTGCCGGCTGAGCAGCCAGGGCAGCAGCATGTCGTTGGAAATCATCGTCGACAGCGTCACGCTGGCCACGATGACCATGCCGGTGGCCGCCGAGGCGCCGCCGATAAACGCCAGCAGCGCCAGCGCCGGATGGGACTGGGCCAGCGGCAGACTGATCACGAAGGTGTCCGGCATCACGCCGGCAGGCAGCAGCATTTGCCCGGCCAGGGCGATGGGCACCACAAACAGCGCGGCGAGAATCAGGTACAGCGGAAACACCCAGCGCACCAGGCGCAGGTCCTGCGGGGCGTTGTTTTCCACCACGGTGACGTGGAACTGTCGGGGCAGGCAGACGATGGCGATCATCGCCATTCCGGTTTGTACCACCATGGCCGGCCAGTTCACCTGTTCTGCCCAGAACGCTTCCAGTTGCGGCGCCAGGTGGGCCTGGCCGATCAGGTGCTCGAAACCGTCGAACAGGCCGTAGGTGATGAAAATGCCCACGGCCAGAAACGCCAGCAGCTTGACCAGCGACTCGAAGGCGATGGCCATGACCATGCCGCGGTGGTGTTCGGTGACGTCCAGTTTGCGCGTGCCGAACAGGATGGAGAACAGCGCCAATGCCACGGATACCAGCAGTGCGGTGTCCGTGGAGCCGCTGTCGGTGGAGCCCGGATTGGCGCCGATAAGCAAGTTGACGCCCAGCACGATGGCCTTCAGCTGCAAGGCGAGGTAGGGCAGGATGCCGACCAGGCAAATCAGCGCCACCACCACCGCCAGGGACCGTGACTTGCCGTAGCGCGCGGCGATGAAGTCGGCAATCGAGGTGATGCTTTCCTGCTTGGAAATCATCACCATCTTTTGCAGCACCCAGGGTGCGAACAGCAGTAGCAGGACCGGCCCCAGGTAGATGGGCAGAAAGGCCCACAGCTGCTCGGTCACCTGGCCCACGGCGCCGAAGAAGGTCCAGCTGGTGCAATACACGGCCAGCGACAGGCTGTAGACCCAGGCGCGCACGGTGGGCGACAGCGGAGTACGGCGGCGGTCGCCATAAAAGGCGATGGCGAACAGAAGGGCCATGTAGGCGAAGGCGACCAGCGCGATCAGCCCGGGGGACAGCGACATGCAAACTCCAAACGTTTCAGAACCGGCGTCGACCAGTTGGCCGGACGGGATGCGGCGAAGATGACCTATCCATGGTCGGGTGCACCGGGGGTAATGGCGCGGGTAGCGCAAGGTGATGCTACGTCCGTGCCTATAGTTTCGCAGCAAAGCAGTGCGACGTCAGTCAGCCTGCTACCAATGTCGCAGACGTATCGAGTAGCGATGTGACGCACCACAGCGCTTGAGCAGCTTGTTGCCAGGTGCGGCACTTCTGGCGTGGCTGATGTTCATATGGGACCGAGGCCCGTCTGGAAAAACAAGGAGAGTGCCGATGTTCATGCTGCAACCGATTACTTTGCAGCGCGGTGCGCTGCGTCTGGAGCCTCTGCTGGAAAGTGACATTCCGGCCCTGGTCAGCCTGGCCGAAGCCAATCATGAGCGCCTGGTTTATATGCAGGGTCCCCTGCGCCCGGACTGGTACCGACAGGCGCTGGTGGAGCAGCGCGAGGGCAGGGCGGTGGTCTTTGCCGTACGCCTTGACGAGGAGCTGGTCGGCACCACACGGTTCGCCGATTTCATGCCTGCCTTGCCGGCAGCTGAAATTGGCTGGACCTGGCTCGACCATCGCCAGCATGGCACGGGTCTGAATACCTCGATCAAGTTCCTGCTGCTGCGCCAGGCCTTTGAGCAGTGGCAACTGGTCCGCGTGCAGCTGAAAACCGCCGCCAGCAACCTGCGCTCCCAGCGGGCGATTGAAAAGCTCGGTGCTCGGCGTGAGGGTCTGTTGCGCAATCATCGTCGCCTGGCCGACGGCCGTCTCGACGATACCGTGCTGTACAGCATCACCGACCTGGAATGGCCGGAGGTCAAGCGGCAGTTGGAGATCAGCTTTGCCGGTGGGCGCGCAAGCGAATACGCATTGCCGAGCGGCCTGACAAAGCAGCCTCTGGCGGCCAAGTGAAGGATTTTGCGAATCGTCGGCGCGCCGAGGGCCGCTGGCAGAGTGAGACGAACAACGCTGACTGGTGTAGGTTTCTTCTCCCCAAGGAGAAACCATGTCCCGCTTCCACGAATTCCTCAATGGCGCCCGCGATACCCTCCCTTTGATTCTCGGCGCGATACCCTTCGGCATCATCTTCGGCACCCTGGCCAGTGCTGCAGGCCTGTCCCTGTGGCAGGCACTGGGCATGTCCCTGCTGGTATTCGCCGGCTCGGCACAATTCATCGCGGTCAGTTTGCTCGGTGGCGGAGCCGGCATGGTCGTGCTGCTGCTCACCACCTTCGTGGTCAACCTGCGCCACGCGCTTTACAGCGCCACCCTGCAGCCATTCGTGCGCCATCTGCCGGGTCGCTGGCGCGCACCCCTGGCGTTCTGGCTGACCGACGAAACCTTCGCCGTGGTTCAGCACCGTTACGCGGCGCGTGACGAGTCAGCGCACAAGCACTGGTATTTTTTCGGTTCTTGCCTAGCCATGTACACCAACTGGCAGCTGTGCACGCTGATCGGCGTGGCCTTCGGCCAAGCGGTGCCAAACCTGGCGACCTGGGGATTGGATTTCGCGATGCTCGCCACCTTCATCGGCATTGTCGTGCCGATGCTGCGCAATGTGCCGCAGGTTGCCGCGGCGCTGGTGGCCGGTGCAGTGGCATTGGCCTTTCACGGCCTGCCGTACAAGCTCGGCCTGCTGGTTGCAGCACTCGCCGGAATCATCGTCGGTGTCTGGCTGGAACAGCGCCGTGAAACCCACCGCGCAGCCGGGGAGGATGTCTGATGGATATCTGGCTGCTGATCCTGGGTATGGCGGTGATCACCTTCGCCATCCGTTACAGCCTGTTCGCCTGGCCGAACCTGCGATTTCCACCGCTGGTGCGTCAGGGCCTGCGCTATGTGCCGATCGCGGTGCTGTGCGCCATCGTCGCGCCGGGTATGTTCATGCCTGATGGGCAAACTCTGCAGGTGCGCCTGGACAATGCCTATCTGCTGGGCGGGGTGATGACCATTGCGATTGCCGCGTTCAGTCGTAACCTGCTGGCCACCATCGGTGGCGGATTGCTGATGTTCTTCCTGTTGCGCTGGGCGCTGGGACAGATCTGACTGTCAGCCGCAGGGCGGGAAAATCCGCCCTGCGCTGAGATACGTCAATGACTGAGCTTGAGCCCGACCAGGCCGGTCACGATCAGCGCCACACTGGCCAGGCGCAGCGGCGCCATGGATTCACCGAACAGCATGATGCCGGCAATCACCGTGCCGACCGCGCCAATGCCGGTCCACACCGCATAGGCAGTGCCCAACGGCAGCCCCTTCATGGCCAGACCGAGCAGACCCAGGCTGACCAGCATGGCCGCGACAGTGAGTGCAGAGGGAATCAGGCGGGTAAAACCATCGGTGTATTTCAGGCCAACGGCCCAAGCGATTTCGAACAGACCGGCAAAGAACAGAATGAGCCAGGACATGGGGCTACCTCCAAGAAGCTGGGGTCGTCCCCTGATGTGAAGCGCGTTTCGGCCGCGCAGGGCCAATAAAAACGCCGGCGGGGTCGTCCCCGCCGGCGTTTTATTTTGCACAGCTGGGCGCCCCGGGCAAGGGCACCCGCAATTTTATTCGGCGATGGTCTGCTTGGCGGGTTCCGTTTGCGGATCGTTCATGCGCCGGAACACGGTCGCCAGCAGCGGGCCGGAGAGGTTGTGCCAGACGCTGAACAGCGCACTGGGCACCGCCGCCAGCGGCGAGAAATGCGCGCTAGCCAAAGCGGCGCCAAGCCCGGAGTTCTGCATGCCGACTTCGATGGACAGGGTCTTGCGCTGCGCCAGCGGCAGGCCGAACAGTTTGCCGGCGGCATAGCCCAGGGCCAGTCCCAGGCCATTGTGCAGCACCACCACGGCCATGATCAGCAGGCCGGATTCGGCGATTTTTGCCTGGCTGGCCGCCACCACAGCGGCAACGATGGCGACGATGCTCACCACCGACACCAGCGGCAACACATCCACCGCCACCCGTACGCGCGCGCCCAGCAGGCGCTGCGCGAGCAAGCCGAGCACGATAGGCAGAATCACCACCTGGACGATGGACCAGAACATGGCGCCGAAATCCACCGGCAGCCAGGCCGAGGCCAGCAGCCAGATCAGCGCCGGGGTTACCAGCGGCGCGAGGAGGGTGGACACCGAGGTGATGGCCACCGACAACGCCACGTCGCCGCGGGCGAACCAGGTCATCACGTTGGACGCCGTGCCACCCGGGCAGCAGCCGACCAGGATCACGCCGACGGCGATTTCCGGGGGAAGGTTCAGGGCCTTGCACAGCAGCCAGGCCAGGCCCGGCATGAGGACGAACTGAGCCAGTACGCCAATCAGCACACGCAACGGTTGGCGCGCCACTTCGCGAAAGTCTTCGGTCTTCAGGGTCAGGCCCATGCCGAACATGATCAGGCCCAGCAGCGGCACGATCCACCCGCCCTTGGCGATAGGTAGAAACCAGGCGGGTTGATAGAAGGCCAGCACAGCGAACAGCAAGACCCAGAAGGCGAACGTGTTACCGACGAAGCGGCTTAGAGCGGCCAATGCACGCATGAGGCTTTCCTTAAAAGGCAGATTAATAAAGCCGGGGTTTGCACCGTGTCCGCTTGCGTTGCACGTTCCCGGCGTGACGGGAACGCATGGGCAGGCCTGTCGACACACGGGTAGTGCGCCGCAGGTGCCTGCCCATCAGGGCATGCCCCTGTGTATGCGGGCAGCGGAAGCAGGAATCAAATGGCCTGGGGAATCTCTTCACCGCCAAGGGCGTCGAACAGCTGCGGCAGGAACTCGATAAAGGTCAGCATCATCAGGGTAAAGCTGGCGTCCAGCTGGCCGAGGGCGTCGTCGCCACCGTCCTGTTCAGCCTGATCCTGCAACAGGTCTTCAAAACGCAGACGTTTGATCGCCAGCTTGTCGTCCAGCACGAAGGACAGTTTGTCTTCCCAGGCCAGGCTCAGCTTGGTGACCAACTTGCCGGCGGTGAGGTGGTGCTGGATCTCCTCGCTGGCCAGGTCCTGGCGTTTGCAGCGAATGATGCCCCCATCTTCCTGAGTGTCGCGCAGTTCGCATTCATCCAGCACGTGCAGGCCATGGCTGGCTGCGTTGTTTTTTACCCATTCGGTGAACGTGGCGGTCGGCGCCAGCTTGACGTTCAGCGGTCGTACCGGCAGCGAGCCGAGCACTTCGCGCAAAGTGGAAAGCAGGTCTTCGGCCCGCTTGGGGCTGGAGGCATCGACGAGAATCAGGCCCTGCTCGGGTGCGATGGCGGCAAAGGTGGCGGATTTGCGGATGAAGGCGCGCGGCAGGAAGTCGAGGATGATTTCGTCCTTGAGCTGGTCGCGCTCCTTCTTGTAAACCTTGCGCATTTGCTCGGCTTCGATCTGCTCGACCCTCTCCTTGAGCGCATCGCGCACCACGCTGCCGGGCAGGATGCGTTCTTCCTTACGCGCAGCGAGCAGATAGAAACCCTGGCTGGTGTGCATCATCGGTGCATCCGCACCTTTGCCGAACGGGGCGATGAAGCCGTAGGTGGACAACTCCTGGCTGGCGCAGGAGCGGGCAGGTTTGCTGGCCAGTGCGGTTTCCAGGGCCTCGGCATCGAATCGGAAATCGGCATTGAGGCGGTAAACGAGCAGGTTGCGGAACCACATGGCGGGGAGAATCTCCTGAAAACGCAAAGCCGGCATTATTCCCGCCCTACGCTCGCAGGCCAACCCTGGCGGGCATCAACGGTGGACGAATCGTATAAAAAGCGGAAATTTCCTAAGTCATTGGAACATCTGCAAAATTTTTTTCATTTAGGGCTTGCCAAGGTCATTCGGGCTCTCTAGAATGCGCCCCACTTCGAGAGCAAACGGGTGATTAGCTCAGCTGGGAGAGCATCTGCCTTACAAGCAGAGGGTCGGCGGTTCGAACCCGTCATCACCCACCACTCGAGGTAATGCGCAGTGGTAGTTCAGTCGGTTAGAATACCGGCCTGTCACGCCGGGGGTCGCGGGTTCGAGTCCCGTCCACTGCGCCATATTCGATACGGGTCAGACTGAAGCCCGCATCAACGAGAAAGCGACCTTAGGGTCGCTTTTTTCGTTTCTGCCTTTCGCTAAATCCTTTCTCTTCCCGTCGCCTTGCTTCCCGCCAGCATGCGCGCGCGATGCTCATGCTCCGCGCTGCAATGCCAGGAACCCCCGAAGCTTGATTTCAGTCAGCACCAATGCGGTTTATTGGGGCGAGAATGTCGCGGGCTCAAGGAATATTCTTGGACCGATTTTTGTTTCCTGCCAAGGCTGTATTCTTTCTTCGCGGAGCACGTGAAACAGCGCCGCTGTATCTGCCCGCTATGCTCCTTCCGATGCTACCGACAGGAGTTGGAATTGATGAAACAGCGTTCTCCAAAGTCTCTGGTCACGCTCTTGTTGCTTGCCGTTGTGCTGGCAGGAGTTGCCGGCGCCGCGTGGTACGCCTTGCAGCCACGGGGCCTTGGCGAGGGATTCGCCAGTGGTAACGGGCGCATTGAAGCCACTGAAATCGACGTGGCCACCAAGCTGGGTGGGCGGATTGCATCCATCGATGTCAGCGAAGGTGATTTCGTCTTGCCAGGCCAGGCTCTGGCGCGCATGGATACCGAGGTCCTGCAGGCTCAACTGGCCCAGGCCGAAGCGCAGGTTCGCCAGGCGGAGAACGCCATTCTGACCGCTCGGGCTCTGGTGGCCATGCGCGAAAGCGAGAAGGACTCCGCCGAAGCGGTCGTGGTCCAGCGTCAGGCTGAGCTGACCGCGGCGCAAAAGCGTTACCAGCGCACCTCCGCGCTGGTGGCAAGGAATGCCATGGCGCGCCAGCAATTGGATGATGACCTGGCCAGCCAACAGAGCACTCAGGCGGCATTGGCGGCTTCACGCTCTCAGGTGTTGACCGCTGAAGCCGGCATTGCCGCCGCCCGTTCTCAGGTTGTGGAAGCCGAGTCTGCGGTGGAGGCCGCCAAGGCCAGCGTGAGCCGTATCAAGGCGGATATCGCCGACAGCCAGCTCACCAGTGGTCGGGTGGCACGGGTGCAATATCTGGTGGCGCAACCGGGCGAGGTGCTGGGCGCAGGCGGCAAGGTGCTCAACCTGGTGGACCTGTCCGACGTCTACATGACCTTCTTCCTGCCCACGGCCCAGGCCGGCCGCGTGGCTCTGGGCAGCGATGTGCACCTGGTGCTGGATGCCGCGCCTCAGTATGTGATTCCGGCCAAGGTCAGCTATGTGGCCAGCGTTGCGCAGTTCACGCCCAAGACGGTAGAAACCGCCAGTGAGCGGGAAAAGCTGATGTTTCGGGTCAAGGCCCGCATCGATCCGGAGCTGCTCAAGCAGCACCTGGAACAGGTCAAGACGGGCTTGCCCGGCGTGGCCTACCTGAAACTTGATGCCCAGGCCCAATGGCCGGATCACCTGCAGGTCAACGTCAAGCCATGAGTTCGTCGCGTGCGCCGGTGGCCCGCATCGACGGCGTCACTCTGCGCTATGGCAAGATCACCGCGCTGGATGATTTTTCCCTCAAGGTTCCGGCTGGCTGCATGGTCGGCCTGATCGGTCCCGATGGGGTGGGCAAGTCCAGCTTGCTGGCGTTGATTGCCGGTGCGCGGCAATTGCAGCAGGGCACGCTGCAGGTACTGGACGGCGACATGGCTAGCCGTCGTCATCGCAACGCGGTCTGCCCGCGCATCGCCTACATGCCGCAGGGGTTGGGCAAAAATCTCTATCCCACCTTGACCGTGAGGGAAAATCTCGACTTTTTCGGCAGCCTGTTCGGCCAGAGCGAGGAGGAGCGGCGCTGGCGCATCGACGAGCTGGTTAAAAGCACCGGGCTGGCGCCTTTTACCGAGCGTCCGGCGGGCAAGTTGTCCGGCGGCATGAAGCAGAAGCTCGGCCTCTGCTGCGCGCTGATCCATGATCCGGATCTGCTGATCCTCGACGAGCCGACGACAGGCGTCGATCCGTTGGCGCGCAGCCAGTTCTGGGAGTTGATCGGACGTATTCGTGGCAATCGCCCGTCCATGAGCGTGGTGGTGGCGACTGCGTACATGGATGAGGCCCGTGAATTTGACTGGCTGGTGGCCATGGATGACGGGCGCATTTTGGCCACCGGCACACCGGTTGAGCTGTTGCAGCGCACCGGTTGCGCCGACCTCGAGTCGGCTTTCATCGCACTGTTGCCTGAAGACAAGCGCCGTGGCCACCAGACCCTGGTGATTCCGCCGCGACAGCCCATCGAAGGCGTGGCGGACATTGCCATCGAGGCCCATCACCTGACCCTGCGTTTTGGCGATTTCGTGGCGGTCGATGACGTCAGCTTTCGTATCGAACGCGGTGAAATCTTCGGTTTCCTTGGCTCCAACGGCTGCGGCAAGACCACCACCATGAAGATGCTGGCCGGCCTGTTGCCGGCCAGCGAAGGTGAGGCCTTTCTGTTTGGCCAGCCGGTGGATGCGAAAAATATCGAGACGCGCAAACGCGTCGGTTACATGTCCCAGGCCTTTTCGCTGTATGGCGAACTGAGTGTGCGTCAGAACCTTGAATTGCACGCCCGCCTGTTCCATCTGCCGGCACAGCGGCGCGCGGACCGGGTGCAACAGATGCTCCATGACTTCGGCCTGGTGGCCGAGGCCGACAGCCTGCCCGCCGATTTGCCACTGGGCGTGCGCCAACGTCTGTCGCTGGCCGTGGCGCTGATCCACGAACCGGAAATCCTGATCCTTGATGAGCCCACCTCCGGCGTCGATCCGGTGGCCCGCGATGCGTTCTGGGAAATACTCGTGCGGCTGTCGCGCGAGGACGGCGTCACCATCTTTATCTCCACGCACTTCATGAACGAGGCGTTGCGCTGCGACCGCATGTCGATGATGCATGCCGGCAAGGTGCTGGACAGCGGCAGGCCGCGCGCCTTGATGGCGGCGCGCGGCCTGCCGACTCTGGAACAGACCTTCATTGCCTATCTGCGCGACGCCGGCACCGACGACGAACCGAGCGCAACGCAGATCCCCGCCCCGATGAGCGAGTCCGCAGCGCCGCGACAGGCGCGTTTCAGCCTGCAGCGCCTGTTGACCTATAGCCGCCGTGAAACCATGGAGCTGCGTCGCGATCCGATCCGCGCCACGCTGGTGTTGGTCGGCACGCTATTGCTGATGTTGATCATCGGTTACGGAATCAACATGGACGTGGAAAACCTCAGCTACGCCATCCTCGACCATGACCAGACCACCACCAGCCAGTCTTATGCGCTGAACATTTCCGGCTCGCGCTATTTCATCGAGAAGCCGCCGCTGGCCAATTACGCGGACCTGGATGAACGCATGCGCGAGGGCGACATCAGCCTGGCCATCGAGATTCCACCGAACTTCGGTCGCGACCTCAAGCGTGGCGACACACCCGAAGTGGCCTTCTGGGTCGACGGCGCCATGCCGATGCGCGCCGATACCGTGAAAGGCTATGTGCAGGGCCTGCACCTGAGCTACTTGCAGCAACTGGCCGAGGCGGCCGGCATGGGTGCCGAGGCGGCTGCCCCGGCCAACGTGGTCGTGCGCTTTCGCTACAACCCCGATGTACAAAGCCTGCCGGCCATGGTGCCGGCGGTGATTCCATTGTTGCTGATGATGATCCCGGCCATGCTCACCGCACTGGGCGTGGTGCGGGAAAAGGAACTGGGGTCGATCGTCAACTTTTACGTCACCCCGACCACCCGGCTGGAATTCCTGCTCGGCAAGCAGTTGCCTTACATCCTGCTCGGCATGGTCAACTTCTTTTCCCTGCTGGCGCTGGCCGTGTTCATTTTCGATGTGCCGATCAAAGGCAGTCTGACGACGCTGAGCATGGGCGCGCTGCTGTATGTGATCTGCGCCACCGGCCTGGGCCTGCTGATGTCGTCCGTGCTCAACAGCCAGATTGCGGCGATCTTCGCGACCGCGATTGCCACGCTGGTGCCGGCCATCCAGTTCTCCGGGCTGATGCACCCGGTTTCGGCCATGGAGGGGGTGGGCGCCGTGATCGGCAACCTCTATCCGACCAGCCATTTCCTGACCATCAGTCGCGGCGTGTTTTCCAAGGCGCTGGGGCTGGCCGACCTGTATCCCTACTTCATTCCCTTGTTGATCACGATCCCGGTGCTGACCCTGATCGCCGTTGCCGGCCTGAGAAAGCAGGAAAAGTGACATGCGCAAACTGAGCAATATCCTGCACCTGGGTATCAAGGAACTGCGCAGCCTGTACCGCGACCCGGCCCTGTTGGTGTTGATCCTCTACAGTTTCACCCTGAGTGTGTATTCCGAAGCCATGGGCGTGCCGGAAGCGCCTTTTCGCGCCACCATCGCCGTGGTCGACGAAGACCGCTCGCCGGTCAGCCAGCGCATCCTCAATGCGTTCCAGCTGCCCTTCTTCGTGCCGCCCACGCTCATCACCCCGGCCGAGATGGACAGAGGCATGGATGCCGGACGCTTCACCTTCACCCTGAATATCCCGGTGAGCTTCCAGCAAGACCTGCTGGCCGGTCGGCGGCCACAGGTTCAGCTCAACGTGGATGCCACCCAGGTCAGCCAGGCCTTCACGGGCGCCGGGCATATCCAGCAGATCATCAGCAGCGAGGTCGGCGCCTTCGTTGAGCGTTATCGCAGCGTCAGCGCCCAGCCCATCGAGGCGGTGGTGCGCATGGCATACAACCCCAATCTGGTGCGATCCTGGTTTGGCTCCATCAACTCGGTGATCAGCAACATCACCATGCTGTCCATCATTCTCACCGGGGCGGCGCTGATTCGCGAGCGCGAGCACGGCACCATCGAGCACCTGCTGGTGATGCCGATCACACCCTTCGAGATCATGCTGGCCAAGGTCTGGTCGATGGGCCTGGTGGTGTTGGCAGCCTCGGCCTTTTCGCTCCGGTTTGTCGTGGAAGGCTGGCTGCAGGTGCCGATTCAAGGCTCATTGGCGCTGTTCCTGGTGGGTGCCGCACTGCACCTGTTCGCCACGACCTCGATGGGTATTTTCTTCGGCACCGTGGCGCGCTCCATGCCGCAGTTGGGCTTGTTGATCATCCTGGTGCTGATACCGCTGCAAATATTGTCCGGCGGTACCACGCCGCGGGAAAGCATGCCCGAACTGGTGCAAAACCTGATGCTGGCGGCGCCCACCACGCACTTCATCGAACTGGCCCAGGCCATCCTGTTTCGCGGCGCCGGGCTGTCCATCGTCTGGCCCTCGCTGCTCGCGCTCGGAGTCATCGGCCTGGTGTTTTTCGTCGGTGCGCTTTCACGGCTACGCAAATCCTTGCGCTGAGCTGCTCGGCGGCGCTTCGGCCCGGGCTCGGGCCTCCCACACCAAACCACGTGGCGAGCTCGGACTCCTGTGTGGGCGCCCGCCCGCCGCGAAGCTTTAATTTGCCCGGCCTATTGCTGCGTTCAACGCCGGTACTCAACCCGTCCGGCGCCGGACAGGAGTGAGTCCGCACCGGTCACTCAGCCACGCATGAACAGGATGTTGTTTTCCAGATGGATGTGCTGCATCAGGTCGTCGCGAAACTCCTGCAGGCCGCGATACAGGGCGCGCCAGGTATTGCAGGCGCCGGGCGGTGGCTGGATATCGTGGGTCAGTTCGGCCAGTTGCTCCAGCGCTTCGCCGTGCTGGTCGTGTTCATGGCGCATCATCGCAATCGGCCCATGCCGTAATGCCGAGGCCGCCACCCCCTGGTTGAGCATTGGGAACAGAATGCGTTCCTCCTTGCACATGTGCTGTTCCAGCTCGCCGTAGATCTCGTCCAGCAGTGCGGCCAGGCCGTGGGGGCAGTCGGCGCTGCGGACGTGAACATGCTCCACGCGATTGGCCAGTCGAATGAGTTCCGGCAGCTGTTCGCGGTGGCGAGCGTGGTAACGCTCCAGCAGATGATCAATTAATTCCGGGGTGGGCGTCTGGCTCCAGTCGGTGTCCGCGCCGGGCTGTTGCTGCAAGTGCAGCAGTTGTTCGGCCACCAGGGGTGTATCGATTCCGCGCTGTTCGCAGGCCTGCTGCAGGGACTGCGCGCCGCCGCAGCAGAAGTCCAGCCGTTGCTCGCGCAGGATACGGGTTGCGCCGGGAATGCGCGTAGCCAGGCTGCCAAGGGTTTCGTTCAACAATGCAGTGCTCATGGGGGCAGGCTCGTGTCGGATGAAGGTGCCGATACTCTGCCGCCAGATAACCTGTGGCCCCTTGACGTTGATCAAGGGATAAAAAATCGATTGGGCCTAGGCTGAGGCTCACATGCTCTCCGGCCTCGTTGCCGGTAGTACCTCCTCGGGGGGATGGGCTGCACGTCATTGGCGGTGCAGTCTGCATCGATATTTTCAACGGAGATTTCTTCCATGGCGCATTTATCCAACGCTGAATTCCAGCCTCTGCGCATCGCGGTGCTGACAGTCAGCGATACCCGCAGCCTGGACACCGACACCTCCGGGCAGGCCTTGATCGACGGGCTGTTGGCAGCCGGTCATGAACTGGCCGATCGGGCGCTGGTGAGCGACGACATCTGGCAGATCCGTGCGCGGCTGTGCAGCTGGATTGCCGATGGGCAGGTTCAGGTGGTGCTGATTACCGGCGGCACCGGTTTTACCGCGCGTGACAACACCCCGCAGGCGGTAACGCCGCTATTGGAGAAGACCGTGGACGGCTTTGGCGAGCTGTTCCGGCAGGTTTCCCTGGTCGATATTGGCACCTCCACCGTGCAGTCGCGGGCGCTGGCCGGGATGAGCAACGGTACCCTGGTGTGCTGCCTGCCGGGATCGCCGAATGCTTGCCGCACCGCCTGGCAGAAGATTCTCGTCGAGCAGCTCGACAGCCGTACCCGGCCCTGCAATTTCGTGCCCCATCTCAAGCGCCTGGCGGACCAGGCGGCGACCTGCTGCGGGAGCCGCTCGTGAGCACCTGTGGCTGTGATACCCAAGGGTTGCGCCCGGTGGATGAGGCGATCGCTGCTTTGCTGGAGCGCGTGCCGGCAGTGCCGCAGGTGGAATCATTGCCTCTGGCGCACGTCCTGAACCGGGTGTTGGCCGAAGAGGTGCGTGCACTCTCTGATGTGCCGGCCTGGGACAACAGCGCCATGGACGGTTACGCCCTGCGTGCCGCCGATCTGCCGGCGCAGGGTGGCTGGCTGCCGTTGGCCGGGCGCATCGCGGCTGGCGACGCGGCCCTGGAGCCGTTGCCGGGCGGTCATCTGGTGCGGATTTTCACCGGGGCGCCATTGCCTCCGGGTGCCGACACGGTGGTGCCCCAGGAGCTGTGCACGGTGGAATGCGAGCGGGTCTGGGTGCCGGCGCTGGACGTCGGCGCCAATGTGCGTCGGCAAGGCGAGGAATTGCTGGCCGGCACACCGGTGCTGGCGGCCGGCCAACGGTTGCGTCCGCAAGAACTCGGCCTGCTGGCCAGCCTGGGGTATGCCCGTGTGGCGGTGTACCAACGGCTGCGCGTCGGGCTGCTCAGCAGTGGCGACGAGCTGCGTGAGCCGGGCGAGGGGTTGGCCCCCGGCCAGCTGTACAACGCCAACCGCTACAGCCTGCTCGGCGTGCTCAGCAGCTTGGGCTTGCAGGTAACGGATTACGGGGTGATGGCCGACGATCTGGCCGTTACCCGTGACACGCTGGCACGGGCAGCCGCTGAACAGGACGTCGTGATGACCTCTGGCGGCGTTTCTGTTGGTGAAGAAGACCATCTCAAGCAGGCGGTACGCGAGCTGGGCGAACTGCACCTGTGGCGCCTGGCGATTCAGCCGGGCAAGCCGCTGGCGTTCGGTGCAATCCACGGCACGCCGTGGCTTGGTCTGCCAGGCAATCCGGCGGCGGCGCTGATTACCGCCCTGGTGGTGGCACGGCCCTTCCTGCTCAGTGCGCAGGGCTGTTGGGAGGTGTTGCCGCAGCCGCTGCGTTTGCCTGCGGGTTTTGCCTGGCGCAAGCGCAATGTGCGCCGCCAGTACCTGCGCGCGCGACTGGAAACAGTCGACGGCGAACTGCGTGTCTGCCTGCATCCACGTCAGGGCTCGGCAATGCTGACCTCGGCCTGCTGGGCCGATGGCCTGGCGCTGGTCGAGTGCGGACACACCCTGGAAGAGGGCGAGTCGGTCGAATACCTGCCGTTCAGCGCGTTATTGAATTAGCAGAAGCAAAGGGGGAGCGGCTTGCTCCCCATCTGTTTGGTCATGGGTGATCACGTGTGCGCCGTTTCTGATCCCGTCACGTGATGATGTGCAACTTCGGTTGCTCGGGCGGGGCGCTCATGCGCTCGCTGGTAATCAGCTGGCTCATCTCGCCGAACAGTCGATCAGCTTCTTCGCCAGCAACATCCTCCCGGTAGCGCTTCTTCAAACCGTACTCACTGAGCACCACATGTACATTGGCGGTCACTCCATGCTGGGCCAGGCAGGCCTTGGCGCAGTGCAGGTGGCAGCCGTCGATGGCCAGAATCGGCCGGCCGGCGCTGGCTTTCTTGACCAGCGCGGGGACATTGCCACCCACCCCGGCAATGCAGGACATCTCCGCCAGCCCCGCGCGGTCCAGGCGCACCGCCAGCGTATTGGCCAACTGGGCCACGTTGGAGCAGCCGGAACAGGAATAGACCAGGGCGTGTGACGGCTTGGGCATGGGTATCTCCCGGAGGTGGCCTGCAAAGGGCCTCAGTATGGTGGGCGAGTCAGGTCTTGACCTTGATCGTGCTCAAGGACCGCAGAGCGGTCGGCGCTACCGCGTATGCGCTATCTGACGATCCGCAGTTGCGGTGTTACCTGGGGTGGTGCCCTGCCGGCCATGCGCGGGTCGTCCAGCAACGTTTGCATGTGTGCGTATACCCGTTCGGTTTCCTCGCGGGAGCAGTCTTCGCGGTAGCGCTTTTTCAGACCGTACTGACTGAGCACCACATGGATATTGGCAGTGACACCATGCTGTTTCAGGCAGGCCCTGGCGCACTGCATGCGGCAGCCATCAATGGCCAGGATCGGGCGCTGGGCGTTGGCCTGGTCGACCAGTGAGGCGACCCGCCCGCCGATGCCGGCGATGCAGGACATTTCCGCCAACCCGGCGCGGTCCAGGCGCACGGCCAAAGTGTTGGCCAGCTGCGCCACGTTGGAGCAGCCGGAACAGGAATAAACGAGTGGGAGAGAGGACATGGGCGTTTCCTCCTAACGGCTTATTCGCAGTATTGGGCCAGGCTGGGGCTGTCGAGCACGCGGATGGTGCGACGCTCCATGTCGATCAGCCCGGCATCCATCAGGCGGTGCAGGATGCGTGAGAAGGTTTCCGGCTGGATGCCCAGTTGCGAGGCGATCAGGCGTTTGGGCGCGCGCAGCTGGATTTGCCCGTCGCTGCCTTCCAGTTCCTGGCAGAGAAAGCGCACCACGCGCCGACTGGCGTTGCCCACCGTCAGGGTGTCGATTTCGTTCAGTCGCTGGTGCAGGCGAATGCTGAAACTGGCCAGCAGGTCGAGGCAGATCTTGGGTTGCTCTTCCAGCAGGCGCCGGTAATGAGCGCCATCGATGCTCGCCAGGTTGCTGGATTTGAGGGCGCCGGCGGTCACCGGATAATGGCGAGTACCGTTGAACAGCAGGGCTTCGGCGAAGCTCTCCCCGGGCTGGATCACTTCCACCAGCTTTTCCTGGCCTTCGAGCAGGACCCGCGTCAATTTGATTTGACCCTGGATCAGCAGGTAGAAACGGTCGGCGATTTCACCCTGGTGAAACAGCGTTTCCCCGTTGTCCAGGCGGCGGTGAATGGCCAGGTCGCAGACATTCTGAAACACGTCAGCCGGCAGTTTCTGGAACAGGTGATGGCGGCGCAGGGCGGTAAGCGTGGCGGGGTCGGTCAGCATAAAGTCACCTCCGTGGACTGCATGGTAAAAGCCACGGGAGCACGAGCAAATCCCTCCAAGGCGCTACCTCCAAAGGGGCAGACGTGTAGGGCGGTGGTAGGTAAAACGCGCCAGCCCGCGACGGCTGGAGAGGAGAGGTCCATCGCGGCTGACGCTGTGAGTAGAGTAGCGATCGGTGTGCCGGTCACCCTTGACGAAGGACAAGACGGACGTTCCTGACGGGTGATATTTCTGCGCCTCCCACAGGTTGCGACAGGAAAGGACATGAACGTCGAACAGTTGTTGATCAACAATCAAAACTGGTCGGAGGCGTTGCGTGAGCAAGATCCGGAGTTTTTTGCACGCCTGGCCCGCCAGCAGCGTCCCGAGTTTCTGTGGATCGGCTGCTCGGACAGCCGCGTTCCGGCCAATGATGTGGTCGGGCTGATGCCGGGCGAGCTGTTCGTGCACCGCAATGTGGCCAATATGGTGGTGGCCACCGACATGAATATGCTTTCGGTGCTGCAGTATGCGGTGGATGTCCTGGAGATCCGCCAAGTAATCGTCTGCGGCCATTATGGCTGTGGCGGCGTGCGCGCGGCGCTGGGGCATACCGAGATGGGGCTGATCATCGACAACTGGTTACGGGGTTTGAAAGCGCTTTATCATCAAAACCTGCCTCGGTTTGCGGGATTGGACGAAGGCGCCAGGGTCGACCTGCTCTGCGAGCTGAATGTGCAGCGTCAGGTACGCAACGTGTGCCATACCACCATCGTGCAGAACGCCTGGCAGCGGGGCCAGCCACTGGCGGTGCACGGCTGGATCTACGGGCTGGACAGCGGCCTGGTCAAGGACCTGATGGTTACCGTGAGCGGCCCGCAACAGCTGGATGCCACCTTTCGCTATGAACCCTAAAAAGAGCCGCAAGCCGCAAGCCGCAAGCTTAAAGCTTTAAGCTTGCCTTGCCGCTATCGCAGATGATCCAGGGCCCACACCGCCGCTTCTACCCGCGAGCGCAGGCCGAGCTTGTGCAGCAGGTTCTTCATATGCACCTTCACGGTGCCCTCGGTGATGCCCAATTTGTTGCCGATCATCTTGTTGCTGTTGCCCAGGGCAACCATTTTCAGCACCTGTCGCTCGCGGTCGGTAAGGTCGGCCTGGGTCGCGCCTTGCGGGCTGCGCAGGGCTTGGGCCAATACCTTGGTCAGTGCCGGGCTGATGACCAGATTGCCGTGCAGAACCCGGCGCAACTGATCGATCAGTTGCTCGGGCTCCATGTCCTTGAGCAAATAGCCGTCGGCGCCGAAACGCATGGCGTCGCGCACGTCCTCTTCAGCATCGGAAACAGTGAACAACAGCACCTTGCCGGCATAGCCATGCTCGCGAATCTTCTTCAGGGTTTCCACCCCGTTCATCTGCGGCATGTTGTTGTCCAGCAGAATCAGGTCGGGTTGCAGCCCCGTCAGCAAATCGAGGGCTTCGGCCCCGTTGCCGGCTTCGCCGATCACATCGAGATCGTCTTCCAGTTCGAGCAACTGGCGGATGCCGCGGCGCATCATCGGATGGTCGTCGACCAGCAGCAGGGTGTGCGGGGTAGTCATGCAAGGGCCTCGTTGTTGGGGTTGCCAAGAAACTCGGGGCGAAAGCGCAGTTGCACACGAGTGCCGTGGGGAATTCTGTCAGTCACATCCAATTGTCCGCTCAGGCTGCGTGCGCGCTCCTGCATGATGGTCAGGCCATGATGCTGGCGTTTGTCGTGCTCATGGGACAGCCCGCAGCCGTCGTCTTCGATCAGCAGTTCGACGAGCTCGCCCTCTTGGTGCAAGGCAACCTGAACCTGGCTGGCACCGGAGTGGCGGGCGCAATTGGACAGCGCCTCGCGGGCGATCTGCAGCAGGTGGATCTGTTCGCTGGCCGACAGCGGCACGGCCAGCGGATTGACCTGCAAGTCCACCTCGAACGGGCTGCGCATCGAGAACTCCAGGGCGGTGTCGCGCAGGGCCTGATCCAGGCCGCCTTCCTTGATACTCAGGCGGAAAGTGGTCAACAGCTCGCGCAACTGGCGGTAGGCGGTGTTCAGGCCGTCGCGGATTTCCTCGCTGACGGTTTCCACCTTGGCCAGCGACTCGCCGCGGCGGATCAGCGTTTGCAGGCGGCTGACCTGCAGCTTGATGAACGACAGCGCCTGAGCCAGTGAGTCATGCAGCTCGCGGGCGATTACGGCGCGCTCCTCGAAGATCAACAGGCGATGCTCCTGTTCCCGCTGACGCTCGAGTGACAGCGCGGTGCCGATGAGGTTGGCCAGAGCCTGGATCAGCTCCATTTCCCAGGCCTGGGCGGGGCGGCCACTGGTAAACGCTGCGCGCAACTCGCCCAACTCGCTGCCCAGGTTGACCACCGGACAGGCGATCAGGTTATAGCGGTTGTGCAGCATGCAATTGGCGCAATCCGCCGGTGAGCAGATCTCGCGCAGCTCTTGGCCATGCAGGGCGATCAGCTGGCCCACCGGATGTTGGGGGTCGCCATGCAGGCACAGCGACAGGCGCAGGCCAGGCAAGCGCTCCTGAAAGCTGTCCAGCAGATGACCGAGGGTGTCGGCATCGGCGGCCTGGCTGGCCAGGCTGCGGCTGCTGCGGTACAGCAGCTGTAAGGCGGCATTGGCCTGGGCCAGGTTGGCGGTTTCCTCGGCTACGCGACTTTCAAGTGTGCGGTGCGATTCCTCAATGGCTGCGGCCATGGCATTGAAGCTGTTGACCACCTGCCCCAACTCATCGGTGGCCTGATAGTCGACACGCGCACTGAGATCGCCGGCGCGAAAGCGGTCATTGGCTCGATTCAGCTCCTGCAGCGGCGCCAGTACGGTGCCTTGCAATTGATACATGCCGATCATCAGCACAATGGTGGTGACAAACAGCGCCAGGCCCTGGATGGCCTGCTGCCAAGCCTGTTTGCTTTCATTGCGCTGCTGCAGGACATAGACGAACTGGTTGAGTTGCTCGACGAAGCTGTCTGCATGTTCCAAGAACTGCCGGGTGTTACCGCCGTACAAGGCGGGCTTGAGTTCGTTCTCCCAGCGCTGTTGAAGCTGCGCATAGCTCGCGTGCAAAGCATCGTTATTCTGCAGTACCTCGGTCAGCTCCCGACTTTCCAGGCGGCTTTCGAGGTTGCCGCCGTGCATCTGCAGCACCTGGATGTCAGCTCCCGCCTCGATCTTCCAGCTCAGCCGGTAGGTGGCCATGCGCAGGGAACCGGCGGTATTGATGGCAGCCGCATCGCCTTCGCTGAGGCGGGCGATCACGCCGGAACTGAGCGCGCTGGCCAGTGCAAAAATGGCAATCAAGGCTACCGCGAGACCTGCTCGGGCCGGCAACGAGCCTTTTAACCATTGCAACATGAGCAGCTACCTCTAAAGAGTTCGGGGGGGCGGGCCAAGCCTTTTCACGGGGCAAGCTTGTCACGCTAACTATTTGAATTTAAAGGGATTTATTTATTTATTTCGGCCTACCTCTTAGTGGGTAGGCGCGTGGATAGTAGAGGCTGAAGGCCTGCATCACCCTTGATCTGCATCAAGGGTTCGCCCGGCTCCATCGATAGGCTGCGGCCATAACAGATACCCCTGGAGGTCGTTATGGCCGGTCACAAAATGCAGCAAGGCCTGATATTGGGCATGAGCACCCTGGCGTTCACCGTGTGCTTCATGGTCTGGATGATGTTCGCCGTGCTGGGCGTGCCGATCAAGGAAATGTTGCAGCTCAACGAAACCCAGTTCGGCCTGCTGGCTGCCACACCGGTACTTACCGGCTCGCTGATCCGCCTGCCGCTGGGGATGCTCACCGACAGGTTCGGCGGACGCGTGGTGTTCTTCCTGCTGATGCTGGTTTGTGTGTTGCCGATCTACCTGATCGCCGAAGCCACCGCCTACTGGCAGTTCCTGGTGCTCGGCCTGTTCGTCGGCCTGGCGGGCGGCTCCTTCTCGGTGGGCATCGCCTACGTTGCCAAATGGTTCGACAAGGCCAATCAAGGCTTCGCCATGGGCATTTTCGGCGCCGGCAATGCCGGTTCGGCGCTGACCAAGTTCCTCGCTCCGGCACTGATCGCTGCCGGCAGCTGGCAGCTGGTGCCCAAGGTCTTCTCGGCAACCATGTTCATCACCGCGCTGCTGTTCTGGTTTTTCACCCGTGAGAACAAGGTGCACCGCGTATCGGGCGGCGTGAGCATGCGCGAGCAGATGCAGGCGCTGAAGGACCCGGCCGTGTGGCGCTATTGCCAGTACTACTCGATCGTCTTCGGCGGTTACGTGGCGCTGGCGCTGTGGATGACCAAGTACTACGTCGAGGAATACGGTTTCAACCTGCAGACTGCCGCACTGCTGGCCGCCTGTTTCTCGCTGCCCGGCGGCGTGCTGCGCGCGGTGGGCGGCTGGATGTCGGACCGCTGGGGCGCACAGAGCGTGACCTGGTGGGTGATGTGGGTGAGCTGGGTGTGCCTGTTCCTGCTGTCCTACCCGCAGACCGACTTCACCATCCAGACCGTCAATGGCCCAAAAACCTTCTCCATCGGCCTCAACGCGTGGGTATTCACCGCGTTGATGTTCATCGTCGGCATCGCCTTCGCCTTCGGCAAGGCCTCGGTGTTCAAGTACATCTCCGATGACTACCCACAGAACATGGGCGTGGTCTCCGGCATCGTCGGCCTGGCCGGTGGTTTGGGCGGCTTCGTCCTGCCGATCATGTTCGGCGCCCTGGTGGACCTCACCGGCGTGCGCACCTCCGCTTTCATGCTGTTGTACGGCGTGGTCTGGGTCTCCCTGATCTGGATGTACCGCAGCGAAATCCGCCAAACCCCGCTCATGGGCAAGGGCGTGTCCGTGCACCCCGCCCAAGGAGAATAAGCATGTCCACCTTTGATCGAACTATCACGGGCTTGCAGCCTCCCAAAGGCCCGGTAATTACCGATTGGCGTCCCGAAGACCCGCACTTCTGGAGTGATGTCGGGCAGAAGATCGCCACCCGCAACCTGTGGATCTCGGTACCCGCGCTGCTGCTGGCCTTCGCCGTGTGGATGGTGTGGAGCACGGTTACCGTACGCCTGAACAGTGTCGGTTTCAGCTTCAGCACCGAGCAGCTGTTCATGCTCGCCGCGCTGCCTTCGGTATCCGGCGCCACGCTGCGCATCTTCTACTCGTTCATGGTGCCGCTGTTCGGCGGACGGCGCTGGACGGCGCTGAGTACCGCTTCGCTGTTGATCCCCTGCATCTGGATGAGCATTGCGGTACAGAACCCGGAGACGCCCTACAGCGTGTTCGTGATCATCGCCCTGCTGTGCGGCTTCGGTGGCGGCAACTTCTCCTCGAGTATGTCCAACATCAGCTTCTTCTTCCCCAAGGCCCGCCAGGGCACTGCGTTGGGACTGAATGCCGGTCTGGGCAATCTCGGCGTGTCGACCATGCAGTTTGCAGTACCGCTGGCCGTGGTCGGCGGTCTGTTCGGCAGCTTTGGTGGCGAACCTCAAGTGCTCAGCGACGGTGGTCAGCTGTGGCTGCAGAACGCCGGCCTGATCTGGGTGCCCTTCATTGTGGTGGTGGCCCTCGCGGCCTGGTTCGGCATGCATGACATCGCTGACGCCAAGGCCTCGGTCAAGGACCAGGCGGTGATCTTCAAGCGCAAGCACAACTGGCTGATGTGCTGGCTGTACA